>JBEKHT010000071.1:0-10044 GCA_050012135.1 Anaerolineales bacterium | reverse complement strand
CTTTCTCCTCCGGCGCATTGTCGATCGACTCAAACGGCCGATACTGCCCGTGCCCCTCCATCTGCGCTACCTTCGTGATCGCCGCCGTCAACGTCGTCTTCCCATGATCGATGTGCCCCATCGTCCCGACATTCACGTGCGGCTTCGTCCGTCGATACTTCTCCTTGGCCATGATGACCTCTCCTGCGATGAATTTCGCCCTTCGGACACGGAATGGAGCCCGCGATGGGAATTGGACCCATGACCCCACCCTTACCAAGGGTGTGCTCTACCGACTGAGCTACGCGGGCAGTGGGCGGTGAAGGATTCGAACCTCCGAAGGCTTCTGCCAGCTGATTTACAGTCAGCCCCCTTTGGCCACTTGGGTAACCGCCCCTGGTCCTCTGTTCGATCTGCGGCCGGGTGACAAAGGCAAAACCGCCTTCGGCATCCGCTCGAAGGCCCGCCACGGAAGCCGACGACGGGAATCGAACCCGTAGCCTACCGCTTACAAGGCGGTTGCTCTGCCGATTGAGCTACGTCGGCACGGGACTTCCCCAACCGGGAGAGAAGATTATACCAGAGCCACTTGGGCCCTGCAAGCCGAGCGCCGCCCCCCCTCGGCCCATGCTCCCCTGCATGATGCCCAGAACGTTTTCGCAACGATTGTTGCGCGGGCTGGCGGCGGCCTCCAGTACCCGTCCGGGCTGCTGGGCTCGGTTTGCCGACCCCCCATAATCTGCTACAATCTTCGGCACAGGCATGGCATGAGGCACCTCTGGTCACCGTGGCGCATGGAATACATTCAGAGTCACTCAAGCCAAACGGGGTGCATCTTCTGCCAGGCCCTGGCCTCTCCTGACGATGCCGCCTCGCTCCTCCTTCACCGCGCCCAGCACGCCTTCGTAATCCTCAACCGCTTTCCGTACACCAGCGGCCACCTGATGGTGGTCCCCAACCTGCATGTGGCGGCGCTCGAGGAGGTGCCTCTGGAGGCCCTGACCCAGGTCATGGCTCTCACCCAGACCGCCTTGAAAGCCCTGCGCCGGGTCTACGACCCCCAAGGCTTCAACCTGGGCGCCAACCTTGGCGAGAGCGCCGGGGCGGGCGTGGCGGACCACGTCCACCTGCACGTCGTGCCCCGTTGGCCCGGAGACACCAACTTCATGGCGACCCTGGCGCAGACCCGGGTACTCCCGGAAAGCCTGGAGGAAACGTACCGCCGGTTGGGCCGGGCGTGGCAGGAGATCTCGTCCCCATGAGCGAAGATCGCCAGCCGGTCATCCTCAGCGCCTGCCGGACCGCCGTCGGCAAATTTGGCGGATCCCTTTCCGCGCTACCGGCTCCTCTCCTGGGGGGGCTGGCCATCCGCGAGGCCGTTCGGCGCTCGGGCGCCGACCCGGGGGAGATCGACGAGGTCCTGATGGGCAATGTCATCTCTGCCGGCCTGGGCCAAGCTCCAGCCCGACAGGCATCCATCCAAGCCGGACTCCCGCCCAGCGTCGGCGCGACGACCCTCAACAAGGTTTGTGGCTCCGGACTGAAGGCGGTCATGACCGCCGCCAGCATGATCCGGGCCGGGGACGCCGACCTGCTCGTGGCCGGCGGAATGGAGAATATGAACCTTGCGCCTTATCTCCTTCCCCAAGCGCGCAGCGGCTATCGACTGGGCGATGCCGTGCTGGTGGACGCGCTGGTCCATGACGGGTTGTGGTGTGCCTTCGAACATACTCATATGGGCAATAGTGCCGAATGGATCGCGCGCAAGTTCGAGTTGAGCCGAGAGGAGTTAGACGCCTTCGCCCTCGAGAGCCACCGCAAGGCCGTTGCGGCCATCGACCAGGGACGCTTCCGCGCAGAGATTGTCCCGGTCGAGATCTCCCCATCCGGGGGAGCAGCCCGGAGCTTCGAGGTGGATGAGGCCCCTCGCCGAGACACGAGCCTGGAAGCCCTGGCGCGCCTCAAGCCCGCCTTTCAAAAGGAAGGGGTCGTCACGGCCGGGAATTCCCCGGGCATCACGGATGGGGCCGCGGCACTGGTGATTTCGAGTGCCACTCGAGCCCAGGCCGAGGGCCTCCGTCCCCTCGCCCGTATAACGGGCTACGCCCAGGCGGCTGTCAAACCCCTCGAGCTGTTCACGGCTCCCATCTTTGCCATCCGCAACCTGCTCAAGAAAGAGGGCCGCGTACTGCCCGACTACCACCGGGTGGAGATCAATGAGGCTTTCGCCTCCCAGGCGCTCGCCGACGGAAAGGCCCTCGAGGCCGAGGGATGGGACTGGAGCCGGGTCAATGTTCATGGAGGGGCGATTGCACTGGGTCACCCGATTGGAGCCAGCGGCGCGCGGATCCTGGTGACCTTACTCTACGCACTCCAGGAATCCCACCAGAAGAGGGGACTGGCCAGCCTGTGCCTCGGAGGCGGCGAGGCTGTTGCTCTGGCGATCGAATTGCTCTAAGCCGGACACCCTACCACCCCAGGGACGCGGCTGAAATCACGCGCCCCCCTGATCGGTTCTGCGAGGGGAATATGGAAATCCGACACATCGCGGTCATCGGTTCGGGCGCTATGGGCAGCGGCATTGCTCAGGTCGCCGCCACCGCGGGCTACCGGGTGAGCCTGATGGACGTGATTCCCAGCCAGATCGAGCGGGCTCTGGGGGAGATCGCTCAATCCGTCAACAAGCTCGCGGAGAAGGGCAGGCTCACTTCGGACCAGGCTCAGGCGGCGAAAAAGATCCACACCACAACCCTTCTGGAAGAGGTCCGGGAAGCGGACCTTGTCCTGGAGGCCGCGACCGAGAACGTCGAGCTCAAGCTCGATCTCTTTCGCAAACTCGATCAAATGATGGGCCCGGAGGTGATCCTGGCTTCCAACACCTCTTCCATTTCGCTGACGCGCATCGCGGGGGCGACGCGGCGAGGGGATAAGGTGGTCGGGATGCACTTCTTCAACCCCGTCCCCATCATGAGCCTGCTGGAGGTCGTCAGGGCCCTGCCCACTTCGGACGACACGGTTCGGGTCGCGACCGAGGTCGGCCGGCGGATGGGCAAGACGCCCATTGAGGTCAAGGACTCGCCAGGCTTTGTCTCCAACCGCATCCTGTGCCCGATGATCAATGAGGCCATTTTTGTGCTGGAGGAAGGCATCGCCACGCCCGAGGCCATCGACCAGGTCATGAAACTCGGGATGAATCACCCCATGGGGCCGCTGACGCTTGCGGATTTCGTCGGCCTGGACGTTACCCTGGCGGTCATGGAAGTCCTGCACCGCGATCTGGGAGATGACAAGTACCGCCCCGCTCCTCTCCTGCGCCGGATGGTCGACGCGGGATATCTTGGCCGAAAGTCTGGCAGGGGCTTTTACGACTATCGCCTCTCCTAAGGGCCACGACCTACCCCCCGTGCGCCGGCGGACCTAGTTTCCGGGCGAATCTCAAGTCCGCCGGGGTCCTGTCCGGTCGACAGCAACGCAGACCTTGGCCCCAAGTTGGGTTCGTCCGCTCGAACCGTTGACGCGCGGCAGGAGGACAAGATGGCAATGAGGCAAGGGCCAGCGGCAGAGGACGACCTCTTTGATTTTGTCGTGATCGGCTCAGGGTTTGGGGGCAGCGTCTCGGCCATGAGGTTGGCGGAGAAAGGCTACCGCCTCCTGGTCCTGGAGCGCGGCAAGTGGTATCGGCCTGAAGATTTCCCCAAGACGAACTGGTCCTTCTGGAAATACCTTTGGCTTCCGGCCCTGCGCTGCTTTGGAATCCTGCAGATCAGTCTGCTCCGGGACGAGATGATCCTGCACGGCAGCGGCGTGGGCGGGGGAAGCCTCGGCTATGCCTGCGTCCTGATGGAGCCGGACGACCGGCTCTTCGAGGCCCCCGCCTGGCGGGATCTGGCCGACTGGAAAGCCCTCCTCGAGCCCCACTACCGGACCGCCAAACGCATGCTGGGGGTCGCGCAGAACCCCAGGCTTTGGCCTGCCGATGAGGTGTTGCGGGGGGTGGCGGCCGACTTGGGCAGGGCCTCGACCTTTGCGCCAACTCCGGTGGGGGTCTTCTTCGGAGAACTCGACCAACCCGAGCGAGACCCCTATTTCGACGGGGACGGCCCCCTGCGGAGCCCGTGCACTCATTGCGGCGGTTGCATGGTCGGCTGCCGCTACAACGCCAAGAACACCCTGGACAAGAACTATCTCTATTTTGCCCAGAAATGGGGCGCGCAGATCCTCTCGGAGTCGCAGGCGGAGATCATTCGACCTCTGCTGCCCGCCCGAGAGGACGGGGCCAGGTACGAGATCGGCTACCGCACGACCACCTCGCCGTGGGGGCGAGGTCTTCATCACGTTCGATCCCGAAACGTGATCGTCGCCGCCGGAGTTCTCGGAACGCTCGACCTGCTCTTTCGCTGCCGGGACTCACTCCAATCCCTGCCCGCCCTTTCGCCGAGGTTGGGGCAGGAGGTGCGCACCAACAGCGAGGCGCTCCTGGGCTCGACGGCTCGCCGGGGAGAAGTGGACTATTCCAAGGGAGTGGCCATCACTTCCATTTTCGAGGCCGATGAGGAAACCCGCATTGAACCGGTCCGCTACCCGGATGGATCCTCCCTCATGAGGCTCTTATCCGCGCCCCTGGTCGAGGCCAGTTCGGGAATCCTAGGGCGGGTGCTGAAGGTGGTCGGGCGCGTCCTGCGCAACCCGATCGACGCAATGCGCATCTGGGTCCTGCCCGGCTGGGCTCACCGCGGGACCATCCTGCTCGTGATGCAGACGAGTGATACGCGCATGCGCCTCCGCCCCGGACGAAGTCTCATGACCTTCTTTCGACGCGGACTGACCTCGGCGAGAGACGAGCAGCGCCCCATTCAGGCCGAGGTCCCCATCGGCCACAAGGTGACCCGCCTCTTCTCCGAAAGGACAAACGGGGTTCCCCAAGGGGCCTTCAACGAGTCGCTCCTGAACATTCCCTCCACCGCCCACATCCTGGGCGGCTGCCCGATCGGCCGAAACGCCCAGGAGGGCGTGGTCGACACAAAGTTTGAGGTGTTCAACTACCCCGGCCTGTATGTGGTCGATGGTTCGGTCGTGCCCGCCAATCCGGGGGTCAACCCGAGTCTGACAATCACCGCGCTGGCGGAGTACGCCATGAGCCGGATCCCACCTCGCCCCTGAGCCGCCGGCAGGCGTGTCGACCCAAAAGCCAAAGCGGGGATCGGCTTGCCCGCGCAGGGAAGCCGGCCCGAAGAGGAGGGGGGCTGGCCTCGATCGGGAGTCACCCGCTGCCGCCCGGGGCCGTTAGGCTGGGCGGACGAGCTTGGTGAGCTCGCCCAGGCTGAAGCTGGGCATCTGCGCATTGATCAGGGCAACACCACTCGGGGCAGGGCCGGCAGGCCCGGGAAGACCAGATAGCGGTTTTCCCAGCGCGGGTCAAATTTCTGCTTGAACTGATGCGGGGATTTGAAACCGTAGATCGTATCGAAGCGGTTGTAAATCAGTTCAATCGCTCGGTCCAGCGACCTCACGGCCTCCGAGGAGGGCCCGGAGGTGTTGGCCAGGGGCGCCAGGCCGAGACTCACGACCTGATCCCCCCCGCTCGCGCAATCGCTCCAGAGTTTGCAGGATCAAGAACTCAATCGTGCCGTTGGGGGCCGAGTTCGAACGCCGCATGAGGTCCAAGGACCAGCCCCGGCGCGCGAACATCGGCGCCCAGGTCAGAAAAGCAAACAGGCTGCCCTCCTGAGCGGTGGCACAGGTCACCAGGGTTTCCGCGCTGCCGCGGATCGAGGTCCCGCCCATGGTGAAGCCCATTTCGCCCCCGATGCGGTCCGTCAGCCAAGCCTCTGAAATCGACTGAAGCTGAAGCTGCAGCGGCTCATCCCCAAGGGGACCATCAAAGAAGAAGAACCGCCAGCCTTCTCGGCGGGCCCGGTTGACGGCGGCGCGCAAGTCATCCTTGCTTCGACCGCTCAGATCAAAGCCGCGGATGTCGATCAGCGCTTCCTCGCCAATCTTCAGCGCCTCCAGGCCTGCGGCCCGGTAGTGAGCCAGGTACTCCTCACGGACCTGGAACAGGGCCGGAACCCAGTTGTTCTCCTCGCAAAAGCGATGAAATTGTTCCACCGTGGAGGCCAGATCCTCCTCCGGCCCGATCACATCCCCGGCGCCAAGAGCTACCCCTCCCACCAGGACATAGGCAATTGCGCAGGTTGCATCCTCATTGAAGAAGTAATTCTTCTCCGGGCTGAGGGCGAAGTAGGCAATCCCGCTGGAACCAAATTCTTGGGCAATCGAGCGAGCGGCATGTCGGTCCCGCCGGGTCGGGGGCGTCGGCCGCAAGACCGGGCGAGTCAAGTTGTACACGAGGAATAGCACCCCGATCCCCGACATCAGGGGCAGGGATTCCACAAACCATCGAGCCTGGCGGGACACGGGTTGGAAGAGCTGGTCGCCTTGGAAGGAGGCCAAGTTCACAACCTCGGCGATGGAAGAGCCCAGGTCGAAGCTCGGGCGAAACTGCCTCTGCAATAGATAGAACCCCAGGACCCCGTAGGCGAAGAAGAATACGAGGACGTAGGGCGTGGCAAACAGGATGGCCTGGATGGCGTCGGGATCGCTGCGGACGGAGAAGTCCCTGCGAAACCACCACAGAATCGAGAGCAAGAGAAGGGCAATCGCGGCTTCCTCCACATCCAGGCCTTTGAGGACATGGGAAAGGGCCGAGACCACGAGCAACCAGACGGTGAGAAGCCAGGCCACTCGCTTCCTCTGGGACAGATTCCAGGCAATGCCCATCAAGAAGAATCCGGCGACCAGGGTGAGAGTTCGCGATCCGAGCGTGATCTCCGGGGGCAAGACCTGGCGCAGCCAGCGCAGCCGACTCGTGATCGGGAAGAATGCGGACGAGGCCACATTCAGGAGTCCCATCAGCGCCACGACGACGGCCAGAAGCCGCGCGCGCAGGGAGCGATTGTCGCCTCCCGTCGCGACATGGGGTCTCGCGGCGCGGACGCCTTTGGGCCTCTCTCGCCCGCCAGGCCCGGAGGGAACCGCAACCCTATCCATTGATTCAACTCCTGGGTCTTTGGGTGCCACCCAAGTCCACTCCTTTCGGAGGGGAACGGGGCCCCCTATCCCCGCCGCATGATGGTCATGCCTCCCGCGCGCGGGAGAAGAGGAGAAAGCAGGGAAGCCAGTCGCCTCAGCCGGCGAAAGTAGGGGGTCAAATCCTGCCCAGAAGCTGTCCGGAACCCAAATCGCTGGTAGAACGGGATGAGCAAGGATCGGCAGGTCAGGTAAACCGCAGGCGGCCGGTCGCGCAAGAGGGCCTCAATCAGGGCCCGCGCCAACCCCTGGCCCCGAAAGCGAGGGACCACGGCGATCGAAGCGAGTTCGTTTGAACCGTCCCGATGAGTCTTGATCTGGCCCAGGCCGAACAACTGGCCATCCGATCCGCTGGCAACGAGGAACCGCTCCCAATGCAGGCCCAGGGGATTGAGTCGCATCTCGTGCACCATGTCTTGGATGGCCTCCTGGTCGGAAGGCCACGCGCGCCGGATCTCGATTCCCTCTTCTTCCCAGATGCGGAGGCCGCCGGTCATCTCTCTGTGCCTAAGAGATCCTGCAACAGGGCGGCCGTTTCCTGCGGATTGGCCTTTCCCCGGGAGGCTCGCATCACCTGCCCCACAAACCATTGAAGCAACGCTGTCTTGCCTGCCCGGTATTGCTGGGCCTGATCGGGGTTCGTGCGGATAGCTTGAAGACAAAGCGTCCGAAGTTCTTGGGAGCCTCGGATCTGAGCCAGCCCCTCCGCCTCGACCATCTCGCGGGGAGCCCGTCCGCTCTCCAGGGACCTCTCCAACAGAGATTTCCCCGTGGCCAGCGTGATCGTTCCCTGGTCGATCAACTGGAGCGTCTCGGCCAGGTGCCGAGGAGGGAACTTCAGTTCGGCGGCGGTTAGACCGCGGTCGCGCAGGATGCGCAGGACCTCATTCATGATCCAGTTGGAGACCCGCTTCGGATCACCGGGGTAGGCACGCGCCGCAGCCTCAAAGTATTCCGACAGGCTACGTTCTTCGGTGAGGATCTCGGCGTCGTAGACCGGAAGATGATATTGCTCCACCAAGCGCCCACGCCGAGCCAGGGGCAACTCGGGAGAATGGGCAAGGATTTCATCCGTCCAGCCCGCTTCCAGGCGAATCGGGAGAAGGTCCGGCTCGCGGAAATAGCGGTAATCGCCCTCGCTCTCCTTTTCCCTCATCTTCCGCAAGACTCCAGCCTCCTCATCCCATTCGAGCGTCCAGGCCTTCACGCTGGCCCCCGACTCTACCTCGCGAATCTGCCTGGCAAATTCGGCCTCAATCGCCGTGCGTACCGCTTCGATGGAGTTGACGTTCTTGATCTCGGTCTTCGGATTCAAGGCCGGACTCCCGCGCGGACGGATGGAGACGTTGGCGTCGCAGCGCAGGTGAGCCCGCTCCATGTTCGCCTCAGAGATATCGAGCCAGCGCAAGAGCTGACGCAGCCGAATGAGGTACTGGGCGGCTTCGTCGGCCGAGCGCAGATCGGGGCCGGTGACCATTTCCACCAGAGGCACGCCACAGCGATTCATGTCAATCCAACGGCGACCCCCGACCATCCGGGTCTTGCCCGCATCTTCCTCAAGGTGCAGCTTTTGGATCGAGATGTGGCGAACGACCTGATCGGGCATGGGGAGCTCAAACTGCCCGCCCCGGGCCAGAGGCTCATCGTATTGACTGATTTGGTAACCCTTGGGCAGATCGGGGTAGAAGTAGTTCTTGCGCGCGAAGTAGGAGAGCTCCGAGATCTGGGCCTGCAAGGCGGCGGCCAGCCGCACGGCCTTCTCCACCGCCGCGCGGTTGAGGGCCGGAAGGACGCCGGGCAGACCGCAACAGATCGGACAGATGTTGGTGTTGGGGGGTTCGCCCCACGAATCGGCCCGGCACCGGCAGAAGATCTTGGAAGCGGTCCTCAGCTGAATGTGGGTTTCCAGGCCAATGACGGCCTCATAGTCAGACATGAATCCATCCCGTCCGTGGGCTTGGGCGCCTAGCGGATTGGGATTCCACTTCGCTTGGATCCCGGAATGGCCGTCCGCTGAGGAGCTCCCCGGCGGGCGATTGGCCTCTTCATGGGTCGCGTGGCAGATCCTCCAGAAGACTCGGCCTGTCCCTGCGCCAGGTCTCATGCTGCGTAGCCCGCTCGTAGGTGCGACCCACCTGGAAAAGCAATCCTTCCCGGAAGTCCGGGGCGATCAGTTGAACGCCGATGGGCAGGCGGGCGGCATCCAGTCCCGCCGGAATTGAAAGAGCCGGAACCCCCGCGTGGTCGGCGGGCACCGTCAGGAGGTCCGCATACTGCATGAGGACTGAGTCGCCGTAGACGGCGCCGAGTTCAAAAGCGGTCGTCGGAGTGGTCGGGGCGAGCAAGGCGTCTAAACGGAACTCCCCATCCGGCGAAAAGGCCTGCTCGAAATCCCTGCGGATCAGGGTGCGAACGCGCAGGGCCTTCTGGTAGTAATGTTTTTCGTATTGGGCCGCCGAAACATACATTCCCATTAGAATGCGCAGCTTCACTTGAAGCCCGAAGGCCTCGCCGCGAGTCTTGCGGTACATCTCCCTCAGATCCTTCACCGCTTGAGGAGTTCGATGCCCGTACTTTACCCCGTCATAGCGATGCAGGTTCGAGGCGGCCTCCACCCGCGAGATGACAAAGTAGGTAGGAACCCCATAGCGGGTGTTGGGCATGGGCACCGGCTCGATGATTTCGGCGCCTTCCTGCGCGAGGACCTGCGCCGCGTGCCTCACGGCCGCGGCAATCTCCCCGCCGATTTCCTGCTCTTGGATCCTTCCTGACTTGGGGTCCGGAAACCTCAATCGAAAATAGTCGGGGGAGAGCCCGATGCGCAAGCCGCGCACTCCGCGGTCCAAATAGCCGCGGTAGTCTTCGACCGGAACCTGCGCGGCGGTCGCATCGTACGGGTCGGGCCCCGCCATCGCGCCCAGCATCATGGCCGCATCGGTCACGTCCCGGGTGACGGGGCCGACGCAATCCAGGGAG
>JBEKHT010000070.1:0-10081 GCA_050012135.1 Anaerolineales bacterium | reverse complement strand
ATCCTTCTTTGGCATTTACATAAATGCCCCTCCCGAGTTCGTGTTTGACTACTTAGCCGATGCTCGGAACATGGGGGAATGGTCCCCGGGTACCGACAAGGTCGAATTGGCCTCCACTGGTGCCATCGGGTTAGGGACTCGGTTTCGTCTGTGCTGGGAGAGAGGGGTCGGAAAGGGGAGCTTCCACGAGGTGGTTATCAGCGAACACCAGCGTCCTTCGCATCTGGTTTTCGTCTTCCAGGACGAGTACTTTGAGGACATTACCGAGGAGTTCTCCCTCAAGCTCCTGGAAGGAGGGACATTGTTGGAGCGCCGCGTGTCCACCCCGATGAACCTCACCCACGCTCTCTTGGCGCGAGTCTTGATCGGGCCGTTGGTCAATCCGCTCTACGAGAACTCTCTGCGTGCGCTCAAACAGACTGTGGAGGCAAGAGCACGGCAGGGCAAGCGCGGTTTGCCCTAGGAGGGGCTCCCGGCTCACCTGCGGAGGGCCGCATCCAAGGCGGGCAGGAGCGCTTGAAAAGCTTGGGCTCGATGGCTGATCTGGTTCTTCTGCTCCAACCGGAGTTGCGCCAGCGTTCGGTTTCCCCCGTGGATTCGGAAAATCGGGTCGTAGCCGAACCCGGATGTCCCCCGAGGAACCGGGACGATCTCGCCCGAGCACGTCCCCTGTGCGATCACGGGCTCCCGACCCGGCTCCACAAGCGCAATCACGCACTGGAATCTGGCCGTCCAAGGCCGCGGGAAGGGACGCAACAGTTGCAGAAGGTACTCCCTTCGACGCTGATCGTCGGCATGGGGCCCCGCGTAGCGAGAAGAGCAAATCCCGGGCTCCCCCCCGAGGAGATCCACCTCCAGCCCGCTGTCGTCTGCGAGGGTGAGCAAACCCGAGGCCGAAGCGAAGGCGAGTGCCTTCTTGGTGGCGTTTTCCGCGTAATTCTCTCCATCCTCTTGCACCACCAGGTTCAGACCGAGCCGGTCCGGACGGCGAAGGCTTGCGGGGAGGCCCGCGAGCAGACTCCGATATTCGCGCAATTTTCCCGAATTGGTCGTTGCAATCAGAAGATCTCGCTTCATGGAGCCCCCGCGAATGTCCATCGTTTCTGCCAGCAGGAATGGAAATGGAGGTTTGTCACCAATGCGCGCGAGGGCCTCGAGGGTCCGAGATCCCTTTTCCTGACGAATCGATCCCTGCTTTCGGTGATAGAATGCGCACCGCCTCCCTCCTGCCGGCAACAACGCCCCGGGGACCAAATCGTCCCCAATTGATCTGAGGCCACACACGACTCCCGAATGAGAAACTGGCGATTATGGCTTGGGGTACTGATCAGCCTTGGACTTCTCTACTTCCCTCTGCGAAGCCTGAGACTTGACCAGGTCTGGCAGGTCCTGAAACGCGCAGACTACCTCTGGCTTCTTCCCGCAGTGGCTGTGTACTTCCTGGCTGTAGCCGTGCGGACATGGCGATGGCACTATCTTCTCCGGCCCCTGAAGCCCATTTCTCCGGTCAAGCTGTTTCCAATTGTAACCATTGGTTATATGGGGAACAACATATACCCTGCCCGGGCGGGCGAACTGTTGAGGGCCTATGTTCTCAGAAAAATCTTCTCCGTGCCGATCAGCGCATCACTGGCCACGATCCTCGTCGAGAGAGTCTTCGATGGGGTAGTGATGCTGATGTTTGTGTTTGTCAACCTTCCCGAACTGGCTGGAGTGACCGGCAACTCGGGTTTGGCCGGGAGCATCCGCGACGTGGCTCTGGTCGGCGCGGCCGCCTTCTTCGGGGCCCTGCTCATTTTCCTTTTGGCGGCCATGTACCCCGCCACCACAGCCCGGGTCCTGCGCGCTCTCCTGCAGAAAGCCCTGCCACGGCGGTTGAGGGAGCCGGTGGAGCCCCTGGTGGAAAAGTTCCTGGCTGGCTTCGCTTCTTTGCGGTCGCCGCGTGAGGCCTTGGGAGTCTTTGTTACGTCGGTCATTATCTGGCTCTTGGAAACCGGCAAGTACTACCTTGTAATGCAGGCCTTCAGTTTCCGGGTCAGCTTCTTCGCCCTAATGTTGATGAACGGGGTGGTGAACCTGGCCACAACTCTTCCTTCCGCTCCGGGTTACCTGGGGACCTTCGATACCCCGGGAATCGCGGTCCTCGAGGCTTTTCGGGTTCCCGCCGCCCCGGCGACCGGGTATACCCTCGTCCTGCACGCGGCACTCTGGTTTCCGATCACGGCCTTGGGGGCTTGGTTCATGGCGCGCCAAAGCCTGAGTTGGGAAAAGGTCAGGAAGGAAGCAGATGAAGAGAGCGTGGCGGCGCCGCCCGCCGGCGGCTCCGAGCTTACGATCAAGAACCGAGACGGCTGAGGCCGGGGTGCCGCAGTGAGGATGGGAGGCGGGATCCCTGGAGCGCAAGGATTGCCCGGCTCCCTTGAGGAGTTGGTTTCTTCTCGATAGTCCTCGATCCCGGGTTCATGGCCTTCGTCGGCCATGGAGGCAGGACAGGCCCGGGTCGAGGTGGCCAGAACCTGGCCGAGCGGGGGAAGGCCCGATTTGGGTCATGGGGAGCCGGAGGATGGAGCGCGCTGGAGGTGAGTTCCCCCTCCGCTTTCGCGCTGGTCTGGACGGCGGGGAGGCAAGAGAGCCACGGCTCAGGGCGCCTTAACCTCCGCCGGGTCGGTCTCGCCCAAGCCCGGATGGCCTGGTGGAAAGGAGACTGGCACCTTGGGATCGAGATCAACGGGCCTGACACGCGGGTCGGGTAGCTTGAGGGAGGTCGGGCCGGGAGAGAACCGCTCGGACGGTGTGCTCCGGCAGGTTCATCCGGCGGGAGGAACACGACCATTGCCTCGACCTCTCGCCGCCCTCGGCCGGTCCCTCTTTCGGCCAGAATCCGGATGATATAATCCACGCAATGGAAGGCCGATCCGGGTGGGGTCGCGCGCTGGAGAAGACGAGGCGATCCGCTTTCGGCCGAGTGGTTTCGCTTCTAGGGGGCAGCGAAATCAGCTCTTCCACGTGGGATGAGTTGGAAGGGCTGCTCCTTCAAGCAGACCTGGGCCCCCAGCTGGCGCAAGCAATCACCACGCAATTGAAAAAGGGAGTCCAGGAGGAGGGGTTGCTCCGCCGGGAGGATCTGCGCCGGAGCCTCCAGGACCTCCTGCTGCAGTGGGTTCCTCGATCGAGCGACTGGGAACCTTCCGCAGTTCCAACGGTTCTTTTGTTTGTCGGTGTCAATGGTTCAGGCAAGACCACTTCGATGGCGAAGGTGGCCTGGCATTGGAAGCAGAAGGGGAAGAAAGTGCTTCTGGCGGCTGCCGACACCTACCGGGCAGCGGCAAGAGATCAACTAGAGGAATGGGCGGAACGGGTCGGGGAAGAGGTGATCTCGGGACGTCCGGGCAGCGATCCCGCGGCGGTGGCGCATGATGCGGCGGCTGCGGCCCTGGCGCGGGGCGTGGATGTTCTCCTGGTCGACACCGCCGGTCGACTGCACACCCGCTACAATTTGATGGAAGAACTGAAGAAGATTGGTCGGGTTCTGGGCAAGGTTGTGCCGGGCGCGCCGCATGAGACCTGGCTGGTCCTGGATGCCACCACAGGACAGAATGGCCTGGCGCAGGCGCATGCATTTCAGGAGACCGTCGGAGTTTCGGGGGCCATCCTGGCCAAGTTGGATGGCTCCGCACGCGGCGGGGTCGCCTTCGCTATCCAGTCCGAATTGAGAATCCCGATTCGGTATGTCGGTCTGGGAGAAGGGCTGGAGGACCTCCGGCCATTCGAACCCCAATTGTTCGTGCAGGGACTTCTCGAGCCTCAAGCTACTCTTTCCTGAGGGTGGCGACTGGCCGAGAGGCTCAAGCCGCCGCTCTGGGCCGTACTTTTTGCCAAGAGGAGACGTCAATCCATGGATGACTTATTCGAACGCTTGCGGGCCCAGCACGAGAGATTGCAGAACCTTCTGGTGCGCCTTTGACCTGCCTGCCAAGGAAACCGAGCTCTCCAAGCTGGAAGAGCAAGCCTCTGTCCCTTCTCTGTGGTCGGACGCCGAAAAAGCCAAACAACTGATGCAGGACATCGCGCGCCTGCGTGGGGACGTGCAGAGCTGGCGCGGGCTGGAACGCCGCCTCCTGGATGCGACCGAACTGGTCCAGCTGGGAGACGAAGGACTGCGGGCCGAGCTGGCGGCTGAGGTGGCTTCCCTGGAGGAGGAAATCGGGCGCAGAGGGCTGGGGGCGATGCTCTCGGGCAAGTACGACTCGAGCAATGCCGTGCTGGCCATCCATGCTGGAGCGGGAGGCACGGATGCTCAGGACTGGACCTCGATGCTCCAGCGCATGTATCTGCGCTGGGCGGAGATCCATCGGTATGAGGTCGAGGTCTTGGATGAGACGGAGGGAGAGGAAGCGGGAACGAAGAGCGTGACTCTCGCCGTAAACGGATTGAATGCCTACGGCTACCTGCGCGCGGAAAAAGGGGTCCACCGCCTGGTCCGGCTTTCGCCTTTCGATGCCGCCAGCCGACGGCACACCTCTTTTGCGCTGGTGGAGGTCTATCCTCAGGTAAAGGAGGCAACCGAGGTTGAGATCCCCTCGACGGACCTGAAGATTGAGACCTATCGCGCCTCCAGCGCGGGCGGTCAGAACGTGCAGAAGAACGAAACGGCGATCCGCATTACACACCTGCCGACGGGGATCGTGGTCACCTGCCAAAACGAGCGCTCGCAAACTCAGAATCGGGAGAATGCCTTGCGCGTGTTGCGGGCCCGCTTGCTGGATCTCCAGCGCGAGGAGCAAGAACGTGAACTGGCCGCGATCAAGGGGGAGCACATCAAGGCCGAATGGGGGAACCAGATTCGGTCCTACGTCCTGCACCCCTACCAGATGGTCAAAGATCATCGCACCGGGTACGAGACGAGCAACACCGCCGCCGTCCTCAATGGGGAAATCGACCCCCTGATTGAGTCGTATTTGCGCTTCGGCATCCACCCCACGGCCGCGCTTTCCGGGGCGGGCACCCTCGACAAGGAGGAGTGAAGAGGGGGATTGCGCCGGAAACAATCGGCCCGCTCCCGGAGGAGCGGGCCGCGCTTCTGAGATCGAAGCGTTTCCCCTCACCTCAAGCGTTCTCGATTCAGCGCGAAAGCAGAGCGTTTACCGCGGCCTGGAGAACGACGTCCTGACCGGGGGACAGATCGGACAGGACCGAATTGGCGTCCACCGGGACCTTCACGGTCGGCATCACCCCCGTCCCTTCGAGGAAGAGCGATCCATCCGGGTTGACGAAGCGCCCCGTGGGGATTTGTAGCGAGATCCCCTCGGGCAAGTCAACCTGCCCGCGAGCCACCTCGGCTTCTGTTCCCGCGGTAGGGTACTGACCCACGACTTGCACGCCCGGCAGCTTGCTGAGCCCGTAGGCTTCCAGTTCGCAGGCGCTGTAGCAGAACTGGTCGACCAGGACGGCCAGATGCTGGATTCGAAACTGGGTCTGGTCCGGGTAGATAATGTCCGGAGGTTCTTCCGCCTCGAACTTGCCCGTCTTTGCGCTGTAGTACTCCAGTTGTCCCTCGGTGATGTTCTGGTTGGTGAGATAACCCGCCAGCCCAAGGGGCGATCCTCCGAAGTTGACCCGCAAATCGATAACTACGTCCGACACCTGATAGTCGGCAAAAGTTTGCAGCGCATGCGTGAAGAGCCGGTAGAGCAGACTGAGATCATCGTTATTGCTGTTTATCTGGATATAGCCAATGTCCGCAGAGCCTGCTCCCGTGCTGATGATCTCATACGTCTCGGGCATCGGACCGGGTTGGTAGTTCCAATCAATCTGCGTCTTATCGAAACTGTCCGTCTCTTGAACCGCGCGCAGGGTCACCGTCTGGGGGCTCTTTCCGGGATTGGCAAACTCGACTTGGGCTGAGGTCCCCTCCGAGGCGCGCAAGAGGTATCTCGCCTGTTCGTAGCGAAGACCATAACTCGTCGAGAAGGGGCCATCGAGAGGCTGGACCTGTCCGATTGCATCCCCAATCGGTTTCCCGTTGAACTGCAGAACCTGCGCGCCGACCTGTATCCCCGCCTGGGCCGCGGGTCCTCCACTGGTCAGATACACTACGATCACCTGGCCGCTGTCCAATTCGCGGATGGCGAAGCCATAACCTGAGGAAGTGCTCTCCTGGTCTATTTGGTCGACCAAGCTGCCGGCTAGGCCGGTGTGCCCATCATGAAAAGCCAAGGTGAATTGCTTCAGGGCGAGGGCGAATTGCTTCGGATCGCGGGCTTTCTCGGCCGCCGCAACGACCGGCTCGATCTGGTTCGAGAGGGCATCCCAGTCGAGTTGCTTTCCCGGGATCGCATTGAAGGCGTACTCCGTTCGGGCGAAATCGACCGTCTGGCGAAAGGCCTCGGTGTAGGAGAGCTTCGAAAAGTCCTTAATGGCCATATCGTTCGGCTCATACAAGGTCAGGTCCGGTCTCGCCTCCTGGCTGACTTGGAATGGATTTTGGCTCAGATCCACGACGGAGTAGCCAGCCGGAATCGGGCCGACCGGATCATCCTTCGTAAACAGCTTGCCATCCGGACCGAACCCGGTGGGGAAGTACTCGCCATTGTCGGGGGACCAAACCACGAGTTTTCCACCCGTAACCTCGTCGTGGTTCTGAGGATCCGTGATCACCGAGGCCAGATAGGTTGGCCAACCCCGCGACACATCATCTCCCTCCGAATAGGGCCCCCCCGTGAGGTTGCCCCAGTAGGCAGCGGCCCACACCTCCACTCCCTGCCCCTGGCGGACTCCCTGACTGACGTTGACGAGGGTCCCTAAGGGCCGCTCGGGTAGCTCGAGGTGATAGGTTCCGTGCTTGGCGCTCTCGTCGATTTGGAGGAAGCCCAGGACTTGCGAGTCTACAGGGATTTCCCACTCTTGGTTGCGCGTCACGAACCCGTACATGTCGACCAGAGCGACTTCGTGCTCGACATAGTATGTCGTGAGGATGTCATTGGTGTAATTGAAGCTGCCCGTAATCTCGAGGGGCTGGGAGCCCTGAGCTGTGGAGGCAGGAAGATTGGCCAGGGAGGGGGTCGGATTCACGGGAGAAGACAACAACGAGGTCTGGCAGGCCAAGGTCAGCGCGCCCACGGCCACGACGATGAAGCTGGGCCATTTGAGATTCTTTTTCATCGACCCTCCTTAGGTCGTTCCGGGAACCATTGACCGAGGGCGAAGGGGGTCCCGCCTCTTGCAAGGGCCCGCCGCAGATTCTCTGATTCCAGCCGTTCCGCGCGAAAGCTCCCCTACGAGCTGCGGCTGAGGACTGCTCTCTCTCTTAGATTGATTATCCCGATGCTTCCCACAATCAGCGCCGCCCCGCCCAGGAGCCTCCAGTCCGCCTTCTCGTGAAGAAAGAGGATGCCCAGCACGAGACCGACGACGGGAAAAACATACGTTACTACCGTAGCCCTCGTTGGGCCCCAGGCGTGAATGAGGTAGTAGTACAGAAGATAGGCCAGGCACGAACCCAGAAGGCCGAGCCAAGCCAGGGCGAGCCAAGTGATCGGTAACGAAGGCAGGCGCACAGGAGCCTCGACGGCAGGGAGGAGCAACGACACGACCGCATCCGCAGCAACCAAGGGAAGGAAGGCATGGACGATCGGAGAAACCCCGTGAAAGCGAGAACGTGCGAAGACGGCGCTCCCCGCATAGAAGAGGGCTGCCAGGAGAACAGCGCCCTGGGCGGGCAGGGAGCTCCCCAGGCGCGTGGCCCCTAGGTCCCGGCTCAGAAGCACGACAATCCCGGCGAAGCCAACGACCAAACCTGCGACCCGCGCCACCGTGATGCGATCGTCGCGGAGGAAGAGATGAGCAATGACGATCGTGAAAAGGGGTGTGGAGCCGTTGAGAATAGCGGCCAGAGCAGACGGAATGCGTGTCTCGCCCCAGGAAATAAGCACGAAGGGAATCGCCGTGTTGACGATGCCCAGGAGCGCCAACAGCATCCAGGTGCGTGCGTCGCGAGGGAGGGGGGGTCTCATCCACAGCATCACGATGGCTAGACCGAGCACACCAAAGAGAAGCCGAAAGCTTACCAGGGTAACAGGTCCGATCTCCTGGACGGCGATCCGTATCCAGAGGAAGGAGCTGCCCCAAATCAGGCCAAGAAGCCAGAAGGCTCCCCATTGCTTCATACGCCTTATCCGCCCTCTCTCACCAGCTCAACTCAGGGAAGGCCGCGCGCTCGCGTGAGGATCAGTCGTGGAACCGCTGGCCTGCTCAAGCGGAGTGCGACCCAAGAGATGCCCGCTTGGTTGCGGGAGGGTTCCTGTGGAAGGGCTCCCGGGCCGCGGGGAAAACGGCACCTTCCAGCTGGAGCAGTCGCCGCTTCAGGTCGACCCCGCCTGGCGCGCTGTACCCGCCCAGGGATCCGCCCGCCCCCAAGACACGGTGGCAAGGGATGACGAGGGGCACGGGATTGGATCCCATCGCCTGGCCGACGGCCCGAGCCGCGCCCGGGTGCCCAGCCTGATCCGCGATTTCACCGTAGGTTTTGGTCTGTCCGTAGGAAATCCGAGAAGTCGCCTTCAATACCCGTCTCTGAAACGGCGACATCCTGCGCCAGTCGATAGGCAAGGTGAACCTCCTCCGATGGCCTGCCAGGTATTCCCGCAACTGGCGGGCATAGGGTCGGACCGCTCCCCGATCTCTGCGTGGGGTCAGTTGGCCAGGGCGCTTCACGAGGTCGAGGAATCTGCGCAGGGACCCTCCCAGCCCGATGGAGACGAGCCCGCTTTGGGAGACCGCCACGTGTAGGCGACCCATTCGGGTGGTGAGGCTGTCAAAAACCAGGTCGTTCGGGGGCTCCATCTTCCCTCCAGGTCCTGATTCAATATCGAATTGCCTCATGGATAATTGTTGCCGAAACGCGGCCATTATAAATCCAGCGAACGCACATGCTATAATGGCTCCGCAATTCCTCGAACTGGAGCTTTGCTTGCTTCTCCATCTTTCTGTGGAACAAACGATCTGGCTCGCCACCGGATTGCTCCTGGTGGGAGCCCTTCTGGCTCTGCTCGCAGGGTTCAGAAGCCTCCGGCGAGCGCCGCGCCAGCCTTTCTACCTTCTGCGGCGTGAGGCCTTCCAGGCTGGATGGCGGCTGATTGCCCTGGCCGCCGGGTTTGCAGGCCTGGCTGGGATTGTCCGGGCCTTCGGCGTTCCGACCGCCTTTCACTATGTGGTCGCCACGCCCACGATTACGGAAACGCCCACGCTCACGCTCACCCCCACGCTCACGCTCACGCCCACGATCACGCTCACGCCGGCTAACACCCGTCCTCCCACGATTACCCTCACCCCCGGGCCGACCTACACACTCCCCCCGACCCCCACGCCCCATCTTCCTCCTTCGATTGCGCAGACCTTTTCGGCCCTGGTGACGCCGCGGCCGGACGCCGCGTTTAGCCCAGTCACGGTGGCGAAGTATTTCACCGCTGACTATCGGGCCTTCGGTGCAAGTGATGTCTTCTTGAATCCGGTCAGCCACATCTACGGTTTCTTCTCCTACGACCACATGAACGCCGGGGTGCAGTGGACGGCAGTCTGGTATCGGGACCAGGTGGTGGTGTACTCCGAGAGTCATCCCTGGGACGCCGGAGTGGGAGGTTACGGATTCACCGACTGGAACGTGGCCCCTGGATACTTTCTGCCCGGCAACTACGAGATTCAGATCTTCGTGGGGACCGAATGGAAATCCACTGGGCGGTTCACGGTGGTGGGCAATCCTCCGACGAACACGCCTACTCCCACCCCCACCTTCACAGCCACGCCTTCGGCGACCCCCACCCTCCCGCTTCCGCGAATGCCCACCCGCACGCCGGTGCCGTCCGAGACGCGCATGCCGACCGCAACGGAATGGACTCCCCCTCCGACCTCCACGGCCATACCGATGACCCCTGTTCCGACGGACACCCGCTGGCCGACAGCAACGGAGTCACGCTAGCCGAACTTTCCCCATTCGGGGTCAAGAATCAAGAAAGTGCCGAGAAACCCCTATGTTTTTCGGAAAGGTCTGCACCATGGGACTTGACCTGGGCGCTTGTGATTTCCG
>JBEKHT010000069.1:0-10332 GCA_050012135.1 Anaerolineales bacterium | reverse complement strand
GTCGCCTTGGGCACTGCGACCCGCTCGTGCGTCGTCCACCTGGTTGGTGTCATCTCAGCCTCCATCTCCATGTGCGATGATGATACAGCCAAAATCTCTAGAGCACACGCCAGGCTATATGAACGTGTATTTGGGGATCAGTCAAGCGTACGGGGACCCCATCTAGGCGGGGGGGGCTGAACGACGAGAGCCACCTTGTTAGCGGTGGCTCTTCACCTAAGACGAGCGAGAGTACAAGTGTCGTATTGGCAGCTGGGTTGCGATACCTTGTCGCCGGGACTATGAGCGCTAATCGTAGCACGCAAGTCATCGGTATTGCGAGTGGCGTACCGTATGATTAGATGCAAGGTGCTATGGCCCAATAGTTTCTGCAAGTCCAGCATGGTTCCGCCCGAGCGTAGAAACTCGGTTGCGAAGGTGCGCCTGAAGGCGTGCAACGCAGGCACTTGAATCCCGGCACGCATGGCTAGGCGCCGAATGATCTCACGCAACCCGGAATAACTCAAACGCTCGCCGTCGGGCAGCCCACAGAATAGCGCCGTTGCACGTTCGGGTCGGTGGCGTAGCCAACCTCGTACGGCACGACCCGCCTTGTTGCCCAAGCAGACATCACGCACCTTGCCCGTCTTGCTGTGCTGTATCGTCAAGCGGCCGGTAGGCTCATCGAGGTCGGTCGAGTCCCAGTCGGTCAACTCACTCGCGCGACATCCGGTCGCAGTCAACGCAAGCAGAATAGCCTTATTCCTCGCCCTGGCAGCGACACTGGGCGTAGCCTCGTTAGCCTTGAGCATCGCCGTAATGTCGCTAAGTGGAACGGGCGGAAGTAGTTTCTCGTGCAGCCGTGGCGCATCGACCTTTGAGATGGGGTTCGAGCCCTCAACGTCGTACTCTTTCCAATACCAAAGGAAGAAGCTACGCACGACCCGATAGCGTTGGTGGATGCCGCCCTCGTTGTATCGCCCGGTCTCTGCTAGCCATGCCAAATAGCCACGTATGGCCTCGGGCGTTACGTCCTCGACGGCAACGATGCCGAGCTGCTTCATGAACTGAGTGAACGCATGCAGGTGCGTGCCGTAGAGTCGGGTCGTATTGCGTGCTTTGCCAACAGCCACCTTGGCGAGGATGTACGTCGCTACGGCATGGGCTAGAGGATCACGACGCACGCCCGTACGTACTGCGCCGACCGTAACTACATCCCTACCCATCGATTCCTCAAAGAGCACGTGGTTACTTTCGCCTTCCTCGTTCCTTTGCATGTATCCTCCTCTCAGTCGGAGGACGCAAATCCAGCTAGAATCAAGGCGAAAGTCGACGTATCAATCGGCCGTGTGGGGCTCGAACCCACAACCTTGTGCTTAGACGACCTCTGCTGGGGAATTCGCTCGCCTGCGCCTGCCAGGCTTGCGTCTCGAGCTACATGAACACCAGGAGAACCCCCGTTATGCCGAGCTGCCCTTCGAGGAGCGGCTGGGGCTGCTCGTGGATCTCCAATGTACCCGCCGGGATAACAGCAGCCGGGAACGCCGTATCAAAGCTGCCCACTTTGCCCTGTCAGCGAGCCTTGAAGGCTTGGACCTTTCTCCTAGTCGCGGGCTTGAGCGCAGCTTCATCCTGGAGCTTGCTCATGGCGAGTGGATCCAACGCCACCTAAACATCCTGGTGTTGGGACCCACCGGCGCAGGCAGGAGCTATCCGGCCTCCCCACTCGGCCAGGCCGCCTGCATACAGGGCTTCTTGTTCCGTTACCATCGCACCTCGCGCATGCTGCATTAGACGACGCATTCCCATGCCGCTCGCCCCTTCGCGAAGCTCCTGGCCAGCTGTGATCCATCTACGTGCTTCCCGTCACTCGTCCCCTGACTTCACTAATAAGTCGGACTAGGGAAGGACGTGGCATTACTTCTGCACATTTAGGAGATCTTGTTTAGTGAAGCAGTATGTCGGCTTCCCTTTCTCGTCAACGATAACACCAACGCCTGCCCCCGATTTCTTCATATTGCCAATCACATCAGCGATTTGGTCGTCGAGAGCCACCTTCACGAAGAAGGATGCGCCGTGAAGCGCATTGTACTTCGTCTTTAGATCCGTTTTTGTATCTATGTCGGTAACGATTTTTGATATCGGCTCAGCACCTGTGAAGGCATCATCCCAAAACACCCGAGCATGGATAATATCCTCCAGGATACCCTTTCCGCCTTGATCGACCACCGGCACCCACCAGTAGTCATTATTTTTATTGAGTCTATCGATAACGTCTTTCTTAGTTGCGTCGGGGTTGAATATGAAGTCCTTATCAAAGGCCGTCAAGGCTAGCTCCCTAATACGTTCCGGATTCGCCGCGCCCTGCAATGCCTTCTGCTGGATACTCAGGGCTGCCTCGGTGGATCTGCTGCTCTCAGCCAAATTCTCTTTACCAAAGAGATACGCCGCTCCGGCACCGATCCACGCTCCAAACGTGCCCAACAGGGTGGTCAAGGCCCATTTGCTATAGTCCACGAGGACGGTATTGGTTGGGCTCCATCCGACAAGAAACAACAGTGCTCCAACAAGAAAAAATAGTACACCCAGCATTATCACTACCAGCGAAAACGCCAATGTGCTGGTGGTTCTTTGTGCTGGCGGCGGTTCCGTTGCTACAGTCCCCCCCTTGAGACTCACTCTGTTTCTTGTTATTCATGGCTTATGTCTCCTTTCTGTCGTCATCGAGGTCAAGTTACAGGGTTCGAAAACGAACGGTAAGCCCTAGCCTTAAGAGCTCAGCCTCACGAAAAAGAACGCATCTGAGATAGAAAGTGCTTGAATAGTTTTTCCATGGAGGAGTCCACCATGGGCTGGGCAGCGTTTGCACCACCCGGTTGCAATTGTGAGGAAACAATTCGCCTACTCAAGGGTTTCGCCTTTCAAAACTGGTAGCAATGAATTGAGCAAGGGGAGGTCCTTCGATACGACGACGGGTCTTGCCTTCGCCTTCGGGGCGCAGGCTGATTTGATGAAGAGAGGGCCGGCGGGGGAGTCAGGAGGGCGGCGAGCAGGAAAAGGGGCCGTGTTCAGGAGTGGTGAGACCTGGCCGAGAAGCAATTGATCACTGTGGATTGCGCAGCGAGTCAGGGAGGTGCCGAGGCTGGCACGCTTTCCCAAGCCCCAGAGCGCTCAATGCTCGAGGAATTGGCACACCAAGAGGAAAGACCCGGAGCCCGAGTTGCATTTCGCATGCGTCGCCCCCCTCGGAGACGCAATGGAACCCTTGGATCAGAGTATACACCCTCTTCGGGCAACCTCAACGTTGGGGAGGGGAAGTCCGGGAATTGCGGAGGAGCTCGTCGAGCGCGGCGGCCCAGTGTTCCTCTGCTGACCCTAGTGTTGTCGGGATGAGGTACGAACCGACGATCCCGGGGTTCTTTGCCTAATAGGGCCAAGTCAGTTTCTCCCCTGACGACCATGATTGAATCAATCTAAAGAACGCAAAATGGGGCCGTTCTGAGGCAATGGAGGACCGAGGCTCAAATGGCCTCAGTTCGTGGATTATTGTCAATGGCCGCCGGCTTTGGGCCTCTCATGATCGCCTGGATGTAAACCACTTTGCGAGTCAGGAGGCCTATTGGGAATCGACTTCTGACGCGTCCTCAAATGATAAGGCTGAGGCTTTGGCCGCGAATGATGAGCGTGTGGGCAAGAAGGCTGGCGTCAGCGGGAGAGTAAACCCTCATGCGTTCCGGCATGCGTTTGCCCGGGAGCTCATTTTGAACGGCGGGGACGTTGGGAGGGTGTCGCAAATCCTGGGGCATACACAGATAGCGGTCACAAAGCAATTCTATGCGGTGTTCAGTACGGAGGAGCTAAAGGGGGGAGCATGACAGGTTCGGCCCAGTGTCGCGTCTGAACGGGCGGAACGCAGCGAAGAGACGTGGATGATCATGTGACGGTTTGGCACCTGAACATGTCTTGACAACAAGAAAGCCTGCTGAAATGCAGGTTTTCGGGTGTTTCTTGAGGTGGGCCGTGTGGGGCTCGAACCCACAACCTTGTGCTTAAAAGCCCCTTGATCTGAGGCGCCATTTGTGGCTTGCATGGAACAGCTCGGCAGCGCTTTCGTACTAGCGGAATGTCACCTCGACGAGGGATGCCAGGAGAGTGCGACCGGATCCGTAGTACTCAGCCATGTCCGTAGGTTCGCTCGATTGTGTTCCCGGACCGCCCACCCCTTGGGCCAAGGGAAAGATGAGCCCGGGTCGAGGGATGGGGGGAAAAGCGTCCGCCCCCGAAATGGCTGACAGAAGCGCCCGCAGGTACCTGCGAGAAATCTTCTCTAGGGAGGGGATGCTGCGCTCAATGAAAGCGAGTTGAGGTTCGTTGATGATGTCCAGGCTGCCGTGAGCAATGTCATTTCGGATTTGCCAGAGAGTCTTACCCTTCACCTTTTCTTCAAAGAGTATTTGGGCCGGGCCAGGGTCATTGAAGGCGCGGGTGAGATGGGCCTGAAGAAAACC
This sequence comes from Anaerolineales bacterium, assembly GCA_050012135.1. Lineage (GTDB taxonomy): Bacteria > Chloroflexota > Anaerolineae > Anaerolineales > RBG-16-64-43 > JBEKHT01. The sequence goes on along the minus strand of JBEKHT010000069.1, from coordinate 5,845 downwards.
CCTTGTACTGCTCACGCAATCGAAGTACGCCCTTCTTATTGCCTCGGTCGCGTCTTGTGCGAGGTAGCGGTCCAGGGTCTGTTGGATGCACTGCGCTCGTCGCTCTTCCTTGTCGTGTTTAGTGAGTTGGTCTTCAGAGAACTGCCTCAGTGGAGATTCCGGCGGTGCATCGTTCTCAATGTACGTCGCTATGGACTCTATACTCAAGAACAGCAGCAGGAAGCGTTGAGCGGGGGCCTTTTGTTGGAGGGCATTGGATAGCCATGCTGCGCTCTTGATTAGGGCAGCTTGGTCGAGCGGAGCGAGAGTGGAAATGAAGGTGAGCGTGTGATCTAATGAGCTCAAGTGAGAGCCGGTTGGCTGGTGGAACTCGGTGGGCCGAACGGATGCCGGATACTTTGGCTCCCAGAGTGCGAACCATCCGCCAAACAGGGTGAAGAGGTTGGTGATCGTGTCGAGATGAGAGACGGCTTGTTTGAGTGCCTCGGAGGTCCACTGATCGTTTGGGACCCAGCCATCGTAAATGTAGATACCCGCGTGTGACATCGCCATTGCCCTTTGGTCACCGGGCTTGCCCGCTAACAGGTCGATGGGTTCGAAGCAGGGAACGATTTGAATGGAACCGAGGAAAGTTAGCGGGCTGTTGAGCTGAGCACTCGAGAAGAGTACGAACTCAAGTCCTTGGGAACGGGTGAGCATGGCGGCGCGGCAGAGGCTCTTGGCGCGTTGTTCGAGGCGAAGAGAGGCAACTTGGGAGTCAACGAATTCGATCAAGGCGGGGTCGGCGGTCAAGAACCTGCGCTTCCCCCAGTCGTTGAAGCGCTCGGGGGGCTTGGGTGGCAGATGGGAGTCTGGCGGAGGGGCGGGGAGGCGTTGTTCGGTCACAGGATGTCCGAAATTGGAACGGGAGCTAGCTGGTGCAATTGCCTGAGGGGCTGGAGCTCAAGGTTGGAACTCGGGCCTGGTTGCCAAACTAGTCGGGAGATGCACGGCGCGATCATGGGCCTTATGGTCGGATTGATCACCCATGTCCCACGCGGCACAGCGGGTCGTGCGAGTGTCGGGTTTCACGGCGGGTTGATTGCATCAACCCAAGTCTCAAGAATGGCGCTCATTGACCGAAGGCCCATTTCGGCCCGCTCGGGAGAGAGTTCGCCTCTTTCATGAGCTTCGTTAAGGAGATTGTAAACCTCATTTGTCTGTTTCGCGGCGGCTGCGAGAAGCGTGCGCCTGAGTTGTGGACCCCACATCTCAAGGGGTGCGAGGCGGCGGCACGAGGGGCAAGTGACGCGCCAGGGTACATTGGCGACGAACCGGGCTCCACAGACGGGGCAGACCTTCGCCGGCGTCCCGATGAATGAGCCGGCCAATGTCAGGGCGATGTCAGGTGTTGCTCGGATCGACACCGCCTCGGTCCCGGCGTACAGCTCGAGGGATCCATCCTCGACAGAGGTCGTCCGCAAGTTTCAGGCGAACACTCTGATGGAACTCTACGAGCGGATGGCCGAGTACCAGTCGAAGGAGGTTGACCGCTTGCTAGAGAAGGGTAAGGAGCTACAGGCCGATCTGGTACGTGATAAGGTAGACACCGTAGCGGCGATAGCCGCCGGGTGCCGGACCCCCGATGATGTAGCCGAGCGGATCGAGTCGATTTTCAGCGATGATACGACGGGCGTTGTGTTGAGCAGCGTCCATCGGGCCAAGGGACTCGAGGCCGATCGTGTGTTCATCCTGCATCCCGAGTTGATCCCGCATCCCAAAGCCCGACAGGACTGGGAATTAGAGCAGGAGCAAAATTGCCTTTATGTAGCGCTAACTCGCAGCAAGTCAGAACTCTATCTGGTGGAATCGAGGTGATGCAATGATTGAGACACACGAGGGTCGGGTTGCAGTCAAGCGGTGGGTCAAGGGCCTGGACGCCGTGACCGAAACGCAGATCCGAAACATATCCAATCTTGATGTGGCGCGAGCCATCGCCATCATGCCAGATGCCCACGTCGGCTACGGCATGCCCATCGGCGGTGTGCTGGCCACAAAGGATGCGGTTATCCCCAATGCAGTCGGAGTGGACATCGGCTGTGGCATGTGTGCTGTGCGCACCGACCTGACCGAACTAGACACTGATGCACTCAAGCAGATCATGGGCATCATTCGTCTTCGCGTCCCGCTTGGATTCAATCATCACAATGAGCCGCAAAAGTGGGTGGGCTTTGGTGATGCACCCGACGTTCAGATAATTCAGGAACAGCTGCAGGCAGCACGTATGCAACTGGGCACGCTTGGCGGCGGCAATCACTTCATCGAAATTCAGCACGGGTCGGACGGTGCAATCTGGTGCATGATCCACAGTGGCAGCCGCAACTTTGGCCTGCGTGTTGCTGACGATTATCACCACAAAGCCGTTGCCTACTGTGATACCAACAGGACTGACTTACCATCTGCGGACTTAGCCTATCTCCAGATTCGGACAAGACTGGGTCAGGAATACCTCAGTGCGATGGAATATGCTTGCACCTTCGCCGAGGCTAGCCGCGCTGCCATGATGACCGAGGTACTCCACGCTGTTCATGAGGTAGCGGGCGGCAACGCCTTGCTTACGATTGAAACGCGTCACAACTATGCCAGGCTTGAGGTGCATAACGGCGAGGAGGTCTATGTACATCGCAAAGGAGCCGTCTTCGCTGGACCTCGCCAGCAAGTCATTATTCCGGGCAGTATGGGTAGCCCAAGCTACATTGCCTCTGGACTGGGAAATCCCGAGGCAATGAACAGTTCCAGCCACGGGGCCGGGCGCAGGATGGGGCGTGGTGCAGCCAAGCGACAACTGAACCTCGCTGATGAGCAAGCCAAGATGGTGGGGATTGTGCATGGCTTGCGAACTCGGGGTGATCTGGACGAGGCCCCCGGTGCCTACAAGTCGATAGATGAGGTCATGGCGAACCAAGCTGACCTCGTGACACCGATTATCAAACTGACACCGCTGGCCAGCATCAAAGGCTAGGGTAGAAATGAGGCAAGGACAATGATGAAAGCGAAACGCGGTAGACCGAAGGGACATTCAACTGAAATTGGGTCGTATGGTTTGACTCCTAACCAACTGTAATGGTTGCATTGCTATGCTGAGTCGATTGCGCGGCGGGCGTCGACGGCCGAGATAGACAATCGAGGAGGAGCCGTGCATGTACCAGAGAGGGGGTGCGCACTCGCATCGGGATTGATGCTAGAGACGCCAGTCAGTATCAAGCGAGGTTGGTTCGACGGCGGCATCGTCGCGGTCCCGCTAGGTGTGCTGGAGGGCTTCCACATGTCCGGCGTGGGTGGTGGGATCGGCCATGCGTTCCCACGGGCCATGCTGTGCACGTACATGTCATGCGCCGATCTGCCCAAGGGCCAGTGGTTCGGCCACAGCTGTGCCCATGGCGAAGGGCCCCACTGGATCAAAGTCGCTATGACACGGCTGAGCAACAAGGCCATTTACAGCAAGCTATTGGCTATGGCGGAGGCGGAGAAAGAGCGGTGAGATTGGTGCGCCGTGCAGCTCCCTGGCCTGGCTACAAGTCATCCAGAAATGGAATAGTTGCCAGGAACCCTATAGAGGGTGGGGGTACCTATGGGGGGGGCGCTGCTCGCGGGAGGTAGGCCGGGGGGAGACGGCACGATTTTCAATTGCCCCCCCTTGAGGGTATGGGCCCCCCCCAGGGGGGGTCCTACGTGGTCCCTGCCGTTCGTTGTGGGGCTTCCTGTGGGCTTGGTTCGGGGTGGCGCGTGCCATGCGGAGAATACGGCTGTTGAGATCCGCTTGATGGCCGCACGCAAGGGCGGCGAGTTGCTGGCGAAGATGGAGGAGGTGAGACGCTAGTAGTGGTAACGAGCCTGGAGGAAGTCGATCCGCTCGTCGCGAACAAGATAGACGATGCGGTGCTCCTGCGTTATATGCCGAGACCAAGCGCCCGACGCTGGAAAGTACTTCAGAGGTTCCGGCTTTCCAATTCCCGTGAAGGGGTCGCGAAGGATGGTTTTGACCAGAGTAATGATGCGGAGTGCCGTCTTTCGATCGGTGATCACCCAAAACTGCAGATCTTCAATGAACTCCTGTTGAAAGACGGCCTCGCGAGCCCTACTTGTCAAGCCCGATCTCGCTCGCAAGTTCTTCGACGGTCATGGTCTGCCCCCCGCCCTTCAGTGCCCTGGCCAGGGCCTTAAGAAGGCGAGTTGCATTGGCAGGTGACCGGAGGAGATGGGCGGTCTCGGTCAGGCCGACCAGCTCGTCTGCGGCAATTAGGGCAGCGGGCTCGCCGTTGCGACGGCGTATGATCACGACCTCACGGTCCTCAGTCACGTCACTCAGAAGCGATGCGAGATTCTGGCGGGCGTGCGAGTAGCTGTATTCAACCGTCATCCGGGACACTCCTTCCTTGTACAGGCTTACTGTACAACTCTGTTTCGTCGCTGTCAAGCATGAGTTTTCCCAAGTGTGCTGGCTGCTCTGTCCTGGCCATCCTGTCGGGGAGCGGGCGGATGGCACGCTGGGCAGACGGATCACCATGGCACGTTCGGGATAAGCGTCCTCCACAGATCGGGCACACCCGCGCCGGCGTCCAGATGAATGCCCCGGCCAAGGTCAAGGCCGCGTCAGAACTTGCGCGAACGGTCACGGGTGCGGTGCCAGCGTAGAGGGGCAAGACGCCATCCTCCACCAGGGCGCGGCCGCAACCGCTTCGGAGAACTCGCGGGCTGGTTGTACTGATCCGCTGGCAACCGATGCGACGTATCGCCAGGACCCACGGGGGCCGGTGGCCAGCCAGGGCCGACAGCTCGCGGGCTAGGCGTTCGGCACGTTGAACCTTGCCGCGCTCGGGCAGGGACGCGAGGAGAGCGGCCAGGTCCTGACCAGTTTCTGACATAGACGGCTCCACAGTCTAGGATGTCAGAACAAGGTCAGGATAGCACCGAATCGAAAGGGGTGCGCTGCTTGGCCAGAAAGGATATGTGTGCGGTTCAGGGGTCAATTATGAGGATTGCCCTTGACAGGTGTGTTCTAATCAGGGATAGGGATACAGCACGCGCTTTTTATTTCGTAATTCACTGTAGGCGCACAGAGCAAGTCAAAACATCCAACACCGGCCCCCCGTCGGAAGCAAACTAGCAAGAACCCTCGTTACCTCAACTGTGGCTGCGCTGAAAAGATTCTTGGCAGCCGCGCCGTCGCCGCCGGGCACCTGCGCACCTGCCAGGGCCGCGGTCCCTTCGTGAGCAACTTGGCGAGCGGGCCGGACGCGGACCAGCGGGAGATTGCCCGGCTGCAGGCCGTCAACAAGGGCCTGCTTGAGGTGCCACTGGGCCTAACCGCCCTGTACGCCAGCACTCCGGGGCGTGATCCTGTCTTCGTCGCCAAGGACCGCATGGCGATTGATAATGCTAATCAGGTGCCCGCGAATGTGCGCTACGGCATCTTCGGCTGCATCAACTGCCTCTGGAATTGCATCGAGTGCAAGGGCGGGTCCAAGTACGAGCCCGAGGAATTCGGGGGGTAGCCCACCTGCAAGTTCTACAGCTACAACGATTGAAAGAGAGGACACGGTGGTCACGATGCAAAAGTGGGAGTACAGCACGACGCACGTCTTCTTCAGGGATGGCACGCAGGTGGTCACGGAGGTAAACGGCAGGGTTCTGTCAGCCGCAGAGGGATTCGTGAACAAGATAGGTCAGGACCTGACCGCCTTGCTTGCTAGTCTGCCCGAGGGACATTTTCGCGGGTACCCGGACTGGATTGATTATCTTGTCGAGTCCGGCAAGCGAGGATGGGAACTCGCGGCCTTTACGCAGTGCGGCGAGGAACACCCGA
>JBEKHT010000068.1:0-10425 GCA_050012135.1 Anaerolineales bacterium | reverse complement strand
AGAGAATCGCCGAGGGCAGAACCACCGCCGCAAAGGCTTGCCAGCGTTTCTTCCAGAAGAGCAGGACCAGGCCAAGCAGTGTGGAGGCATACAAAGGCGCATAGAACAGAAGCAGGGCGAGGGTCACAGCCAGGACCAGCGGTTCCCCTAGGGCGGCCGTGGCGGGGGAGAAATCACTGCCCTGCGAGACGACCGAAGGTAAGTTGCCGGGGGTCAGGAACAGCAGCGTGTAACTGACTCCTGGACGCAAGGTATTGAAGCTATCGACCAGATTGAACCAGGCGGACTGAAGAGGGTGCGCCAGGAGAATGCGATATGCGATTTGGGACTTGATGGCAGACTCTTCGCTTGGGCCGGCTGGGGAGGCATGGGTGGCTTGGAACTGAGCCAGCCCCTGCTGGTAGAGAGCGTGGACCCGGTCGCTCGCCTCGGAGAATCCGATTCCCTGCTCGTGAGCGAGAACGGAGGCGCTGGTGTAGAAGGCCAGGTTGTCGGCCCCGACGGTGGACAGGATGGGGGTGCGGAACTGCGCGGCGGTGTAGGCCAGCCAGGGCCCAGTCGCAATTGCAGCCCCGAGGGCGAGGGGCAGGATCTTGATAAGGACCGAGCGGAGAGGCTTGTGCAGGAGGAGAACCAGGACGACCCAGGGAATCAGGAGCTCGGCGATCGGCCGGGTAATGATGGCGAACCCGAAGAACAGCCCCGCCAGAAGCGCGTTTCGCCAGGAAGGTTCCCCTGACAGAAACCAAAGGGTCAGAAGGAGCAGGGTGGTGAAGAGTGTTTCGGTAAAGAGGATTCCCGTCAGAACCGTGGGCAGAGGCGCCAGCAGCCAGAGAATCGCTGCGATCCATCCCACCGCCCGAGACTTCATGACTCGCTCCGCGATCCCAACAAGCAAGAAAGCTCCCAGCGTTCTCAGGCCGGCCTGGGCCAGCGCCACCACGAGAACCGAGTGAGCTCCCAGGGCGTACAAGACGGCAAGGAGCAAGGGATATCCTGGCGTTCTCAAGACATCCGTCGAGAAAGGAGGCGATCCTTCGAGCGAGAAGACGTGATGGTCGAGCAGGTTTTGGGCCAAGGCCTGATACTGCTGGGAGTCTCCGGGAGGGGTGGCGCGATTGGGATTCTCTTCTACAAGATAGAGGACCGGAGCGTGGACCACAAGCGATAGCAGAATCAGCAAGCCGGTGGGTCCGAGCCGGAGTCGCCAACCTCCCTGCCTTCTCCATGGGCCAATTCTTGCCGGCCATCCGCGCCTGGGTTTTTGGGTCACCAATCTGCCGTCACCCTTTCTTGAGCCCGCCGCTGGGGCGCTCGCTGCCCCCCGGATTCTTCTTGAGACCGGGTCCTTGGGGTTGACCCCCTTCTTGCGCAAGGCTCTGCGACCCTGGGCCGAACTTTCCCGGAAACAATCACCTCGCTCCTCGTCCCGAAGCCCAAGGAAGGCCCCCGCGCTTCTGGGCCAACCGGTGCGGAGTCGGGCCGTGTGAGTTCAGAAGGCCAAGTGGCCCGCTAAGGACGTAAGCTGAACAGGACAAAGGAGAGTATCACGAGCAGCCCGATGACGGCCATGATGATGTTCTGCGTTCGACGGCGGCGGGCTTCGTGGGACTCCCGTTTGGTTTTTTGTTGCGGCATGGATGTGGTCTCGCTCGCGTTCCGGGATCTTGAGATTGGGCAGAATGGATCGTTACCGTTTCACAGGTCCTGCTTGAGTCGCGCGGCCAGATTCCGATTGATCCCTGGAACCCGGGTGAGCTCTTCCAGAGAGGCCCTGCGGATCCCCTCCAGATCTGCAAAGGCCTTCAGGAGAGCTCTGCGGCGCGCCGGGCCAATTCCGGGGATCTCGTCCAGCCGCGAGGCCAGGCCTCGCCTCTCCCGGATTTGTCGGTGGTGGGAGATGGCGAAGCGGTGGGCCTCATCGCGCACCCGTTGAACGAGAAACAGCGCTTGGGATGTACGCGGAAGGATAATGGAATCCGATCTATCCGCAAGGAACAGCTCCTCTTGCTGCTTCGCCAAGGCCGCCGCCGGAAGCCGCTGCCGTAGGTCGAACTCCTCGAGTACTGTCAGGGCCTGATGGAGCTGGCCTTTTCCCCCATCGATGAGAAGCAGGTCGGGGAGCAACGCAAAGGAAGGATCGGGTCTTCGTCCGATCCCAAGGGATCCGCTATTGATCTCGGCCCAGCGCCGGAACCGGCGTCGCAGTGCCTCCTGCAGGCTGCCAAAATCGTCGGGTCCCTGCACACTGCGAATCACGAAACGGCGGTAGTGGGACTTGCGTGGAGCGCCATGCTCGAACACGACCATGCTGGCTGTGATCGCCGTCCCTTGGGTGTTGGAGACGTCAAAGCACTCGATGCGTGCTGGGGGACGAGGCAGAGTCAGGGCTTGCTGAAGTTCGGAAAGGGCCTCGACTTGCTTGGAACGGTCTGCGGCCCACTGAGCCCGAAGTGAAGTGAGCGTTTCCCGGGCGTTCTCGGCCGCCATCTCGACCAACTGATGCCTCACGCCCTCCCGGGGGGCCCGCACCTCGGCCTTTCTTCCGCCCCGTTTCGACTGAAGCCAGAGCTCGACAACACCACTTTCCTCGATCGGCGAGGTGAGCAGTACTTCCGCGGGAACGTAAGTTGCCTGGTCATAAAACTGGGTCAGGAACTGGCTCAGAACCTCCCCCTCGGCGATTTCCTCCGTCCCGTCCAGCACGAAGTACTCTCGCCCAATCAGGCGGCCCTCTCGGACGAGGAACACCTGCACGCAGGCCTCATTTTCCGCTCTTGCCAGGGCGATCACATCGGCGTCCAGTCGTTCGGGCGAGATCACCTTCTGCTTCTCGATCACTCGGCTGATGGCATCCAGTTGATCGCGCAGGGCCGCGGCCTGCTCAAAGCGCAGTTCCTCAGAATGCCGCGCCATTTCTGTCTTGAGGCGGCTGACAATGGATTCCGCATCGCCTTGCAGAAAACGGCAAAGGTCTTCGATCGTCTGCCGGTATTCGGATTGGCCGATGGCGCCAATGCAGGGAGCGTTGCACAGATGCAAGTCATGCCACAGGCAGGCACGCTTATCCTTGCCGGTAATCACACGATCGCACGTCAGGTAGGGAAAGATCTTGCGCAGCAAATCCAGGGTCTGGTGAACGGCCCAAACGCTGGTATACGGGCCGAAGTAGCGGCCGCCATCGTTTTCTACTTGGCGAGTGACCGTCACCTTCGGAAAGGGATCCGCCCAGTGGACCTTGATATAGGGGTAGCGCTTGTCGTCCTTGAGCCGGACGTTGTACTTGGGGCGGTAGCGCTTGATCAGGTTCATCTCAAGGATCAAGGCCTCCAGTTCCGAGGCCACCACGATCCATTCCAGGTCCGCAATCTGGCGCACCAGATGCGTGGTTCGGGGAGAAAAATCGGCGCCGGAGTGGAAGTAGGACCGCACCCGGCTACGCAGATTCACCGCCTTGCCCACATAAATGACCTTGGCGGCGGAATCCTTCATGAGGTAACAGCCGGGCCTCTGGGGGAGGCTATCCAAGACGGCTTTCAGATGAGGGGAGAGGTCCATCGGGGTGTGTGCCTCAACCTGCCCTCACGGGGACGGGCTTTCGCTGGGAAGGATTCTAACACGCCGAGCCCGGGGTTCTTGGGAGAACGACGCTGCCTCGCTGCGAACCTGGTGGGGCAAGCTCAAGGCGTGGAGGTCTGGGCCCGGTTCGGGACGAGACCCGAATGGGTTGTCAAGTCCAATCGCAGCGGCTGCCCATGATCCGCAACCCGGCCTCCCGGGCTGCCGTGTTCTTCCTAGGAAGGTTGGCGGCCCTCCGGATAGCATTCTGAGCATGGGCAAAGACCTCGAAGAAAGGCCCAGGTGTAGAGGCCGGAATGGTGGCCATCGCCCCAGCGAGGGTTGAGCGCATAGTTGCCCGTGAGCTCGACCGAGAGCAGTTCGTGGCGAAGAACAGCCGGCCACACCCGGAAGAAGACTGCGGGGTTGGGCGGTCGACCCATGTGTTCGTCGCCGCCGGCGCATTCAGCGCAAGGACAGGCTTCTCTCAAGCCGGCCCACCCGTACTCGCTGCGATGACCATCGTCCCAGATGATTTCGATCCGCCTCGATGTTCGATCGTTTGTGATTTCCTGCGGATGGAGTCGGGTCATCGGAAACCCAAGCGGCCTGGACCATTGCGGTTCTTTCCCCGACGAAGCCGTTCCGGCCGGATGGCAACAGGCTGGGCAAAATGCCCGCGGATCTAGGAGGGGGCAGGACTGGAAACGAGCTCGTCCAGGCGGAGGCTGATCACCTGGCTGGAGGAATCGGGCGCCATGCTCACCCCGTAGATCACTTGCGAGGCCTGAACTGTGTTTCGATTGTGAGTGATGACCACGAACTGAGTGTGACGACTCAGCTCTTCCAGCAACATTCGGAATCGCCCTACGTTCGACTCGTCGAGCATGGCATCGACCTCATCGAGGACGCAAAACGGCGTCGGAGAGACTTTCAGGAGCGAGAAGATCAAGGCCACCGCGGCCAGACTTCTCTCTCCACCCGAGAGCAAGGCGAGGGCTTGGGTGCGCCGGCCGGGGAGACGAGCGAGAATGTCGATGCCACTTTCATTGGGGTTGTCCGGGTCGGTCAGCATAAGCTTGGCTGCGCCGCCACCAAATAGGCGCGCAAAGGTCCGGGGGAATTCCTCGGCCACGGCCTCGAACGTTCTTTGAAAGGCATGTTGCATCAATTGATCCAGTTCGGAAACCACCTCTCGCAATTGGCGATCCGCTTGTTGGAGATCCGAGGTCTGGGTGCTGAGGAACTCGAAGCGCTCCCGGACCTCTCTGAACTCCGTGGGCGCTTCGGGATTGATCGCCCCCATGCGACGCAGGTGCGCCCGTCCACGGTTGACCAATTCTTCCAGATCTGCCGAAAGGGTTTCAATTCGCGGCAACCGCTCTACCAGTTCGGAGAAGGGCAATGGGGTGGGACCCGTGACCTCGTTGACATAGTCAAATTCCACCAGACCGAAATCGTCTTCAATCCGGTGCCGCAGGCCCTCGGCCTCCTCTTGTTTCCGTGCCAACTGCACCTGGGCCTCCGTGTAGTTGCGTTCGGCAGTGTGGAGCCGCACTCTGAATTCGGCCTCGGCGGCCTCACATTCGCCCAATTCCTGTTCCTGCTCGAGCCGCTGTGCCTGGGCCGGTTCGATCAGGCTCTGTGTCCGCCGGATGGCCTCGGCCAGCTCGGCCTCCTCCTTTTGGTACGTGGCCAGAGCTGAAATGAGGGTGTCGTGTGCTACCGTCAGATCGGTCAGATGGTGCTCCCGTTCAAGCGCGGCCTGGACGGCACGATCGAGCGCCGCGGACGCCTCGGGTTTTCGCGCCTCCAGATCCGTCAAGGCCTGCGTCACCAGCGCGGCTTGAGTGCGCCAGCGCGAAACCTCCCGGGTGACCTCTTCCCGGCTTTCTTCCTCTTGGATGGCCTGATCGGAAGGGGTCGCCCCGCTCGATCCCCTCAGATGACTGAGGAGATCCTGCTGCTCCAGGGCGAATCGCGCGCCCTCCGAATCTAGGCGGGCCAGGTCCGCCTCCAGGTCCTGACGTTGCTGCAAGCGCCAGCCAAGCTCCTGTTGCAGCTGGAGCCGTCCAGTGCGGGCTGCCTCCAGTTCGGTCCGCCGCCTTTCCTCTTCGCCGCGGAGCCGAAGCAAGTCTTGGGTTTCGAGGCGTTGGCGTTCCTCAAGCGATTGAAGCCGAGCCTGCTTTTCCTGCACCTCTTGAGTCGCCCGGGCGATTTGTCGTTGCAGCCCCTCGAGGCGGTCCTCCAGCTCGCGCCGCTCCTTCGCGCGACTCAGGGACGAGGATCGGTCGCCGCGCCCGGCCGTCACGAGCCCACCGGGGTAGAAAACTTCGCCTTTGAGGGTGACCACCCGCCCTCCGGGGCGGACGGACGCCGCAACCCGGCGCGCCGCGCGACGGGACCGAACGATGACCGTCTGTCCGAGAAGCAGATCGACGACCAGGCGGATCATCGCCGGGGCCTCGATCAGGGTGGAGGCGACTCCGAGAACTTCCTCGTCGTCTGGACGCACGCTGGGCGCGGGAGGAGCCACACTGCTCAAAGAAACGAGGGAGGCCCGCCCGGAGTTTTCCAGGCTCAGCAAGTCGATGGCTTCTTCGAGTGAGCGATCTCCTTCGAGGACAAGCGTGTCGAGGGCTTCTCCCAGAGAAGCCGAGATGGCTGGCTCAATCTCGGCTGGGATCTGGAGCAGCGAGCCCAGGGCCGAAGCGGCCCCGGAGATTCTTCCCTCTTGAGCGGCTGACAGGATCGTGCGCACGCCTTGTCCATATCCCAGCATCTCGCTCTCCGACTGGACCAAGGCGGCGGATCTCACCTTGAGTTGCTGGTCCTTGGCTGTGAGTTCCCCCAGACCCTCTTTCAGGCGATGGAGTTCCTCTTGGAGGTGCTGGAGGGTCTCCTGAGTCTGGGTGCCCTGCTCCTGGGCCGCCGATACGCGGCCGGAGCTCGCCTCCCATTCCCTCTGGGCCACCTCTTGGCTATGGGTAAGAGCTTCTACCTGGCGCGAGAGATTCTGAGCGCCGGCCTCCAGCTCTGCCCGCTGGGTCCCGAGCTGAGCCTTGCGCGCCTCGGTCTGCGAAATCAGAGCCTCAGCTCGTGCCAAGGAGGTCTCCCATTCTCGAATCGATGCCTCCAGTGAGGCTTGTCGTTTCACGCGCTCCTGTCGTCGCGTCTCTCGGTCCGCCCAGTTGGCCTCGACCTGTTGCAACTGTCGGCTGACTTCGATGGATTCCCCCTCCAGTCGTGTGCGCTCGGCTTGCAAGCTCCCTTGGCGTTGCTCCCAGTCGAGGCGTACGGCTTCGACGCTTTCCAATTGGGCGCGCGCATCCTCGATCGATTGATCGAACGATCGCAGCCGTTCCTGGCTGACCGCAAGCTCGCGAGTCAGGACCTCGCGTCTTTCGCGGGAAGGGGCGACCTCTTGGTTCCAGGCGTTCAGCTGCGCCCGCACGGAACTGAGCTTGGAACGAAGTTCCAGGAGGCGTTCATCGCTATTTCGTTCCGCGGATTGAAGAGTCTCCAACTCATGGGCCGCGCTTTCGGCACCCTGATGCGCCCGATGCACCTCTTCCTGGGCCGTGTGCCAATGGTACCCGTACCAAGTCCGAAGGAGGTCTCGAAACTCCTCACGAACTTGATCGTGTTCCGAGGCGCGTTTGGCCTGACGCTCCAGGCTGCGAAGTCGCGGTTGCAGCTCCGCAAGAATGTCCCGGACCCGCTCGAGGTTGTGCTGAGTGCTCTCCAGGCGGCGGACGGCCTCCTCCTTCCGGGACCGATACAAGCCGATTCCCGCGGCTTCTTCGAACAATTTCCTTCGCTCCTCAGGCTTCAGCGCCAGAGCGGCATCGACCAGGCCTTGGCCGACTATGGTGTAGGTGCGTTCCGCCAGCCCACATTGAGCCAACAGTTCGTCAATATCCTTGAGACGAACTCGCTGATCGTTGAGCAGGTACTCGTTGGTGCCGTCGCGGTAGGCCACGCGCGCAATGCTCACTTCGCTGTAGTCGATGGCAAGGCCTCCGTCGGAGTTGTCAAAGGTGATCACCGCCGAAGCCATACCGGCCCGGGGCCTTTGCTCACTGCCAACGAAAATCATGTCCTCGGTCTTCTTGGCCCGCAGAAGCGTGTAACTCTGCTCTCCCAGCACCCAACGGATCGCATCGGCGATGTTCGACTTCCCGCTGCCATTGGGGCCGACAATTGAGGTGATTCCCTCCGCGAACTCAAAGCGAGTCTTGGAGGCGAAGGTTTTGTAGCCGTGGAGTTCGAGCGATTTGAGTCGGGGCATCCCAGGTTGCGTCTCGGGACATGGAACACCCCGCCGGTGGCGGGGTCAATGAGGCATTATAGCACGTCTGGTGGCTCCGGCGGAAGGGAGCCCAGGTCGGTTCCACGGTGCAGGGGCACGGCAGGGCAAAGCTTGGCGCCGAAACCTTTCGCCGTTGCCTGGCCATAATTCCGCACCTCTTCGACCGCTCACCCGGCTGGGAGAGTTGATGAGGGAATCCGACCCAGGGGAGCTGCGGCCTCGGGCGGACGGACGAGGGGCTCGATCGCGGCAGGTTTGGTTCGACTGGGATGGGGAACGATCTCCAGCGGGGAATATTGGCTAGGCCCATCCCAGAAGGAGCTGAGGCACAGCAATTGGGGACGTCCTCAGTGACAAGAGGAGCCCCCATCTTGAAGGGAGGCAACTTGGGCGCCGGAGGCGGATGATCCCCGCAGGGCCCGTCCATTTGGGCCCCGTGATTTCAAGGCAGAGGCCCGCCACGTGGGCTGGGCCGGGGCCGGAGCGAACTCCCGAGTCGCCTGGAGGACGCGCGCCTGTCGGCCGTCATCAGGCAGGGTCCGCTGGAAAGACCCCCCTGAACGGGGCCTGCCCCGTGTATTGCAGGGGTATTGCGGTTCCTGGGAGGAGACCAACCCGAAGAGGGTCCGAAGGGGTTCGAAGCCGTATCAGGCGGGATCCTCAAGAGGGACACGCGAGGCCGTGTCGACGGGCATCTCTCGGCCGTTCCCCACGTATAATTCCGGGTTGAGTAGAGGAGACCGATTCGCCAGCGGAGGGGAGGTCGTTTGCCAGATGCAGGTCTACGGGCCCGGGTTACTCTGGTGCGCCCTAGCGCTTTCATGGCCGGTCTTCCAGTCGCTGGGCAGCGACGTCATCTGGGCGCGAGCCATGCCCCAATGGCTCGAACGGCTGCATCTGGGGTCCTGGCTGCGAAGCGTGGGACTTCCTTACCTGGCCCTGCTCAGCGGAGCCATATCGGTTCGAGATTACGGATTGAACCTGGGAGGATCGTTTTCACAGGCAGCTCAAGTCTTGCTGGCATTGCTCCTTGGATTGATTCTCGCGTTGGGGTCGGTTCGATTCGCGGCTGACGGAGAGGGGCTCCCGGTCCTCGAAGAGCCCAGATGGGCTTTGTACCGGGCCTTGGGCTGGGCTTGGGGTGGATCCCTGGGACTCGCGCTAGCCGGGGCGATTGCGGGGGCTTTTCTGGAGCGGCTGCTGGAACGGGTGGGGAGACGGGGCTCCCTCCAGGTTACCTTGCAGGATCGGGGCTGGCTGATTCGCGTGATCTATTCGAACGCCCTGTTCGGCCTGACCACGAGCTTCTGGTTGCTGTTGCTCGGCCGCATTGTGAATGAGGCCTTGCAGAGGACAAAGGGCTTCCGTCAGGTTGCAAGGGCCGGACAGAATCTGCCGGGGTCCTAGGCATCCCAGACATGGCGTCTCCCGGCGCGGATCGGCTCTTGGGCTAGGAAGGTGAAGGATGCCCACGGCGGCACAGATCTACTACACGGTCTCGGCCCCCTCCTTTGACGTGCGTCGGAAAGGGCCGCCCCTAATCCTGCTCCATGGAGCGGGAGGCACCCACCTCTATTGGCCGCCGCAAGTGAGACATTTGAAGGGGGCACTGATCTACGCGATCGACCTGCCCGGGCATGGCCAATCGGAAGGGGTCGGGCGGCAAAGCGTTTCGGCCTACGCCGAGGCCTTGGTCGACTGGATGGGGGAGTGTGGCCTCGAGAAGACGGTTCTGGCTGGGAGTTCCATGGGAGGAGCGATTGCCCTGTGGATCGCGCTGACCAACCCGGAGCGGGTAGCGGGTCTGGTGCTGGTCGGGACGGGGGCGCGCCTGCGGGTCTCCGAGGAAATCCTGGAAGGAACTCGTCAGGAGGGCACCTTCCAGCGGACGGTGGATCAAATCATCAGCTGGTCTTACTCAAAAGATGCCCCAAGAAGCCTAAGGCAACCAGCCGCTCAGAGGATGAAGCAGACTCGCTTCACGGTTCTGCATGGAGACTTTCTGGCCTGCAATGCGTTTGACGTGATGTCCGATCTGGAGAGGATCCGGACGCCGGCTCTCATCATATGCGGGCAGGAGGACCGCATGACCCCTGTGAAATACAGTCGGTTCCTGGCTGAAAAGCTGGCCGACGCTGAACTGATCGAGGTCCCCCGAGCAGGGCACATGGTGATGCTGGAGCAGCCGATCCTTGTGGCGGAGGCAATCAGCACGTTTCTGCGTCGTCGCTGGGGGGCAATTGCGGAGACGTCTTGAGGGCGGGGCGCGCCGCAGGATCCGATGCGTCCGGAGGCTAGGCTCCACCTGCGGGACAAGAGGCCCTCGGGTGCTTCTGGGAGAGGGCCGGATCCCGCGATTGCGACCCGGATAAAGAGAGCACCAAGTCTAATCCCCGGCCGGGACAACCAAGATGCCGCGTGGGCAATTATCCTTCTTTGGCATTTACATAAATGCCCCTCCCGAGTTCGTGTTTGACTACTTAGCCGATGCTCGGAACATGGGGGAATGGTCCCCGGGTACCGACAAGGTCGAATTGGCCTCCACTGGTGCCATC
>JBEKHT010000067.1:0-10684 GCA_050012135.1 Anaerolineales bacterium | reverse complement strand
AGACAAGAAACTCGCAGGTCCCAAGGAAAAACCTGCCCAGGGAACTACCGCCGACTGACCCACCCATGGGGGGATGGGTCAAATTTCAACCGGTGAAGGTGGGTCAATTTTGAACCGGTGTTGACACCTCAGGACTGCGCGGCTCTCCTGGACCTCCAGAAGGCTGCCGAGAAGACGGCCAGGGCACGCTCCGAGCACCCTCGGTCTTCGGACGCTCAAAGCGTGCTGTTTTCAGGCTGGCGGGATCTTGCCTGCCGCCCCGAATACGACGGGGCCATGTCCTGGACAGATGATCTGGGCACCCAAGGCCGCTTGCGCCCTCACCGAGTTGTCCGCCTGGGCCTGGTCCCATGTGTTGGCGCCCTGGGAGCCGCGCAGGCCTTCCTTGGTTGAGATGAGCGAATCCCCCGAGAAAAGTATGCCGGTGGATTCCGAGAATAGGGAGACATGTCCCGGGGTGTGACCGGGTGTCGCGAGCACACGCAGGCCACCCAGGGCCCGCAGTACCTGGCCGTCATTCAAGAATCCATCCACTTTCATGGGGGAGACCCTGACGAGCTGGCTGGTCAGCCGGAACAACAGCCTCAGCAGAGGATTCTTGGGCTTCAGCTCACGTGAGGAGTGTCCGGCCGCAATCGCCTCGGCTTCAATTGGGTGGGCATACACCTTGGCCCCGCTCGCGGACTTGAGAGCCGTAAGTCCACCGACGTGGTCAAAATCGGCGTGGGTAATCAAGATGCATTTAAGATCATCCGCGCGATGCCCCAAACTGGCGATGTAACGGAGGATCTTCTTGTGGCTACCTGGCAAACCCGCGTCGACCAATGTCAAACCTTCTGGATCAATAATCAGATAGGGGTTTGCAACGATCCCGGGAACATGGTGCACGTTGCGAATGACTTCCATGGAATTCGGCCTCCTGTGCGGAGAATCACGGCGGGGACGTCGGCGGGTTCCAGAGATTTGGAGGGGCGGTCCTGGCCGCTTGGAACCAGTCCTGCCGCGTTGCCTGAGATGGATCGGCCCGGTCCCGATACCCCCCGCTGGCGATCCGGTCCCGGGCGGGGTTGAACCCGTCCCACAAGCTCAATCGCGAACCGGTTGCGTTTCCCCCAGTACTGGAATTGTTGCTCCAACAAGAGATTCGGTGAACCTAAAGGTTGACGGGGAAGCGCTGGGTGAAGGCGGAGGTCGGTCAAACGCTGGATCGGGTTCCCCTGGACTGAACGGGGAGATTCCTCGGGCAGTTTGGGAGACGTCCACCGTGTCTCTCCCTGAAGGAAGGTCCAGCGTGGACGCGGGCAACGCGGGCCACATTTGGAAGGACTTGGCGACCCTGCTTTCGCGGAGAGCCCACTTTGAGATCGCCCACAAGCCGGAATCGAAGCGCAAGGCAGATCCGGTCCGGGCCCTCGACGGGGGAAGGTCGTCATCTGCTGTCTGCTCCGCGAGCGCCGGTCAATCGCCCTTCGGCATGATGCCGAAAGCGTAATCCCCAAGCGGGAAAGTCACACCAAAGCGCATGAAATCGTGGCGCCCATGATGGCGCAGGTGGTGGTTGCGAATCGCCAGGAACGGACCGCTCTTGATCGCGGCATGATGAATGGCGTAGTGCATGAGATCATAGACCAGGTAGCCGCCCACGAAACCCGCAAAGACCGGGTCAAACCAGGCTCGGGCACCGATCACCCGGACAATGAGGAGCTGGAAGAACCCATAGAAGATGATCGCCATGGGAAGGCTGACGGCCGGAGGCATCACCAACCGGGTGCGGCACATCGGCTGCGCATGATGCACGCCGTGCACAATGAAAACCAGCCTCTTCACCCGCTCGCTCTTCGCGTGATAGTGAAAGACGAACCGGTGCATGGCATACTCGACCAGTGTCCAGGCGAACCAACCGAGAAGAATCCCCAATGGGGCGTAAAGGAGCGACCAGCCGGGTGCTGTCTGCATCAGCGAGGAGGCGATGAAGAAGACGATGATTGGTGTCCAAATCGCTGCAACGACCCATGGGCTCATGTGACTAAAGAACTCCAGGAAGTCCGAACGGAACAGACGGATCGGCTCTTCCCTGACGGAAGATCGATAGGCGCCCACCGATAACTCCTTTCCTCGCACGCAGCGGTTATCTTTTTCGGATTCCACGACTCCAATGAGCTCCGGTGGGGGCAAGGAGCTTGGCTAGCCGATGGCCCCGGTTCTCAAGGGGAGCGGTTGCAAAGCGGGCAGGATCTGGCAGAGCGGACAGGCTGGCAGGACGGGCCGCGGGTGTTTGCTGGTACTCGTCTTCCCCCGCGTTACCCCAGAGCCCCTCCAACAATCTCAGCCCGCCTGAGTTCAGGGCGTCTCACCCGGTGGGACTGGTCCTCCCGCCTCATCCCCGCAGAACCGCGACCAGTACGATCAGGGCGGCCAGCGCCCAGCGGTAATAGACGAATATGTCGGTCGAGTGTTGCCGCAGGTAGCGCAGCAAGTAGCGGATGCAGAAGAAGCCGCTGACGGCTGCCGCAAGAACGCCGATCGGGACGAGGTTCCATTCGGCCTGGCTGAAGGCACCTCCCGCCTGCGCCTGCTGGTAGAGGTCCCAAAGGCTCTTGAGACCCGCGCCCGCAATGATGGGGGCGCCCAGCAGAAAAGAGAAGCGGGCGGCCGTTTCTCGCTCCAGCTCGACCCCCAACCCTGCGGTGATCGTGCTGCCCGAACGGGAAACGCCGGGGAAGATCGCAAAGGCCTGGGCCACGCCGATCACCAGCACATCCCGCAGCGACAGGGAATCCATTTTTCGGGTGTGCTTCGCCAGCCGTTCGGCGGCGAACAAGCAAAGAGCCAGGAGGACAATGATGATGGCCATCACGATCATAGCGGATGCCTTAATGGGGGTATTCGGCTGGTGGAACAACTGCTCGATCTTGCTTTCGCCTAGGACCCCGGCGATCCCCCCCGGAAGGGATCCGATGACCAGGAGCCATGCTAGGCGACGGTCCGGGTCATTTCCAATCCGCCGCTGAACCAGGCTTGCCACTCCTGCCCGGATGAGCCGAACCCAATCGGAGGCGAAATAGACAAGTACCGCCAGGAGCGTCCCCAGGTGCAAGGCCACATCGAATTGGAGGCTATCCAGGAGAGGGTCCTTCCAGCCAAACAGCCAGGGGACAATGATGAGGTGGGCGGAACTCGAGATGGGCATGAACTCGGTCAAGCCTTGAACGATGCCAAGAATAGCGGCTTGTACGGTGATCATGGCAGGGGCGCTCCATTGTCAGGGATTTGCGGTTCCACGAAGGGCGATTCTACCCGTGTTTCAGCGCCGCGTGGCTGCCCTGAGTCCGGACGGGGAGCGGCCCCGGCAGGGGCTCGCGAAGGTCGCCCGCCAGAAAGCCTCACGAAATCGTCTTATGTCTGCGGCCTCACTTCAGGCGGGTTGAAGATCCCGCCCTTTCCGGAAGGGCCTCAGCGCGCCGCCATTCGCCCAGGGGCCTGCGGGGACGGGGCGCGACAAACAAGGAGCCCGCGCGCTCTTGGCGGCGGGCTCCTTTCAAAGTGGCGGGGGCGGTGTTAGCCGGTAGGGTCCAAGACTCGCCCCACGAAAAGAAGGCTTCCAGTCTGGTCATCACGAATGAAGAAGATGAAAGGTCGGTCGACGGTGAAGGTGATCGGAGCACCAGCTTCCACCGCACTCGCCTCCATGGCTGCCGCCGTGGCGGCTGCCGCCTCGGTGCCGTTCTCATCGACCGACACAAAGGCCTTGTGCATCACGTTACCGATGTACAGGTCGTGTTCCCCGTCCATGCCGGAGAAATCGGCCCGGTCCGGATCAAAGGCGTCTGTCATCCCCAGGGTTTTCAGCGTCTCGTTCAGATTGAAGGATGATTCGTAGCTGAACTTCGGTATGCCCAGGTCGACGGAGCCGTACTTCACGTTACCGGCCAGATCCGCGATCAGGCCGGGATTCAGTTGCTGTTCAACCGGTTGGAACTGGCCCGGGTCCGGCAGAAGAATCCACATCGACAGACTCCCGGTTTGGTACGGGAGATCTATGGCCCTGTACCCGCTCATCAGCGCGTATCCAAACTGCCCCGTTTTCTTCATCATCGAGGCCTTCACGGTCGAGCCGTCCAAGAGGTGGAAGGGCTCGGACTGGGTTGCGTCCTTGTCAAAGGCGCTCTGCCATCCCGCCTTGAAATAGATGGCGTTGGCCAGCACGAGGCGCGTCATGGGGTCGACGGCACCGGCCGGGATCAAGTCAAGGATCTTCTGTTTGGTCTCATCGCTCACCCACTGGTTGATTGCCAGTCGAGCGGCCTCGGGGTTGGAGGCGAAATCCACCAGCCGCAGTCCTGCCCCATAGTTCTCCGCGAGCAAATCCAGAAAGTCGTTGCGGAAGGGCAGGTTCTTTTGGCCCCAGAGGGAATTGGCGATGCTCAGCTCGAAGGGCGTACCACCTTTCGAGGCCGCAGCGCGGGCCTGAAGGTCCTGCGAGTAGGCGTTGAATGCCGGGTGCAACGAGGAGGGGGGAAGAGCAAAGTGCATTGTTTCGGCCATCTGGCTCGCGGTAGCTCCTTCGGCCCCGCCGAATGTCATCGCCAGCGCGATAGAGATGCTGTACGGAGAAAGGAAGAGATTGCCTTTTCCACCGCGCAGCGATCGGTAAAGGTCGAAGGCGAACTGGGCGTTTCCGGCTGCCAAAGCCCTGAGGTCCTCGGGTGGCACGGGCGGGTTCTTGGCGCGCGGCGCCATGGACTGGGCGACCGCAACGCTGGCAGGGCGAACATTTCCCGTCCCTGGAGAAGTCGGGCCGGCGGTGGCCGGCGGGACATTGGGCTTAGGCCCGCAACTGCTGGCCACAATCAGCGAGACGAGCGTGAGGGCAAACATGGGTTGCCGGAAGGTCTTCATGGCCTCCTCCTCTTAAACATAGAGACGAGGCATTGCCCGCAAAGGTTCCCAACCGGAAACCACGGCCCTCCCCGTTTCTCCCGTGAGGGTGCCAAAGGGTGCCGGTGGAGCTTGGGTCAAGCAATGGCACGGGGAACGAGGTAGCGGGGGGTGGGGTGAAGGCAGGGGGACCGGGTCGTAAAGAGCCCAGGCGCGGCGGTGACCACCCCGGCACCCTCCATCCTGCCCTGGCCCCACCCGCCAGCGCGGAATCCAGCCCCGGCCGTGAGGTCCCTTCCGGCGGCCTTGTAATCTAACTCTAAGGAAGAAGTTAATGGGGTCGTCATCTTCTCATGGGAAACTGCAACAGAAAGGACCGGAAGGCATCCGAGAGGCCCCGCCTTGGCCACGGAGGACCCGGATCCCCGCAAGACCGGGACCCGGGACCGCGGAGGCGCAAGAAACAGTCCACTGAAGGTCTCCTGCCGGTTTGACATCGCGGTCCGAGGAAGTTATGTTGATCGTGTGCCATTCAACCGTTTCTGAGGTCGTGATGCCACCAGGAGATCGCGCTTTGTCAGAAAGGGGGGATCCCACATTGAGGAAACCATGTCCGCCGGTCGGCTGATCGAATGGAGGGCCGGCCGAAAGGTTCGGAGAACCATCAGAGTCTCGGTAGACACATGGGCTGGAAGTCTGAAAAAAAACATCTAAAGGAGTATCAAGAATGAACCAGAATCTCAAACTCTTCAGCGTCGTTGCGGTTGCCGCGCTCGGCTCAATCATCGCCAGCGCTTGCTCCCCCTCGGCGTTGGTGGGTGGAGCCGTTCCGTCATCTTCGGCGGCCGTGGTGGCGCAGCCCGCTCCCGCCATCGCGGCCAGCGGATCCTCCCAGAACCCGGTCACGACCTCGGCAACGACACTGGATGCCTATCAACAGGTGCTGGAACAGATCTACGCGCGGGTCAGCCCGTCGGTCGTGGCAATCAACGTGGAGCAAAGTGCCCAAACTCGTTTTGGGGGTACCCAGGAGGCCCTGGGGTCGGGTTTCGTGTGGGACCTGCAGGGACACATCGTGACGAACAATCACGTGGTGGACGGCGCTCAAACTGTCCAGGTAACTTTTCCGGATGGCACGACCGTGCCGGCCAAGGTCGTGGGAACCGACCCCAACACTGACCTGGCGGTCATTCAGGTCAGTGCACCCTCGGGATTGCTTCACCCCGTGCAGCTAGGCGACTCCTCGAAGGTCGTGGTGGGACAGATCGCAATTGCCATTGGCAATCCCTTCGGGGAGCAAAACACGATGACCGTCGGGATCATCAGTGCACTCGGGCGCAGTCTGCCAGTGCAAAGCAATTCCATTCAGGGAGCGAGCTACTCCATTCCCGATGTGATTCAAACGGATGCGCCCATCAACCCGGGTAACTCCGGCGGGGTCCTTCTCGACGAGAATGGCTACGTCGTCGGGGTGACCTCAGCCATTGAATCGGCCTCGCAGTCTTCTTCGGGGGTCGGCTTCGCCATCCCGGCGAGCATCGTGAGCAAGGTGGTTCCCTCATTGATCCAGACGGGTCAGCACCAAACCCCCTATCTTGGGATCAGCGGCACGACCCTGACCCCCGCTCTCGCACAGGCCATGGGGCTGAATCCAAACGCTCGAGGTGCCCTTATCGAGGACGTCGCCCCTGGTGGGCCGGCGGCCAAGGCCGGACTGCTGGGCAGCAGTCAGTCGGTCACGCTGAACGGGCAGGTGGTGCGCGTGGGAGGAGATGTCATCACCGCGATCAATGGAACCGCGATCCACGGCATGGACGACCTGCTCACGTATGTGGCTGGCTCGACTGAAGCTGGGCAGACGATCACCCTGACGGTCCAGAGAAACGGAAAACAGATGGACCTGTCCCTCACTCTGGGGGTGCGGCCAACCGCCTGAGTGAAGGCTCGTTTCACCCGGAGGCGGAGGCATCCCCGTAGAGAAACAGTTGCAAACGGTGCTGCCTGGCACGTCACTGGACGTGCCAGGGAACTCAGGAGGTAGCGGATATGAGCAAGGCGGTATCGATCGTTCTCATCGTGCTCGTCGTGGTTCTCGTACTGGGAGCCGCCGCTGCGGTAATTGTCCCGCTGGCAACCCGGGCTCCTCTCGCGTATGGCTACCGGGGCATGATGGGTCCCTACAGGATGGGTGGATTCGGGCTGGCTGGTACCCTGGTGACATTTCTTTTCTTCCTGCTGATCGTCCTGGCTGTGGTCTCGCTGGTGCAGCCGGGGGGACGCGGCGCAGGAGGCGGAGTACTTCCCCCGGCTTCTGAAACGCCGATCGAGATTCTGAAGCGCCGCTATGCCAGAGGGGAAATCACCAAAGAGCAGTATGACGAAATGAAACGCGGGATCGGGTCCTGACCTGACCTAGCGCAGATACCTGGAGCGGCCCTGGATTCCAGGCCAGGGCCGCTCGGTCTTCCTGATCCGTCCGTTGCGCCTCAGATGGACGGCCTTCCCTCAACCCTCCCTTCCAAAGCAAGTCCCCAGCTGGACTGTCAACAGAAACTGGAGGCAACGTCATAGGCGGGTGCCGCCATGTCGAGGTCTGTGCTGGCGCCCGGACACCCCAACTTGGCGGTAGCGTTGAGCATCCTGCTCTCCTGAGATGCCGACATGCATCGCACTTTCTGAGGGATAAAGGGTCCAAGCGCACGGGGCGTCTGGGCCTTCTGCGCCGCAGGTCCCTCCCAGGCATCGGCATCTCGGGGACCCAGGCCGACGAGAATCCGAACACTGCGCTGGACGTGAGTCTGCGGATCCCCACTGCGGCCGCTTCCGAGTCGCCGGGAAAGAATCCCTTGACCGGCCCGATGGCGGGCGGAGGCCGGGGGAGGCGACGCGGGCCGGCACCGTGCCTCCTGCGTTCCTGGAGGTCGGCCAGGCATGGCTGGTATGATTCCGCACAATGCGGAGGCATGGGCCAAGGCCGCGATCCCGGAAAAAGTGAGTGAGGCAAGGCGGCTGGCAGCCTGACCAACCACGGACCATCCCACAAGACCCGGGACATGTCCGGCCAGTCGGAGCCAGCTTCGCTGCTCTTTCGAAGCAGGAAGCCCAATGCTTCTCTTCCTGGCAGGATGGGTCGAAGGGTGGCTTTTCTACTGAAGTCCGGAGGCAGGGATGAAGACCACAGGAAACACGATCTTGATCACGGGTGGCGGCACCGGGATCGGTCTTGCCTTGGCTGGGGTCCTTTTGAAGGAGGGCAATCAAGTCTTGATCTGTGGCCGACGGAAAGAGGTCTTGGACGCGGCGCGGCGCAAGCTGCCCAAGCTGAACACTCTGCAGTGCGACGTCGCCAACACGGCCGGGAGGCAATCCCTGCTGGATTGGGCGACGCGAGGTTTCCCGGACCTAAACATCCTGGTCAACAACGCGGGTATTCAGCGGCAGATCGACTTCCGCAAGGGAGCGGAGGACCTCCGGGCGGGAGAGGATGAGATCACGGTCAATCTTCTCGGACCGGTGCATCTCACCGCTCTATTCATCCCTCATCTTATGAGGCAGGAGTCGGCCGCGATCGTCAACGTCTCCTCCGGGTTAGGCTTCATCCCCTTGGCGATCATGCCGGTCTACTGCGCAACGAAAGCGGCGATCCACTCCTTCAGCTTGTCCCTGCGACACCAGTTGAGGGACACGTCGGTCAGGGTCTTTGAGGTGATTCCCCCGACGGTCGACACGAACTTGGACAGGGGCGCCCGGCAGGGCCGAGGGCAAGCGGAAAGAGGCATCCCGCCCGAAGAGGTCGCGACTGCCACCCTCAAAGGCTTGGCCGAGGATGAATATGAGTTGGCGATCGGGCAGGCGCAAGGGCTGCGCAGGGGCTCACGGGAAGATCTGGATCAAATCTTTCAGAGGATGAACAGTCACTAGTCAGGCCTCCCGCGCCCGGTTCGATCAGGAAGGCACGGACGGGTCTGTGCGCCGGGTGCCTTTTCTCGCGGTTCGAGCAGAGCACATTCCGGAGGGTCAGGTGAAGGAGGGAGAGGCTTCCCAGATAGGCCCCCAGGTCCGCACCGAACGGGGATGAAGCCTGCCCCTCTCCTTCGACGGGATGGGGTCGGGACCGAGGGTCGCTCGCAGACGCGGGGAACCTGAACGGGATCTGACTCCTCACCCGGTGGGTTGCTATCCGCGCGCCGGTGATCCAATGGCCAGAACCCAGCGTTCATCTTCGAGGTGGCCAGCAGGCCCGCACACCATTCGCCAGGTCTCTCCGCTTGATTCTTCCAGTCCAAGCGTGTGAGCCTCTTGAGTTGCCCGCGCATTGCTTCCCAGGACCCCCAGGCTGACGCTCGTTCCCCTCAGCGTTGCCGCCAAGCCTTCGATGAGCCTCCCGGGCCGAACCATGTCGGGGTGCGCTATCCACGGCCCCACGGCCACACACTCAGAACCCGGATGGCCCATGACAAACCCGAGGATTTGCCCGCGGTCCTCAAGAACGGCACACAGCTCCGGGTAGAGCGCGAAGTTCCTGCGAAGGAAGAAAGATCGATCTGCTCCGAAGGTACCCCGGTCCAGCGATTCCACCTGAGGCAGATCTTGAGCCAGCATTCCCCGGACGGCTCGGTCCGAGCCATAGGCAACCGGTCCCGCAAAGCGAGGACGGCGGAAGAGCTTGCGGAACCCGAACCGCTCATACATAGGTATGGCGTTCTCGTCCCCGTCAAGGAATATGCTTTCGGCGCCTTGATCTTTGAGATGCCTCAGCGCGCGCTCGCAAAGGGCCGATCCAATTCCAATTCGGCGGTGCGAGGGAAGGACGATCAACTCGCCCAGGAAGCCCACGGCGCCATAGGTGACGGAAATACACAGGCCGACAGGCCCCTGCGACTCCTCGGCGACAAAACAACCCAATGGATCATATTCAAGGTCCGCCTCGAACTCGGGGCCGGTCTCGGTCCTCCAGCCTTCCTGTCCTGCACAGCGGCAGGCGAACTCCAGGTCGTCCGGCTGCATGGGTCGAATGTGCACAGGCTTCGCTCCTGCTGCCCAGGAGGGGGATCCTTGAGGGGGCCCCCACGAGGGTGTGAATGCTATCTCGCCAGCGAGCGGCGCGGATAAACCTGCGCGAGCTTCGCGCGCTCTCTGGTTTGATCCTGGATCGAGAGTCGGCACTCATCCCGGACCTGCCGCGACGAGCCAGGGACCCGTCCTCGCTGGATTGACGGGTCACCCCTTGACCGGACGGCCAGGGCGCTCCATGGCTTCCTGCCGCGATGGTCCCTCTCTTGGTCTGAAGGCGGTGATGGGCGGTTGAGACAGGTGCGATCGGGGCGACTCGCCCCAGGAGCCTCTCCGGGGGGACCGCCTCTCCTCTTTCCTTACGAGCCAGACCTCGCCAGGCCTGGAACTGGGCGCCGCTTTTCGATGCGGACGGCCAGGAAGATGCTGGCTTCATACAAGATAATCAGGGGAATCATGACCGTGAGCGGGGCCACGATCGGATCCGAAACGGGGGTGATGATCTCGGCAAAAACAAAAAGCGCAAAGTATGCGATGCGCCGCTGCTTCCTCAACAAATTGGAATTGAGAATGCGAAGCTGGACCAGGATGACGATCAACGTCGGCAACTGAAAGGCCAGGCCGCAGGCCAGGAGGAAGAAGGTCACGAAGGAGATGTAGTCATCCGCGGAGGGCAGGAATTGAACTTCCTTCGGGTAGAGGGCGATCAACACCCGGATCATGCCCAACAGCAGGTAGAAACCAAAGGCGGCGCCCAGCAGGAAGAGCACCAGCGATCCTCCCAGCAGGGGGA
>JBEKHT010000066.1:0-11047 GCA_050012135.1 Anaerolineales bacterium | reverse complement strand
CTTCCAGCCTTCGGAGGAGGTGCCCCGGCTTCGCCTCTTTTCTTCAGGCTGGCCGGGCGGCTACCGGCTCTAGCGCGCAAAGTAAGCGATGTAGCTGGGCCCCCAACTCTTCGGGTATAGGATCGTCATGTTCGAGATGTTCTTGCAGCCGTCCTCGGTGGACTGGGCGTAGCCTTGATTGGCTCCCCGAAAGGTCGTCAGCCAGTAGGTCTTTCCATAGGTCCAGGTTTGCACCTTCACGATGACCGCCACGTGGCCGGTGCTCCAGATGCCATGGCCAAATCTCGGTTGAAAGACAACCACCTCGCCCACCCTGGGGGTTCCCACCTGGCTGAACCCATTGGCGATCAGCAGCGAACCCATGTTCTTGCCGGCGCCCGCCCGGCCCGTCAGGTGATATCGGTTCATGACGTAGTCGACGCATTGGCAATTTTTCGCGCCCACTGACGCACTCGCCGCCGCTTGGGGAATGAAGATTGTGGTGGCCAGAAGCGTGCCCCCCAGAAAAAGGCGCCAGAAGGAATTGAAAACGGGTTTCCCGATCCCAGCCAGCATGGGTCACCTCTCGTCAGGAGAACGTCTCAGGCGGTGGGAACCACACCAACACGAGCCTTCCCGGCCGCCTCGGATTCAGATCCCCAAGGCCCACCCCCCGGATGGTCGACCAGCGGCCCGCAAGAATGATGCCCGGGCTCCCGGGTGACGGTCTTGCTTCATCTCCATCCTACCCGCAACGGCGCCCAGAACGCCTCGATTCTTTTTTTGCAATGAAACTGCACCAGTGCTGGGATCCGCCGAAAGACGGGGCCCTCTGCCATCCGCCTATCCATCGCCTGGGGCGAGCCTGACCCTTGCGGGTCCTTGGCCCAGCCCTGAGGTCGAAGCGATTAGTCAATAAAGAACCGGCTGAGCACACGCCGCGACCCACTTAGTGCACCTTCATCTAATAGAGAATTACGCTTCCGCCCCAAGAACCGGGCGCCGGCCGGCCTGCTGCAAGGCACGCGCGGCATGGAGCGATACCCAGCGGTCCGTTTCTTCTCGATCCCCCAGCTGGCGCCACGTGCGGCTGCGGAAGGGGCTGGTGCCATGCCAGCGACCGTCCCGGCCCCGCCGTCCCTCCAGCCAATCCAGCGCGGCCCGCGCGCCGGGATGATCGAGAGCTTCCAGCTCTCCCAGGACGCGCAGGGCGAAAAGGATATCGGCCTGATAGAAAAGCGGGAAGCTGAGCTTGAACCACAAGGGGCTGACCCGGCCCCGATCCGAGGTCGGGTAGTCCGCTTCGAGAAGGTTGAAGGAACTCAAAAGGAACCTCAACCCTTGAGCGATCGCACCCTCCTCCGCGCCGGTGCGCATCTCCTTCGGGATTGCGGCCAGGCCCCACAGGGTGCGCACGGCGCCCCAGGCGCAAGGTTGCCCTCCATTGGCGCGGCAGCGGCAGGGACCGCGCTCTAGATCCTCGCAGGCGTATCGGATGATCTCTCCCACTCGGGCATCCTCGGCGAAGCCGGCGGTTATTGCGTATCGCAACAGGTTGCCCCAGAAGCAAGACCAGCCCGGGCCCTGGAGCGCATTCCGGGACTTGCTCCTCTGTTCCGAGGTCGCGGCCAGCATGTACTCGGCACCCTTCCGAAAACGCTGATCGCCGGGTTCGACGTCGAGTTCGGACAGCAGCATCATGCTCCAATGCGTGCTGACGTACTTGGGAGTGTAGAAGCTGTGCTCGGCCGGCCACTTTCCGCTCTTCGTCTGCCCGCCGAGGATCGCGGGAACGGGCCCGCCGGTCATGATGGCCCGGCGCGCGGCGCGCACCCGGGCATCGTCTGCCGGCAGCCCAACGAGGTCGGTCAGCGTCCGGTAGCGGATCGAAGGGGTTGCGGCGTCCAGCAGCCAGGCTGCGAAACTATCTTCTGCCGTCATACTAGTTTCCTTCCGTTCGCCGGGGCGGTCCACGCGGCGACGCGAGGACGACCAGACCCTTGGACCATCACCCCGAGTGGGGGGCCTCACCCCCCAAGTCTATACCCGCTCGGGAATCCACCTCCGCTTGGCCTCTGACAGGATCCCCGCTTGCGATTTGGCCCACGGCCCCGTTTATCCTCATCCCTCGTGATGGAGTGCGATGGTTGACCCTGGCTAGGGCGGCCCTTCCGGTGACTGACAGCAAGGCAACGCAGGCTGTGCTCATGGCCCCGGACCTGCGGCTGTGGTCGCGAGTTGCTGCCTCAAGACACGCCAGGGGCCTGCGGCGGACATCCTCGGGCCGCTTGCCATTCCGTCAAAGTTCTGCTTGAATGGCAGGTGCCCAACGCAGGGAAGGCCATTTCCGGATTAGTACAGCGGAGAGTCTTGGAGATCCTCATGAGGTCAGCGAATCAATCCCGGTCTTTGCGCGTGTTGGTTCCGATCCTCCTCGTTCTGCTGGCTCTCCAATTCGAGTTTGGGATGGCCGTCAACCTTGCAGGCCCCCCTTCGCTGGCGCCGTTCGGATTCTCCCTAGCTGCCTTGTCGGCGGCGCTCGGGCAGGCCGGGACCCTGGCCGTGATCCATGCCGTCCTGGGAGGCCTGCTGGTGATCCTCTCCGTCCTCGCCTGGGTCCTTTCCCTGGCCAGCAAAGTCCGAACCCTGCAGGTATTCGGCTCGCTCGCCTTCTTGAGCACGGTCTTGGCGGCCAGCACAGGCTTGCTTTTCGTCCTTTCCGGCTTCCAAAATGACGGCGACTCGCACGGGATGGCCACGAATTTCATCCTGGCCTTCGCCTTCTACTTCCTTGAGCTCTACTTCCTGAAACCCGGGGACCGACCGGATCGGAGCCGTCGCCTGTGAAGTGCACTCCGGATGGAATTGAAATGAGCGTATCCTGTCAGGTGTGACGGGCCTTCCCAGGGACCTACGGGGAGCAAGCCCTTCTTTGGGGAATGCGTTTCGGTGGAACGGCAGGAGAAAGAGATGCCCGTCCTGAGCAAGATCCTGCCGACCCACGTTACCGTTCCGGGCGCGACAGGCAGATGAGGAGCTGATGCCCAAGGCGTTTCCAATTCCTGCCTCGGACCTGGATCTCCTGACCGGAGCCCATCCCGGTTTCCTGACCACCCTGATGCCCGACGGCCAGCCTCGGTCCAGCCTGGTCTGGAGCGGTTACGATGGCGAATGCGCCCACATGAACACGGCCCTCAAGCGGCAAGAGGGGCGCAACCTGAGGGGGGACTCGCGGGTGAGCCTCCTGATCGTGGATCCGCAGGACGCCAGCCGCCCCATCGAGATCCGCGCCCAGGCGGAGCTCTTGACCCGAGGGCGCACTCGCGCATGTCGACCGTATCCCCGCCGACATACCGGCTGCCCCCGGTACTACGGCTCCGCCCACCCGCTGGAACGGGAGGCGCGTGACACGCGCGTAATCTGCCGCATCCACGCAGGCCGGATCACCCGGGATGCCGTTCACACAGAGAAAAGAGTTCATCATGACGGACAAACCTCGGAGCTTTCGTTCCCGTCCGGGTTCCCCTGCCGTGTGGTTCATGAACCACATCGCCAACCCTGTCGTGGGCCTGATCCTGCGGTCCCCGCTGCACGGAATGCTGAGCGCGGACGTCTTGCTGATCCGCTACCGGGGGCGGAAGAGCGGGGCAACTTACACGCTCCCCGTCCAGTATGTCCAGAGCGGGAACGCGATCTACATCCTGCCGGGCTCGCCCGAGCACAAGACCTGGTGGCGCAACCTGAAGGGTGACGCGCCCGTGGAGATTCTCCTGCGCCGACAGCGACTGCGAGCCGAGGCCGGCCTGCTGGTCGGCCAAGCGGATCTCGAGCTTCTCTGCGAAGCGCTTGCCCTTTACCTGCAGGGTTTTCCCGGCCTGATTCGGTCATACGGGGTGCACAGGAAGCCGGACGGGTCCTTTGACGCCGCTGAATTGCGCAAGGCCGCTGCCTCTCTGGTCATGGTGCGCGTCCGGCCCCTGGAGGCGTCCAGCCCAGGCCCTGGGGCGCGCAAGTAAGAGTCCTGCCCGCTCCACACGACTTACTGGGGGCGCCTGCGTTGCGGATTTGCGCTCCTCCTCGAGTCCCTCAGGGTCAGAAGGGATTTCGTTTCCCAGCGTAGAGAGCCCCCGGAGCGTCGATCCCCTTTTCGCGTCCTCTGGCGAGGAGGGCCGGCCCAGGCAGTCCGGCGGATCGCCGAAGGATAGGAGCGAAGGGGATCGCCGCAGGCCGAAGTCTTGACGGCTGAGGTTATCCTTCTTGGGCGTGGCCGTCCGTCACGGACGGAGAAACCGCCTGCATTCTGGACATCTCAGGCCGGCTCGACGTTGATCGTATCCGGACCGCTCTCGCCTCCGGGAACCAAGCCTCGGCGATTCTCCCTCCCCTGCTCCACGTGAGAGGGTCCCCCTCTTGGACGGGAGGACAGATGGGCCATGCGGCCGTTGAAAATCCCCTCGGCCATCTCCCTCGGGGGCCCGGCTGGTTGCGCCTGACGGCAAGCCCTGGATCTTCGCGCCCCACCCGTTCTTCCTACGGCCGTCAGGGTCCCGGCCCAGCCGTTGGCGTCAATGGGGAAGGCGAGGGCCCTCCGCCAAAGTAGCGCTTCTGGAACCAGATCGCCACGTTCACCAGGCCGATCATGACCGGCACCTCGATCAGTGGGCCGATCACCGCAGCAAACGCTGCGCCGCTCCCGATGCCAAAGACGGCCACGGCCACCGCAATGGCCAGTTCAAAGTTGTTGCTGGCGGCCGTGAACGAGATCGTGGCCGTCGTGGAATAGTCCGCCCCCACCGCGCGGCCCATGAAGAACGAAACCAGGAACATCACCACGAAGTAGATCAGGAGGGGGATGGCGATCCGCACCACGTCGAGCGGCAGGGTGACGATCAGTTCGCCCTTGAGCGAGAACATCACCACGATGGTGAAGAGCAGCGCCCCCAATGAGATCGGGCTGATCTTGGGCACGAAAGACCGGTGGTACCAGTCCCGCCCCTTGGCCCGGGCCAGGATCAGGCGGGTCAAGAATCCTCCCAGGAACGGGATCCCCAGATAGATGAGCACGGTCCTGGCAATTTCCCCGATGGAGATCTTCACCATCGAGCCGGTCAGTCCGAACCAGGTGGGCAGGACGGTGATGAAAAGGTAGGCATAGAGGCTGTAGAAGAGCACCTGGAAGACGCTGTTGAAAGCCACCAACCCGGCGGCGTACTCGGTGTCGCCCCGCGCCAGCTCGTTCCAGACGATGACCATCGCAATGCAGCGCGCCAAGCCGATCAGGATCAGCCCGGTCATGTACTCGGGATGGCCGCGCAGGAAAGTGATGGCCAGCACGAACATCAGGATGGGACCAATGATCCAGTTCTGCACGAGCGAGAGACCCAGCACCTTCCAGTTGCGGAACACGTCGCCCAGTTCCTCGTAGCGGACTTTGGCCAGCGGCGGGTACATCATCAGGATCAGGCCAATCGCAATCGGGACGTTGGTCGTGCCGACGGAGGCCGCCGCGTTGAAATCGGCAACGGGTTTGGGCAAGGCGAATCCAATCAGCACCCCCAGCGCCATCGCGAGGAAGATCCATAGGGTCAGGTAGCGATCGAGGCTGGAAAGGGATTTGCTTGCGGGTGGGGCGGATTGGCCTTTCATGGCCTTTCCGCAAGCCAGACCTGGATTTGGCGTTCGATCTGGTCGCGGATTTCCCGGAACTTGGCAAGCTTCCGCTCCGGCGGGCCTTCCAAAGCGGCCGGGTCGTCAAACGACCAGTGCAGCCGGGTGCGGGCGCCAGGCCAGACGGCGGGGCAGCGTTCCTCCGCGTCGTCACAGAGGGTGATGAGGGTCTGGATCGGCACCTTGCCAAGATACTCGCTCACCCCTTTCGACCGGTATCCGGACAGGTCGAAGCCGGCTTCCTCCATCACCTTGACGGTGAGCGGGTTCAATCCCTTGGGCTCGAGGCCGGCGCTGCAGGGTTCGAACTTGGCGCCGCCATACTTGCGCAGGAAGGCTTCCGCCATCTGGCTGCGTGCAGAGTTTCCCGTGCACAGAAAAAGAACGCGCTCTTTGTCCAACTCTGAATCTCCTTGATCGGGACCCGGCTATTTCCTTGCCGATACCTGGACAGAATAGACCGGGACGCCCGCCGAAATCCCGGCGCTGGTGCTGCGGCGGACCGTCACATCTCTGAACCCCGCCTGTTTCACCAGATCGACATACTCCGCCTCCGGCAGCGCCCCGGAAACGCACTCCGACCATCCGGAGGTGGAGTACCTCACCTCGGGCAGCACCGCCCCGCCAAAGACCACGTCATTCACTTCCAGCCGCCCGCCGCTCTTCAAGACGCGGTACGTTTCACGGAACACCTTGCCCTTGTCCTCGCTCAGGTTGATGACACAGTTCGAGATGACGACATCGACCCAAGCATCCTCGACCGGAAGTTTCTCCGCGTACCCGTGCTGGAACTTGACGTTCGTGTACCCGCCCTTTTCCGCAGCTTGCCGGGCGCGCTGGAGCATGGCCGGGGTCATGTCGATTCCGCACACAAACCCAGTCGGACCAACCCGCCGGGCGGCGAGGAACACGTCGATCCCGCCGCCTGAGCCGATGTCGAGCACCGTCTCGCCTTCGCGGAGCCCCGCCATTGCAATGGGATTGCCGCAGCCGAGCGAAATCTCCGCGGCTTCCTGGGGAATCTCCGCTTTCTCAGCGGGAGAATAGCCGCTGTCCCACTTGACCGTCCCAACCTCCTCCAGGACCGCCGTGCCCGGGGAGCAGCAGCTCGAATCACTGCACCCGCAGCCGCCTTCCAGTGCCTGGGCAGCGTAGCTGGACTGCACGGAGTCGTGCACCCGGATGCGCTTGGTCCCGGTCGCCACGAAGATGCCGATCTCGGCCCCTTCCTCCGGACGGCTGTGGCGGTCGGAATGGCAGGACTGGCCGGTGCAATCCACGATCACATTCACCAGGCCGGCCTCCTCAAACCACTGGCGGATCCGGTCCCGCTCAAAGCCCAGCCAGATGTCCGCCATCTCGGTCTTGAACCATTCGTGGGTATGCGCGTCCAAGTCGGTGAGGACGAGGCGCCCGGCCGGCCGCAGAATCCGCACCATTTCGCGGATGGCCGCGAGCGGATCGGGGCAGTGATGAAGGTACATGTTGGCGAAAGCGGCGTCGAGGCTGGAATCCGGCAAAGGGAGAGAGAGCCCTTCCGCCACCTGAAACTCCAGGTTTTCGAATCGGCCCAGGTTCTTGCGGGCCACCTCCAGCATGGCCGCCGAGCCATCCAGCACGTGGACGTGTTTGACCAGCGGGGCCAGCGCCTCCGCGACAAACCCCGTCCCCGCTCCCACATCGGCGACGGTCATCTCGGGGTGCAGGTAGGCCTTGGCAATCGCCGAGACGCGTACCCCTTCGCTGAAGTAACCGGAGCGCAGGGCGTCCCACCGCCCGGCGACCTCTTCAAAATACAGCGCAGACGGATTCGAGGTGCCCATGCTCTTCTCCTTTATCGCAAGAATACGATTATCCGGCTCTGAAAAAGCGCCGTTCCCGGCGCGAGCGGCGCAGGCTGTCCACCGGCGCTAGGTCTTGCTAGCGGTCTGG
Organism: Anaerolineales bacterium; assembly: GCA_050012135.1. Classification (GTDB taxonomy): domain Bacteria; phylum Chloroflexota; class Anaerolineae; order Anaerolineales; family RBG-16-64-43; genus JBEKHT01. The sequence goes on along the minus strand of JBEKHT010000066.1, from coordinate 3,469 downwards.
CAGGTCGGGTCGTAGTTCGGGAGCCAGTTCCCAATCTGTTCCTTGAGCCACCGGAAGCCATCGGAGTCAAGGCAGTAGCAGGTGGCGGGGCCTTCGATTTCCCCCTGGATCAGCCCCGCCTCACGCAGGACTTTCAGATGCTGGCTGACAGTAGACTGCGCCAGCGGGGTGTTCTTGACAATATCGGCAGTGATGCACATCTGGTTTGAGGCCAGGAACTCGATGATCTGAAAGCGCACGGGATTGCCGAGGGCCTTGAGCATCCTGGCCAGGCGCTGTTTCTCGCGGGGCAGAACCTCGCGCTTGATCATGATATCGTAATTTTACGATATATTCTATTCTTGTCAAGGCAGGGTGACCATCAGGCCATCTTGCCTCAACCCTTGAATTTGCGAAATGGCCTCGCACCGGCTGCTTGGTAGAATGGAACTGGGGACCAAGGCGCCAGGTAACGGGAACCAAGCCGGCGTCCAAACAAGTGAAGGACGGCCCGCAAGAAAGCTGACTGCTTTGGGTGCAGAGAAACTGCGCTTCTCAATCGCGGCAGGTCCTCCCGAGCCCGGAGAATCGACGGCAATTGATCGCTTCTCACCGAACCACAGGCCTGTGCCCGTCCGCGAGGCGACGCCCGGCGGGATCCGGTGTTTCATTCATGAGCCGAACCATCCATCGCCACCAGATCTCTTCCAGGAGGATGCCCATGTTCAAGAAACTCGCGGTTTCTCTTTTGTTGGTCGCTTCCTTGGCCTTGATCGTGGTCGTCCCGGCCGCCGCTTTCGACGGGCGTGGCGGGCAAGAGGTCGTCATCCCCGCCGGTGAGACGGTCAACGATGACCTGTATCTCGCCGGGGGGAACATCATCCTGGATGGCACCGTCAACGGCGACCTGGTCGCGGCGGGAAACACCATCACGGTCAATGGCACCGTCAACGGCGACCTGATCGCCGCCGGGCAGACGGTCATCCTCAACGGAAAGGTGAGCGACAGCGCACGCATCGCCGGCGCGGCCCTTTTCATCGGCGAGAATGCCAGCGTCGGCCATGACGTTGTGGCACTGGGCGCGAGCCTGGAGACGCGCCCGGGCTCATCCATCGGCAGGGACGTGGTCTTTGCCGGCGGGCAGGCCATGCTTGCGGGTGATATGACCAGAAATGTCCTCTTCGCAGCCGGCGGTTTGGGATTGAGCGGCAAGGTCGGGGGGAATGTCAAAGCCTATGTCGGCGAGGCGGGAAGCAATGCACCCTCACCGGCGGTCTATGCCCCCCAAGCCGCCGTCCCGTTGCCAAAGGTCCCCAATGGCCTCAGCATTGATCCGGCCGCCCGCATCGGTGGGAACCTGGAGTACACACAGTCCAGGGATTTGTCGATCCCCGCCGGCGTGGTCAGCGGTGTGGTAACGCGCGTCCCGCCATCAACCGGGGCGGGCGCCGTGCCCCGGCCGATGACTGCCGCCCAGAAAACGTGGAACTGGTTCCTCAGCCTGGTGCGGACATTTGTTACGCTCGCCCTGATCGGACTACTTCTGGCCTGGTTGGCCCCAAAGTTTGTCAAGGGATTAGCCCAGAGGCTCCAGGGCCGACCCTTGCCAAGCCTCGGCTGGGGGATCGTAGCCTACGCGGCCTTCATCTTCGCCTTGTTGGCGCTCCTGGTTCTGGTGGTCCTGGCCGGGGTGGCCTTCGGCGTCCTGACCTTGGGGGGACTTGCCGCCGCAGCGGTCATTTTGGGTCTGGTGGTCGGCGCGGTGCTCATCCTCGCTTTCGTGCTGGTCACCTCCTGGCTGACGAAGATCACGGTCAGCGAGCTGATTGGCAAGCTGATTCTCAACGCCGCCCGGCCCGGGCTCGGCGACCAGAGGATCTGGCCCCTGCTGGTCGGTGTTGCCGTTATTGCTTTCCTGGTGACCCTGCCCTACGTTGGATGGATGTTCGCGACGGCAATGCTGTTCTTTGGGCTGGGCAGCTTCTGGATCTGGAGCCGGGAGGCGGTGTCGAGGAAGCCATGAGGGCGTGGCGCCTCGGGCCGGGGTTGGGCAACCCTCGCCCTCTTCGGTGAGACCCGATCGCAAGCGAAACGCCGGACCTTTTCCAAAGAACGGCTCGACCCTGGTTTGGACGGGAGGCCCACGGATGGTGAACGGCCATGGACACGGGTGCCGTGGCCTTTTCCCTTTCTAGCTTCCGGCTCCGGGACGGAAGGCAGGCAACGGTGCGGAGCCTTCCCGCCGCGGCCACGCGCCGCCCGAGGGCGACGGCCGTCCGCCGTCCTCCTTGGGACGGCCTTGATCGGCGAGGGCAAATCAGAGCCTGAGGAGCTAGGACCTCCGCGCGAGGTGCCGGCGCACGCCGGGCGACAGGGTCAAGAGGATCATCGCGATCCCCCACGCAAAGTAGAGGACATGCAGGAACGCGACGGCCCGGAGCAGAATCACCTGCGCCGCGATCCAGACCATCAGCACAACGCCCGCCGCGAGCGAACCTGCCCAACTCCAGTGAGCCCGGTGGAAGGGGTTGATCCGATCGGGCCAGCGCCAGTCCGGCCGCGCCAGCAAGCTGTATCCGGCCAGGATGGGATAGATCCCAACAAGAACAAAGAGCAAGATGCCGGGGACGAGAAAGTCGCGAAACGGCGTGCCTTTCAGCATGCTGACGGGCATCTGGATGAGATGCCCGTCGGGCCCCAGGATGAGGACTCCTCCGCCCGCCAGGGCCCCCAATCCCAGCAGGAACTGGAGCAGGATCAAGGCCCACAAAACCAAAGGGCGGGAGCCAGCTTTCTCCTTCACTTCCGGTTTCCTCCTCACGCCGGGGATCTGGGAGGTCTGCTCGATGAGAAGCTTCCAGGAATCTGACGAGGGACTTGGACCCGCCCTCGTTCTCGTGTCCCCTTCAAGACAACCAGGGCGCTTGACCGGCGCCTACTCGGGATAGATGTGCAGGACCGCCGCCCCCCGGACTTTCCCCTCGCGCAGGCGCTCGAGCGCTTCGTTTGCACCTTCCAGGGGAAAGAGCTCTACCTCCGTCTTGACCGGGACCCGGGGAGCCAGCTTAAGCAGTTCCTCCCCATCCTGCCGGGTCAGGTTCGCGACCGAGCGCACGACCCTCTCTCCCCACAGGATCTCATAAGGAAAGGAGGGGATATCGCTCATATGGATGCCCCCGCAAACAACCACCCCGGCCTTGGCAACGGCTCGCAGCGCCGCGGGCACCAGAGGTCCCACGGGGGCGAAGATGATGGCCGCATCCAGTTCCTGCGGCGGCAGGCTGGTCGAATCGCCGGCCCAGGCGGCGCCCAGGTCCTTCGCAAAGCGCTGAGCCTCTGCATCGCCGGGGCTCGTGAAGGCGTATACCTGCTTGCCCTGGTGCACGGCGATCTGGGCGATGATATGCGCGGCGGCCCCAATTCCATACAGCCCAAGCCGTTCGACATTGGCTCCGATCATCCGGTAGGACCGGTAGCCGATCAGCCCCGC
>JBEKHT010000065.1:0-11073 GCA_050012135.1 Anaerolineales bacterium | reverse complement strand
CCTGGCGTCCGGGCCAGGATACACTGTCTTCGAGGGTCATGTCCGCTCCTCCTCGTCTGTTGTGAGCAACGAGAAGGATACGTCACATGGCCCTCTCTTACTGTCAACACTAATACGAAACAGTACAGACTAGTGGGAGGGTGAGTGGCCTCCTGATCGCGTCCCCCTGCGGGGATGAGAGGGCGGCCGGGATCTTGCAGGCGAGGAGCTCGGGAAAGTCGCAGGGCTGGCCTCAGATTGAGGGATTCATGGACGGATCTTCATCCCGGTGCAAGGTAGGGGGCGCGGACGGCGTCCCCGCAAGATGGTGTATGGAAACTGGCGTCCCGGAAACAGCGATAGAGGATCCCTCGGGGCTGGGCAGGTCTCGCAGCCGTCCGCGATTCCCAGGAACAAGCGTCTCCGTTCTCTAATCTCTCACTAAGCATATTCATGAGAATTCCTATCTAAAATAGTGGCCTCAGTCCCTGTGCTCAGGCAAGGCGTTAGGCAGGGGCCGTGGCACCAAATGCTCGCTGCTATCGCCAGAAGAGGAGATGCGCCCTACGAAAGGTCGTCAGGTCATGGATCTTGGCTGGGCCCCGGCTGAGCGCCCAAGTCCTTGCTCGTAACTTGACATCCACCCAAGAACCGTAATCCAGGTGACGTCCCTTGTTGCGAGAGGGGGTGCCGGCGCGGGCGGGTTCTGACCTCAGTGTGTCGAGGATCATCCTGGCAGTTTGGCATCCTCTTCGGAACGGGGCGGACAGTTGCACGAGCACCAATGTTTTGGCACCGGTTGCTGGATAGACCTGGTTCTTCTGAGGAAGGCCGCCAATCTCAATCCAGCCGATCCGTTCTGGGCTTGGACCCGGTACTTCGCGGGGACGGACCCTCAACAAGACTCCACGGAGACAGGCAATGGCACCCATGACGAAGTCGAAACTCCCGATCACGTTCTTTGGCTCTTTGGCAGTTCTTACCCTCCTCAGTTGCAGTATCCTGAACACGGCGGTCAATTCAGCAGTCAACTCAGCCGTCAACAAGGCCACGGGGAACCAGGCTGTAACGGTCTCCCAACTTTGGTCCGACGTACCACCCTTTCCTGGCGCCGCGAAGGCCAACATTGACCTCCCGCCTGCACTGAACCTGATGATCCAGGGCTTCCTGAGCGGCGTTTATTCGCAGAGCGCACAGGGGGGAAGCAAGGTGAACAGCCTGAGCTTCATCGCGTTCACCACTTCCAAGAGCCCCGATGATGTTGGCTCCTTTTACAGCACGGACCGCATGATCAATGCGGGTTGGAACTCGGACCAACAGCCGGGTTGCGGCACAGCCGACATCGGAACGCCTGCGGCCGCCGGAGGCTTCGCCGGGACGTACTGTCTCTTTGGAAAAACCCAGGGGCAGAACGTTACGGCCATCGGAATCATTGCCATCGTGGATAAGCAAAGTGGGAAGACTCAGATCTTCTACATCCGCGCGGAAGGGACGAACTCTCAAGGAACCCCGACCTCCTAGTTGCCGGTTGGACGGATCCTGGCGGTCGCCTGGCGAAGGTCGTCTTTGAATGGGCCCCGGGTGGGGCGGGGGACAAGCCCAGGGTGCAGGCGACCAGGGTTGAGGACACAATCCACCCGCAAGATCACGGGGGCCGAACTCATCGTTCGGCCCTTTCCCCACTATCTGCATGTGGCTGGGGGCCGGACCAGGGGATGCGGGCTGGTCCAAAATAGGAGCATCGGCTGGTTCTCCGTCCCGATAGGGTGGAGAACCAAGCGGCAGCGACCGGTCCGCGCGGCCGCCGCGGACAGAGGGGTACGTTCCAGAAGCCTTTGCAACCGAGCGAGAATCTCCAGGCCGGCCTCGGTGAAATGAGCCTGGACCGCCTGGAGAATGCCCTCGCCGGGCTCTAACCTTTGCTGCCCCCAGGTTGCGGCGACTGGGCTGCTGGTCGTGTCTGAGAGAGAAAGGCCGCTGCGACTCCCAGGATGACAAGGGCCAGCCCCCCCAGCAGGGTCAAAGGCTCGGGCAGGGCAATTCTCAAGACCCCATCGATGGAGAACAGACCAGGTCCGATCAGGGCCAGGGCGAGAGCTACGGCGAGATTCGTCAAGGGAAATTCCATCCCGCCTTTAGAAGCCCACATTCCCTTTGGCCAATGGACCTTGGCGATGGCCATGAGCATCGCAGCGGAAACCGCCAGCGAGCCGAGCGGACAGAGGAATCCGAGGACGAGCAAAATGCCTCCGCCAAACTCGCTGAGGGAGGCGAGCAGCGCCCAGAGCCGGACGGGACGCAGTCCCATCTTGCCAATCCAGCCGGTGGTCGCGGCGAATCCACCGCCTCCAAACCACCCAAACAGCTTCTGACTGCCATGGCCGGCCAGCAGCAGGCCGACGACAATTCTGAGAAGCAGGGAACCCGCACTGACCAACACGTCTATTCTCCTTTCCCGAGGGGGCGCCTCCGGGAGTCATCCGCAGTCATAGGCGATACATTGCTGAACTATTCGCACAAGAAGGCCTACCTTCCGGCTTGGCCCCTCTTCAGTTTCGCCAGGAGCCGCGCCAGCTGCGACTGCTCGTTGGGCGTGAGGCCCCGGGCCAACTCGGCTTGCGCCTGTGCCTCGGCCCTTGTCCCCAGCTTGTAGAGTCTGCGCCCGGCCTGAGTGATACTCGCCCGCAGGCTGCGACGGTCGTGGGGGTCGGGGGTGCGCTGGACCAGGCCGTCAGCCTCGAGGCGGTCGACCAGCTGGGTGATGTTGGAGCGGACACAGGCCAGTCGCTCCGCGAGCTGCCCTAGTGCCAGCGGCTCCTTGGCCTGGGCCAAATGGCGGAGAATGCTCAGCTTGGCGATGGAAAGACCGTGGAGCCCGAGGGCGGCATCCAGCCGAGCATCCACCAGGTGCCCCGCGCCCCCCACGGCACGGATTACGGACCGACCGACTTGAGTCCGTTCCGGAGTTTTGTTCATGGCTGTATTATATCGCTCTTTATCAGTTGGTCCAAGGGCGGGTCCGGGTGTGGCGCAGGAACGGGGAGGCTGGAGGGGTCGTTCAGGCCCTGGGGTGGCCAATCCTTGTGGGCTTGGAAACGGCATTGGGCCGATTGGGTTTCCTCGGCCCGGCTCCCGCGCGAGGGGCATCCCGCCGAAGGGAGTAACGTGGGTTTGGGGGAATATCTCTGGGCTGGACAATCTTGGAGGTGTGGCCATGGCAACGACAATTGAAAAGAGGTCTCTTGGGAAGACGGATATTCGCGTTTCGCCGGTGGGGTTGGGGGTGATGGAGTTTTCCGGAGGGGGAGGGTTAATGGGCTCCATGTTCCCGGCAATCCCGCAGGAGGACAAGAATGCCATCGTCAAGGCCGCTCTGGAGGGAGGCATCAACTTCTTTGACACCGCAGAAATGTATGGCGGGGGCATTTCCGAACGGTCGTTGGCCAGGGCGCTCAAGGCGGCAGGCAAATCGGACTCTGAAGTTGTGGTGGCGACCAAGTGGCTTGCCATCCTCAGGACCGCCGCCAACATACCGCGGACGATCGGCAACCGCATCCGTTTCTTGGAAGGATACAGCATCAGCCTGTACATGATCCACCAACCGTGGAGTTTCTCCTCCCCGGAATCTGAGATGGATGCCATGGCGGACCTGGTCGAGGCCGGCAAGATCCGCTCGGTTGGAGTAAGCAATTTCAGTGCCGAGCGAATGCGGCGGGCCTACAAAGAGCTGCAGAAGCGGGGACTGCCGCTGGCCGTGAACCAAGTCCGCTATAGCCTGCTGCGGCGCGAGATCGAGTCCAATGGAGTTCTGGAGACGGCCCAGGAGCTGGGGGTAACCATCGTGGCCTACACCCCCTTGGCCTCCGGCCTACTGACCGGAAAGTACCACAAGGACCCCGGCCTGGTCTCTCGTCCGTCGATCCGGGTCCGAGCAATGATCCGCAACAATCTCGAGCGGACTCGGCCTCTGGTTAACACCCTGGAGGAGATCGCAGCCCGGTATCGGGCCACACCCGCTCAAGTTGCCCTAAACTGGCTGATCCACTTTCACGGACAGGCCGTGGTCGCTATTCCGGGGGCCACGAAAGCCCGCCAGGCCGAAGAAAGTGCGGGAGCCATGAGATTCAGGCTGTCGGACGAGGAAATGGCCCGCCTGGACCAACTGTCCCGAGCCATTCGCCTAGTCTCCGGCGCGACAGGCCGGTAGGAAGAGAGCGCCGTTTCAGATCGTGGGCTCGAGGCCGCCTCCCGCGGGGCGCGGGTCACCAGGGGAAGGATGGAAGCTTGGCCACCAAGAATCAAAGCCAGCTGAGTGTCTTGCTGATCTTGCTCCTGGTCTAGGCCCTCCTGGCCTTTGTCGCCCACGCATTTGTCCCGCTGGAGCAACTGCTCCTCCGGAATCAGGCCTTGCCCTCCGCCATGGCAGCGATCCCGCTGGCTGATCGGGCTTGCAGAGGGAGGCGGAGTCCTGGCCCTTCAGGAGTCTTCGGGATTTCAGGTTTCGGCTTTGCTCACAGGCTGGGACTGCCCGCAATCCTTCGTGAAGGAGCCGATTGGCGGAATTGGCGGCTATGCCCCGCCCTGTTCGGGGTTGCTCTCGGCGGCTTGATCGTCTTGATGGACCGGGTCTGGTCGCCGCCGGATCCCCTTTGATAATCCCTCATCCCGTTCTCCCTTTTTCGCTGATTGCTTCGGTCAGCGCAAGGATTGGTGAGGAGATACTGTTTCGATCCTTTGTGCTCGGGCTTTGGGCTTTCTTGCTGAACCTGCCTGTGGGGCAGGGAAAGCCAGGCGGGTGGCCCTTTGGGGTGGGAATCTGATTGCGGCCCCGTTGTTTGGAGCCACGCACCTGCCGTCGGCCATGCTGTTCCCGGGCCTGGTGAGCCCGCTTCAGGTTCCGGGTCTTGCCATCCTGGGAATGCTCCTGCTGAACGGCGTCGCCGGTATCATCGCAGGCGAGCGCTACCTGCGCGACGGCCTGGTTGCCGCGGTTGGGGTGCATCTCTGGATGGGCCTTACGTGGCCCGTGATTTTGGCCTGGCTGGGGCCGGTCGCCGGAGGTCCCTGAAAGCCGAAAGAGGAGGCAGGGTTCCTGTGGTCTGGAAGGGATGCGCCGTCTTGGACCGCAAGGGTTAAGGAACCCGGGTCGGCCGTTGCTCGCCCCCTGGTCGCCGGCACACTCCTTTCCAGTTCTGGGATTCCCGTTGAGCCTCCGGCCTCTTGGATCAAAGCGGGTGCTCGTCCCAGGTAGGAATGGGCAGCGGCCCGCAGCCTTACCCCTGACGGCGGAGTCGTGATCGAGTGGCCCGGCTCATATCCGATGACTCTGGAGGGAGAATTTCCAATGGCCGTCCTTGATCGCATCGCTTTCTACCGGGGACGAAGAGATGAGGTGCCCAACCAGAAACTCGCGCGAGACTTGGCGGAGGCGGGAGACAAGAAGGGCATCCGGGAGATTGCCGGGAACCTCTGGAATGAGAACCCGAACATCCAGGGTGATTGCCTCAAGGTCCTCTACGAGATCGGCTATCTCAGGCCGGAGTTGATCGCGGACTATGTGGACGACTTTCTCAAGCTTCTTCGGAGCAAGAACAACCGGATGGTCTGGGGGGGCATGATCGCGCTGTCCACGATCAGCTTGATACGGGCTCGTGCCATCTGGGGCAGCATCGGCGAAGTGATCCGGGCCACGAAGGAAGGATCCCTGATCACCAAGGTTTCGGGAATCAAGACCTTGGCAGGCGTCGCCTCGACGGGGAAGAATTACCGCGTCAGGCTTTTACCGATCCTTCTCCAGCAGCTTCGCACGTGTCCGCCTCGGGATCTCCCTTTGCATGCCGAAAGCACACTCCCGGCGGTCCAAGAGGAGGGCCGGGCTCGAGTTCTCGCACTTCTGCAATCCAGGCTGAGGGAGCTAACCCCTTCCCAAGCGAGCAGACTCCGCAGGGTCATTCGCCAGGTTCGGGCCATCGGGTGACCCCGAGCCTGCGGATGAGCCCACGAGGGTTGAAGAATCGAAGGAGTTACGCAGCTCAATGAGTGCCTCCGAAGAGCTGGCATGGTCTGTCGATCCCCATTCCAGCGAGAAGTCCATCGAGGAGTTGCGCAGAGCCTTAGCGGCATTCAATCTTGCCACCGCCTCAATCGACCAGAGTCGGGAACTTGGGGCCTTCATCCACGCTGCGCAGGGACGGTTGGTGGGCGGAGTGCTTGGGCTGCTCTGGGGGCAGTGTCTGGAGACCCGCTACCTGTGGGTTGAGGGCAGGCTGCGCGGTCAGGGCTAGGGCACGAAGCTGGTGACGACCCTGGAGGAGGAGGCACGAGCCAAAGGCTGCCAGCTCGCCTTCGTGGACATATTCAACCTCCAGGCGCCAGCCTTCTATGCCAAGCTAGGGTATGAAATCTTCGGTTCCGTGGAGGGCTACCCTCACGGATATCAGAAGTTCTTTCATACTTGAGAAGATCCTGTAGGTGAGACGGTTGTGGCCGGCACAGGAGGCGAAGTGCGCTTCGGCAAGAGGGGATGCCTGGACGGGCTCTTTCCGCCCCCGCTTTGCGGGCGAAATTCCACTGGTTCTGGTTTGCGGTAGGCTGAAGAAATAGCTGCTCAGATCCAATTGGGCAGCAAGCGATTCCAGGCGAGGAGAAGAGAACTCTTCGGACTCAGGCGCCGAGTACGAAAGACGGAAAACGATCGGGGTCGCCTGAAAGCGTGGGAGAACCCTTGGGTCACAAGCGGACCTCTCAGCGCAACTCATCGCAAGCGAGGAGGAAGTCATGAGCCCCCATGATCAACTTGTGGAGTATGCCGGACTGCTGCGGATCCGCCAGAAGGCATACCGAAGAGACGCGTGGATCATTGGAGGAATCCTATTCCTTTCCTTGGTCGGGGACTTTGTCTTCGCACAAACTAATTCTGTGTCATCCCGGGATGCAATTCTGGCATTGCCCCTGGTGATTGCGCTGGGCGCGGGGTACGCGACCGCCTCGGCCAGGCTGGAGATGACCAATGCCTTCCTCGATTTGGTCGCGACGCTGCAGAGGTCCTTTGAGGGCTAGGGGGGCGCCCTGTGGGATTCAGGTTCCTGCTGCCCTTGCCGGTAGAAGAGGTTGGGATCGCGCAAGACGGAACAAACAAAGGACTGGGACGGCCTCGCTTTCTGTGGCAGAGAAAGGGGCTGATAGCCAACTCAAGGCACAGGAAGCGGCGGCCGGACGCGCGCTGGCCCGCGCCCAAGCTAGTGACGACTTCGGGCTCCGGAAGGGACCTGGGGTCTCATACGAACGGGCGGCGAGTCGATGAACCCGGGGCGAGCCGTGCTCGGGATCGCTGACCAGCGGGATCTTCTCGCGGTCAGGCGGAGGGGCTTGTGGAAAGCTGCCTGCTGTTTGGAAAGCAGGGAAGGTCCGCCATCCCCACTCAAGTCCACGGAGGCTGCCCTCCCAGGCCCCGGCCACCACAGCCCTCAGGTGTAGTTCTAGGAGATCAATCGGCCCTGCGGCCCCGGGGACCTTTCGGCCTGCTCCCTGGTTGCGCGGAAGGCGGCCTCGATCCTCTCAACCCCCTCGCGGATGGTCTCCCCCAGGAACAGGCCGGGAACGCGGCTTCTCCATTCGGCTTGCAGGCTGAAAACCCGCCCGCCAAATCCCACGAACACCGACCCCGGAGAGGCGGCCCGCAGCAAATGGGATGGCCATTCCTGGAGGGGCAGAGCGGTTGACTCGGTCATCGCCACCAGGACCACGATCGTCGGGTGGAGGGAGCGCACCATCTGGGCCAGATCGCCAAGCGGGACCGACTGGCCGAGGTAAGCAACCGGCACGAGGTGACGGCGGAGCAAGGTGGCAAGCATGAGAAGGCTGCCGTCATGCCATTCGCCGGGCGCGCAGGCGAGCAGGGCGGGGGGCTGAGCGTAGGGAGGAGGCGCGTTGAGGATCCACGAGAGCAGGCGCTCGCGCAAGAAGTGAGAAGCCAGGTGTTCGGTGGCTACGTCAATTCGGCCTTCGGCCCAGCGGTTTCCAAGCTCGGCGAGAGCGGGGGAGATCAGCTCCAAGATGATCTCCTCGGGACTGAATGTCGACAAGGAATCGGCCAGCACCTGGGAGGCGGTGTCGAGGGCATGATCGCTGAGGGCCTCGACCAATTGGCCACGCTGGATCAAGAGGGCTGAGCCAGCGGCCGCCACTGGGGGTCGCGGGCTCCTCCAGGAGTCGGTCTTCTCTTCTTCGATCCTCTCCTGATGATGGAGGGCCTGGATTGCCTGAGCGGTTGCAACCCCGGCGTCAATCTGGTTCTTCACCCAGCGCAAGCGGAGAAGGTCCCGCTCGGAAAAGAGACGATGCCCTCCAGGTGTCCGGGAGGCGCGGGGAAACCCGTAGCGCAGCTCCCAGGCGCGCAAGGATGGAACGGAGATCCCGGACATCCGGGCGGCCACCCCGATGCTGTAGAGTGGCTCGCTACTGGCGCTGGATCGACCTGCTTCGCGATTCATCTTTGCACCTTGCCCTTGTCGCAAGGGTATCATCCTCTACAAGCTATGTCAAGGCTAGGTAATGAAAAACACCACATTATCTCATAAAAGAAGATCCATCCTACGTATGTTCCAGGCTCGATTGGCGCTGCTGGAGTCAGTCAATCCTCTGCTACTCCCACTCAGGCCAAATCACGACCGGGTGCCAGGCGGTGGTTCCGAAGGACCACATGAGTGCCTTCGGATCCGCGATTTTTTTTGGGGGGGGTGCGAAGTGAGGGCGAAAGGAGCTGGATTCCATGGCAAGACAAGATAACTCCTTGGCCCGCTAATACGCTTGCTCACCAGGGATTGGCAAAGGCTTGATACACTGGGCATGTTCGCCCAGATTCCTCTAACATACTATATACAGATTATGTATTGACTTAATATAGGTTCTCGGGTATAAGTACTCTAGGTAGCCGAGGGGAGGCCCAGGCTAGAATTCCGCTGGTCCAGCCGACCGGCGGCCTGTTGAGGAGATCTCATGAACGATCGCGAAATCATCGTGGAAGACTTGGTCAAGTCCTACCCGGGGAAGGTTACAGCCGTCCAAGGAATCGGTTTCCGCGTAGAGGCGGGGAAAATCTTTGGGTTTTTGGGACCAAACGGAGCCGGCAAGAGCACCACTATCAAGATCTTGACCACGCTCGCCCTGCCCACCTCCGGGCGGGCTACGGTGGGAGGCTTCGATGTGGTCAGCCAGGCCTCCGAGGTCCGTCGTGTGGCCGGGGTTGCATTGCAGGACGTCGGCATCGACCCCTTGATGAAGTCCACGGAACTTCTGGTCCTGCAAGGCCGCCTGTTCGGAGCCTCCCCCGCCGAGGCGAAGGCGAGAGCCAGGGAGTTGCTCGAGCTGGTGCAACTTTCCGACGCGATCGGCCGCCGGTCCGGAACATACAGCGGCGGTATGCGCCGCCGGCTTGACTTGGCGATGGCGCTGGTACACCAGCCCAAAGTCCTGTTCTTGGACGAGCCGACCACAGGTTTGGATCCGGGCAGCCGCAGGGACGTGTGGCGCGAGGTTCGTCGCCTCAACCGGGAGTTGGGGATCACGATATTCCTCACGACCCAATACCTGGAGGAGGCGGACGAACTGGCAGACACGGTGGCGATTATCGTGGGAGGAAAGATCGTCGCCGAGGGCTCCCCCGCCAAACTCAAGGCAGCCATGGGCGAAGAATCGATCAACCTGGTCTTTGAGGATGCGCAGCAGGCCGGCCAGGGTCGAGTGGCCTTGGCCGAGATGGGTGAGCGCATTCAGCTGGATCGAGACATGGTGCGGATTTACCTAAGCCAGGCTGCGGGTCGCATCCCCGCGGTCATCTCCCGACTCCAACAAGAGGGGCTGACTCCCGTTTCCCTGACCCTGACCCAACCAACCCTCGACGATGTGTTTCTACGCGTAACCGGTGAGCGTTTGGTGACCTCCGAGGTCTCCAAACCCAAATCCCCGCGATCATCCAGAATGGCGGAGGCAGGCTAGGACATGGACAAGACAAATCAGAGGTCGAAACCCGCACGATCCGCGAACACCACCTTGCGGTTACCGGAACAGGTCCTTCTTCTGGTCATACGATACCTGACGACGCTCCTGCGCACGCCGGAGGCGCTTCTCCCGCCGCTGGCCATCAGCATATTCTTCTTGGTGATCTATCAGTCGACCCTGGGCAAGGCGGCGGATTTCATCCCGGGCATCAACGGAAGCTACCTCGGGTTCATTCTGCCACTCTCGATCGTGAGCGGCTCACTATCGGGTGCCGGTATCGCAGCACAGAATCTGGTGCGCGACATCGAGCGGGGCTACTTTGACAAGCTCTTGCTCACGCCGATCAATCGGGCGGCGCTTCTGCTCGGCCCGATCCTGTCCGGAGCGGTCATTCTTGGGTTCCAGGCGGCCGTGGTGGTCGGGGTCGGGCTCATCCTGGGACTCAAGTCAGCCACCGGGGTCCCGGGCCTGCTGGTGGTGATCGCCTTGGGCGTGCTTCTGGGGATGGGCTTTGCGGGATTCACAGTCTCCGCTGCGCTGGGGAGCGGCAGTGCCGCCGCCACGCAGGGCGCGAGTTTCCTCTTCTTCCCGCTGACTTTCCTGGCGCCAACCTTCGTCCCGCTCTCGCTGCTCTCGGGCTGGCTCGAGACCGCCGCCCGAGTCAATCCCATCACTTACGTCCTGGAGGCGATGCGCGCCCTGCTGATCACGGGGTGGGATCGGACGGCGATCGCGGAAAGCCTGGTTGCGTGTCTCCTCCTCGCGGCTGCAATGTACGTCCTGGCGGCTATCGCCTTGGCAGTGCGAACTCGCCGGACGTGATCTGCCAGTCTGAGGCGGGGTGCGGTGAAATTCAGAAGCGTGGCGTCAAGCCGCACATTCCGCCCACGGTAGCGGTTGAGCGCCTGCGCTGTCTGACTATCCCTCTATATAAAAGGCCCAATGTGGGAGGGATGACAATCCCTCCCCCTTCTTTGTACGCCCAGCATGAACACTGACTTGGAAGGTGAAAGTCCTTCCCGGAGGTGATGGCGCCAACCGTAGCCAAAGGCAAAGGCGTCGCCGTGAGGCGGGGTCCGGAGGAAGCCGGAGGCA
>JBEKHT010000064.1:0-11464 GCA_050012135.1 Anaerolineales bacterium | reverse complement strand
GCCCATAGCGAACGCCATCATAGCGCGCCAGATTGGCGGATGCCTCGGCCGGCGCGACCACGTAGTAAACCGGAACCGCATATTCGGTGTGCGGCAGCGAGACCTCCACGACCTCGGCGTGCATCGCTTCCAGATCGCGGACCGCCGCGCGCACAGCGCGCTCGACCTCGGTCTGGATCCCTGCGACAAAGTATTCCTTGGGAACGCCGACCCGAACGCCCCTGAGGTCAGGCTCCCCCGGCAACCGGGCGGGGTAGGGCGGAACGGGCTCAGGCAGGGTGGTGGAATCCATCGGGTCGTGGCCCGCGATCACCCAGAGCAGCAAGGCCAAGTCTTCCACGCGGCGCGCCAAGCAACCAATCGTATCCAGGGAACTGCCGTAGGCCACCAGACCATAGCGGGAAACGCGGCCGTACGTCGGTTTGACGCCGGATACGCCGCAGAAAGAAGCCGGTTGCCGCACGCTCCCGCCCGTGTCGGTGCCCAGCGCGGCGGGGACCATGCGCGCGGCCACGGCGGCGGCGCTGCCGCCGCTCGAGCCACCGGGAACCCGCGAGGGATCCCAAGGGTTCCGCGTCACGCCATAGGCGGAGTTTTCCGTGGAGGAACCCATGGCAAACTCGTCGGCGTTACTCTTGCCCAGAAGAATGGCACCGGCCTCGCGCAGCCTGGAGACCGCAGTCGCATCATAGGGAGGCACATAGTTTTCCAAGATGCGTGACCCGCAGGTGCAAGGCATGTTCGCGACGCAGATCAGATCTTTGACCGCCAGGGGGATCCCCAGCAGGGGCGGCAGCGAGGCGCGCCGGTCTCCCCGCCACGCGGCCCAGCGCGAGTCGGCTGTGCGCGCCTGGGAGAGGGCTCTCTCCGGCTCCCAGTACAAGAAGGCATTCAGGATGGGATTCAGCCGCTCAATTCGGGCCAGACAGGCGGTTGTCAGTTCGAGGCTGGTGAGCTCTCCTTCGCGAAGCGCCCCAAGGACCTGGTTGAGGGAGAGGGAGAGGATGTCCATGTCCGCCTGTCAGACGAGGGTCATTCGAAGACTGGCGGAACCCGAAACATGCCGCGCTCGCTTTTCGGCGCCGCTCGGAGCAATTCTTCGCGCTCCCAGGACTTTGGCGAGCCATCCTCCCGTAGGATTGAGCGTAGCCCCAGAACGCTGGTGGTGGGGGAAATGTTCGAGGTGTCCACCGCCCGAAGCCTGGCCGCGTAGTCCAGAATGCTTTCCAGCTGGGCGCGGTACAAATCCACTTCGGCGCTCGTAAGGCGCAAGTGTGCGAGTCGCGCGATATGTTCGACTTCTTCCCGTGTCAGAGGCACGCGGGGATTATACCTCACGCGATTCGTCCGGAACCCAGCCAGACGGTGGGCCCTGACCCGTCGCGAAGCTCACCGGTCCGGCATTCGACTCCGCGACGAAGGCCGGATACCCTTCGCCCGGGCCCGGACTCTTGCGGCTCCCGTCATCTGGTTTCCGGCTGGACCCGATTGCCATCGGCGGCGAGTTGTTAAGGTTCAGGACCGAATTCTCGTCCGGAGAATCTCCCCGCCATACCCCTGGCGCCCAGGGACCGGCAGCCTCCCGCCCCTGGGCCCCGGCGGCCATGCGCCCTCCCGGGTCTCGAGGTCTCAAGAGCAGGGCAAGTTCCGCCGGACTCTTAAGGTTGCCAGACCTTAAAGGTTCGATTCTTTTTAGGATGCCGTTGCTTTCAAACGTTGCCTGGGGCCGTTCGCTTTGCTAGAATGAGCATGCCGCGCTAACGCCTTGGGAGCGGAAGAGGGTTGTGGATGGCCAGCCCCGCTTCCTGCGCGCAACGCGAGATCTCCAGAGTCGCAACGCATCGAAACCAAGTGTTTGAAACTAGCCGCCGCCTCCTCCTGGGGGCGGGCGGTCTATGTAAACCTTACCCAACGAGGCAAAGCATGACAGATCCCCGCCAGGCCTGGAAGGCAACGCTCGGCCAACTGCAGATGGAAATGAGCAAAGCGACCTTTGACACCTGGGTGCGGGACACGGAGTTGCGAGACCTTGAAGGGAACACCTTCGTGATCGCCGTAGTGAACGGGTATGCGCGCGATTGGCTGGAGAATCGCCTGGCCAGCTCCGCCCGCCGGATCCTCACCGGGATTTGGGGAACGCCCGTGGATGTCCGGTTTGTGATCGGGCATTCGCAACCCTCGCCGCAGGAAGAAGCCCCCCGACCCTCTCCAGCGGACTTCCACCCAAACGACTTGCCCGCGCGACCGTCCGCCAACAATTTGAACCCCCGCTATACCTTCGCCTCTTTCGTCGTGGGAAACAGCAACCGCCTAGCCCACGCGGCCTCCCTGGCCGTGGCGGAGAATCCGGCCCAGGCCTACAACCCCCTCTTCATCTACGGGGGCGTGGGACTCGGCAAGACTCATCTGCTCCACGCGATCGGGAACCTGGTGGCCCCGAAAGGCATCCGGGTCCTCTATGTCACCTCAGAGGATTTCACCAACGATCTCATCAACGCGATTCGCTCGCATGATACCGACTCTTTCCGCGAACGCTACCGCCGGATCGACGTGCTCCTCATCGATGACATCCAGTTCATCGCAGGCAAGGAGTCGACCCAGGAAGAATTCTTTCATACCTTCAACGCCCTGCATGGCCAGAACCGGCAACTCGTCCTCTCCTCGGACCGGCCCCCCAAGGCCATGGTGACGTTGGAAGAGCGGCTCCGCTCCCGGTTCGAGTGGGGCCTGACTGCCGACATTCAACCGCCGGACTTGGAAGTGCGCCTCGCGATTCTCCGCTCGAAGGCAGAGCGCGCCGGACGCTCCGTTCCAGACGACGTGCTGGAGCTGATCGCTCGACGAGTTCAAAGCAATATCCGCGAGCTGGAGGGGGCTCTGGTGCGGATGCTGGCGCTCGCCGATCTCGGGGGGATCGAACTAACCCGCGAGATCGCCGAAAGCGCCTTGGCCGACTTGCTCCCCAAGAACCGGGCTCTGGACCCCGACGCCATCATCGCGGCCGTCGCCCGGAGCTTCGGGTTGGAGCGGGAGAGGCTCCTGGGACGCGAACGGGCTCACGAGGTCGCCCTTCCCAGGCAGATTGCCATGTACCTGATCCGCGAGGAAACCGGCGCCTCGCTGCCCCAGGTCGGGGAAGCCCTGGGGGGCCGCGATCACACCACCGTGATGTACGGCTGCGAAAAAATCGGCGAGCTTCTCGAACAGGACGACAGCCTGCGGCGCCAGGTGCTTGCGATCCGGCAGACTCTCTACAACCAAGGCGCCTTTCTGCCCGCCTAGCCAAGTCCCCTGCCTTTCTGCTGCACCAAGTACCCACCCAGTTCGCGGGCGGGGCATCCCTCCCCGCCGGTTCATCCTCTGGAAGTCGCGCGGCCGAGTTCGGATCTGCAGCTGGGCGAAAGCATCTTTTTCCACCGACCCTGTGGAGAACGGGCTCCTATCCTGTGGGTGCCTTGCCAGAAGCCGGCCCTGTGGATAACTGGCCACAAACTGTGGATAAACGACCGTTTTTGGGGAAAGGCAATCCCCTTGGCTTAGAATGGGCTTAGGATCGGTCTATCCGCGGATTCGATCCCCATCAGGCAAGAGTACCTAGCCGCGCCTCCGATGATCTGTCGAAACACGCTCTTCTGGACCATCGCCCCTCCACCGCCTCTGCCCAGGTGGCTGTGGAGGCAGGAGCGAAAGTTGGACTGTCGCCTCGCCCGAATCACGGGGCCTCCTCCGCAAGCTTGCGCCCCTCCCGCCCGGTCTCCACAATTCCACAACGCCTATGACGGCTACTAAGAACCTGCAAGTGTCAGGTATGAAAATACCCTCCCGCCGGGGGTCAGATTGAATATTCTCGCGGTCGACGTCGGGACGGGAACTCAGGATGTGCTCTACCTGAACACGAGGCTGGCTCCGGAGAATGCCTACCGAATCATTGCGCCCGCGCCCACCCTGGTCGTAGGCGAAACCATCCGCGAATGCACCCGGCGAGGCGAGGATATCGTGCTCTTGGGGAGGATCATGGGAGGAGGACCCAGCCAGTGGGCGGCGCAGGACCACGTGCGTGCCGGGCATCGGGTCTATGCCACTCCCGATGCCGCGCGCTCATTCGATGACGATCTGGAGCAGGTTCAAGCCCAGATGGGCATTCGGGTCGTGTCGGAGGAGGAAGCCGCAGGTCTGCCCGCGGGGGTGCGGCGCATTTGGCTCGCCGACTTCGACTTTGCAACCCTGGCGCGCTCATTTTTCGCCCTGGGTGTGGACCTGCGCCCGCAGGTCATTCTGATTGCCGCCTTCGATCACGGCCATGCCCCGCGCGGGTCTTCCGATAGGCGCTTCCGCTTCGAGCAGTTGCACGAGCACATCCACTCCTCGAGAAGTCTATCCTCGCTTGCGTTCGCGCAGGGCTGTCTTCCCCCGCCGCTTACGCGATTGCGAGCGATTGAGGAGAGCGCGCGCGGGATCGCGCCCAGGCTCATGCTGATGGACAGCGGCGCGGCGGCCGTGCTGGGGGCACTGCAGGATCCGTTCGTGGCGCATCAGACCCAGACGCTGGTGGTCAATGTGGGCAACTTCCATGTGCTCGGATTTCGTTTGGGTCGAGCCGCGAGCGAAAGCTCCTTCCGCATTGATGGACTCTTCGAGCACCATACCGGCCTTCTGGACCGAAGTCGGCTGGAGGCGCTCTTGGCAAGTCTGGCCAGCGGGAGGCTGACGAACGAAGAGGTATTCGCGTCGCAGGGACACGGGGCTTTGGTGTACCGCAAGGTGCCGCTCCGGCTCGGAGGGGAGGACAGCCCCGTCGTGGTCCTTGGACCGCGCCGAGATCTGATGCGGGGTTCGAGTCTCCGGCCGCACTTTGCGGCCCCGTACGGAGATATGATGTTGGCCGGAGACTACGGTTTGGTGCGGGCGGCGGCCGATGTGTTCAGCGATGTGCGCGACGAGATCTTGCACGTCTTGAACGATTCCATTGGGGCGGCCCCGTGGGAGGTTATGGGTGAATAGGGGTCGGCGACTCGTTCTGCGGTTGCGCGCTCTCGGACAACGTGATACCATAGAGTGACCCAACACGCGTGACCCAATGCCAGAAGGGAGGGACGCCCATAACGAACTTCTGACTGATCCCTCGTGGAACCAGCAGATCCCGCCAAGTAATTCCTTTGGGAGGAGAATATGGCTAACAAGCTGCTTGTGGTTTTGTCCGTTGTGGTCGTCGCCTCCATGGCGCTGGCCGCGTGCGCACCAGCCGCCACCCCGGTCGCCCCGACCACAGCCCCGGCCCTCAAGGTCGCGTTGGTCACGGACATCGGTGGCATCGACGACAAGTCCTTCAACACCACCGCGTATAAGGGCGTGACGGACGCCGCGGCCGCATACGGCATTCAAGGCACGTACTTGCAGTCGCGTCAGCAGACCGACTACGAAAAGAACATCGTCACCTTCATCCAAGAAGGGTATCCGATGATCGTCACGGTGGGGTACCTCCTGGGCCCGGCGACGGCGAAAGAGGCCATGGCCAACCCGAATGTGGATTTCGCAATCGTGGACTATTCCTTCCCGGACTGCTATCCCGGCGCGAAGGTCGGAACGGACTGCGGCTCGGATAAGGCGATCGCGAATGTGCGCGGATTGACCTTCCAGACGGACCAGGCCGCGTTCCTGGCGGGGTACTTGGCGGCGGGGATGTCCAAGACCGGCAAGGTGGGCACCTATGGCGGACTGCAGCTCCCGACCGTGACCATTTTCATGACGGGATTCCAGGCCGGTGTGGGATACTACAACACCAAGCACAGCACGAACGTAGCCGTCCTGGGATGGGACACCGCGTCCAGCAAGGGTTTGTTCACAGGCACCTTCACCGATCCGGACAAGGGCAAGACGGCGGCGCAGTCGCTCATTGACGAAGGGGCCGATGTCGTCATGCCGGTGGCCGGCCTCACGGGGACCGGTGCCTTTACAGCCGCGAAGGCGGATAACGTATACGCCATCGGCGTGGACACCGATCAGTGCGTTTCCGTTCCGGACGCCTGCTCCGTCCTCCTGACCAGTGTGCGCAAGAACATGGACGTGGCCGTGGAAGCCACCATCAAGTCTGTGATCGACGGCAACTTCCAGGGCGGCCACAATTTTGTCGGCACCCTGGCCAACAACGGTGTCAGCATTGCTCCGTTCCATGATCTGGATAGCAAGATCCCGGCGGCACTCAAGACCGAGCTGGACCAGGTCAAGGCAGACCTGATCAGTGGTGCAGCCAGCACGGGTGTAGCGGCGCTGCAACCGTAAGCCTCCGTCGGAATCACCTACATTCGGCGGTGCAGGGCTGGTGGCCTGCACCGCCGAATTCTAGGGGCGGTGGAAATGCCTCCGGTCTTTGAACTGCAGGGCATCACCAAGCGGTTCCCCGGTGTCCTGGCCAACGATCACATTCACCTGACCTTGGAAGAGGGCGAGATCCATGCCCTGCTGGGCGAGAACGGGGCTGGGAAAACCACCCTGATGAACATCCTCTATGGGCTCTACACCGCGGACGAGGGCAAGATCCTCGTGCACGGGAGCGAGGCCAAGATCGCAAGCCCGGAGGA
Source organism: Anaerolineales bacterium (assembly GCA_050012135.1). Taxonomy (GTDB): domain Bacteria; phylum Chloroflexota; class Anaerolineae; order Anaerolineales; family RBG-16-64-43; genus JBEKHT01. The sequence goes on along the minus strand of JBEKHT010000064.1, from coordinate 4,886 downwards.
TGCCATCCGCCTGGGGATCGGCATGGTCCACCAGCATTTCATGCTGGTGCCCCCCTTCACCGTAACCGAGAATGTAATGCTCGGGGTGGAGAGTCTCCACCACGGGCTCTTCCTGGACCGCAAGAGTGTCGCCCGCCGCATTCGCGAGATCGCAGAACAGTACGGGCTCCAAGTGGACCCCGCCGCGCGCGTACAAGATCTCTCCGTGGGCGCGCAGCAGCGGGTCGAGATCATGAAGATCCTCTATCGTCACGCCAACATCCTGATCCTAGATGAACCCACTGCGGTCCTGACCCCCCAGGAGGTCGAGGACCTTTTCAAGGTGATCCGCGAGCTGGTCGCGCGCGGGGTTTCCGTTATCTTCATCTCTCATAAGCTAAAGGAAGTGATGGAGATCGCGGACCGCATCACGGTGCTGCGCGATGGGAAGGTCGTGGGGACAACCCGTCCGGGCGATACGAGCCTGGCCACCCTCGCCCGGATGATGGTAGGGCGCGAGGTCATCCTCACCGTCGACAAAGCACCGGCCCGGGTGGGGCCGGTGGTCCTGGAGATCAAAGACCTGCAGGTCCGGGACGACCGCAAACAGTTGGCTGTTAATGGGCTCTCCTTGCAGGTGCGGGCCGGTGAGATCCTGGGGGTGGCAGGAGTGCAGGGGAATGGCCAGACGGAGCTGGTCGAGGGTCTCACGGGGCTGCGCCCAGTCAGCGGAGGGCAGGTGCGCATCCTGGGGCATGACACAACCCATTCCAGCCCTCGCCGGATCCTCGAGCAAGGGATCGCGCACATCCCCGAAGACCGGCAACGGGATGGCTTGGTCCTGACCTACCCCGTGGCCGACAACCTGGTTCTCAACACCTACTACCTTCCGCCCTTCGCGCGAGGGGTGCAGCTGCGCAGAGGGGCGGTGCTGGCGGCGGCCGAGCAGTTGGTGCATCAGTTCGACATCCGCACTCCGAGTGTACTGGCTCTGACCTCCGGGCTTTCCGGGGGAAACCAACAGAAGGTGATTGTGGCCCGCGAGTTCTCCCGACCCATCCAGTTGCTGATTGCCTCCCAGCCGACTCGCGGGCTGGATGTGGGTTCGATGGAGTACATCCATCAGCGTCTGGTGGAAAAACGGGACCAGGGTTGTGCTGTCCTGCTGGTGTCGCCGGAGCTGGATGAGATCATGTCCCTCTCCGATCGCATCGCGGTCATGTTCCGGGGTCAAATCATGGGCGTGGTTTCGGGCGCCGCCGCGACGCCGGAGCAGCTCGGCCTGCTCATGGCGGGCATCCGCCCTGGTGAGGAACGGGTCCCGGCCTAGGGATCGGGCGGCTGCAGGAAGGAGAACGGATGGGCATTTCTGTCCAAACGGAGATCCAACCAGGAACCGGTCGAGAGGGACCCTCCGCCCAGCCCCCGGCCCGGAACACGGGCGGGCAGGTCCTGAACGCACTCTCGATCCCCGTCCTCGCCCTATTCAGCGCCCTGGTAATCAGCGCCTTCTTCATTCTGGCCTCCGACCCCGTGGTTCTGGCAGCCTACGGGAAGTTCCTCTTGAGCCCGGGCCACGCCCTGGCGGTCTCGTGGAAAGAGGTGGCCGACGCCTACACTGCCCTGTTCCTAGGTGCCATCGGAAATCCGGCGGCGATGGCCGGGGCGATCCGTACGTACCTTGCGACCGGCCAAACGAATGGCCTGATTCAAGCCTTCTACCCCCTCAGCGAAAGCCTCGTCTCCGCCACCCCCTATATCTTCGCCGGCCTTGCCGTGGCGCTCGGATTCAAGTGCGGCCTATTCAACATCGGCGCGGAGGGACAGATCTACATTGGGGCGCTCACGGCGGCCTTTGTGGGCTACACCTTCACCGGCCTGCCCTGGATCATCCATGCGCCGCTGACCCTTCTGGCGGCTGCGCTGGGGGGCGCGGTCTGGGCTGGGATCCCCGGCTACCTAAAGGCCAGGACGGGGGCGCATGAAGTCATCAACACCATGATGATGAATTACGTGGCTTTCAACCTAGCGGACTTTCTGCTGAACGGGCCGATGAAGCGAGGTGGGTCGACCGGCTTCATCCCGATTTCACGGGATATCCAAGCGAGCGCCTATCTTCCCAAGTTCTTTCCGGACCCGATTCGCTTGCACGCCGGGTTCCTCGTCGCGCTGGCCGTGGCCGTGGGCGTGTACTTGTTCCTGTGGCGGACGACCCTCGGCTTCGAGCTTCGCACCGTCGGCGCGAACCTGCGGGCTGCCAAGTATGCCGGGATCAGTGTCACGCGCAATTTCATCCTGGCCATGGCTCTCTCGGGAGCCTTGGCGGCGATGGCCGGAGCGGGAGAGGTGATGGGCGTGAACCACAACATCGCTCAAGGCTTTTCCCCGGGCTACGGGTACGACTCGATTGCCCTGGCCCTGATGGGGGGCAGTAACCCTCTGGGGGTTGTGCTCGCGGCGCTGCTTTTCGGCGCCCTGCGCAACGGGGCCACGGACATGCAGGCTCTGGCGGGCATCCCCATTGACATCGTCTCCATTGTTCAGGCGTTCGTGATCATGTTCGTTGCCGCGCCCGCAATTATCCGCTGGATCTACCGGCTGAAGGCGGGGGGCGGCTTCCAGGCGATCTTCACGCGCGGGTGGGGAGGGTAAGCCTATGGCGGTGATGGCAAGGGCTCGCGAGGGGCTAGCCCCCATCTCCCGGCGCTACGCCTTGAGCGTGTTCTACGCTTTGGTAGGCCTGTTCATGGCCGTGGTTTTCTCGCGGAACACCCGGCCCGGGGAGATCGCCCGGCTGGGCTTGAACACGTCCCGCTCGATCGAACTGGTGCGCATGCCGGATATCATCGTTCCCGTTCTGCCGGTGGTCTGGATTCTTTCCGCGACCGTGTTGATCCTATCCCTCTACCACCTCCTGCGCGGTTTTCGGCGCACGGGCTGGCTGCTGGGGGTGGTGAGCCTATCCTTCCTGGTATCCTTCCTGGTGTGGACGGCCCGGGGGACCTCGTTCAGCCTGATCGGGATCCTGTCTGCTTCCCTGCAACTGGCTACGCCCATTCTGCTGGGCGCGCTCAGCGGGGTCCTGTGCGAACGCTCGGCCGTGATCAATATTGCGATCGAGGGAATGATGCTGGGCGCGGCCTTCGCCTCCGTCATCGTGGCCAATGCCACGGGGAGCCTGTTGCTGGGGTTGGTCGCAGGCTTGGCGGTGGGGGCCCTCTTGGCCGCCTGGCATGCCGTCATGTCGATCCGCTTCAGGATGGACCAGATTGTCAGCGGCACCGCCATCAACATCTTCGCTACGGGGCTCACCAACTTCCTCAACCAGCGAGTGCTGCAGGTCTATCAGCAACTGAACGTCCAGCAAACCTTCCCCAGCTTCAGCCAACTGGCTCCCGAACTGGGCAAGATCCCGATCCTGGGCCCGCTGCTTTTTGACCAAAGCCCCATTGTCTGGGCGGCGCTGCTGCTGCTCGTGATCGTCCAGATCGCCCTGTTCCGCACGCGCTGGGGACTGCGCACCCGGGCGGTGGGGGAACATCCGCGCGCCGCCGACACGGTGGGGATCAACGTCTTCCGCACTCGCTACGTGAACGTGATCCTGGGAGGGGTCATCGCAGGGCTGGGAGGAACCTATTTCACGCTGGGGAGCGTCGGGCGGTTTGACAAGACGATGACCAACGGTCGGGGGTTCATTGCCCTGGCCGCCATGATCTTCGGCAACTGGACTCCCACGGGAGCCTTCGCCTCCAGCCTGATCTTTGGGTTTGCCGATGCCCTGCAGGTGAAGTTGCAAATCCTGATCGGGCAGGTCAACATACCCTATGACTTCCTGCTGATGTTGCCCTATCTCGTCACCATGGTCGCCCTGACCGGGGTGGTCGGACGCGTGATCCCGCCAGCGGCGGATGGCCAGGCGTATCAGAAACAATAACCTCAGACCAGCCTTCCGGGGGGAGGCGGCTATCGAAGGACGCAGAAACCGCGCCCGGGCTACGGCCCGGGCGTTTTGTCTAGGGCGCTGTGAGTTGGCCGAAGGAAAGGGCCGAGCGCGCCAAGAGCGGGAGTAGCCATTGCGGGGTAATCCCAATCGCGATGATCGCGATCGTGCCCAGGCCCAGGAGAAGGGAAGGAAGCCGGCCCTCCCCGGCGCTGAAGTTGAGGGGCACATCGGTGGAAAGCATCGAGCGCGCAAACCGCAAGAGGGCCAGGACGGAAGCGCCCAGGGCGAGCACAACCACCCACACCAATCCGCCTCCTGCCTGCGCGGCCACCGGGGTGACAGCCAGTAGGCGGAGCGCGCCCCACAAGCCCGGGAAGCCAGCCAAGCCCGGCAGACCCGCAAGCGACAGACCTGCCACAATCGTCGCGGTGCAGGCCAGAGGTTGGGTCAAGGCTCGCCCGCGCAGGTTCTCGACCGAATCCCCCGCTCCCTGTTCCCGCAACAAGTGCAAACCCAGTCCCCACACCCCAAAGGCCAGACCCCGCAGCGCGAGCATAACCAGGGCAGCCTCTACGCCTTCCGGGCGGGCGGTCGAGAGGGCGATCAGGATCGTCCCCAGATTCGCCAGGGCAATGTAGCCGGTGACCTGGCCGAGGCGATCGTGAGCCAGGGCCAGGATGCCCCCCACCAGGCTCATGGCAATTCCTGCCACCTGAAGGGTACGGAATAGTTCCGGAACGGTGCGCAACCAGGAATAGTCGTTGAGGAAGTGCAGCAAGAAAAAAACGACCGCTCCTTGAAACAGGGTCAGGACAAAGGCCACGGCGTAGGGAGGCGAATCATCGGCCACATCCGCCAGCCAGAAATGGAAAGGCGGGAACGACAGGAAGAAGGCAAAGCCCAGTCCCAGGAGAACCAGGATCCTTCGGAGCTGATCGGGATCTTCTGGGATTTGCGGAAGCCC
>JBEKHT010000063.1:0-11717 GCA_050012135.1 Anaerolineales bacterium | reverse complement strand
ATCGCGAAGAGTTGGCGTCCTATGCTTCTGCCGGGAGTTCTGGTTGGAGTTCTATTGGGATTTCCCTTGGCAAAGGCAAGCGTGGAGGCACTGCTGGACACACCTCTCGCCTCCCGGAACATCTACGGCCAACAGCAACAAATGGCTCTCTTCCTGAAGGAACACTATTCGGGGCAAGCGGTGGCCGCAAACGACATTGGGGCCATAGACTTCTACTCCAATCTTCATCTGATGGACCTCTTTGGATTGGCCTCAAGAGAGGTCGCCCTCGACAAGCTGGACGGACAATGGAACAGCAAAGCCATTGCTGCAATCAGCGATCGGGGAGGGACAGTGATTGCAGTTGTTTTTGACAGTTGGTTTGTTTCGACGGGCCTGCCGCCGTCCTGGATCAAGGTGGCGGAATGGACGATCGAGGACAATGTGGTTTGTGGATCCGACACCGTCTCCTGGTATGGCGTGGGGCGAGGCAATGCCGAGGCCCTGGCCTCTAACCTACGCAACTTTGAGCCACAGTTGCCGCGCCAGGTGACGGTGCGGAACCTCTCCGGTTATTAGCCGGGGGCCGACAGGCATGCGGCGAAAGGAGCCCGGAAGGGCGGCGGGCCCAAGGGGGCGTCCCCTGCGACGGGTGCTTCTCGCCCAAAGGGTGGCCCGAGCCTTGGCCCGGACTGGAGGTTTGACTCGATGGCCGTTGTCCTCGATTCCCTCCAGAGGCAAGGGAACCCTGAAGTTCATGGGACGCGGTGAAGAGATCGCTTCCAGGGCGCTACCTCACCGAAAGCAACTCTGGCTGGGTTTCAGCGTTTTTGGCGGAGGCGGAGAGGCCCGTTTCGTGGGCGGAGAGCGCCGTGGCGAAACACCTGGCCAGGAGGCGAATGGCCACGAAGGGCCTCTGCCGTCGTTGATCGATCTGGAGTCCGATTGGCAAGCCAGGCTCGGTGGGAGAAGACTCCCGGCGGGGCATGGCCTAGGGGCTCCGCTTTGCCGCTAGTTGGGCTGCGAAGAGCAGCCTGTGGGTTGGATTTTCGGGGAGGTCCCTTTTGGAAGTGAAGAAGAGGTGGCCCCTCTTAATGAGCTGGGCATCCGCCAGAGAAGCTCAGATCTTGGCGATGATCCTGTTCTTGGTCTTCGCCAGCGTCCTTGCGTATTCCTTCTACTTTCAGATTCCTCCGCAAGTCGATGCGCGCGCCTATGACGTGATCGGTTGGAGCCTGGCGACAGGGAATGGATATCGGGGTGGCTTTGCGGGCCCTGTGGCGCAGGATCAAACGATCGGCCGGGTTGGACCTGGGTACGAGTTCTTTCTGGGAGCGCTGTTTTGGCTCTTGGGGCACAGTTACCCCGCGGTCTGGGTGATTCAAGCTCTTCTGCACACGGCGAGCGCCACGTTGGTATTCCTGCTCGCCAAGAAATTGATTCCTGGGGAACGAGAGAGTGTTTTTCGGCTATTCTCGGTCGCAGTCTTCGGGTTCCATCCCGACCTGATTCAGATGGCCGCCATGTTGATGACCGAAACACTCTTCATTTTCCTGATGTTAGCCTCGGTGTATTGCGTCTTGTCCTATCTGTCGCGTCCCCGGGTCGAGGCAGCCATCCCGGCGGCGACGATCCTGGCCCTTGCCATTCTCACTCGCCCGACCGCCTTGGTCCTGTTGGGGATCTTTGCTGTGGCGTTGATCTGGCGCAGGAGCCTCAAGACCCTTCTGGTCGTCCTGCTCATCCAAGTCGTCCTGATCGGCCCCTGGACTTTGAGGAATTACCGGCTTTACCACAGTTTTGTTCTCACCACCGCGGCGGGGGGATATGACCTATGGGTGGGCAACAACCCCAGCTCCAATGGGGAGCTGCAACCCACCCAGGAAATCACTTCCTATCTGGTGGAACAGGGATACATTGCCACAGACCAGAAGGGGATTGGCGAGGTCGAACGATTCGCCCTCGATCAGCCCGGGTCGTTCCTGCGATTGCAGATTGTAAAGACCATCAAGTATTTCAGCTTGATCCGCACCTCCGCTTGGTGGTCAAACTTGAACGGCCTCTCCCGGGAGGTCACCCTGGTCCTTTCGTCAGGGTTTAGTTTTGTCTTGTTCCTGCTCGGCATCCTGGGGGCCTTCTTGGCTTGGCGCGACAAGCAGGGCCAAGCCAGATGGTTGTTGCTCTTCGCCGCCGCCACTCCGGCCTCGGTGATCCCGATCGTGGTCGAAACACGCTATCGCTACCCGCTCTATCCCTTTTTGGCCGTCTTGGCAGGCTTGGCGCTGAGCCGGATTGCAAGAAAAGAAGCATCGGCTAAGGGACTGATCTGGGTTGGCGGGGCACTCCTTGTCAATTCTCTGATTGATGTGATCGGGAGCCTCCCGACCATCCTCGAGCGGCTTCATGTGCTCTTAGGCTAGGTCCGCGCAGAGAACAATTCAAGAGCTCAGGATGCGCATCTGTCTTCCCACGGGGATCTTTCCTCCTGACATTGGCGGACCCGCTTCCTACGTCCCGCAGATTGCCACACGTCTGCAGGAGCGCGGCCATTGGCTGGAGGTGATCACACTGGCCGACCGCCCGGCCGAGACCTCGGCCTCCTACCCATTTGTTGTCCACCGCATTCGCCGTGCAGGGATGCGCGTGGTGCGAATGGCCAAAACGGTCGTCGAAATCGCGGCGGTGGCACGCAGGTCGGACTTGATCTTCGCCAACGGTCTTTTCCTTGAGGCGGCCCTCGCGGCGCAATTCGCCCGCAGGCCTCTGGTCGTGAAAATTGTTGGCGATTGGGCGTGGGAGCGAGCCGTCAATTGGGGTTTGTCTCGCGACGGCCTGGAAGAATTCCAGGCGCGGCGGCAAGGTTTGCGAGCGGAACTCCTGAAGTTCCTGCGCAGTCAGGTCTTGGGCAAGGCGGCCCTGGTCATCGTCCCCAGTCATTACCTTGGGGAACTAGTGCGGAGATGGGGCGTTGTGCCCACGCGGATGGTATGCGTCTACAATGCTTCCGACGGCCCCGGGGCCGGACGGGCATGCTCTTTGCCTGAGTTCCAAGGAGCCACGCTGTGCACGGTCGCGCGCCTTGTGCCTTGGAAAGGGATAGGATTGCTGATCCGCTTGCTCGAGGACCTTCCCCGCTCCCGGCTGGTGATTATTGGGGAGGGGCCCCTGCGGAGCTCCCTGGAGAAGCAGGCCAGGGACATGGGCGTCGGTTCGCGCGTTATCTTTATGGGCCGTCTGGATCCATCCGAAGTAGCCGGGTGCCTCGCCGCGGCGGACCTATTCGTCCTCAACTCGACCTATGAGGGACTCCCGCACGTGGTCTTGGAGGCCTTTGCGGCGGGTGTGCCTGTCGTGGCCACAGCGGTGGGGGGAGTGCCTGAGGTGGTCGAGCACGGCCAGAACGGATGGCTTGTGACTCCCGGTCAGGATGCCGCGCTGCGCGAGGCCGTTCAGAGACTGATCGCGGATATCCCCCTGCGCCGGAAACTAATTGAGGGGGGACGAAGGACACTGGTGGAGAAGTTCGCTTGGCCTCCTTTGGTGACCGAAACGGAGGAGGCGCTCACGCGTGCCCTGCACGCAGGAGGGTTGGCCAGAGAATGATCCTGGCTCGCAGGGGACTCAGGTCGCAATGGCTCGCCACCCGTTTGCGCACGGTCCGCCGCCGAGAGCCGGTCCTGGGGCGGGCCGAGGCCGGCCCAACATTTCGGCCCTTACGTCTGCCGAGTCCGGGATGGACAGGTTGCTCGGCGAGGGTGGCCTCCCGGGGAGAATCACTTCCCGGCGCCGAGTGTGAGCGAATGTTCTCCTCTCAAGGCTGCCCACCCGGGGGCAAGGATCGAAAGGGGATCCGATGAACGTCCTGATGCTAGGCGTAGGGGACGCCGGCCTGGATGACGCGAGCAGCGAGCCAGTGCGCAGGCATCTGGAGTACGCCCGTCGCGCCGGGGGCCACATCGACTTGGTCGTGGACTCGAGGAAGCATGGCCAGGTCGCGCACTCGGCGAAGCTGAGGGTGCTGTTCACCGGCGGTCCGCGCCCGGCTTACCCTTGGGCTGCCCTTCGCATCGCCGGGGAGGCAGGACGGGAGACCCCCCCCGACCTGGTTACGTCCCAGGATCCCTTCGCGACGGCCCTGGTTGGGCTCATGCTGCGAAGGCAACTCGGCTGCCCGCTTCTGGTTCAGAATCACTCTGTCTTTTATGCCAGCCCAGAGTGGCTGCACGAGCGTCCCGTATTGTTTCGCCTGCTCCGCCTCCTCGGTCGATTCACCCTGCGACGGGCCAATGGATATCGCCTGGTCAACTCGACCGAGGCGCGATACTACACCCGGCACCTAGGCCTTTCGCCGGTACGGATTCGCGTCTTGCCGGTCCCTTGTGAGCTGGCCCGGTTCCTGGAGTCCCGAAAGCCAGAAGACGTCAGATCTCACAAAGCCGCCTTGGGGATCGACGCGCCGGATCCTGTCTGCCTGTGGGTGGGTCGGCCCGCGCGCGTCAAGCGTTTGCCGGTCCTTCTCCATGCCTTTCGGCGAATACGGATGCGGGTTCCTCAGGCGCGACTCATCATCGTGGGAGATGAAAGCTTGGCCAATGAAGATCTGCGCCAGGTGCAGGACAGGGAAGGATTGGGGCATGAAGTGATTTGGGCCGGTGCCGTACGCTTGGATGACCTGCCCCTCTACTACCAGATTGCGGACGTGTTCCTGTTCTCCTCCGCCTACGAGGGCTTTGGTCGCGTCCTGGTGGAGGCGGGCGCGGCCGGGCTCCCCGCCGTGAGCACAAGTACGGCGGGAGCCCAGGAGATCATACGGGACGGACGGACGGGGTACTTGGTCGACATTGGAGATGCGGAGGCGCTGGCGGACCGGGCGATCCAACTTCTCTTGGACCCGAACCTGCGGGCGGAGATGGGGACGGCGGCCCGTGCCTGGGTGCAAGAACAATTCGATCCCGACCAGGCCTTTGACGCCATTGTAAGTCAGTGGCGCGAGGTTGCTGGATTGCCCGCGGGGCCCTCGCCAGCCTGAGGTGGCCCGACGTCATGCCTGAGGAATTGGTCTATCTTCTGCCAAAGTACGATCCGGACTCAGCGGAACATTTCTATCATCTCTACGATTTCCTGAGAGGCCTGCATGACCACATTCCCCTCACCGTGGTCGTTGAGCGCATGTCGGGCCCACTGCGGCCAGAGGCTGGGCTGAGGCTGATCCGCGTCCACGCCAGGCCCCCCGTCCTTCGTCTGTGCGAAGAATTCCTCCTGTTCCTCTGCGCTCGGCTCAGAGGGGTTCGCAAGTTCTACGTGCACTATTCGTACACCGCGGCGATTGCCGCCTCGCTGGTGGTGCGGGTTTTCGGCGGAGAGTGCTTCTATTGGAATTGCGGGCTTTACAAAGCCTTCGCTCCCGGGAGAAGGACCCCCCTGCGCGAACGCCTGGTCCATACCCGGCAAGTGTGGCTCTTGGAGCTTTCCCTTCGTCTGTGCACCTGGCTGGTGACCGGCTCGCCTCGGATGGCGGAGTACTATGCGCGAGGCGCCCACTTGCCCATGGGGAAAATCCGATTGCTTCCCAATTTCGTCGAGGTCAGGCGCTTTCAGTCGGTCGGGCGCGAAGAGGCTCGCAGGCAGCTCGGTCTGGGACCGTCTCAACCGGTGTTCCTCTTCCTCCACCGCGTCTCGTTGCGCAAAGGGGCCGGGTATCTTCCCGAGTTGGCAGAACACCTGTCCACTCAACTGAAATCGTTTACCCTGCTTGTCGCCGGAGATGGCCCGTATCTACCCGACCTGCGTGCGCGCGTCCTGGAGCGTCACCTGGGCGATTACTTTGACTTTCGCGGATGGGTGCCCAATCGAGAGGTTCCCGTTCTCTTCCGTGCCGCCGACGTCTACCTGATGCCTTCCCAAGAGGAAGGTTTTCCGCACGTGCTTCTGGAGGCGATGGCGGCGGGGTGTCCCTTCGTGGCCTTTGACGTGGGAGGGGTCCGTGACGTTGTTTCACCCGAGCAGCTGCCGTCCATTGTTCTCCCTGGGGATCTCGATCGGTTTGCTTCCCAATCGCTCCGGGTCCTTTCCGATCTCCCCCAGCGCCGCGCGCTGGTCGAGAACGGCTACTACCGCGTCCAGCACTTCTCGCAGGAACGAGTATCCCGGGCATTCCTCGATCTGTTAAGAGGTCACCCCCATGCGTGGAGCGAATTCCAGGGGCAGGAGGGGCCGGTTCCTTTATGAAGCCCAGAGGCAATCGGATTGCCTGGATCGGGGTCTGGAGCGTCGGCCACAATAATGTCCGCTATGCGGAATTGCTCCCCAGGCTGGCCAATGTGGATCGACACCCCGTCCGGCTGCACCGCCTGCGCTGGATCCGGGGGATCCAGCGACGATTCCTGTATCCGTGCCTGGCTATTCTCCTGCGAGCGCGTTACCCCATCTTGCTGTGCACGGACCCTCGTCTGGTACGCTGGTTCCGCGGCCGGGTAATTTGCGATCTGGATGATCCGGCCGACGTGGAGGCCGAGGCGCGCCTGTTTTCGAGACCCAATGTGATCGGCGTCATTGCGGCCAGCGAGGCAATCCGCAGGCGGCTCAGAGAAGCCGGCCTGAGAAAAGCTGTGGAGGTCATCCCCCAGGGCGTTTCCCTCGAGACCCTGGATGAGAAGAAGGCGGAGAACATTCGGCGGACCCTGCGCTCCGGCTCGGAGGAAGTCCTGATCGGACTCAATCAACCGTATGCCTATCTCGGCCAGGAGCTCCACAACCAGCGCGTGGCCGCAATGTACGCCATCGACGATCTTCTGAGAGCCATGGAGGAAGTCCAGCAGGAAGTACCGCGGGCTGTGCTTTGGATCACGGGTCGGGTCAGCCCAGGGGTGGAGGCGTACTCTCTGCGCAACCCCTGGCTTCGGCTGACGGGCTATCAGCCGCACCACGAGATCCTCAACTTCGTGTCGGCCTTCGATATTGGAGTCTATCCACGGAGCGGGAATGCATTGGGTGCGGCGAGTATCAAGATCCTCGAATATATGGCGTGCGGGGTTCCGACCGTAGGCCTGGCGGTCCAGGAGATGGAGGTGGTGCGAGAGAGTGGCGCCGGAATTGTGGCCAAGGATTGGCCAGAGTTCGTCGCCGGGGTATTGCAGCTCGTCCGAAACGCAACCTTGCGTCGAGACCTTGGACAGCGAGGCAGAGCCTACGCGCAAAGGTACAGCTGGGAGCGGCTGGGCACAGCTTATACGGAGTTGCTGAAGCGGATGGTCGAGGGTGCGCCCTTGACTCCGGCGTCGTTCTAGACCAAGCGCGGATTACCGCAAAGGGCGAAGTTGAAGATTCTGCATCTTGTGAAGGCCACGGGCATCGCGGGCGCCGAAACCCATCTCCTCGTTCTGATGTCTGGTCTGGTGAAACAGGGGATGGAGGTCTCCTTGATTGTGCTGGAGGATCCCACGCGCCGGGTTCCCGGGCTCTTGGAAACGGCCCGGGGGATGGGGGTGGAGGCTCTAGCGGTCCCCATCTATGCTCACCTCGACCCTGGCCTTCCCAGCCGACTGACAAGAACCTTCCGACCTCGGCCTTTTGACATACTGCACGCGCATCTCCCCCACGCGGAGGTCTACGGAGCCCGGGTCCTGGGGGGGCTTCCGCAGGCCGGATTTGTCATTACTCGTCACAGCGACAATCCCTTCCGTCGCAGCCCGCTGTTCCGCCTGGTTTTCACCCCTTCCTGGAAGCGGGCGGGGAAGATCATCGCGATTTCGGAGGCGGTCCGTCGGTCAATGATCCGGTCCGAACACGTTCCGTCCGAGAGGATCGCGGTTATCCCCTACGGGCTGGACAGCCAGGAGTTCCACGCGGGGCTCGTTCCCGGGCGCTTGAAGTCCGGGCTTGGGATACCCGATGCACCGCTGGTTGGATTCGTCGGGAGGCTGGTTCGACCGAAAGGGGTGGACACTCTGCTGCGGGCCTTTGTGGAGGTCGAGCGCAGGGAACCCAGAGCGCAACTGGTGATCGTGGGGGACGGGCCCTGGAGGCAAAGGTTGGTGCACCTCGGTCGGGATCTCGGCCTGAGCACCGTCCATTTCCTCGGCTGGCGCGAGGATGTTGTCTCAATCATGGCGGATCTGGATGTGCTTGTCATGCCCTCGCGCTGGGAGGGATTTGGGCTTGTGGCCCTTGAGGCCATGTCACTCGGAAAGCCCGTGATCGCCACCCGGGTGAGTGCCCTGCCGGAAGTGATCGCGGAGGGCGTGACCGGTCTCTTGGTTCCAGCGGAGGATCCTTCTTCCCTGGCCCGGGAGATCCTCAAGCTGCTGCGCGATCCCATCCTGGCGACTCGGATGGGTCAAGCGGGATCTCAGCGAGTCAGGCAGGAATTCACTGTCGATCGGATGGTCTCCAGCACGATCCAGGTCTACCACCAGATCCTGGGAGCGAATCCCTGAACCCTTCCGACCACCTCCCTCGGGGTATAATCCTTCACAACCTCAACGGTCTGTGCGCTCCGGTCGACAAGGCGGCACCATCGCCGTCTGAAGTGCTGGCTTGCGAAAACTCCGCTTGGCCCGAGTCATTACTCGCCTCAACGTCGGTGGGCCAGCAACCCACGTCGTTCAGCTTGCTTCGAGACTGCCCCCATCGGAATTTGAAACCCTGCTGATTACGGGACGCGAGGGTCCGGGTGAGGCCAGCATGTTATACTTGGCGGAGCGAGCGGGCGTTACTCCGCTCGTGATCCCCGAGCTTACCCCGGTCTTGGCTGGGCAGGACCTCATCGCTCTCAGCAAATTGGTGCGCACGTTCCAGCACTGGCGTCCGGACATTGTCCACACGCACACGGCCAAGGCGGGGACTCTGGGGCGGCTCGCCGCCCGCTTGACGGGCGTGCCGGCAGTCGTCCACACCTTCCATGGCCACGTCCTTCGAGGTTACTTTCCAAGACCTGTGGAGGAGCTGTTCCGCATGGTGGAGCGTGGCATGGCCCTCTTGACGGATCGCATTGTGACGCTCAGCCCTTCCCTCCGATCGGATCTCATCGGGATGAAGATCGCCGCCGCCTCCAAGATCGAGGTCATTCCCCTTGGGATCGACTTCTCCCAGCTGGTCGAGAGGGAGCGGAGGCGCGGATACCTTCGCCAGGTCCTCGGAATCGAGAACCCCTACCCCATCATCGGAACTGTGGGGCGCCTGGTTTCCATCAAGAACCACACCATGTTCCTGCGCGCGGCGCGGAGCATGGTAAACTCGGGTATCCAGGCCAGTTTCGTTATTGTCGGAGACGGGGAGCTGCGTCCGTCCCTCGAAGCCCAGGCGCGGAGCATGGATCTGGCCGGCCGGATATTCTTCCTGGGCTGGCGGGAGGAGATGAGCGCAATCTACTTGGATCTGGACATCTTTGCGCTGACCTCCAATAACGAAGGGACCCCGCTTTCCCTCATTGAGGCGATGGCCGCTGGCCTCCCCGTCGTGGCCACAGCCGTGGGGGGAGTGCCGGACGTTGTCACGGATCAGCGCAATGGATTCCTTGTCCCCGCAGATGATTCGGCCGCTTTGGCGGAGACCTGGAGAACGATCTTGAAGGATCCTGAGCGATCGAAACAGATTGGGGAACAAGCTCGCCTGGATGCGGTCCGCAGGTTTGGACTGGAGCGCATGCTCGAACAGACCCGCGAGCTTTACCGGTCTTTGGCGGGGAGACGGATCGGAGCCCGCTGAGCCGCGGATTCCCGGTTGCATTCCGCTTGGTCTGGCCAAGCCCCCTCACCTCAGAGCTGTGGGTATGCTTGAAAGAGGGGGTGGCCTATGCAGTCTGAAACATGCGCCCGCTGAGGGTCCAACCCAAGGAGAAACCCCGCTGGTGAGCTCTTACCTCCCGCTCGTGTTCCTTTCTGGGACTGCCGCCTTCCTCGTCACGCCGCTTTCGGTATGGGTGGCTCGGCGCCTGGGCTTTATAGACTTTCCTCAGCCTCACAAGACTCATGTTCGCCCGATTCCCTTGTTGGGTGGACTGGCGATCTATCTCGCTCTTGGAATCGTCCTCCTGTTGGTGGATATCCGACCCGCCATTCCTCAGCTTGTGGCGGTGGTCTTTGGAGGCACGCTGGTTGCTGCCTTGGGGTTGTGGGACGACCACCACCCGGTCGTCCCGTGGATCAAAATCTTGTTGGAAATGGTTGCCGGTCTGGCGGTCGTCGCGGTTGGCATTCATGTTCAGTTACTTCCTTGGGCTGTGGCGAATGTGGCCATCACCCTCTTTTGGATTGTGGGGATTACCAACGCCATCAATTTGATGGACAACATGGACGGGTTGGCGGCTGGGGTCTCCGCGGTGGGTGCAGTGTTCTTCTTGCTGCTCGCTTCCACCAGCGGTCAGGTGCTGGTAGCCAGCATGGCGGCCGCCGTGGCGGGGGCTTCCTTGGGTTTCCTTTTCTACAACATCAGTCCGGCCGTGGTGTTCATGGGCGACGCGGGTTCGCTGTTGCTTGGGTTCATGTTGGCTGTCCTGGGGATGAAGTATGAACCCTCCACCCTGCCTTTGGGATCCACCTGGATGGTCCCCATCGTGGTGCTTGGCCTGCCCATCTTTGACACCACCCTGGTGACTTATGCCCGTTGGCGCCGACACCAATCCGTCCTGCAGGGAGGGGGAGATCACACCTCCCATCGCCTGGCTCGGCTTGGACTTGGGACCAGCCGGGCGGTGCTGACGATGTACTTGGCGGCGGTGGCCCTCGGGACGTTGGGCATGGCCCTGACTCATTTGTTGCCCCCCTGGCCGAGCGTTCTCTTCGCCATCCTGGTCCTGGTGGGTCTGATTGGGGTTGCCTTGCTGGAACATGCGCGACCGATGCTGCCCGCGATACGGCCCATCACTGTGGTCCTCGGAAGCGGGGATGGGTTGCCCGCGCTAAGCGCTGCCAGGAGACTCTCCAATGAGGTGACCGTGGTGTTGGACGCCCCGCTCCCGACCGAGGATATGAAGGCTCTCCTTTCTGAATTGGCTACGAATCCGGAGGAAACTCGCGCCTGGCTCGACCAGGCTTGGCCGAAAGGTGGCCGGGTGTGGCCCGTGCCCTGGGGCCGGATCTTCCGGCTCAGCGGAAGCATCCTCTACGCCAGTGAAGAAGGCGACCAAGAGGCTCTGGAGGAGGCTTTTCACCAGGCGCGGCTGATCCTGCTCGGGCCCTGCGAGGCCCTTTCCGCCAAAATCACGGACGGGCTGCAGGGAGCCTCACGGCGTATTCTCGAAGCGCCGGGATCCATCCGTGTGGCGGGAGGCACGCCCATCGCCCCCGCCTTGTGGGATCAGCCCCAGGCCTTGGGGCAATGGCTCGAGCAATTCCTGTCGGGTCAGCCTAGCAGGGGAGCGACTCCATGACGCACTATCTGATCACCGGAGGGGCCGGTTTCATTGGCAGCCACTTGGCCGAGGCGCTGCTGGCGCGGAACGAACGGATCACGGTGGTGGATGACCTTTCTACCGGCCGGCTGGAGAACATCCAGCCGCTGATGAAGCATCCTCGCTTCCGCTTCGCGATTGAGACCATCACCAACGAGACCGTCATGGATCGCTTGGTGAGCGAGTGCGATACCATTCTGCATTTGGCTGCGGCCGTGGGGGTCCGACTGATCGTGACCGACCCCGTCCGGACCATTGAGACTAATGTGATGGGAACCGAGGCGGTCTTGCGGGTGGCGCGGCGATACCGCAAGATGACGTTGATCGCCTCGACCTCCGAGGTTTTTGG
>JBEKHT010000062.1:0-12017 GCA_050012135.1 Anaerolineales bacterium | reverse complement strand
CGAGCGAGCGCTTACCTGGGCACCAGCCCTGCCGCATGTGCCAACCTGGTAGCTCTGGGAGCACCCGCCGACCGCATCTCCGAAGCGCCCCAGAGTCACGACGTTCGGTTCCTTCGGGAGAGAGTGGAACGGGCTCGCGCTCTAGTGGACCGGCATCCGCCAACTTTGTTGTATGTGGGCAGTCTCAGCGAACGAAAGGGAGTGGATCTCGTGCTAGAAGCCTTTGGCCAAGTGGCTCGCGAATTACCCCAAGCTCGCCTGATCCTGGCCGGGTCAGGAGCATTGCACACCAGCCTGGAGCGGCAAGCCTCACGCATGGGCCTGGCTGACCACGTGGAGTTCCTCGGCTTCGTGGAGCCGGATGATCTGCCACGCGTCTTCGCGGAGGCGGATGTGCTCGCCTTGCCATCTCTGGAAGACACCTTCGGCATGGTTGTTGTTGAGGCCTGGGCGAGTGGCGTCCCGGTCGTATGTTCGAAGTATGCCGGCGTGTCGGGCTACATCACGGAGGGGAGGGACGGATTCGTCGTGGATTCCGGACGGATTGAGGAAATGGCCGGTAAGATTCTCATTCTTCTGCGCGATCCAGTTCTGCGGCGCTCTTTCGCAGGGCACGGCCAGATCCTTGCGGACAGATTTGACCCTGTCGCTGTGGCCAAGAGCTTTCGCCAAGCTATCCTTGCTTCGCAGGAGACGTGATACCCTGTGCCGTTCTTCTTTAGCGTGATTGTCCCCACTTATAACCGACCGGAGCAGCTGCGCGCCTGCTTGCTCAGCTTGCGCCGACTTGACTATCCACGTGAGGCTTGGGAGCTACTCGTGGTGAATGACGGCGGCATCGACCCACGAGCTGATCTGCCTTCCGACCTGAGAGGGGCACTGCCTATGCGCGTCGTGGATACCGTTCACCAAGGTCCGGCAGCGGCACGCAATGCGGGGGCTCAAAAGGCCAACGGAACCCACTTGGCGTTCACGGATGATGACTGCCGGCCCCTCCCAGATTGGCTGAGCTGCTTTGCGGAGGCCTTCGCTACAGGTCCCTGGGACGCGCTAACCGGCCGGACTCTCAACCCCTGGCCGGAGTCCTTAGCACCGAAAAGCCACCAATACCTGATTGACTTCATCCAAGACTACCAGCGCCTCCCCAATGGGGACGTATATCTGGCCTGCAGCAACAATGCTGCCTACAGGCGAGAGGTGTTTGAGGCGCTTGGGGGCTATGACCCCTCCTTTCCGCAGGCTGCGGCCGAGGATCATGAGTTGAGTCATCGGCTTGTTGCCCGAGGGTTCCGCCAAGGGTACCGACCGGAGGCTCGGGTTTGGCACGATCACCCGCTCACGGTTTGGCACTATCTATGCCTGCAGTTTCGCTATGGCCAAGGAGACGACCGTTTCCGACGCGCGCTTCTCCGCAACCGACTCCCAAGGAGGATTGGCCAACGAAGACGTCCACCGTTCCATCTCGCCCTAGCCAAGCAGCTATATGACGACCGCGCGCCCGCGGCGATGTGGGCGCTCCTGGCATTAGCGCAGGGCGCACACTTCTTTGGCTCGCGCTACCAGCGGCTGCTCTGGCATGCGTGAGGTCGGGGTCTTGTGACTCGCTAGGCCGATAGGCAACCTAGCCTTGCCCCGCTCACTTCCGTGGGCATCATCCAAGCCTGGAGGCAAGGACAATGTGAGGGTTTGGCGCCGGGCCGCGCCGCGACAGCTACGGTACAATCGGCTGGTGCCTTCGGACAATCAAGAATTCAATCGGCTTTGGAATTGGAGTTGTTGCACGACCAACCCCGCACCGTGAACCAAGTCCGCCCGGCCGGAGTCGACCAGATCTAGCATGAATCACAGAGATCCGTTGCAGCAGCTCGAGTCGGGCCCGATCTTTATTGTGGGGGCAGCGCGGTCGGGCACGACCTGGGTCTACGACATCCTGACCTCCCTCGCGGAGGTCGCCGGTGTGTATGAATCCTGGCTCTTCACACGGGACCTGGGTGTCGGCGCCTTCTTTGGCCCAGCCCACTGGTCGGCAGGCCGCTCGGGCCTGGGGCATTCGTTTGATAGGCGGGCATTTGTGGAGCAGGTGAGGTGTTTTGTATCGACCGTGCTCGCGCTGAAGCTGGAGCCTCATCATCGCTTCCTGGTCGAGAAGAGCCCCTCGCATATCTTCACTATGCCTCTGATTCGGGAGATACTCCCCACGGCGCGATTCATCCATGTCCTGCGCGACGGACGAGATGTTAGCGTCTCGGTACGTCAAGCGGCGAGGTCATGGATTCTTCAATGGCAGCGCACCTTTGGGCGCTCGATCTATGCTTCGGGCTGCGCATGGAAAGCCGCCGTTCATCGAGCCCGAAGTGATGCGAGCCTGCTGGGAGGTGCGTTTCTGGAAGTCCGTTACGAGGATCTCAAGGGTCAGCCCCTTTCCACCTGCGCCCGCCTTTTTGATTTTTGCCAGATCCCAGTTGACCGAGGCATTGTCGAGAAGGTTATCGCAGCGACAGACTTCGACATCAACTACCGGCCTTCCGAGGCAGGCTTTCGCCGTGGCGGCCGGGTCGGAGACTGGAAGTCTCACTTTAGCCTAGTGGATGCTTTGATGTTCAATGTGGCCGCCGGAGATGCCCTGATCGAGACGGGGTACGAGGCGAACCGCCGATGGTTGCCTGGTCTCGGACACTGAGGGCCCCTCGTGGCGCCCGCCTCTCCCGGACGGTGATTCCTTGGAACGGACTGAGAAAGAAGATTCCTCATATGACTAAGGATATGACGGGCTCCAGTGTCCGCCTCCCTGCAACCGATCGTCCCCAAACATGGGTCGCCGAAGGACACTGTAGCTCCGTCTCGTGTTTGTTAGACTGGTATTCGACGACCCAGCTCCGCCCGCAATGTGGATCCTCCTGGCACCGTCTCCGGGCGCCCATGCGTTCCGCTGGCACGACCGACAGTTTCTCATGGCTGCGGTCCGCCTGGAACCCCGTGACGCTCCGACTGGTCGACAAGGACTACATGAGGCACGCTCGCATCGGCTGGAGGCGCATGCCATGAGCGCATCGGGGCACAGAGCAGACGTCGCCGTTAGCGTTGTGATGGCCGCGTACAACGGTCGGCGCTTCATCTGCGAGGCCCTCCAGAGTCTCTTCGCCCAGAGTCATCCTCCCGCAGAAATTGTTGTCGTGGACGATGGGTCGACCGACGGAACATCCGATGTTCTGCAACCCTATCTCGACCGCATTCGCTACTTCACCGAGCCACACCGCGGGCTGTCCGCGGCCTGGAACTGGGGGATCGCCCAGGCTCACGGTGAACTGGTCGCCTTTCTGGATGCAGATGACTACTATCTCCCAGAGCATTTGCAGCGCATGGCCGAGCTTCTGTCTTCGGATCCCAGCGCAGGCCTCGTGCACAGCGGATGGCGGCTCGTCCGAGAAGACGGTGCTTTCATTTGCGATGTCCAACCATGGCGGGATGCCCCCCGGCTAGACCTAAAGGGATGGCTATTCTGGAAGCCAGCCAGGATGGGGGCTACCCTGCTGAGAAGACGTTGGCTAGAGCGCGCTGGCGGATTTGACGAGACGTTTGTTCAATCCGAGGACGTCGATTTGATGCTGCGCTTGGCAGTCCTGGGATGCAAGTCAATCTGGCTGCGCAATACCACCCTCTGTGTCCGCGTGCATGGCGACAACATGACGCGCCAGGGGGTCGTTGGTGCCGAGAACCTGGACCAAGTCCTGGACCGCTTCTTTTCCCTTCCCGGCCTTCCGAGCGCCATTACCAAATTGGAACGCCAAGTGCGCCACGACACAAGTGTCTGGACCGCTTGGCACCTCTGGCAAACGGGGTACCGGGCTCAGGCCTTGGCACGGCTCCAGGATTGCCTCGCCTCGGCTGACTGGCCTCCGGAGCAATCGGCGCTGCGCTGGATGATTAGGTTTCACGACTGGGACGAAGGACAAGGGATGTCGCCCCTTGCGAGCCTGGGAACCCGATCGCTCCTTCACGAAGCTTCAGGGACATCGGTTCGCGATTGGAATCGAGTTCAGACCCGTTACGACTGGTTTCGCAGAGTCTGGTTGCCGGTCACCAGGGGAGAACCCTGCAACCCCGACCCAACGCAAAGGGAAGCCATGCGGGACCTCTCCTGGAGCGAATTCATTGCGCCGATCTTGGCGGGCGTACCCCAACCCGTGGACGCAGGCACTGTCAAGACCTTGTGGGCTGAACTGGGACGCCATGGATTAGTCGGCGCAGCGGATCGGCACGAAGTCACAGCCTTGTACCTGAGCGTGTTCGCTGACAGTGTAAGGATGCGAGACTGGCACCGAGCCTGGGGTGCTCTCGACAACGCCCTGGGCGAGGGGTTGAGTCGGGTCAGCCTGAGGGCTTGGCTGGACTTCGGGAGGGCGGAGGCCCGCGGCCTGACCGGCCGTTTGAGGTCATCAGGAGGGCCACCTGCCCACCGGAACACTTTTAGGGTGGCCCAATCCGTGACCATGCCCCCATCAAAGAAGGGTCTAGTGAGCGTCATCATTCCGGCCTACAACAAGGCGCCCTACGTCACGCAGGCGGTCAAAAGCGTCCTAGGGCAGGACTACCCACATCGTGAAATAATCGTGGTCGACGACGGATCCACAGATGGAACAGCCGAGGTGCTCAAGGCGCAGGCCAAGGAGTTGACCTACGTTCACCAGTCGAACCAGGGTCCGGCCGCCGCGCGCAACCGAGGACTGCGAATCGCGCAAGGGGAATTCATCCTTTTCCTGGATGCCGACGACTTCCTGCTCCCGGGCGCCCTCAGCGCGCACATAAGGCAACTTCTCTCCCACCCGTCCCACGGGTTCTCGCACAGCGGCTGGAGGTTTGTCGACGCTCGAGGGGAACCGCTAGCGGACGAGACTCCCTGGAAAGAAGTTCCACGGCTTGACTTGGAGAACTGGCTAGAGCGGAAACCGGTATTCCTCGGAGCCATGATGTTCCGCCGGTCTTCGCTAGAGCATAGTGGGGGATTTGACACGCGATTGTTCCAAGCGGAAGACGTAGACTTGCTCTTTCGCCTGGCCTTGAGCGGATCCCGCGGCGAATGGATCCGCTCCGTCACGGTCTGCCGGCGCAAGGACAACACCAACATCACGCGGGACAGCCTGGGCCAAGCCCGTGATCTCGATGCTGCTCTCGTCCTTTTTTTCGGCAATCGGTCTCTACCGCGGCGGATCCGGCGTTTGGAGCGGACGGTGTACTTCTTCACCCTGATGTGGATTTCCTGGTACCTCATCCAGGCTGGCCAGTTGGATGCAGCTGGCCAGTACTTGGGACGAACTCAGATGTACACGCGCCTGTCGGGAAAGACGCTTGTGTTAGGGTGGTTGAGCGATCTCGCCGAACGGACCAGAGGAGAGGTGAGCAGAGCCGTGCTGCAGACCGAGCCGCGTGCGCTCTGGCCGGTGTTCAAGCGCGCGTCCAAGATGGGTCCGGCCGCCTGGGCGCAGGCAGAGCGAAGCCTAGACTTCTGGGTTGACATTTGGCGGCCCTATACCAACGGGGACAGAGCTCAAGGGAGAGCCGCGTTGAGCCAATTCCCGCCCTTCAAATCGCATGAGCTGGTTGAGTATTCCTGCACTGCGCTTCTGGAGGCCAGGGAGCCAATCCGTCTGGCGTGCTTGGATCAATTGTGGGAAGATGCGCTCCAGGCGGCCGTTGTGGCGCCTGAGGGACGACCGGAGGTGATCAACCTCTATCTTGCGCTCGCAGCGCGGGCGCTACAGAGGCGATGGGGTGCCTGCCTGCTCGAGGTGGCTCTCCCGACCGTGGGCCTGCTTGCGCAACCGCGGGGGTGGGGTTCAGCCCTCCACGCGACCGCACGCCTGGGTCGCGAGATGGCTGGTCGGATTGGGCAATGGGGATGACGTGGACCCCCTCCCCGAACAGGTGCGACGTGGCTTATGAAGAACGAAAGGGGCTCGATGGCCGCTGAAGCTAATCGACCCATCGATTTCGGTCTGCGCAGGCTTTGGCAAAACGCTGGCTGGGCGTTCAGGCTCACCTGGGCAACCCATCGCCCCTTGTCGATCTTGCTGGCAATCAGCACGTTCGTCGACAGCCTGGCGCCGGCTGCAGCTGCGCTTGCGGCCCGCGGAATCGTGAACGGCGCTCTTCGCGCCCTGACTAGGAAAACGCCTGCCCTCCCGGTTGTTCTGCCTTGGCTTCTCCTGGCGCTTGGAGTGGCGCTTGTGGACGTAGCCGTCAACGTGTGGGAGGGGTACATTTCGCAACGGCTATTCGACGAGCTCAACTTGGGGATTACCCGGCTCATCCTAAAGCATGCGGCTAGGCTCGATGTCCCAGCCTTCGAGGACCCTGCCATCCAGGATGTGCTGGACCGCGCCCAGGAGAATATAGCCCAGCACTTCACTACGTTTGTGAACGCCGCCCTGGCAGCCCTGACGGGTTTAGCCCAAACCGCCTCCCTTACAGCGATTCTGATCTCCATCGAACCAGTCCTAACCCTTGCGATCGTGCCAGTTTTCCTCCCACAACTGCTATTCCAGTGGCGGCTTGCCCGGCGGAGTTTCATTGAAGAACACTCGCGGACGACAAAGCGCCGCTGGAGCCGCTACTTTGTGTCGAGAATGACTGACCAGCCCTATATCCCTGAAGTCAAGATCCTGGATCTGGCGCCTTTGCTGATCCAGCGTTTCGAACAACTCATGACGGCGTTCATGAAGGAGGATCGCAAGCTCTATCGGATCGGGTTGAACGGAGGCCTTCTCTTTGGGGTCCTCTCAACGTTAGCCTACTTTGTGGCCTTTGCTCGCGTGGTAATTCGCGCGGCCGCAGGTGACCTCACGATCGGTGATGTCGCTATTTACGGCGCTAGCGCTGCGCGCCTCCGAAACTCGCTCGACTCCAGCACTCGTGCTATCGCCGCCATGCTGGAACAGGCCCTCTACGTGTCCAATCTTCGCGAGTTCCTCGCCCTGGAGCCTCAGGTGCGGGATCAAGGTCAGCGGCGGCCGGGGACCGTCCGAGGTGGCCTGGTCCTCGATCATGTGACCTTCACTTACCCAGGCAGCAGCGTCCCAGCCGTGTCGGATATATCATTCGAAATCCGACCCGGGGAAACTCTGGCCCTGGTTGGGGAGAATGGAGCTGGCAAGACCACATTGGTCAAGCTGATCGCCAGGCTCTACGACCCTGACCAGGGCACGATCTCCCTGGATGGGGTCGACCTGCGAGAGTATGCCCTGGATTCTCTGTATGGCGAGATCGCCTTTGTGTTCCAGAACTTTGGTCGCTACGAAGGGACCCTGCAAGAGAACATCGCGCTGGGCGATTGGCGTCACCTATTGGATGACCGGCCCCGGGTCGAAGAGCTCGGCCGGATGGCGCATGTAGACGAAATCGCGAGGGGACTTCCCCAAGGCTACGACACTCTGATCGGCCGTATGTTCGGCGAGGTGGATCTCTCAGGGGGCCAATGGCAAAAGGTTGCGGTGGCCCGCGCTTTCGCTCGAAACGCTCGGGTACTTATCTTGGATGAACCCACTTCCAATCTGGATGCCCGGGCAGAGTTCCAGCTTTTCTCGCAGTTCCGCGAGTTGGCCCGCGGGCGCACGACCGTGATTATCTCGCACCGCTTTTCCACGGTTCGGCTCGCCAGTCGCATCGTGGTAATTGACAGCGGAAGGATTGTCGAGACCGGAACGCACGCGGAACTCGTCGCCCGCGAGGGTCTTTATGCCAACCTATTCCGCCTTCACGAGCAGTTGATGGAGGCGGCTTGAACGGGGGCGTAGGGCTTGGCCCGGCTGAGAACCAGAGACCAAACTTCGGGACCCAGTGTCCCAGCGTACGTCGTCAGCCATCGCCCGGGCGCCAGAAGGGCAACGGCATCCGCGAACTTCTCCGAGCTTGGCCAGGTTCACCGCATCCGCTTTCTTATTCCCTAGGCGTGAGCCTGACAATTCTCGCGGCCACTTATCCGATCCCTACCATCTTCCAGACCATTCCACACTTTGGATCGACCAAAGTCCCGCTTCGGAGAGAAAAAACGGGGACGGGCTCGAGTCCGCCCCCTCGGATCACCTGAGTGGAGCCTCCAATGGTGACCGAGGTCGCTGGCTTGATCCTCCAACGGGTTGAAGATCGACTCTTGCTGGCACAGGAGAATTAGGAGCAAGGGCTTTTCTCCGAGTCTCGCATCCGGATAGGAGCAGTGCACATGGCGTTGATCATTGCCGGACATCCTCGTTCCGGGACATCCCTTCTGGCACGGCTCTGCGACCTGCATCCTGACATGCGGATCACCATGGAGTTCCGGGATTTCAAGGCGATCAACGTCGGGTATCGGGAACATGTCAGCGCCTTGCGCAAGAACTGGTATCGTCGCAGGCTAGTGGGGCCGCCAAGCTTCCGCAGCCGACTGCGTAGTGCGGTCTTCCTCAGCGAGTATTTGCTGAGGCTCCTACCCGGCGCGGGCGGACCGATTGGAGTGAGAGAGGTCGAACAAGTTCTTCACGCAATCTTTCCCGCAGCCCGAATCGTGGGAGACAAGTACCCACGATATATCTTCCAGCTTGACGATCTGGCACGGGAATCGGGTCTCCAATTCGTCGTCATCTACCGCGATTGCCGGGACGTTGTCAGCTCCACTCTGAAGATGGCTCGCACGAAATGGCGCAGGTTCGACTGGGTGCAATTGATGGACACACCTCAGAAGGTGGCCGCCCGATGGGTTACGGCGATCGAAAACATGGAAAAGCATCGATCGCAGGCCTATTGCATGCGCTATGAAAACCTCGTGGGAGAGCCAACGAAGGAGATGAAAGCGCTGGGGAAGTGGCTGGGAGTTGAAGCCGACGGATTCTCGACCCAAGAGGTGCGCGACTCAAGCATCGGGAAATACCGAACGGGGCTTTCGCCAGAGGAAGTAGAGCAAGTATTGGAGATTGCAGGTCCGACCATGGAAACCTTGGGCTACCTATGAACCGTGTTGGGAATCCTCCGGCGCTCCCTTCTGG
Source organism: Anaerolineales bacterium (assembly GCA_050012135.1). Classification (GTDB taxonomy): domain Bacteria; phylum Chloroflexota; class Anaerolineae; order Anaerolineales; family RBG-16-64-43; genus JBEKHT01. The sequence continues at coordinate 3,003 of JBEKHT010000062.1, read as the reverse complement.
CAAGCCATGGGTTCGTCATGGGCTCTGCTCCGGTAGGAAGCGCCAATGGAACGCGGCGAAGCTAGGCTCCGGTTGAAGGGGAATGGGCTGGTGCTCCCCAGATTGGCGCTCCTTATGTTGCCACTCTCAGCCCTCGCGCCGGAGGCAGGGGTGCGCCCTGCCCAGGTTCCGGAGCAGCTGCGGGGACCGAGCTACCACCTTCGCGGCCGACAATTCGACATACATTGGGATCGATTGGGCCTCTTTGCGAGACCGGCAGGCGGGGCAGGGTGCGGCTCCCTGGGCAGTGCACAGACCAATCGCCTCCTTGGCCCAGAACGCTTTCGAAAGGCGTCCAAAGCCGAGACCGGCCACTGGACCTGCCCTGCTCCACGTTCGGGGTTCAGGGGCTGGATACGCTCGGTGCAGCCGTTGTCGCCCGAACTTAGGGCCACAACTTTCACGAGGCGCCCGTCCCAGACAGGCTGGACGTCTCCTGCTTCGGCACCCGCGCCGCACCAGGATTCCGGGCAGACTTGAAATAGCGGGCATGGATTGAGTATTAGAAGGGATACAATGAGGCATGGTTGTCAGCAGTTTCGTTCGTTGAGTTCCAAAGCGTCCTGGCCTCTCATCCCTGCGTCGCCGATGCCAAGGTGAGCAGCGCTCTGGGCGCAAGGGCGGGATAGGAGATTCAGGCGTTCGTGATCTGCCGGACGGGGTGCAGCCCCTCTGCCGAGGTGTCGTTCGGCCACAGCGAGATACAGCTAGGCTCTCGTGAATCCCCCGCTTGGTCAAGTTCCCTGGAGCACTCCACGGGAGTGCAGCGGGCGAGGCTCTGCGCCGGGCGCTGCGCGAGCCGGCCTAGAAGACCGGGAGGAAATCCACACGTGTCGAATTCGAGGACAATCTCGGCTCTATTGGTCGTGGCTTCGTTGGTCGCCTGCGTGACCGCTCCGAAGTCCGTAACCTCGGTAAGCACGACTGGCGCAACCCCGATTCCGTTGACCCCGACAGCCCCCGCAACTGCAGGAGCCGAGAACCTTACCCAGGTCCCGGCGGCGCTATCCACCCAGGTTCCCAAGAGGTTTTCCGTTTTCCTTGGCGCCTTGGAGGAAACCGGCCTTGCAGGCCGTCTAGAGGGGAAGGATGCCTACACCGTTTTCGCTCCCCCCAACAAGGTGTTTAATCAGATGCCCCAGGCGACCCGCTCGGCGCTATTCCAAGATCGAGGCCGTCTCACTGAGGTCCTAGAGTATCACATCGTCGAGGGCAATTACACCCCAGATGTTCTCCCGTCGGTCAGCACGCTGCCCACTCTGCTGGGAAAAAGCCTAACGGTGACTGTGGGACAAGCCGGCGCGCTGTCCGTCAACGGCGTGGCGATCCACTCCACCAGATTGAATACTGGCAATCTAATCCTCTACTCGATCGACGCCCTTCTTATTCCGCCCGGCTAGATGCCCTCTCGCGCTCGCGGTGAACGCCCGGCAGGGCGAGCATGGGCTCCGCGATCGAAGACTGGCTAGCCTACTCAGCGACCGATCTGCCCAGATCCTGCTTGAGCACCGGCCGATCACTCCAATGGCTCTACTCGCGCGGGGGCGCATGTTCGCAGGCGACATCTCGCAAGGGTTGCTCGATGAGGGACTGCACGGTGCCGGCTTTGCCAGCCTGGTAACTCCTGCCTGACCCCATGACCGTCCTATGCGGGTCCAGGTTCTGATCTCCCTTGGCCGCAATTGCGCCCCGGTAGGATGTTGCTCAAGACGTTCGGCTGCCACCCTGGCGATCGAATCCAGAAACCTCGACCTGACATTGCTGTCGAAAAAGCAACAACAGGGCGTAGGGCCGCGCGCGCCGGCAACGGTACCAACACACGAGTACTGTAGATATCTCAGCCACAGTACGCCCCGGCTGGTCACTCCCTAGGGGCGATTCGCTCCGGCTCCCGAGGTTCTGGACCAACCGTCGCCGTCTTGAAAGCTCTCTTCCCACGCCAGGACGATTCTCGGTCGTTTCGGAGGGGCTGATCAGCCCCTCCTCAAGAGCCGCGCATGATCCGTTGAGAGCAGACGTTGACTGAGCAGCCTGGCTGCGCCCCGCTTCTTGCCCAGCTCAGTGGGGCTGAGGACGGATCACCCGATCTGGCACCCCAGCCGCGTGTTCCGGAGGGGGACCCGACGGTCTTTGCGGAGAACTGGCAGAAATCTCCAGAGGGGAACAGCGCGAGCCCGCTTCAAAGAAGGACCTTTCCTATTCAGGTCACTTGCTCTTTTGCGCTTCCACGGAGCAGATCCCGATACACTTGGAAAGTCGCGGAGTTGATTTTCGATTCCGCAAAGCGGTCCACCGCCATCCGTCGCCCCGTCTCTCCCATCCTTCTTCGCATTTCCCTGTCCTGTATGAGGCGGGCCAGGGCTGCCGCAAGCGCTTGGGCATCTCCCGGAGGGACGAGCAAGCCTGTTTCTCCTTGGAGCACAACGTTCTGGCACAAGGGGATGTTGGTGGCCACGACCGGACGACCACAAGCCGCAGCCTCCAGCAAGACGGTTGGGATGGTTTCCTCATGAGAAGATGGGAGTGCAATGATGTGGCACCGGCTGTAGGTGCTTTTCTTCTCTATAGTCGGCGCTCCCCACCATTCGACGACCCCTTCTTCCAACCATTGTTCAAGAGTTGCCCGGCTGACCGCCGCCGGATCGCCGGAGTCTCGGGCTCCAACGAGGATGAACCGCGCCTCGACGTTCATTCTTAGAATCTGCGCGGCCTCCACGAATGTCCCTACTCCCTTGTGCCACAGCAGACCTCCGAGGAACCCGATGGTGATTGGCCCTGGAGGCTCCGGCATAGGTGAGAAGTAATCCACATCTATTCCGGCCCCCTCGATCAGCCAGGCCCGCGCCTCGTTGGCCAGTCCTTGCGAGAGGAAATCCGCCTTGTCAAGAGGATTCTCGAAGATGGTGGCGCTATTAGGGTGGCTCAGCGCGAGGCGATTGAAGGCCTTGACTACTTGGCGCACAA
>JBEKHT010000061.1:0-12265 GCA_050012135.1 Anaerolineales bacterium | reverse complement strand
CTGCGCGAGGCGGCGGATCATCCGGGAGCATCTCGCTCAAGCGAGACTACTGGGTTCGTGCCATCGCAGGGAATGGCACGAAACTCGAAGGGCAGGTTGAGAACTCCCTGCCAGTCATCCTGCGGGTGGGACTGAGGAGGAGTGGCAACAATCAGTTCGGGCATTGCCCACCAATCGTCCAGAAGCCGGTGGCCCTCGGCCTCATACAGGCTGGCGTGAAGGCGATAGGCCCCGGGGCGCAACGGAAGGTTGGGCAGGCGGAATTCAAAAAGGTATCGTCCCGGGTCCAGCTGCAAGTCCCCGCGTCCTTCATCGTGCGTGGATCCCGACCAGATCAGTTGGCCCGCCAGGTCGAAGAGTTCAAATCCGCCGTAGCTGGCCTTGACTGTCTCGCCCACATCCAGCTCCAGTTCAAAGGCCACGGGCTCGAGAGTGGAGATCACGTGAGGGTTTTGGCCCTCCCTCTCCCGGATTCTCCAGGAAATGTAGCGAGCCCGGTATTGTCGCGGCGCCTCCGAGGAAGCCGCCCCGGCTGCTCCCAGAGACTCGCTTTCATATTGCGCCACGACCTCGCCCGTCGGGCCAAGGGACCGAATGCGGCCTCCATCGAGCCAGAGGGTGCTCGGGCATAGGCGGCGGATCGAAGTCATTTGGTGGCTCACAAACAAGACCGTTCTTCCTTCCTGGGCCACATCGCTCATTCGACCCAGACATCTCCTCTGGAAGGCCAGGTCCCCCACGGCCAGCACTTCGTCCACCAACAGAATATCCGGGTCCAAGTGCGCCGCCACCGCGAATCCAAGGCGCACGTACATCCCGGAGGAGTAGCGCTTGACGGGAACATCCAGGAAGCGTTCCAGCTCCGAGAATGCCACGATCTCATCGAACCGGCGAATGACCTCGGATCTCTGCATGCCCAGGATCGCGCCACTGAGGAAGATGTTTTCTCGTCCCGAAAGCTCTCCATGAAACCCGGTCCCGACTTCCAGAAGGGCAGAAACGCGTCCATGGAGGTCAGCCTCGCCCACGGTCGGTTCGGTAATGCGCGCCAGAATCTTCAGAAGCGTGCTTTTCCCCACCCCGTTGCGTCCGATGATGCCGACCACATCTCCCGCAGAGACCTCAAAGGAGATATCCTTCAGCGCCCAGATATGATCCTCGCGCGCCGGTGCCAGACGGTTTCCGCTCCGGCCTTCTCGAGTCGTCAGGCTGGACAACCATCCCCGCAGGGTCCTCTCGGGTGGGGGGCCGAATCGGATGCGGTATCGTTTGCCCAAGGCGCGAACAGAAATCGCCGCTTCGCTCATGCTCGTCTACACCACGTCCGCCATTGTCCGTTGCGTGCGCTGGAAAACTAAGATACCGGAGGCGAGGAACACCAGGTTCACCCCCAGCGAGACCCACAGGCTCAGGTCCGGCGGCGAAGTTCCCAGGAGAGCCCAACGAAAGCCCTCAATAATGGCTACCATCGGGTTGAGGGCATAAACCACCTTCCATCGGCCGCCGACCAGGCTGCTCGGGTACACCACCGGCGTGGCAAAAAGCCACAATTGCACCAAGAAGGGAACAATCACCTGGACATCGCGGTAATAGACATTGATCGCGGCCAGCCACAGGCCCACCCCCAGAGCGCAGACCATCATCAGCAGGAGGAAAAGCGGGAGGCTCAGCACCTCCCAGCGCAAGGGCAGCCGGTAGTAGGCTATCAGGACAAAGACCACAAGCAGGGCCGCACCGAAGTCGGCCAGACGCGCGACCATGTTTCCGAGCGGGATGAGAAGGCGCGGGAAATACACCTTGGTGAGCAATCCGGCGTTACCCACCAGGCTTCCCGACACCCCCCCCAGCGCCGACGAGAAGTAGTTCCACGGAACCAGAGCGGCGAAAGAGAATACCGCGTAGGGCAATCCTTCCGAAGGTACTTTGAGTAGGCCGCCGAAGAAGATAGTGAATACGACCATCGAGAGAAAAGGCTGCAGGATCGCCCAGCCGGCACCGAGGATTGTTTGCTTGTACCGGACACGGAGATCGCGCCAGATCAGGAAGCCCAACAGATCTCGCGAACCCCAGATTTCCTTGAGGGGAAGGCCCTCCAGGCCATGGTGAGGGCGGATCCGGGTGTGAAGAGATTCCACGTAGGGATCCGACCTCCAGGCCCCGCCCTTCAATGGGGGGTCGCCCACGTCATTGGTCTTTCTCATGGAGGCCTTTTCCCGATGTGCTGGAGTGCTCTCGGTACCACTGGATCGTGCGGCTCAAACCCTGCTCCAGCCCGACCCGGGCTCGAAACCCGAATTTCTCCCAGGCCCGCGAGGTGTCCAGGGCACGGCGAGGCTGACCGTTTGGCTTTGAAGAATCCCAGACGAATTCGCCATGGAACCCCGTCATCCCTGCAATTCTCTCCGCGAGCTCGCGAATGCTGATCTCCTGACCCGAACCCAGGTTGACCGGCAGGCTTTCGTTGTATCGCTCGGTTGCGAGCAGGATCGCCTCGGCCGCGTCTTCGACGTACAGGAACTCGCGGGTTGGGGCTCCGTCGCCCCAGAGCGTGATCTCGCGCTCCCCTCGGCCGACCGCCTCCAGGCACTTCCGAATCAGAGCCGGAATGACGTGACTGGTGTCCAGGTCAAAGTTGTCGCGTGGCCCATACAGATTCACCGGCAGCAGAAAGATGGAATTGAACCCATATTGCTGTCGATAGGCCTGAGACTGGACTAGGAGCATTTTCTTGGCCAGACCGTAGGGGGCATTGGTCTCCTCAGGGTACCCGTTCCAGAGCTCATCCTCCCGGAAGGGCACGGGGGTGAATTTCGGGTAAGCACAGACCGTGCCGATCGCCACGAACTTACTCACTCCCGCCAACCAAGACTCGTGCAACAGTTGGATTCCCATCAGGAGGTTGTCATAGAAGAAATCGGCCGGATGGGCGCGATTCGCTCCGATTCCACCGACTCGCGCGGCCAAATGAATTACGACCTGGGGGCGCGTCCCACCGAGCAGTCCTCGAACCTGTTGGATATCCCGGAGATCATAGTCGCGGCTCCTCGGGGCCGAGAGATCTGCCGCTCCCCGGCGGGCAAGCCCGGTCAATAGTTCCTGCCCGAGGAAACCGCCTCCGCCGGTCACCAAAACCCTCGTGTGCGCCCAATCCATCTCAGCTCCCTGAGACTGAGGAAATCATGAAGCCCGAGTCCTCCCCCGCCCGATGATCCGACGGATCGTCGGGGAAATCCCCTTTGCCGATGGCCCAGATTCTACCGTAACATGCACAAGCTGAATGAAACGGACTTAGCGGCGATCCGCCTGGAGGTCAAGATGGCCACCCAGAAAGGCGACGGTCATGACCCCAACTACGAGGTAACCGGTCATCACATGTCGCGGAAAATAGGTGACCACGGTGAGGGCTAGGTGAGGCAGTAGGTAAAACACGGGCGCGGCGATCAGCAGAGCGGGAAACCAGTTCTTACGGCGCATCGCGATCACGAACGACCCTACCCATGCCAGCAGAAGAAGGTGAGCCGACACAGCCACCGGGAAAAGACTCGCCCCCAACTTGACGGCAAAGAGGAGGTATCGCAGCTGACTGGCCAGCGTCAGCCAGGTCCGGGAATCCCCTTTTAGAAGGAGAGGCAGTGAGGAGGGCCCCAGGACCACATTGATCGCAAGCTGGGGTTGCGTCACGACCCACCAAAAGGGGATTACCAACAAGAGCCCGCTTAGGCCCAAACCAATCCACGGTCGCAGGCCACGCGCACGCACCGCTCGATAGGTCCCCAAGGCCTCCACCCCCAAGATTCCCAAGAACCAGTTGGTGCGGATCCCAAAGGTCGAGGCCAGGCCCACGAGCCCCAGGGAGATGCGCTTCCGGTCCCAGCCCTCAAGGAGCAGGGGCAAGCTCCACAAAGCCAGTGCCCAGCCGGGGGGTTCCGACAGGCCGTCGCGGATGACGCCGGCGGTGTAATAGCCCGCGCTGACAAGCAAACAAACAACGACCACCCAGGCAGTCAGGGAGCGCCCCGCCTGGTCAGAAGGTGGGGCGAGCTTGCCCCACACAAAGAAGACCCCTCCCAGGGCGAGTGCCAGCAGGACGATCGCGCAAAGGACATCCCCATCCCCGAAGAGGAAGTGCTCAAGGAGGGTCACGTAGGGGAAATAGGGTGTTGTTCCTTCCATGATCGTGCCCGGGCGAAAGGAGTTAAGCCAGAGGGATTGAGCGATGGACTCGTACAACAGGCCGTCATTGCCGGCGCTGCGGGTGACCACCCAATTCCACGTGGGATAAGCGCCACGGATCAAGGCCACAGACACGGCCACGACCGATCCATACAGGAGGAGAGGGCTCAACTTGCGCAGGCGCCAATGGACCAGAAGCACGGCGGTCAGCACAGCGACCAGAGCAAGCTGGGAGACGGACTGGTTCAAGGGCAACGCGAGGATGATCCCAATCGCCACGCCGACTGACCCAAGCGCGAGCAACTCCTTCCCGAAGGTCACGACCAGGAGGACGCCCAGCAGGAGGAGGCAGGCCGCGATGATCCCGTCCGACCCTCCAGCCAGGACCCGCCCCCCGAGCGCCGGAGCCGCAGGAGCCAAGGCGGTCTCACTTCCCGAACGATCCTCGAGGAGAGTGAAGGTCGCGCGGGGGCCCCAAGTCGCCGGATTCTGTCCGCTGCGCGAGCCATCATCGAAGCGGTAGGACGCCTGCAGGGTCGACACGCCCGCGGGCAGGGGAACCGAAACCTGCGCCGCGCGCTTGTAGGCCGGAGCCAAGATCACATGCTCCGCGCTGACCACAATCTCCCCTGAACCCACGTAGTTCACGATCATGCGCTCGCCAGAAGTTGCAACGATGGTCCCTGTCCAGGTAGCTTCCAGAGGCAGCCGATCGCGCAGGAGGTTCCCCGGCTCCCAGTCGTAGTAATCATATCGGGCCGAATTGATGAAGGCGAGATTCCAATCATTGGGGGCAAAGTGGATCTGGGCGTCCACCCGCGTCATCCCAAAGCGCACGAACGGGTTCTCGTACGAGTGTTCACAGGGCAGAGTTACGGTCGGCCCTCGGTAAGAAGCGACCGGCACAGCTGGGGAGCGATAGCAGCCAAGGAACCCTTGGTATGTGCCGGAAAAAAGCAGCGCGACCTTGATCGAGAAGGCCAGCAGTAGCCCGCCCCACATGTAGGCCGGGCGCAAATGCCACCGCGCCAAACATCCGCCGAGTCTCTGACGAAGATCACCCCAGATCAAGAAGGGAACAATCAGGAAGAAGGCGCCGAACTCCGGGAGTCGGCTGAGGGGAAATCCATCAAACAACTGGTAGTTGGCCGAGGGGAAAAGGAGTAAGACGAGCAGGGCGACATAAAAGGCAATCGGCATGGGACCCTGGTAGGCACACAGACGCGCAAGTCGCCGGACCCTTACGACCCCCGGCTCCGTCCGGCTTGGCCGCGCCTAATGAACAGCGGCTTTTCCCCCCTCGATTTGCTTGTGGACGGAATCGCGGTCCGCGTCCACCATCAGGCGCACTAGCTCGCGGAAGCTCACCTTCGCTCTCCACCCCAATTTGGAGTGGGCCTTTTCAGCATCCCCCAGGAGTGCGTCCACCTCGGTCGGGCGGAAGTAGCGGAGATCGACCTCTACGTGTTTTTGCCAATCCATTCCCGCATATCCGAAAGCCTCCTCCACAAAATCGCGCACGGAGTGGTTTTCCCCGGTGGCGATGACGTAGTCGTCCGCCTCTGGCGCCTGAAGCATCCGCCACATCGCCTCCACATACTCCGGGGCATAGCCCCAGTCGCGGCGGGCCTCGAGATTGCCGAGGAATAGCTTGTCCTGAACCCCGGCTTCAATGCGTGCCAGTGCCCGCGTGATCTTCCGCGTCACAAAAGTCTCGCCGCGCCGGGGGCTCTCGTGATTGAAAAGGATCCCATTACAGGCGAAGATCTTGTAGGCTTCGCGGTAATTGACCGTGGTCCAGTAAGAGTAGACCTTCGCACACGCATACGGGCTCCGGGGATAAAAGGGGGTGAGCTCATTCTGGGGGATCTCGCGAGCCTTTCCATACATCTCGCTACTGGAGGCTTGGTAGTACCGGCATCGGATTCCCGTCTCGCGAATGGCCTCCAGCAACCGCACGGATCCCAGCGCCGTGATATCCCCGGTGTACTCCGGCATTTCGAAGCTGACCTTTACATGACTCTGCGCAGCCAGGTTGTAGATCTCATCCGGCTGCAGCCGATAGAGCATCTTGACAAGATTGGTTGAGTCGGAGAGATCCCCATAATGCAAGAAGAGGTGCACCCCGTTGATATGCGGGTCCTGGTAGAGATGATCGATTCGGCCGGTGTTGAAGGTGCTTGCCCGCCGGATCAATCCGTGCACTTCATACCCCTTGCTCAGGAGGAACTCGGCGAGGTAAGAACCGTCTTGGCCGGTGATGCCGGTGATCAGGGCTTTCGGCTTTTCCATCGATGCCTCCTGGGACGATTCCACAGGTCGCGCTCGGGAAACCCCTCAACGAAACGGGCCGGGGGGGACGCAACGACAGGTTCGTGCTTGCAGACCGATGGCCCTCGGTCAAGCTTCGGACGGGGTTGGGAAAACGCGGAGCCCAAACGCCCACATCGTCCTGGACTAGAGAAGGGAAAGCTGCTTCGGCTTCTCAGGAGGAGAGACGGGCTCGGCCCGGGCCATCTGGGAAGCACGCTTGATCAAATCCGGAAGGGTATGGAAATCCTCTTCCACGGTCCGTTTCAGACTGGGCTGGTGCAGGGCGGCCGCGGGATGAAACATCGCCACCAGAAGCCGGCCGTCCGTCAGCTGCGCCTTCCCATGGATCGCGCTGATCTTCGCATCTCCAAAGAAGCGAGCCATCGAGTATCTCCCCAGCGTGACGATGATCTTGGGGTGGATCGCCGCAATTTGACGGTCCAGGTAGGCACGGCAAGCCTCGATTTCGTCCGGCAGGGGATCCCGATTCCCGGGCGGCCGGCACTTGACCACATTGCAAATGAAAACCCGGTCGCGCTGGTAACCGATCGAGGCCAAGAGCTCCTCAAGAAACTTCCCTGCCGCCCCCACGAAGGGCCGGCCCTGTTCGTTCTCATGGAATCCGGGTCCCTCGCCGATGAACATGATGTCCGCGTTCGCCGGCCCTTCCCCCGGGACGGCGTGCTTTCGTGAGGCATGAAGGCGACACCGCTCGCAGACCGAGATTTCCCGCGCTAGTTCTTCGAGTTGCTCTTCGGCCTTCACCGGCTTCCCTCCTGGTCGCGCAACGCCTACTTTCAGCCCTGGAGCAGCCCTTGGTTGGCACGGGCCCATTCCCAGAGTCGGCCCAGCCCTTCCTCTGGCGGCACCGTGGGTTTCCAGCCCAGCAAACGCCACGCCTTGCGCACGTCGCTGACGTACACCTTCTGATCCCCCGGACGCCAGTCTCCCCAGCGAACGTCGACCGGCCGTCCGGCGAGGCGGTTGAGCAAGGGGCCGGTTTCGCTCCAGACGGAGAGCGTGTTGGCTGGCCCCCCGCCCAAGTTGAAAATCTCGCCTCGAACTTGATCGATGCGCTCGACCGCCCGCTCAAAGGCTCTCACCAAGTCATCGATGTGCAAGACATCGCGGACTTGTCGGCCGTCCCCGTAGATCGTAATCGGCTTTCCAAGCAGAACACAGATGACGAAATGGGCGAGCCAGCCCTGATCCTCAACCCCAAACTGGCGTTCCCCGTAAATGCACGATTGGCGAAAGACCACCGTCGGCAAACCATAGATGCGGGCGTAATCCCGAACGTATTGATCCCCGGCCCCTTTCGAACATCCATAGGGCGAATGAAAATCGAGGGGCCATCCCTCATCCACCCCGTGCGGCAGGTCGGCGAACCGGTAGCGGGTTTCCTCTTGAACCACCCTGGCCGACTCCAGGGCGCCGTAGACCTTGTTGGTCGAACTATAGACCACGATGGGCGAGCGACCCGCGCGGCGGGCTGCCTCCAGGACGTTAAAGGTCCCCAGCGCGTTGATCTCAAAGTCCTCGCGGGGCGAGGTCACAGAAGAAGTGACGGCTACCTGTGCCGCCAGATGGAAGATCGCGTCCCGTCCTCGCGCCGCGGTCTCCAAGGCCGGGTAATCGCGAACATCCGCGCGGATGAATTCGAGTCCCTGCGATCGGGTTTGCAGCCACTCCAGGTTTTCTGCGGAGCCTTTGCGCGAGAGATTGTCGTAGATCGCCAGAGCATGGCCGAGGCGAGAAAAGTGCAGGGCCAAGTGCGTTCCGATGAACCCGGCTCCTCCGGTGATCAGGATTCTCATATCACTCCTCGGCCAACGGGTCTTGCCCCGGGGGGGCCTGGCCCCTCTGCCTGCCCGGACCGACTCGATCAAGGTTGCGTGAAAAGCGGGCCTTTTTCAATCCAGTCCCCTCCAATCCCCGATCGGTGATGAGGCGCAATTTCCCGATAGGGTGCCCGCCAGCCGGCCCCTCGCTAGGCAGCCGGTTTGAGCGAATACGTGGTCATGAGCAACGCGTCCTCGTTGTTGTCTCGGTAGTAGCCCGCTCGCTTTCCCACGGGAACGAAACCGTGGTTCGCGTACAACTGCTGGGCGACCAGGTTGCTCACGCGGACCTCGAGAGTTGCGCTGGTTGCCCCTTGTAAGGCGGCCTGGCGGAGCACCTCCTGCAAGAGAGCCTGGCCGATCCCCTGGCAACGCCAGCCGGGATGGACAGCGAAGGTCGAGATGTGCGCCTCATCCACCACCAGCCAATAGCCGCTGAACCCGACAATGGCCGAGGGAATCGATTCCGAGTCGGCTGTGGTGACCAAGAGATGCGAGGAGGGGTTCTCCGTGATCTCAAATCGATAGGTTCGCTCGGACCAGGGAATCGGAAAGGAAAGGCGATCAATTTCCATCACAGCGGGAATGTCTTCGAGCCGCATGGCCCGCACTGGCCAGGACCGAACTGGCTTCATGATCGCTTCCAAGCCCAGCCGCCCGGTCTCATGGTTCGGTTGCGTTCAAGTAAAGCGGTGCCAGATCTCCGGCGGGCGTCGTTTCACCCGTCCGCAGCTTCTCCCACGCCAGTTCTGCGAGGTGTCCGGCCCGCCTGAGGGACCAGGCCCCCGGGACGACTTTCAAGTCTCGGCGGTGCTCGAGGAGACTTCGGCCCTCATCCCCGATCTCGCCACAGACCCTCGCGCGCCGGGGAATCGCTCTTACCAGCGTCTGCCAGGTGTAGACCGCTGGCGCTTTGGACTCTCTCCAGCTCTCCTCGATGCATTCGTAGCAGGCCGCGGCAACGCGATGGCGCCCGGCCTCCAGCACCGCCACCAGAGTTTCCCCGCCGGGAATCTGAGCTCGCGCGAGGACATCCAGCGTGGGTACGCCAATAACCCCAATCTGGCTTGCTACGGCCAGACCCTTGGCAAAAGAGATTCCAATGCGAAGCGCTGTGAAGGAGCCCGGACCCAGCGCCACGGCCACCGCCTCCAGATCCCTCACCCTGATCCCGGCCCGATCGATCAAGCCTTGGACCGCGGGCGCCAACTCGACCGTATGGCGCAAGCGCACGGGCCAAGACGACTCCGAGAGCAGACGTTTCCCATCATGCAGCGCCAGACTGAGCATCTCGGAGGACGTATCCAGCGCCAGGATCATGCTACCCGCCGTAGGTGAGGTGGCGATACTGGGAAATCAGGTCTTCGAAGCGCCGGCCGGTGGGGGTGAAGCGGAGGCCTCGGCGAGTATCTTCGACCCAACGCAACTCGACCCAGAGACGCTCCTGCGGTAGTGACCCGAACCTCTCCGGCCATTCGATCACCAACGCTCCCTCCTGCAGAAGCTCTTCGACCTCGAAGCCCAAGAAGCTGCCCGCTTCCAGGCGGTACCCATCGGCGTGAAATAGGACGCGGCCATCCGGGTCCCGATACTGATTGAGAAGGACGAAGCTCGGACTCGTCGCAGGCCGGATCGCCCCCCAGCCTCGAGCGATGCCTTGGACCAACGTGGTCTTGCCGGTTCCCAGATCTCCTCGCAGGCAGACGAGGTCTCCGGGTCGGAGAAGTTCGCCCAGGCGGCTGCCGAGCCTCTGGCTCTGCTCTGCGCTGTGGCTGAGAATATCGAGGGTAGCGGCGTCCAGGACGGGCACGAGAAGATTATACGCCGGGCATTGGGGGGTCACAAGCAACTCGAGGAATCACCACGGGGCCATGAGTTCACTCGGCTTCCTTCTCCGGCTGAGGAGGCGAGAGCGGAAGAGCCGACCGCGGAAGGACCCGGGCCCATTTCCTCCCCAACCTTTGCCAACCCTGAGGCTGATGAAACTCATGACATCGGCTGGCCCGAGTTTCCGGGCTGGGACCGCCTCCAGGCTGAGCGAGTCTGCGAGGGATTGCAAGCCTCACTCAGGCAGGACCTTGCAGCGGTTCGATGGTTCTCCAGCTGGCCGTTGCCCCCAGGGGCTTTCATTGCATCCGCTCTGGACAACCGGGGAGAGTTTCCGTGACCCGCTCCCTGGACTCGACCCATGGCCAGCCCAAGGCTCAAGTGCGCGAGCTCCGGAACTCGTCCAACTTCTAACATAAGCAACCAACTCAGATTGCTCGGCCAGCGCATGGGATGTAGAGGAACGGCTGATCGACTTGCAGATCGGGTAGAATACCGGTCGGAACGGAGCCCGGGCAAACCTCACCCAGGAGATGGGTTTGTCGCCCACCCAGGAGTTTGCTGCGCTGGATTCCCAAGGGCATCAAGGACCTCCTGAAAAGGACGGGGGGGTGGCACCGGCACGTGGAGGAACGCGTCTATCCAAACTGGACGCTTTCCGGCAAGCCAATGCCTCCACACGCGGCGGTCAAGTATCGAATCATCAGAGCGCATGCCAAGAAGTTCAAAACACCCATGTTCATTGAAACCGAGACGTACCGGGGCGAGACCCTTCAAGCTGGATCAGTCTGCTCGAAGGGCACAGGGGCGAAGTACTTTCTGAGATCCTGAGCACCACCGACGAGACCTGTTGATTTTGGCTGGATGGACACGGCTGCAGCGGGTGACCGCCAAAGGCGAGCCGTACACACCGGTTCGAAAAGAGCTCAGCCACTTCTTCGGCCATCCCCTGGCGCTCCGTCATGGGATCCTGATCGACGATGCCAGGGACTTCACGGGCGAGGACGACGATCCTGCCCTGGAGAACTTGGCGCGGTCCACCGGATTCCGCGGGTTTGAATTGAGGGATGACATATTCGGATTCACCCCCTCCCCTGGTCGGGTTGGGAAGTCACCCACTCTGCTCGACGCTCCGCGTGAGTTCACTCACCACCTGGAGGAGGGACGGTGCGTTCTCCTGCAAGATCTGCCGGGACATCCCATACCGCAGGCCGGCAACGACCTTCGAACCAGAAAGGCTGTGAGCGACCGGAAGCAAAGATCGACGGATCCTGGGGATCGATGTCCGGTTCCTTTTCATCCCGGTGCAGCGCTCCTCCCCCAGATCCAGATCTGCGCCACAAGGGGGTTGACAAACACGCTCCCCTCCGGGAAGATGAGGAAACTGCGCGAAAGAATGAAGAGTACTGGCTCGAGCCACTGGCGAAGAGAGGTTGATGGCCGTCCCCTTGGCTGACCACCGGCCGATGGTCGGCCCACGTCCGGCTGAGTTCCCCAAGGATATGGCGGGCATCGCCGACCTGATCGAGTTATGCTTCCACGGCTCGCTGGATTCCACCGGTCTGGCCTTGTTGAGGAGGGCCCGAACCCTCGCCTCCTCAGGTTCCTTCGGCTGGCAAGTGTATCGGCGGCTCGGATCCACCGAGGAAATGGACTGGTTCCATGGGTTCGTATGGAGCGAGGCGGGCCGAATCGTGGGAAACGTGAGCTTGGCCCCCTCGCGCGGGTCACCCAGGACCTGGGCGATCGCCAACGTGGCGGTGCATCCAGCCAGCCGTCGCAAGGGAATCGCCCGAGCCCTGACGCTCTTGGCCTTGGCCGAGATCCGTGCGCTCGCCGGCGAGCGGGCCGTGCTGCAAGTGAAGACGGACAATTCCCCTGCTCTGGACCTGTATCTCTCGCTGGGGTTTGGCGAGATAACGCGGAGAGCCCTATGGACCCGGCCCCGCGGATACCCCCAGCCAAGAGAAGAGACCCCTGCCGGGCGCGGCTTGGAGGGGCCCTCGGCGCGTCAAGGCGGAGAATGGCGTGAGGAATACGAGCTGGCCATGCGGGTGCATCCCGAGGGGCTGGCGTGGACTTCGCCTCTCACTCCCAAAACGTTCCGGCCC
>JBEKHT010000060.1:0-12425 GCA_050012135.1 Anaerolineales bacterium | reverse complement strand
AAAGGATGACCAGCGAGTAGTTGCTGGGATTGGTTTTCTTATCCTCCACGAGCAATTCGATCATGCGTTGCAGGTCAAACTTGTACTCCGGAATGGCGCAGCGCAGGGAGGTCACATAAGCGGTGTAGAGCGCGGTGTAACCCGCGTCGCGGCCGAAGACGCGGAAAATCCCGATGCGTTCGTGCGAGCCCACCGTGGTACGCTGCCGGTCGATGGCGTCCATGGCGCGCGTGACGGCGGTGGAGAACCCGATGCAGTACTCGGTGTTGCGCACGTCGTTGTCCATGGTCTTGGGAATGCAAATGACCTTTACGCCTTCTTTGTCCAATCGCGCCGCGTAACTGAGGGTATCGTCACCCCCAATGGCAACCAGGTAGTCAAGGCCCAACCTGCCGACGTTCTTCAGCACCTGGGAGGTGATGTCGTAGACCACCGAGGTCATGCCCTTCTTGGTGCTCTCCGACTTGGGGAACCTGCCGCCCGCGCAACCCGCTGGCAGCTTTTTCATCTTGGCCGGGTTGGTGCGTGAAGTGTGCAGGAAGGTGCCGCCCGTGCGGTCGATGGTGCGGGTGTTGTCGCGGTCAAGGGGAAGAATGTAACGCGCCCGGCTGGCCGGATCGTCCAGATCGACGTGCGTCAGACCCTCCCACCCGCGCCGGATTCCCATGACCTCGTAGTCGATGTCGCTTCCTCGATAGACCACCGTCTTGATGACGGAATTCAGCCCGGGTACGTCGCCACCACCCGTGAGGATCCCGATACGTTTTGCAGCCATGAATACTCCTTTCAAGGGAATTTGAGGTCTCCCCCAGGGTTTTCGGTCCCGCTCCTCGGGAAGATTAGGAGTTTACACCGCATAGCGGCATTTGTGAATGTTCCCGATCAGGTTCAGCTCCGGGGTCAAATTCCCGGCGGCATGTCGGCAGAAGCTGCGAGTTCTTCAGGAATTGTTACCGCAGTCGGGGTAAGTACAGGCAACCGCCTCCGCCAAGACTCGTGGCCTGACCTCAATCCGCTGAGGTCAGAGGCAGTGGGCCCGGGCCGGGCGAGGGCTGGTCGCGAAATCCCCGCTTCGGAACATCATGGCGTAAGAAAACATCATTTTCAGAGTGTGAAACGGTCAAAATGGACATGGAAATGCTCCAAATCACCTACGGGGCCGGAAATCGGACAAGCAGTCCCCATTGGCCAGAAAAATCCCGCTGCTCCCTCGAGGTTCAAATGCCTGACGTTCCCACGGCACCGAAAGCGCGCAAGTTCCGAGGCCGAGTCTTTATCGACTGGGACCGCTGCAAAGGCTGCGGCTTCTGCGTCGAATTCTGCCCGCCGAAAGTCCTGGCTTTCTCGGAGAACTTCAACAGCCACGGTTATCACCCACCTTATTTGATCAAGGAAGAGGCTTGTACGGGTTGCGACCTGTGTGGGCTTTACTGTCCGGACTTTGCCATTTTCGGTGTGCGCGTGCCTGTGGGCGGAGAAGAGCCGGAAATGGCCAGCGTCAAGCCCTGACGGAGGCTACGGCGACGGAAGGCGGAAAAAGGAGGCGGACTCTGAACCCAGCGAATCCTAAAGCGGTGCTCACAGGACCACATTTCCTGGACGGTGACCAAGCGGCGTGCGAAGGCGCCCTAGCCGCGGGGGCGAATTTCGCAGCCGGCTACCCCATCACGCCTTCCACCGAAATCGTGGAGCGTTTTGCCGTGCGCGCACCCACCGTGGGCGGCATCTTCCTGCAGATGGAAGACGAGCTCGCTTCTTCGATGGCGGTCGTGGGTGCGACCTGGGGCGGGGCGAAGGCTTTTACGGTCACCTCTGGCCCCGGCTTCTCCCTGATGATGGAGCACGTGGGCTACGCTGCCATGACCGAGACACCATTGGTGCTGGTGAATGTGCAGCGCGGCGGGCCGTCGACAGGCTTGCCCACCCTGCCTGGACAGGGCGACATGATGCAGGCGCGCTGGGGATCGCATGGCGACTACGAAATCATCGCCCTGTGCCCCAACTCACCGCAGGAATGCTTCGACCTGATGATTGAGGCCTTTAACCTCGCCGAAGAATACCGCACGCCGGTGCTGCTCATGATGGACGAGTGCGTGGGTCACATGACGGAAAAGGTAGTGATCCCACCCGCCGAGGAGATCAAGGTTTTTCCCCGCCGCTACACTTCCCTGCCCCCCTCCGAGTATCAACCCTTCCGGCCGGGGCCGGACGGCATTCCGGAAATCGTGAAGGCCGGTGACGGCTACCGCATTCACGTGACCGGTTTGACGCACGACGAGCAGGGCTATCCGGCCATGGACTGGCGCGCGCAACACAAGCTGGTGAGCCGCCTGGTGCGAAAGATCCGCGACCACGCCGACCGCATTGCGCGCTGCGAAGAACGCGGCCTGGAGAACGCCGACGTGGTGGTGGTGGCGTATGGCATCACCTCGCGCGTGGCGGAGCGGGCCATCCAGATGGCGCACGCCCAAGGGCTGCGCGTCGGCCTGCTACGACCCGTGGTGGTCTGGCCCTTTCCGGAAAAACGGGTGCGCGAACTGGCCCAACGGGTTCAGGCCTTTGTGGTCGTGGAGATGAACTACGGACAGATGGTGTATGAGGTGGAACGCTGCGCCGGCGACCAAGCGCACACCCTGCTGGTAGCGCATGGAGGTGGCACGGTGCACGAACCGGAAGAAATCCTGAAAGCGATTCGAGAGGCGGCGGAATGAGCACACTCCCCACGATCAATCCGGTGGAGCCCTTCCTGCGCGCGGAACGCATGCCGCACATCTGGTGTCCGGGCTGCGGCATCGGAACCACCGTAAACTGTTTTGCGCGGGCGCTGGTGGGATCGAAGCTGCCACTCGACAAGGTCGCCGTGGTCTCCGGGATCGGCTGCACGGGGCGCGTGGCGGGTTATCTCAAACTCGATTCCTTCCACACCACGCACGGGCGCGCCATCCCTTTTGCCACCGGCCTCAAACTGGCCAACCCCGGCTTAACGGTGGTGGTCTATTCAGGTGACGGTGACCTGATCGCCATCGGTGGCAACCACTTCATTCATGCCGCCCGCCGCAATGTTGACATCAAGGTTATCTGCGTGAATAATTTCATTTATGGGATGACGGGCGGCCAAGTCGGGCCCACCACGCCCGTCGGGGCCACGGCCACGACGTCGCCGTACGGGTGCTTCGAGCGGCCGTTCAACCTGCCTTTCCTGGCGGAATCGTCGGGAGCCGTCTACGTGGCACGCTGGACAGCTTTTCACGTCCGCCACATCGCGCACTCGATGGTGGAAGCCTTTCAGAAGAAGGGCTTCTCTTTCATCGAAATCCTGGCGCCTTGTCCCACGCTTTACCAGCGGCGAAACAAAATGGGCGATGGGCTTGACACCATGCGCTTCTACAAGCAGCACAGCGTCATCAAAAACGGCGCGCACACCCGCGACGTAGATATCGACCTGCAAGGGGAAATCATCGTCGGCAAGTTCTTGGACATCGAGCGGCCCACCTTGCAGCAGAGCATGGAACAACAGCTCCGGCAGACGCTCCGAGAACGCTACGCAGGCTGGGGGGGAGTCTGATGGCAGCCTCCGAAATCCGCATCGCAGGATTCGGTGGGCAGGGCGTGATCCTGGCGGGCATAGTGATCGGGAACGCCGCGGCGATCCACGATGGCAAGTTCGTGACCATGACGCAGAGCTTCGGGCCGGAAGCGCGCGGCAGCTCGTGCAGCGTGCAGTTGATCGTTTCCGGCGAGCCCATCCTCTATCCCTACCTTAGCCAACCCGATATCCTGGTCCTGATGTCGCAAGAAGCCAAGGCGCGCTTCGGAGCAGACCTGAAACCGGACGGGCTGCTGCTCTACGAGCAAGACCTGATCCAAGCCGAGAGTCTGAATCAACGAACCCGCTGCTACGGAATTCCCGCCACGCGCTTCGCGGAAGAATTGGGCCGCAAGCTGGTGCTCAACATGGTGATGGTAGGTTTCGTTACGGCGATGACAGGGCTTGCGTCGCCCGAGGCGGTGCGAAAAGCCATTGGCGATTCGGTCCCAAAGGGAACTGAGAATCTAAATCTGGCAGCCTTTGAGAAAGGCTTGGCGTACGGCCAGACCCTCGTCGTCGACGCTTGCCATCCCGCCTGAAGCGTGCGATCTTCCGCGCGTGCCCTCAGCGGTTCTGCACCGCGCGGCTCATCCTCTGCCAGCGGGTAATGCATGATTGGGATCAAGCGGCGATCTGTCTTCCTGATCCCTGCAATTGTAGGGACGCGCGGTCCCTCGGCGTTGCTCAGGACGGTGAGCGAAGTCGAACCGTGCTCGCCCCCATCCCGCCCTGCGGGACGAACGCGGTTCGGCCCTACGAGTCGCGCAGCTTGACCACGGCGGAGTCGGAGGGGTAAACTGGTTTTCAAGTGCGCCTGTAGCTCAGATGGATAGAGCGGTTGCCTCCGGAGCAACACACAGGCGTCAGGCAAGTTTATTGCCATCACAACATTACCTTCATTTCGAACGAGTTAAGATTCAGGAGCCGTAGGACCTGCCCTATTTAAGGCATACAAGGTACCCACAAAATCACCCACAGTGCCAAGAGCGACAGTCCCTTTGCAGATGAAGTCCCCTCTGCTAGAGTGCCCCTCATTCGCGAGGGAAAACAAACCACGGCCCCACTGTCTGCAGAAGCCAACATCTGACCTGGCACACCGGACCCCTAAACAATCCTCCCCGCACCTCAGTTAAGCGACTCCCCGCGCGAAGCCAATCGGGTAGCCAAAACCTGCCCAAATCCTCCTTTCGCTCCCAAAACCTGATCCTCCCTGGCAGAGGGGAGGGGTAAGTGTGTATTGCGCGAGGGCTGGGAGGGGCAATAACCGTGCGCACCAGGAGGCGACTGGATAGGGGGCCCCTAGCCTTGCGTTTCGAGCCCACCGGGGTCTCCACAAACATCGCAGGGGAGAGAACCTGTGGGCTTTCTGGGAGGACACATGGATACAAATCGGATGTTTACAAGCTTGTTTGGTGGATGGCTCACGGCAGCCGACAAGGCTGCCGCGCCACAATCAATTACACCAAGTCAACTGTTCTGCCTCGCGTCTCCGACCTGACGCAGAAAGCCACCCTGGCAACAGGCAAGACCCTGGTCGAGGTCGGCTACAAGCTGACCGATTGCTGCACTAGCAAGTGACCGCTTCCCCACCCGCCTTAGTCCTTACCTATTCCTTCCCATTCAGTTCATTTCGCTGATCACCAAGGAGGTGTGTCTTGAGAACCTATCAACCGGAACGCGCCTTGATCGCTCGCGAAACCCGCGAGGAGAACCGGAGGGAGCTGGCCAGGGTGCTCGACCAGATCTCCAGAGAGCGGGCATCTCGCTTGCCGGCTCCTCCCCCGGTTTCTCTCGAAGCCCAGTTTCAGATGAGCATCCACAGGATTCGTGAGGACGTCCAGCGTGCCAAGGATGTCCAGACCGCTCACATTCTGCGCTGGCTGCAGAGCTAGTCACCTGTAATTCCGGAAAGCCCCGGCTCGTTGCCGGGGAGCAAGGGGTCCCTGCCTTCGCCCCCGCATTCCAGAAACCCACCTTAGCTCCTCTCGTCCGAGGGGAGATCCCAACAGTGAACATTCATCCCAAGCCTGTCTGGGGCCTATACCAGACAACTGGAGGTACCGTGAACTGCCAACATCTGCACTTTCAGTTTCCCGCTGAGCCGTTTCAGCGGTGGCATGTGATCGAGGACAGAGACCTCCCTCGCCCTCTACGCTTCCGGCATCCGCGCCAGTCCGGGGAGAAGCCCGATCCGAAGGTGAACTTCGGGATCGAGGAGCTGTCGGCTCGGCTGGAGCACGCCGGGGTCGAGTACATCCGCATCGCACTCGGTCATGATGCGGAGTCGTTTGACCTGGCGTGCTGCATGGTCTCAGATGGCCTGGGTGGCCTGGAGGTTCCCGGTGACGGGGTCTGGTATCCGGTCATTCCCTGGGTCCGGGACGACGGCTTCTACGCCGTGGGCATGCGCGAACCGATGCCGTTCCGGGACGCCTGCCATCTGTTTGGGTTCGACATCCCGGCTGCGAGGCCCAGTGTCCCCAAGCGCATCAAGCGGGATGTCGCGCGGGGCCGCACCAGCCTGTTCGGCGAGCTGCTTGAAACTCGCGAGCTCAATCCGTGGGATCTTCTCCACACGGTCGCGCTTGCTGATGGCAAGACCACATTTGAAGTGGCCACCTACAATCCCGGCAATCGCTGGCCGGAGGCCTGGACTTCCGGAGCAGCGCTGGCCTCTCCGCGAGGCGGCGCCATCCTCACCGGGCATCCGGTTCAGGTCGGTGATCTGATCCAGATTACCGGCGCCATGCCCAACGGCCAGATCAAAGGGAACTGCCTGATCTGGGACATTGAGCATGATCTCGTGGTCTGGGACGTCAAGCAGGAACTGCGGGCCTGGCAGGGCCAGATCTATCTGAGTGTTCTCAACGAACTCCACGGTGGCCCGGCCAACCTGGACGTCCAAACCGCCTCCAACCTCGACCTGGCCAAGGTTCGGGATCACAAGCTGATCCAGTTCCTGTGCCAGCAGTATGCCTGCGACGTGTTCGACCTGATGCGGGACGACGATCGTGTCAAGGAGGAGATCGGGTTTTATAACCCTGCAAGCTGGGCCGATGAAGACGGTAATCCAGTGATTAACGAGAATCGCTGGAAGCTCTGGCGGATGTATTCCGCGGGCTTGCCGGCGATGCAGTTCCGGAACTGCCGGGACGCCTTCTATCGCACCCAGATGGAATCCCCCGAGAACAGCGATCCGGATCGCTTCCGGATGCGCTTCCGGGAGCCTCGGGATCTCATGACGGTCAAGGCGAAGGAGCTGGCCGGAGCGGCGGTGCGAAGGTATCTCTTCCCCGAGCCGTTTGTCTTTGACAAGCAGGGCTACCCGCACTGGGACCGTTCAACGTTACCCGACGTCGAGTCGGTACATCTGGGCGGGTTCAACGGCGAGTTTATCTCGCTGAGGAACCCCAATGCTTCGCATAAGGAATCGGGAAAGCTGCGCGGCCGGAGGCTGCAGCAGTTTGCCGGGATCGACCGGGGCGCCGTGATGTTCGTGCATCTCGGCTTCGCAGCAAGTCCGGAGGGCACTCCAGGTATGGCAAAGAGCTTCAACGGTGCTGATTTCGACGATTCCGTGCTGGCACTGCTTGACCCGGAGATCGTGAAGCACTGGAAGACCCTGCCCGAGTATCCGTGGGGCGTGGCCACGCCTACCGAAGTAAAGGTCATCGACGATGGTGATGCCCTGTTCGACCGGCATCCCAAAGTCGCGCCGTACGACCACGATTATGTGACCTGCATGCTCTACGACGCCAAGCGAGGTCAGACCGGCATCGGGTACGTGGTCAATGCCATCACTTGGTTCAACCTGCTCTGGCTCAACCGGGAGAGCATCCTGGCGGAGCTGCGAGCGATGCAGCCGAGCCCCCAAGTGGCAGCGGCCATCCGCTGGATGGAGCAAGAGTTGCCCAAGAGCCGCATGCCGATGGTTGCCTCGCGTCTCGAGGAGATCATCGACGCCATCAAGCTGAACGGGAGTTCGATTGAGTGGGCGAGCGGCGTGATTATGGAGTTCCGCGAGACCTGCCCCGTGGCTCCGAATTTCTGGTGGCAGGGCGGCTACCAAGGCCAGGGGCGCATTCCTCGCGATCGTCTCGAAAACGGCAACGAGCCCATTCCGGTGACCACGGCCATGGACGTGGCCCGGGAGCAGTGGATTGAACTCTTTCAGAAGGCACGCCGGTTCGCCGACAAGGAGAGCTGGAAACGTTGCTGGCGGGTGCCACCGGAGATCCGCAGCTTCCCAACTCGTCCTGAGGCAGCAACTGCCGCACGGGACTTCTGGATGTTCTATAACCGCACCCGGGAGGCTGAGAAAGCGGAGTTCCTCAAGGCGGGCAAGGACCATCGCGGCAAGAAGGTCACGAGGGAGCAGGAGGCGGGGATTGCCGCTTATCTCTACGCGGAGGAGGAGGTCCACAACCGGATCAAGGCCAGCGGCATGTATCTGGAGATCTACGCGGAACTGGTCAAGCTGGTCTTTGACCGGGGGATGACCCTGGAGCCGCCTCGCAATCCCGACGGCACGGTGAAGCCGGTAGCGGATGGCATCCTGGGTGGGCCACACACCCTGGACGGGCTGCTGGATATCGCCAGAGCCGCCGGAGTGACTCGTTGCCATGTGCCCTTGACCTGGGAGTCTGACCGAGTGCGTGCCGACTATGGCGAACTGAATCTCGACATCGTCGTGGAAGACACGCTGGTGCGGATGGCGGGGAGTGCGCCGAACCCTGCCAGTTGGATTGGCATCGTGGACCTGCCGGACGGCGAGTATCGGCTGGAGCATGGTCTGGTGGTCACGGAGGACACGAGCGAGGCTCCGCCTCAAGAACCTGCTGTGGCTCTTGTGGCCGTGAATGGCTTCGAGCAGAGGTTGAAGGATGAGAAGCTCCAGCAGGAAGACCGCCAGAGAATCGAGGCCGAACTCAAGGCCTTCCGGGCTCAGGTTTGTAATGGAGTGACCATCAAGCCTGTGACCTATCGCAATCCCCAGAGCCAGGAGGACGAGGCGGGCGCTGAAGTGTTTCTGGAAGGGACCTCCGAGCCACTCGGCTGGATCTCCCGCGAGCACCTGCCCTTGGTCACGAGTGAACTCACGGGGGTGCTGGTCTCGGGCGGCCCGTACACGCTCAAGGTCCTCTGCCCGCTGCCTGAGCCAGGCGCCCACAGTTGACACAAACCATCATCACGACATGTGCTCCAGGATTCGAGGCTTTCGAGGGTCCGGGAGCCGGGAGGAAGCATGCAGAACTTCATCAGCGCGCTCTCTCCATCGAAGTCGTTCCAATTCGTGAACGAACCACTCAGTCGGGAGCGGGGAAGTCCTCACCACCATGATTGTCACGGTCCACCACATCCGGCTTGGGTGGGATTCCCGGAGGACGCAACTCGGAGGCGAAGACTGCCCTGGGTTGCGAATCCAGACCTCTGGAGCAACAACCGTGGCGAGGATTATCGACTGAGGGACACGCCGGACGAAGATGGCGATCCCGAGGAGAAATCTTGTGCCCTCGCTGCCTTAGGACCTCACCTGCGGCCTGCTGCTATACGCGTAGCTTGCAGGGCTTATTTACCCTGTTTTCCCGGTACTTGAAGGTTGGCGAACGCGGGCTATGGCAGAGCCATGGCCAAATCAGCTTCAGCCTCAGAGGCTGCTTCCTGGTTCAGGTTGCCCTGGCCAGTCTCCGGACCAACGCGATAACAATTTCCTGGTCCTTCGCCTTCAGGTTCCTAAAGGTCTCAATGACCTTGTTTTCTCGCCTGTCCGGCGCAGCCCTACTCTCAGCGGGGATAGCTTTCGGCTCTTTATCGCCTTCAAGGAATAGCTGGTACGTTTCGATTTCAAGGGCTTTTGCCATCTTCTCGAGGGTTTTGATGCTGGGTATAGTGTGCCCGTTCTCGACTCTGGAAATATAGCACCGCAGCAGCCCGCTCCGTATCTCCATGTCGCCCTGAGACAGCCCCTTGACGCCCCTTATTTCGCTCAACCGTCTTCCGATGTCCATGGGTGTCTTTTATCAGACCGGATGGCCACAGGCAAGTGCCGAATAAGGAATGAGCCGACACTGCCCCTCTGATTTCTCCCCTGCAACGAAAAGAAGTAGTGAAGGAGATCAATCCTTCTGGCGGAGGACGCTGAAATGCAACCAACCGTCAGTCTTTGACTTTAACTTTCGCTTCCGGGCCAGGACCCGGGAAAGGATGTGCGTATGCTCAAGACCGCCGCACTGGTTCAACTTCCTGAGATTCTGAGGAACGGATCGAGCCATTTGGTGAAGCTTGCCGGGAAGGTGGATTCTTTCTCGCTGCTACTCCGCGACACGCCGGAGGGCGAGTTGAAACGCTCGATCGAAGTACAGTTCCACACTATGGTGTTCGCAACCCGCAAGGAAGTCCGGAAGTACTGCCCCCGGTATCGCTATTTGCCGGGCGAGGGAAT
Source organism: Anaerolineales bacterium (assembly GCA_050012135.1). GTDB lineage: Bacteria > Chloroflexota > Anaerolineae > Anaerolineales > RBG-16-64-43 > JBEKHT01. The sequence goes on along the minus strand of JBEKHT010000060.1, from coordinate 2,394 downwards.
TCTCGACTTCAGTACGGATTGCGCCTCCGGCCAACTCGATCCGGGTGACCTCGGCAAGCCCCCTCAGCCCAAGCGAGGCAGGCTCTGCGAGAAGTGCTGCTTCTTCGCAGGCATTCCCGAGGAGCAAGTTCCTGAAATGACGGTAAGCGCGGCGCCGCGAGACCTCGTGCCCGTGGCCTAAACCCCGCCCATCTATCCTCTACATCCCTGCAGTAGTCTTTACTGACAAGACCCACAGTCTCTCTCAATACCCTCCGGCCTCTCTCATAAGCTACCTCAACTCTCCAGTGCTGTTGCTTATGCGCCCGTGTGTCTTGAGGTGAGGGGGACCGGAAAGAAGCCCTCGCAGTTCGCAAGAGACCAGAAAAGGAGATACGCCTATGGACGAACAGAACACTGAGAAAGACACGAGCTTGGAATGTACGAGCATCCCTGATAGCTCCTGGCCCGGAGCCAGCCTCTACAAATCCCTCAAGCTCGGCTGGCACTGGCGCCGGCTGAGGTGGGCCGTTGTGGCCGCCTCCGAAGCCGCGCAAGGCCACGAAGCCAATGGCCTGCCGCCAGGTTCAAGGGAATTCAAAACACTCTTCAGCGAGGTCGCCCGCAAGGTTCAGAAGTATTCCACCGAGTCCGGCGATCCTCTCGACACCCTCAAGGCCCGGCTGCCCGCGCTGTGCGCTCTGGAGCGGCTGGCCTATCCTGCTCCCACTGTGCCTCGGAACAAGGCTGGGCTGACGCTCGAAATCCTCATCGCCGCGCTTCTGGGGTCACTCGGGATGGGTGCGCTGGTCGGTCTTGGGGCCGGCATGGCCCATTGGATCGCGCACCTGTTCGGATAAGGAGGTGACCCTTGACCGGAATACTGGAACTGTTTGCTCTTCTCGAAGTAGGCAGCGGAATCGGGTTCCTGGTCAGGTGGCGTAGCCGGCTCCTGGCCCGCAAGGTCAACTATTTCCGCCCGCCGCACAACAGGAAGTCTCCCTTCGACAAGCTGGTCCGTGCTCAAACCGGGCCGGTGACCACCCGGCAGGACCAACTCTGCTTGAAGCTGGCCGACGGCCTTACCGTCCTCGTTCGCAGGCTTGTCATGTTCGATGCCTTCCGCCAGCTCATGCGGGCTCTGGCTCTGCCCAATTCACCGCTGCGCCGCAGGTTGCGCGGCCAAAGGAGGCTGTCATGAAGTGGAGAAAGTATCTGCTTCTGGTTGTATTGGCTCTCATCCCAGGCGGAGGGATATTCCTGCTCGCCTGGGCTTTCGTATGGGCTGTTCGCTACGGCGATGAACTAGCCGAGAAGTCCAGAGCGAGTTATGCCGAGTTCTGCAAACGCAAGGAACAGGAGGAGGCATAACAATGACTTTCACTCCGTCCGCCACCAGTTCATTCTCCGCCGGGGCGGTCTTCTGGGGAATGGTTTGGGCCACGCTGGGCAAGCTCAATGAGCTGGTCCATTTCCTGGGCTTCAAGAAGTCCCATCCCCGCGAGATCCTGCTGCGCTGGATCAATGCTCACAAGGTCGTCACCATCACCCTGACCGAAGCGGTCAACTACTCCGTGCACGGCATCTCGAGTCCACTGGGTGTTACGTTCGCGCTGGGCGGAACCCTGGTGAACATCTTCATGATCACCTTCATCGTGCCGATCTGGTGCCGGTTGTCGAACCTGGAAAGTCGCTGATCGTCCCCCGATCTCTGTCCCCGATAAGAAACTTAATCCCAAGGAGGCAATCGAATCATGAAGACCCTCATCATCGTTCTCTCTGCGGCTTGTGCCGTGGTCGCCGGTTACTTCGGTGTTCGCTACTTCACGCACCGGGATCTCGACTTCACACGGGCCAGGAAGTACGTCAGGAGCCTTGCGAACAACCTGCTTCACACCGAACTCACCGCTGCCCGGGAAGCCGGCACGACTCCCGAGGCAACAACCGAACAAGCGGCCTAGCAGACTGTCACGCTGACGCTGGTCGCCGCAACTCTCACAGATGTCAAAGGAGAGGCTGCCATGTCACTCGTAACCCGTTACCGGCTCTTCTGGGCTGCCTTGATGGCAGCCCTCTTGGCCCTGGCCTTTTGGAAGAACTCGCGGAGCTATCCCCGCGAGTCTCGACTCTGGAGGCTTGGCAAGGCCGCCATCGACACCGGGCTGGTGGTGCTCATGGTCATCTACGCTCCGGCGCTGCTTCTCATGTACGTGGTCATCTGGCTCACCAGCCCGTTCCGTAACAGGATCATGCAAGTTACCGCGGCCTTCGCTTCCATCCTGGCCATCACCCATCTGGCCGGAGTGGTCTTCGAATCTGTCGCCGTGCTGGGTGTGTTCGCTGTGGACCTGTTGACCGGCGAGGTCGTGGCCCGGATGGACAAGCGCGAGAGAAACAAGCTGGCGAAGGCTGCGT
>JBEKHT010000059.1:0-12936 GCA_050012135.1 Anaerolineales bacterium | reverse complement strand
TGGTTCTGTATGTGCTGGGTGAGGTGACATCCCTTCGCGCCCAGATGCGCACCTTTTTCCGCGAGCGCTATGCCGCGACAGGCTCCGAACGGCGAGAGACGGTGGATGTGGATGATTGGGCGATCTGCTCTCTGGAACTCGCGGGCGGAGCCAGCGGTTTGATTGAAGTGACGCGCGTGGCTGCCGGGGCCAGCGAGGAGTCTGGCTTCGAGATCTACGGGAGCAAGGGCGCGTTGCAGTATCACGAAAGGCAACCCAATGCCGTTCGCTTCTACAGCCTGCGGAAAGGGGAATGGGTCAGCGGGCCGGCCCAGGTGCCCCCGGCCGAAGGCGAGCGGCCGCTGGAGCAGATCTGGCCCAGTGCAAAGTACTCGCAGGGTATGATGACGAACGCTCACCTGGCAGCCGAATATGATCTCTTGCTGAACATCGCCGAGGCCAAACCCTCGCGATGCGATTTCCGTTCTGCCGCCAAGGTGCAGCAGCTGCTGGAAGGCGCCTATCGCTCGGCCGGGCGGGGCGGTGAGCTCTACAAGCTCGAGTAGACCACCTTTCCGCGGACGAGCGTCAGGCGAACGTTGGCGTTCCCGTCGATGGCGGCAAGACTGGCGTCCTTGCCCGGGCTGAGGTTGCCCAATCTCTTGGCCAAGCCCATGGCGCGCGCCGGGATCAAGGAGGCCATCTTGACGGCATCCGGCAGGGACACGCCGGCCAGCTGGTGGATATTGCGCACGCACTCGTTCAACCTGGCCGTGCTTCCGGCGATCGTCCCGTCCGCCAGGCTGGCGTGCCCGTCCTTCACGGTTACCGTTTGTCCGACCAAGTTGTAGGAGCCATCCTGCAGGCCTGCGCCGGCCATCCCGTCGGTGATCAGGGCGATCCGGTCCGTGCCCAGGCAGCGCAACAGGACCTTCATCGCCGCCGGATGGACATGGATGCCATCGGCGATCAGTTCGGCCGTGACCTGGTCCGAAGTCAGGATGGCCCCAAACGCACCGGGGGCTCTCTGGTTGAAGCCGCTCTGCGCGTTGAACGAATGGGTCACATGGGTGTAGTCTCCGGCCAGGGCCGCGCGGGCCGTGGCGTAGTCGCTGTTCGTGTGCCCGAGAGAGACAACCACCCCTGCCTGGCGCAAACGGGAAGCGACCTGCCCGGCACGAGGCAGCTCGGGAGCCACGGTGATTTGCCGTATCCAGCCTTTGCCGGCTTCCAGGACCGCCTCGGCTTCCTCCAGGGAGGGCGGGCGCAGCCAGTCTGGGTTGAAGGCGCCTTTCTTGTCTTTGCTGATGAAGGGGCCTTCCAGGTGGATGCCGAGCGGTTCTGCGCCTGCCACGCCCGCCTTCATGGCCTGGACGTATCTCCCCACCAGTTTCACCAGAGAGGGGGCATCGGGCGCGGCCAGGGAGCACAGATAGCCGGTCACGCCGCCGCGAACGACCCATTCGGAGTAGGCGCGCAACTCCTCCGCGGCGCTGCCGGTCTCGCCGAAAGTGATGCCATTGCCTCCGTGCACGTGGATGTCGATGAAACCGGGCACAAGAATGAGGCCGCGCACGTCGAGCGTCTTTCCGGTAACCCGGGGCGCCCCTTCCAGCGGTCCGACGTAGGTGATCTTCCCATCGTCCGAAATCGCGATCGCACCCGAAGGAAGGCTCTCGGTTGGCGTGAGGGCATTGGAATACAATAACCGGATCGCCATCGTGAATCTCCTGATCGGCAAGGATGCTGATGTCGAATTATAAGGCCGGATCCTACCTGTTCGAGGAAATCTCCAGCCAGGGGAGCGCCTGGTCTGAGCTCATCCCGGCCGTCCTGCGCCGGCGCGAGGATATCCGCGAGCAGTTCGAGGGGATCGAATCGGTGATCTTCACCGGATGCGGCTCGGCGCTGAACGTCTCGGTGAGCGCCGCGCCTCTCTTCCAAATGCTGACGGGGATCGCCGCCTGCGCCCTCCCGGCAGCGGAAACGTACCTCTACCCCAGCGCCTTTCTGCCGGTCAACCGCAAAACGCTGGCGGTTCTCCTCTCGCGTTCGGGGAAGACCACGGAGGTGGTGAGCAGCCTGGGCCATTTCCGTGAAAGGAAAACGCCCACCCTTGGGATTACCTGCACAGCCGACAGCCCCCTGGCCCGGGAGAGCGACCTTTCGCTGGCGCTCGCCTCGGTGGCCGAGCGGGCCGTGGCCACGACCCGTTCGCTGACCGGCATGATCCTGGCGGTTCAGCTCATCGCGGCGATCGTCGCCCGGAACGATTCGTTCCTGGACGAGCTCCAGCGACTGCCTGAGGCCTTTGCCGCCCGCCGGGAGGGGTTCCACCAGCTTGGAAAGTTGATTGGCGTCCAGACAACCCTTGAGCGGTATGCCTTTGTCGGCAGCGGTCTCTTCTACGGATGTGCGCGTGAAAGCCAGCTCAAAATCAAGGAAACGACCTTGTTGCCGGCCGATGCCTACCCCATGCTCGACTTCCGCCACGGTCCCCAATCCAACGTTGGCCCCAGCATGCTCTTGACCGCGTTCCTCTCGGACCAGGCTCGCCGGGACGAGATCCCCTTCCTGAGAGACATGCGTTCTCTCGGCGGCGTGATCTGGGCGATCTGCGAGAGGGGAGACGAGGATCTGCGTCCCAGTGTCCACCACCTGCTGGAGCTCGAGTCCAATCTGAGCGAGCCAGCCCGCCTGCCGCTTTGCATGCCGGCAGTCCAGTACATGGCCTACTATCGTGCGCTTTCACTGAACCTGAATCCAGACGAGCCGCGCAACCTGTCCTATTGGGTTCAAATTCCCAGCTAGGGGTCTCCTGGGGAGAGTCTCATGCAGCGCAAACCATCCCGGAGCGACGCTCACACGGAAATGGGCCGCCAGCTCGCCAGTCAGCTCTACGACTACAAACTCGGGGAGCTCGTGAACCTGAGCCCGGCCGAGAAGAGCAAACTAGAGGCCAAGTTCCCGCAGCTCGATGAGGCCGAATTCGGCTATGTAGTGGAACAGGTCATTGCCGCCCGGCGCTATGAACAGGAACGAGTAGGCTGGCAGGCCGTGCCGCACGACCTGGCGGTCCTGGTTTTTGTGGCCTTGACCTGCCTGGTGAATCTGCGCGTGGGGGCGATCGTCGGGGTGGGGGCGCTGGTCCTGCTGGAAGGCCTGTTTCAATTCTACTTCGTCCGGCCGATGTATCGTTTCTTGAGTGCGCTGGTTTGGCTGACCTATCCTGCCTATGTCCTCGTGGCCTACGTCCTCTACCACCGCGGGTACGCGCCCGTCCTAATCGTGGCCATCGTCGCGCTTACCTGGGGCGGCAGTTACGTTTTCGGTATTGTCGCACGACTGCCCCTTCACTTGTTCCTGGAGGCGAGAGCCAAGGGCGCCGAGGAGGCTGCGAAACGGAAACGGCGTTGAGCTGAACCCAGCCAAGCGCCTGCGCGGCTCGATCCTTCCGCGAGCATTCGCTGTCACGCTTTCCACTTCGCGATCAATTCCCCCATGTCGGCGAAGCCGATCGCCGGAATCCCTTTCTCCTGGCAGTATTCCAGCAGCTCATCGCGGGCATAGACCTGGTCGGCAACACTCACGGCCTCAATGTCGCTCAGGCCGTCGCCAACAAATACGACTTTGGAGCCCATATTCTTGTACCTCGCGATAATGCTGGGCTTGGATACGCCGCGCCGCGGCGTTAGGGGGTCATACCAGGGGGTGCTGATCTGGTAGCCCTCCGGCAGGAAGCGGATCTCATTGGCATAGATAGGCAGGTCCAGGATGCCGTGGCGCCCCAGGATGTAGCGGATGTACCACTCGAGCCCGTCGCTCAAGATCGCCAGCGGATAGCCCTGGCGCCGGCAGAACTGCACAAACTCCGGAAAGGAGGGATCGATCCGGACCGTATCGAGCAGCGCCTCCATCTGCCCGCGAGTCGCCTTCATGCTGGCAAAACAGCCTTGAAGCTCCTGTGGGGTGGTGACCTCACCGCGGATCCAGCCCTGGACCAGGTCCCAGCAAGGAGGGCCGGCGAATTCCTTGTAGAGCAGGTCCATCACTCCACCGATCGTGATCGTGCCATCGAAATCGCAGAGCACCGCGATCGAATTCCGCTGCCGCCCGTTCATTTCCTGGTATTGTTCCCCGCTTTGGATGCGGGTTTCCCCCTCTCCAGCGACTTCGCCCACGCCTCCACGCTCTTGGGACTAGTCACATGGCGTTCCCACTCCGGATCGCCCAGCGCATCCTTCTGCATGGCTTGACAGGTCTTCTCTGGATAGGCCTCGATCCAGCGCACCCAGTCGGGTTTGACAAATGCGGGTGGGCGCAGCACCCACCACACGCCGAGAGCGATGGGGATGGCATAGACCGCCAGATAGATCCAGTAGGCTGGGCCGAGTTGCGCCCCGGCCGGGTCGTTGAAGCTGTAGAGCAGGAAAATCACCCCGATGGGGATGTAGCTGTAGGCCGTTCCCTTGCCGCGCCAGTACCATTTCTTCCACATGCCCACGCGGATCACCACGCCGAGCGCAATGAAGATGAGGCCGAAAGCCTGAAGCAGCGGCTGTGTGTCGAAATTGAACAGGCTATTCATGGCGCAGCATATCCAAGGCGGACTCGCTCAGGGTCTTGGCCACGTCCGCCCCGTAGGGGCTGATCAGGGCCTCATAACTGCCTTGTTCGATCGAATGAGCATCCGGGAAGTAACCCTGGTAGTCGTTGGCGTAGCTGATCACCCCCGTGAAGCGGTTTGGGCTGGCCGCTTTGAGGTCGAGCACGGTGCGCGTAAAGGGTTCGCCCGGGAGCCCGACGAGCGCCAGGTCTCCGATCGAAAGCATTTGGATCTGGCTGGCGTTCGAAGATCGCCCGGCCAGCTCTTGAGCCATCAACAGCTGAGCGGTGGCACCTTCCACCCGGGTGGTCGCCCGGCGGATTTCGCCATGACCAGCGCCCGAGGCCTTCAGCCTATCCAGTTCGGCCTGCAGGCGTGCCACTTCACGCTGGGCGGCCTGCCGGTCCGGGAAGGGCCGGAATTTCAGCTCCACCGACAGAGTGCGGGCGCGCAGCTCGGCGGTCGGCCGGGTCGTCAGGGTCTGCATCACTTTCAGCACCTCGCCTGCCAGCAGTCGTCCCATGCGCTCCACCTCGCCGAACGACTGCTGGCGACGGCTGAACCGCGTGCTGACGTCTCCGGAGGCCCCGTTGGTGAATAGGAAGACCGTGTCCGGATAGATGCGGCGCAAGTTGGCGCGCGCCGCGCCGGGGTAGTCCGCCGAGAAGTACAGGTTCTGGTAGCCCAACACCGTCGGGTGACAGCCGTGGTTCATCATCACCGCGATCGGGATGCCGCCCCTGTCTTCCACACACAAGACAATAACCTCGTTATCCACCGGACCCTCTTCTGGATCATTTCGATTGAGGCCAATCCCCGCGGCGGTCCCGCGTCCAACTCCCAGCCGGGCGGGCCGCAGGCCTTCTCGGGCCCAGACGGAGGCCCCGATCAGTTTGCGGGCCACCATCTGCTTCAGTTCGGGGTCCTGGAAAGAAGTAATGCCGGGCTGGAGAGGCAAGAATCCCGCGGCCCCCGAGTGCGTGTGCGAACAGGCGACGAGGGTGAAGTCGGGGGGCACGCCGATGGCTTCTCGAATGCCCTCCCGCACTTGCTGGCTCAGATCCAGGCTTGTGCCCAGCAGGTCCAGGCTGATGAGCACGAGCTGGCGGTCCCCGGATGCCAGGAGCAGCAGCTGCCCGAGCAGAGGGTCATGGATGCCTTGACTGTTCCCTTTGCGTGCGGCATAGCCGTCAAACCCCACGCCGATCGGCGGGGTGATGTCTATTTCCACAGCGCTGGCGAGGAGTTCGTCGGAAGCCATTTTGGGCCTACCAGACTTTCACCCGTCCCCGGTAGCGTTCGAGCAGCGCCTGGTTGAACTCATCTGCGCCGTCCAGATTGCCGCTCATGAAGACGGGCGGTTTAAGGCCGCGCTCCTGCAGGTCCTGAATGGCCTGGACGATGATGGTGTGCAGGATGAACATCCCGGCCACGCCCGAGCCGGCCCCGACCGGTACCGGCAGGCCCTCCAGGCGGACCATGGCGTCCCCCTTGGGGCAGAGGTTGTCGATCACGACATCCGCGAGTTCGTAGAGCTTCTTGCCGCTCGAATGGCGCGAGGTCGTTCCCTGGGAGTGGGCCAGGGAGGTGATGGCGACTACCGGCACGCCGTGCTTCTTGGCGAGCTCCGCCATCTCGATGGGGGCGGCGTTGCGTCCCGAGTTCGAGATCACCACCAGGGCATCGCGCGAAGAAACCCCGTAGTACTCGAATATCACCCGGGCCATCCCCTCGACGCGCTCCATGAATTCGCTTTGGCGGACCTTCTGGTGGCCGGTGAGGGAGGCCTCCAGAATGGCGTCGACCGGGGCCAACCCGCCAGCCCGGTAGGCGACATCCTCCGCGACGACGTGGGAATGGCCGGTGCCAAAGGTGTAGACGATACCGTCACCGGCAACCGCATCGGCTACGATCCGAGCCGCGTGCTCGATCGCTCCCATCTGGGTCTGGACGATGCGCTGCAAGAGGGACTGCATTGCCAGAGCATATTCCAACCCCTTGCCAGCCATGGGTGCCTCCTTCGGGTGAGCAATAAGAACGCGTGCGCAGAGGCAGCGGCCTCTCGCCCGTCCTGCCTGCCTCAGGCTACTGCGCCCAATCCGGCAGGGTCTTTTGAACCGTCGGCCAGTAGTCCGAGTCGGGGTCGGAGGGCATCATCCGGCAGGTGATGCGGATGCCTCGCTCGTGCATCTTCTTTAGAGCCTTCACCCCCGATTCGGTCAGGAAGACGGTATCCGAGATCTTCTTCGAGCCACGCACAAAGGCCTGGTTGCCCAAGTTCAGCTGGGGCATGTTCAAGCCGCCTTCCACCAGGGCCAGGCCGTCCTCGGGGTACTTGGCGAGGATGAAGATGTTCTCTTTCTCCGCCTCCGGGCTATTGCAGTAGGCGACGCAGTCCTTGATCGACAGCACGGAGACCTTCGCCGTGAGCGGGGCCACGGCTTTCAGCAAAGTCACCTGAAGAGGATCGCCGGCAACCACATCATTGGTGACGATGATGTGCTGAATCTTAAAGGCCGAATTCCAGGAAACCAGGATCTGTCCATGGATGAGCCGGTTGTCCATCCTCACGTGTATGACTGGCATGGGTCCTCTCCTTGAGTGTGTCGCCTCAGCCCGCAGCGCTATTTCCCTTTAGCGTCTGCGAGAGGGTCCGGATGCTCGTGGTCCCCGCCTGGAGGGCGGTTTGTGTGACTGCTCCCAGGTCCTGGCCTTCGCGCTGCACGGCCAACTCCAGGAGCATCGGCAGGTTCATCCCGGTGATGACCTCAACATTCTTGCGCTGCATGGCCACGCGCGCGCTCGCGTTGAAAGGGCTGGCGCCGAATGCGTCCACCAGGATCAGCACGCCGTCGCCCTGGTCGACTTCGAGCAGGGCTGTCTCGATACGGGCCATCAGGTCTTCCGCCGCGTCGCTCTCTTTCAGGCTGACCGAAACGACGCTTTCCATGCTGCCCACGATCATGCGGGCGGCATCCATCATCCCCTCGGCCATGCTTCCGTGGCTGACCAGCACGATCCCGACCAACTCCCGTCTCCTTAGTGAGCGCCAAAGACGCCGGGGATGATCCGGTCAAAGCGCGCGATGACCCGCGCATTGTACTCATCCGAACCATCCAGGTTGGCGCTCATCAACACCGGCGGGGTTCCGCCCTTGTCGAGCATGTGCTGGATGGCCTCAACCATCACGGCATTCATCAAGGCCGCGCCGAGCACGGTGGAAAGCGCTCCGGCTTTCACCTGCATGCCCTGGAAGCTGAGGCAGGCGTCACCCGGGGGGGTCCCGGTGTCCAGGACCACCTCGCCGAACTCATACAACTTCTTGCCGCTGGAGTGGCGCGACGACACGCTGCGGGAGTGCTCCATCGATGTCACCGCGATGACGTGCAGGCCCATCTGCCGGGCGATCATGGCCGCCTCAATGGGTTCGGGGTTGCGCCCCGAGTTGGAGATGACGAAGATAGTCTCTCCTGCCTTGAGCGGCAGGTCCTTGAACAGCACGGCGCCCATGCCTTCCAGGCGCTCCGCGCGGCCCCAGAGCGGGTCGACAATCTGCATGACGGGGTACAGCCCGCCCGCCCGCGCGTGCACTTCCTGCGACAGAAGCTGAGAGTGGCCGCTCCCGAAAGTATATACCAGCCCCCCGCCAAGGATGGTGTCGCCGACCAGGGCGGCGGCCTTGCTGATCGCCTTCCCCTGCGTTTCTTTCATCCGCTGCAGAATGCTGCAGGCCATATCCAGGTATTCAGCGTACATGATTTTGCCTCGCCTTCGGACGTTGTCTCCAGGTTCTCCCTCTCATCCGGAGGGAGTTCTTGCCTAACTGAGCCCTCACGACCCCACTCCCGTGGTCATCGCCCCCAGGGGTAGGGCAGGGGCGTCACGGGGGTTGCCCTCACTAGCGGCACCGGTGCACCGGGGCCCCGACTGCGTCGGGGGTCGGAGGGGCACTTGAGAATCGAGTCCCAGCCCTGCCCAAACGCAATAGCTTGCGCCGGCCGTCGCCGCGGCGGAGTGCCTCCTTGGGCCCGCCACAGGGAGGGCAACGACCGGCCCTGCAGAGTGACACGGAGCTATGCGCTGGCCAATGCCAGGCGCCGCTGCGGGATGCGCCTCACCACGATCGGCCGCCCTGACAGCGCGATCCCGGCACTTCCCCCGCTGAACTGGGGCTGGGATCCCCGAGCCGCGCCAAGATATCATTCCGGGGGCCGGGTGCCGTTCAGGACCACGGGATCGCCCCCCGCCGTAGTCGCCCCGGGCAGCGGGCCGTGCCGGGGCCCCCAACGCGTCTGCTCGAGCGCCTTGTGCTCGTGATGTCCGCCCCGGACAGACTCCAGCAGAATCGGGAGATGAAGGCCAGCGGTGGCTGCTTCAAGGGGGTTGGCAGGCCTCCTTCTCTTTCGATTTTGAAACGCATGGTTCCGAAGGCCCTCGTGGGTCGGCTGCCCGCCCGCAGCGGTCGATACCATGACTTCACAACAGTCATCCTGGGTCGGCCATGCGCGCCACCAGCCGCCTTTGTCCAAGAAACGGGGGAGCATGCGCGCTATAGCTCCCCCGTTTCTCTGTTCGGGTTAAGGGACGGTGCTCGCTTATCCGAAGAAGCCGATGGCACCCCCGATGAAGCCGATCGCGAACAGAACTCCCAGCACAGCGATCGGGCTCCAACCCCTCTTGAGCAGCCAGTACGCCAAGGCGGTGACAAGCACTGGCAGCATCAAGGGCAGGATTGCGTCGAGCTGCGTCTGGATTGCGATCGTAGTGGTGGCTGCTTTCCCCGCAACGGTCGTGGTGATCGCCGGTTGCCAGGCCACGGCCAGCTTCACGATGGAAACAGCAAAACCACCGATGACGGTCAGCCCGACGAGGGTGGCGAATTCGGTCACCCTCCCGATGATCCCTCCTCCGAGTGACGCCACCAGGCTTGTCCCCTGGCGGTAGGCCCAGAAGAACTGCCAGTAGCGCACTCCCAGATACGGGAAGAAGACCAGGACGATCGCCAGGATTGGCCCCAGGACGCTGCCGCCCAACGCCATCGACGCGCCGATGCTCATGATGATGCTGTTGTAGATCCCCCATACCAGCGTGTCGCCCACGCCGGCCAGCGGGCCCATCAAACCGACCTTGAAGCCCTCCGTTGTCTCCAGCGAGGCGCCCGCTTCCTCCAGGGCAATGTGTCCCCCGAGGATCACGGGGGCACCCACCACCGGGTTGGTGTTGAAGAAGTCCAGGTTGCCGAGGAAGCGTTTCTTGAACTCTTCCGGATCGGGATGCAACTTCTTCAGGATCGGCAGGATGGTGTAGCAGTAGCCGACGGACTGCATCCGCTCGTAGTTCCATCCGCACTGGAAGAGCCAGATGTAGCGCCAGAAGGCCCCCATCAGATCTGAACGGGTGAGTTTAATTTTCCCAACTGCGGTAGCCATGGCTCATGCCTCCGCTGTCCGGTACTTGATCGACATATAGACCAGGGTGATGGCCACGGCGGCGATAGCAATGCCGACCAGAGGCATCTTCAGGTAGGCAAACAACACAAACCCGATGAGCAGAAAGGCCGGATACTTCTGGACGGGCATGATCTTGAGCAGCATGGCGAACCCAAGCGCAGGAAGAACACCGCCGGCTACGGTAATGCCCTTGTCGATCCAGGGGTACGTGTTGAAGAAGCTGGTGATCGCTTGCACTATCGGCTGGCCGAAAGCGACGGCCAGGAAGACCGGGATGGCACGGGAGAATCCCCAGATCATGTGGCTGAACCAAGCCATCATCCGGTCAAAACCCTTCTGATCGCCCGCCTCCGCGTAGGTGTCGGCCCGGTGGACGAACACGAAGTTCAAGGTGCGCTGAATCACGTCCACCTGCGTGAGCAGCAGCGCAGCCGGGATGGCCAGGGCGAGGCCAACAGCAAAGCCCTGGGTCTTGCCGAAGTAGGTGCCGAGGATGGCCCCGACCGAGTACTCTGGGATGGTCGCTCCGCCGTACGTGTAGACACCCAGGGCCATCAACTCAAGGGTGCCGCCGATCAGAAGTCCGGTCCGGACATCTCCGACGATCAAGCCCGCGAAGAATCCGGATACGAGTGGCCGGAACGCCAGGGTGAACGTTGGGCCCAGGATGTCCCACCAGGCGTAGTAGGCCAGCGCAGCTAGGACAATAGCATATACGATATTCATATGCTGCGTTCTCCTCTCCGATTCGATGATGCTCTAGTCAGCTGACTGTGCCGGGACAAATCGCTGGATACGTCAGATTGGGCGATAGGCAGGCTCCTTTCCGGGGATCTCGACGACTGGCTTCTCAGCATGAAGCTAATCCGCATTCAAGCCAGCGTAAGCGACAGGAATGGATCCGAGATGGATAGCCGCTGGCCGCAGAGGGCCCCTGGCAATCTGCGCGCGGACTTGTTTGTTCGTTGAAGTTTAGATAGGAAAATCGCAACCCGGGAGTGACGAGCCGACTACTCCGAGCGTGGAAAGACAGCAGGGCAGCGGTGGAAAATCCAAATCTCAGCCCGATGCGCATCGGCGCTCCTGCCGGAGGAAACAGAGACCGAATCAAAAGCTGACAGGCGAGATTGGGGTGGCCAATTCGATTATAGCACTCGCGCCGCCATATGCAACACCACTAACCACGCTGAGGTCCGCCCCCACCTAAAAGCCAGCCTGCCCTCGGTGCGAGGGCCTGCCATTGGTGCGAGAACCCGGGGGCAAGCGGAGCATTTGGGTGAATGGGACCGGCTTCTGGCGAAAGAGGCGGAAGCAATCGCGTCGCCCGAGGGAATCCTCAGCCGGACCGGTGGAGAGATGGAGAAAGACTAAGCCCGGCGCGGGGGGCGCAAGGCGCGGAAGGGCTTCCTCCCTTCCCTGGACTCCGCGTCCAGGGGAAGGCTGGCGACAGCCGAGTTGGCGTGGTCAACCAGGTGTTTCCATGCGGGCACGTGGGTGACCGCCGGCACGGGATTCCGGACGCTGCCTGAACCCTTGGAAGCGAACGCCGATCACCACCCGCGTGCAAACTCACCGGCGAAATCCAGCCGAATCTGGAGGGATTTCCGGGCAGTTGTCCATTCACAAGGCGGCGTAGCCGCAGTTGCGCCGAAGTGCGCTGGTAATGTCGCGCCCGCAACCGGTGCCGCGGCAGCATTGAATGTGCAATCTCCGCCTGATCTTGCGGTTGGCCCACCGGCGGCCACCAGGCGCGGGGCCGTCACTCACTCTTGGAGCGGGTCGACTTTGATTTGCGCCGGAGTGACCGCCCGGCTTCCAAGATGGCGCATCGTTGCTTCACCAAGTTGGTCCGTGCCGGAGGGCCTTGTTGGGCGCAAGTCATCCCGTGGATCGACCGCTAGAGTTCGCTCGTCCAGTGCGGGTCGGGGGGACGAGATCCGAGTGGTTCAATCTGCCATCATCGCAAACCGGATGGGCAGCAATAGCGACGTGTGTGGGTGCTTATCGGGCGGCTGTGGAGGGCTCGTAAGATGCAGCCCGAGTCTGCTGCCGCGGTCGAAACGTTACATACCCCACGGCCAAGCGCCTTACAAACACTAGGGTGCACCACCCGGGATAAGATGAGTCTAGGGCGGGTACTTGCCCTCCAGCCACTTCCTCACCGCCTCCGAGCTCTCCATTTCAAGCGCTGCGTCGGCCGCCAGCCTAGCTTCCCCCAGGGTGAGGCCGCGCAGGACTTCCTTGGCGAGCGGGATGGCTGGCGGGTTCATGCTCAGTTCGTCCAGCCCCAAGCCGAGCAGGAGCGGGATGGCCAGCGGCTCGCCGGCCAGCTCGCCGCACATGCCGACCCATTTCCCCCGCGGATGCGCTGCTCGGACGACGTCCCGCACGAGCCTGAGTACCGCCGGCTGGAAGGCATCGGCCAGGGCCGAGACCGAGCCGCCCGTCCGCTCAGCCGCCATAGTGTACTGGCTCAGGTCATTCGTCCCGATGGAGAAGAAATCCACCTCGGAAGCCAGCCGGTCGACCATGATTGCCGCGGCGGGGACCTCGACCATGATGCCCATTTCTATCTCTTGGGCCGCGGGCTGCCCCTCGGCAGCCAGCTCGGAGCGGCATTCGTCGAGGATCCTTCGGGCGGCACGCACCTCGGCCACCGTGGCCACCATGGGCAGCATCAGCTTCAGCCCGCGGTCAACTCCCGCTCGCAGGGCAGCTCTCAACTGCGGTTTGAAGATCTCAGGCATTGCCAGGCACAGGCGCACGCCTCGCAGCCCAAGGAACGGGTTCATCTCCTTCGGCAGGTTGAGGTAGGGGAGCTCCTTGTCCCCCCCGATGTCCAGAGTTCGCAGGATGACTGGCAGGCGCCCGAAGATGTCCAGGATCTTCCGGTAAGCCTGG
>JBEKHT010000058.1:0-13224 GCA_050012135.1 Anaerolineales bacterium | reverse complement strand
TGGTGTCACCAGCGCCCCCTACAAGTCGCCAGGGCGGCGACCATGAACCAGATCAAGTGATCGCCATCGCCCGGAACGGCTGCTCGGCATTCACCGGATCAGTTGTTCGACATCGCCGGAATGCGCATTTGAAGTCCCCTGATCAGTGATCCAGCCGGCGGCTGCCTGTAAGGTGGGGGGCAGCTGATGCCTAAGTGCTAGGACCAGCGATGGGAGATCCCAACACTCACCTTTTCCACCTGTCGGTCCATTGCAGTCGAGGATGAGGCCTCAAACGCAGTCACTCCATGCGTTGCGCAACCACTACTCATTCGCATGGCAGGCGCCTCTTGCGGTTGCCTTTCGCAGAATGGGAACGACATACCCCACAGAGGTGTTCTCGTGCCCCAGCACTATCCAGGTCGAAGATCCGAGGAATAGATATGACAATCTGATAACCTGTCTGTCTTATTACCAGACTACACCGCTTTCAATGTCGTAGGTATGTGACTATTGTCACATGAACAAAATGACATGCTTGGTTGGCGCGTGCGACGTGGAAAGGAGGGGGGAAAGGCGTGTGTGCCAGTCCTTCCGGGCCTGACGCTTGGCAGGACGCGAAAGAACTGTGTCGGCGATCAGATAAATTCCCCACTGGGTGGGGAAATGTGATCAGTTAATTCCCCACCCTGCGAGCGCACAGCGCGAGAATATGGCACTTGGGTCCAACTTGGCGGGAAGGAGTTGGACCGATGGGCAGAAGGAGTTTTGCTGTGCGTGACATCGCGGAGATCCTCGAACACTGGCATGCGGGACGCCCCCTGCAGGCCGTGGCGCGGAGCTTGGGCGTCGACCGCAAGACCGTGCGCAAGTACGCGGCTGTGGCTCAGGCCGCAGGCTTTCGCCCCGGCGATGGTCAGGGACCACCGGGCGGCTGGGGACCCTGGTTAGACCAAACCTGCCCAGACCTACGGGACCGGAGTCGGCGGGGACCGACGACCGATGAACTGGACGCCTTCCGGCCGGAGATCGAGAAGGCGTTGCGTGATGTCTCCCCCACGACCGCCTGGCGACGCTTGCACAAGGAGCGTGGTCTGCGGGCCTCTCTGGCCAGCTTCCGCCGCTACCTCTACCGAACGCTGCCCGAGAGCGCGGCACGGCCGCAGATTACGCTGCGCCGTCCCGATCCGCCGCCCGGCGAGGAGGCGCAGGTCGACTACGGCTTCCTGGGCCTGTGGCTCAATCCGCTAACCGGTCGGCGTCAGGCCCTCAACGCCTTTGCCCTCGTGCTCTCTCACAGCCGCCACATGTTTGCTTGTGCGGTCGGCCACATGGATCAACAGGCGTGGCTAGACAGCCACGTCGCCGCGTTCCACTTCTTCGGGGGTGTCCCGGCCCGTCTCGTGCCGGACAACCTCAAGGCCGGTGTCCTGCGACCAGACCTCTACGACCCAGGCTTCAACCGGGGGTACGAGGAACTGGCCCACCACTACGGCTTCCTGATCGATCCTGCCCGGGTGGCCAAGCCGACCGACAAGCCACGCGTGGAGCGGATCATCCCGTTCCTCCGCGCCGATTTCTGGCAAGGGCGCTCCTTCTCCAGCTTGGCCGAGATCAACGCGGCTCTCGACACTTGGTGCCGCGAGGACGCCGGTCTGCGCGTGCACGGCACCACGCGGCAGCGCCCCTTCGAGGTGTTCACCACCATCGAGCAGAGCGCTCTGCGCCCGTTGCCCACCACGCCCTTCGAACGAGCCCTCTGGGTCCAGGCCAAGGTGGCCCGCGACTGCCACGTTCAGGTCGCCGGCGCCTGGTATTCGGTGCCGTATCAACATGTGGGTCAGATCCTCTCCGTCCGCGTCACAGCCCGCCTGGTGCAGCGGCAGTTGCGCCCGCTACTGGCGCAGTGCTACCGCGGGTACCAGTTGATCAAGATGCACCTGCGTGTGCCCAAAGGGCGCCCCAGCACCGACGAGGACGACTATCCGCGCGAGAAGGCGGCCTTCTTCCGCCGCACGCCCGACTGGTGTCGCCACCAAGCCCGCGAGCTGGGGCCGGCGGTGAGTGACGTGGTGGAGACCGTGCTCGCCGTCCAGGCCCTGCACCACCTCCGCCAGGCGCAAGGCATCGTGCGGCTGGCCGACAAGTACGGACCCGCGCGTCTCAACGCGGCCTGCGCCTGCACCCTGGCGTTCGGCGATCCGGCCTATCGCACCATCAAGACCATTCTCGAACGCGGTCTGGACCGCCAGACGGAGCCCTCCCTCGATCCAGCTGCGGCTCGGTGGGGCCTTCCTCCGCGGTCCCAAGGCCCTGCTGGCCGCGCTCCGCGGGCCGGAGGTGGCGCGATGACGGCCGTCCATCACCTCCAAAGCAAGCTGAAAGCGCTCAAGCTGGGCGGCATGCTCGATAGCCTGGAGCACCGCGTAGCACAGGCGGAACAGGAACACCTCGGCTTCTTGGATCTTGTCGAACTACTGCTGGAAGACGAAGTCCAGCGCCGGGCGCAGCATAGCTTGGCCGCGCGGATCCTGCGCGCCCACTTCGAGGCGGTGCAGACGTTCGAGGAGTTCGACTTTGCCGCCGATCCTGGTTTGCCCGCGCAGCAGATCCGAGACCTGGCCACCTGCCACTTCCTGGAGGCCCGGGCCTCCGTGCTACTCTGCGGCCCCGTCGGCGTCGGGAAGACCCATGTGGCCCAGGCGTTGGGCGTGGAGGCTTGTCGGCGCGGCTGCGCGGTGTTGTTCACCAAGACCGCCGGGCTGCTCCGTGACTTGGCCGGTGGGCGGGCCGATGGGACCTGGGACCGGCGCTTTCGACGCTATCTGCATCCCGACCTGCTCATCCTCGATGATTTCGGGATGAAGGAGTTCACTGTGACCCAGGCTGAAGACCTCTACGAGCTCATCGACGCGCGGGTCGGCCGCAGCTCCCTGGTGGTGGCCTCCAATCGCGGACCAGAGGATTGGTATCCGCTCTTCCCCAATCCTGTGCTCGCAGAGAGTGCTCTCGACCGCCTGGTGAACGCGGCCCATCATGTCCTGCTCAAGGGACAAAGCTACCGACCCCGACTACGACCCGGGCAGACGCATGCGGTTGCGAAGGAGGTGACAAGCAAGTAACATTCCCCTCGGAGCGCTCCAGGGTGGGGAATTTATCTGAACACGGGGTGGGGAATTAACCTGACGCGCGACAAACTGCGCTAAGCCTCTGCTGATGGCAGGGCCAAGCTTCTAAGGGGCGCAATGCACCACTGAGGATTGCCAGTGCGGGGTGTGGAAAGGTCGGGCTGCGAGGCTTGCACTTGTTACGTGTGGAGCTTACGTTGAGTCGGGATTGCAGATACTTGGCAAAAAGTGAGCTGGAACCAGGCTAACGGCGCGTGGGGCTTGCCCCGATTCAGATCTGTCCCCTTGAAACAGCCATATGACTAGCCTGACCGAAAGTGGCCGACAAGCAACATGAGACCCGAACCTATTGGTCCTTTGTGGGCAGGGTGCCGGGGCATGCTTCTGGAGCGATTTGGGGAGCCGGTGATCAACCGCTCCCGCTCGGTTTGTTCGACCCGGCCAGGAGGATCTCGCGATTGACCCGGTCAATGTGTTTCCTCATCGCCATCTCAGCCCCATCCTCATCTCGGTCCTGGATCGATTTCAGGATAGTCTTGTGCTCCTCGACGAGACGATCAGCTTCTTCGACGCCCCCGCCAAGCCATATGACAGCCTTGTTCCCCTCGATGAATGCCGGAACTATTCGGGAGACAATATCATGCGCAAAGCCGTTCCCACTTGCAGTGCCTATCGCCAAGTGAAACTGAACATCTAGGTCGGCAAGCGAGTTAAGGTCTCTATCTCTTAGCCCCGTCGTAACCTGAGACACTTGCTTCTGAATGATCTCTCCCAACTCTGCAATTGCCTCATCAGAAGCTTGAGCTGCAGCCAGTCGGGCGGTCAGGCCTTCGATGCTTCCTCTGACTTGCAGCAGTTGAAGCAATCCTTCCTCATGCTCCCGGAGCCAAGGGACGACGCCGTTCTGGATGAATGGCCAGCCTTGCCTGTTCGCGACCGTGGCACCCACCCCGCGCCTTACTTCGATCAGTTGCTCTGCCTCCAAGACGCGTAAGGCCTCTCTCAGAGTCGACCTGCCGACGACGAGCATGGAACAAAGCTCCTGCTCCGTCGGTAGTCGATCCCCCGGTTTGTACCTCCCACCTAGGATCGCCGACCTAAGTTGCTCAACAGCCTTCTCGAAAACTCGGATTCGTTCAACAGGCTTGAGCAATTGCTCAGACATTGTCACTCCCATTGCTGCAACATTGTTCGATCGGCGTGACACCTTGGTCACAGAGGTCTGCGGGATAGTCCGGCCCCCGGTAGCTGACAGCCTACCCATCCACAGGTGAAGCCTCCGCGAAGCCCTGGGGGTCTCCCGCTCTCTTGGGACCATCCGTAGGTCCAACCCGCCGCGATGCCAAGCATCGGGTTCTGCCAGGGCGTTGCCCGCTTGTATGATTGTCTGACTTCCACTATACTACCGATCTCGCTAATATGTTTCTAGACTTCACGGACTGGCGATTTCTACAAGCCCCGCCCGTCTTCCTGGTCATCGTGATGGCGCGATCTCTCCTGTGGCTCTGGCATCCCGACCAACCAACATTCGATTATTCCACATCGAGGTTGGACGGCGTTCTTGACTAGTTCATGGTAGCCAAGCGGTGGCGTTGCCATTGCCAGGGCTATGCTGTTGCCAAAGTCCCCAGGAGCGTTTCCTGATATCTTACGTCCGCGCATTTGGAGCTTCCTGCCAAGCAGGCACGACGGTTCCACAAGTCTCGTCCGCCGGTCTTGGGCTGTGATCGAATAGACGATTGCATACGCGTCTAGCCTCGTCCAATGGACATCGTAACCTTGAAATCTATTTGAATAACCTGGGGCAGTGCCTGACACACGTTCCCATGAGCCAAGAATCAAAGTTGCATGCAATTCGTTTTCGGAGGTCAGAATGCTGAATGATGTTTACCGAGACAAGGATGTTGATCTGGATATCCTGAGGGGGAGAACCGTAGCAATTCTTGGATACGGCATCCAAGGCAGGCCGCAGGCGCTTTGCATGCGAGAAAGCGGCCTAGAAGTGATCGTCGGTGCGGGCCCGCGCCACCTGTTTCCTGACTGGAAGAAGGCCGAGGAAGACGGGTTCGACGTCATGGATTTCGCTGAAGCAACCCGTCGGGCGGACGTTGTCCACGTGCTTTTGGCCGACCCGGCCCAGCCATTGGTCTACCGCGAGTCCATCCACGGCAACCTAAAGCCGCGTAGCACACTGAGTTTCGCACATGGGTTTAATGTCCTTTATGGGGCGATCCAGCCCCCAAGCGATGTCAACGTGGTCCTCTTCGTTCCAAATGCTCCAGGGCACTTGGTTCGCGAGAAGTACCTTGGGGGCTCTGGGGTCTACGGTGCTGTTGCTGTTGATCAGGACGTGACTGGGGATGCCTTACAAGTGGTCCTGGCGCTTGCCAAGGGGGTCGGCAGCACGCGGGTCGGCGTAGTTGAGGTAGAGTTTGATTCAGAGACGGAGGGGGACAACTTCGAGGAGCAAGTGCTCTATGGTGGGACAATCGCACTCATGCGGGCGGTGTTCGAGGTCATGATCCAACACGGCTACCCCCCGCACTTCGCCTACGCCAAATCGATCCGTTCACTCAGGTCGGTTGTTGACGTGATGGATGACATCGGCATAGAGGACTATATAACTTCCCGAAGCAGCCGGACCTGCGAGTTCGCAGTGCGCCTGACCGGGCCCCGCGTGATTAACCGAGCGGAGATCGAGAAGATCTTTTCAGAGACCATCCAAGGAGACTTCGCCGCCCGTTGGATGACTGAATGGCAGCTTGGAATGTTCCATCTCCATCGAATGAGGCGGACGTGGAGGGACTCCATTATGGAAAGGGTCGGAAGGGAGTGGCGAGAGCTATTTGGTGAGGGATAGCACTTCACCAATAAGGGTCTCGCCGGTCTTATGCCGGATAGGTGTTGACACCTCAGGCCTTTGCTGTGGTGTCATCTTGGGTCTCCCGCTTGGTAAAGATCTCTCCAGAGGTTCGGCCTTGCGTGCGATAGCCCTGGTGGGACCGCTGATGGTTGTAGCCTGCCCTGCAGTCCTGGGAAGGTGAGATACTGATTGAGTGCGGCCTGCACCGCGGACAGGCTGGCGAAGAAGTGGCGCCGGGGGGACCCTGTCCGACCGCCAAGGCGGGCTCGATGTGCACCAGCTTGCTGAGAACGGTGCCATACAGGCGCTCTGCGAAGCCGTTGGTCCGAGCGTGGCGAGGTGGTGTGCGAGTATGGGCGATCCCCAACTCGGCGGAGGTCCGATGGAAGGCCCCGCGGTATGCACTGCCTTGATCGGTAAGTACCCGGCGCAGTGGCCGTCCAGATGCCCGGCAGGTGGACACAAGGCGCACAGGCCAGGAAGCGCATGGCGGCAGCCGCGGAGAAGGCCGTGGCGAGTTGCGCCAAACCATTAGGAGCAGGCCGCCTCGCAGTCTGTCATGCGCCGGCGGCTGCGTTCGGTCAGGAGGTCAGCCGCCTGGGCGCTGTGGGCCTCGAGCACTGCTAACGGCTGCCAGCGCGTCTGCAGCCCCAATCCTGGTAACAAGCGGTAGACGATGAATGGGGCAACGTGCAGATCCCCGTGTTCGAGTCGTCTCAGCTGCAGGGCTAGGTGGACCGGGACCCAGGTGGGCCAGGCCAAGTCCAGGAGGGTCCGCTCGGCCCGAACACAGAGCTCCGGCGGCCGCCGGCGGCCCCCTTCCCGGGCTGGGTACAGCCCATCTCGGCCATAAGCTAGGTAGCGCTTCCGCCAGCGATACATCAGGCTGCCCGAAGATGCCGAACCCTCGACATGCTTGAGTCACATCCCCCAGGGCCTGCGCCTGGGCCATGACGCGCTTGCGCAATTCGTACCCGTCCTGACGTCCGGGCCAGGATATAAACTGTCTTCGAGGGTCATGAAGCCTCCTGCTCGTATGTTGACGCTAACGGGAAGAATACGTCACATGGCCCTCCCTTGCTGTCTACACTATTCCGAAACAGAACATACTAGTGCCTCCCCTGGGCCACCTCGATACTCCCATCGAGTCGTGACCCATAGTGGGCATAACAGCGAACCGAGAAAACGAAGGAGATGGAGGAGATGATGCAGACTCTTGCTGACCTGAACACCCCGGAACGGATCTTGCTGGGACCCGGACCCAGCATGGTGCACCCGCGAGTACTTCGCGCTATGGCACATCCGCTGGTAGGGCACTTGGACCCGGAGTTCATTGAGGTGATGAAAGAAGTGCAATCCATGATGCGCTATGTCTTCCAGACGCGGAATGAATTGACCCTTCCCATCTCCGGAACCGGGAGCGCCGCCATGGAGTCCACCGTCGCGAACCTGCTTGAGCCCGGAGACTCGATCCTGGTCGGGGTCAACGGCTACTTTAGCGAACGAATCTGCGAGATGGCAAGCCGGTATGGCGCGAAGGTCCGCCGTTTGGAGCGGCCGTGGGGCGAGGTCTTCACTGCCGAGGAGATCGACAAAGCCCTTTCCAAGGAACCGGCCAAGGTCGTGGCCCTAGTCCATGCGGAAACGTCGACCGGCGCGCTTCAACCAATCGAAGGCATGGGCAAGGTGATTCATGACCATGGGGGCTTGTTCCTGACAGACTGTGTAACTTCCCTGGGCGGCCTGCCTGTGAGGATAGACGATTGGGGTGTAGACATCGCCTACAGCTGCTCCCAGAAGTGCCTAGGTTGTGCGCCCGGACTTGGCCCCTTAACCGTGGGCTCTCGAGCACGTGAGGCGCTGTACAAGAGGAAAACAAAGGTAGCCAACTGGTATCTCGACTTGACCTTGATTGAAAAGTATTGGGGCAATGAACAAATCTATCACCATACTGCCCCGATCACAATGAATTTCGGGTTGCGAGAAGCCTTGCGGATCGTGCAAGAAGAAGGGCTGGAGCCACGATTTGCGCGGCACTTGGCCAACAGCTCCCTCCTATGGGAGGGGCTGGAAGACTTGGGCTTGAAGCTGATCGTCCCAAAGGATCATCGCCTGCCCACATTGACAACCGTGCAGGTCCCTGAAGGGGTCAACGACGCCGAAATCCGTAAGCGCCTGCTTGAGGAATACAACATCGAGGTGGCGGGGGGCTTGGGGGCATTCAAAGGCAAGGTATGGCGTATTGGTCTCATGGGTTACTCGTCGCGCCGAGAGAACGTCGTGCTGGTGCTCTCCGCCTTGAAACGGCTGCTTGGGTAGAATCCAGCACGCAGGCCGCGTTCCTGGCACAAGGCCCAGTAAACGCCGCAGTCGCGGTTCGATGAACAAGATTTCGAGCGGATCGGACCGGCAGCGATATTTGCTTCGCCCATCCGCTCGCGCGAAAACGTCGAGGCGTCATGGGAGTGGGTGAAGGAAGGATTGGTGGATACCATTGGCTCAGATCATCCCCCTTCACCTGGGACGAAAAGGCCAGGGGAATGGATAACATCCGGAACGCCTGGACCAGTATCTCGGGCCTGCAGCTGAAGCTGCCGGTTCTGCCAACTGCTGGCGCACATCAGCATGGGCCGCCCTCAATGGACCTGGTGCGAACGCTTTCCAGCAGCCCGGCTCGCCTGTTTGGGTTGTACCACCAAAAAGTCGATATCCTCTCTGGAACGGGCGCCGACCTGGTTGTCGTGAATCTGGATTGAGAGTGGGGCTTGACTGCTGACCGGCTGCTCTACAAGAAGAAACACAGTTCTTATGTTGGTTGCGCCTTCAAAGGTGTGGTTGAGCGCACATTGGTGCGGCGTGTGACCGTGTACCTTGACGAAGAGATCAAGGTCCGCCCCGGATTTGGGCAACTGCTGCGGCGCAGCTATCGTTATGCACACAAGCCCACCCATCATTGGGTTGGGTAATCCAAGGGATCGCATCGATCATCGAGGCGGATGAAAATGAAAGATCCTGCAGTTAGCTCTCTAGATCAAGAGCCAGTCAATGAGGATGATCTGGGTCCGCTGGAAGAAAAAGTCCTGGGCCAAATCGTGGCTTCTGAAATCGTCGATCTGCTCCAGAGGCTTATCCAGCAGCGCAGCGACTATCCGCCCGGTGACTGCCGGTCTGCAATGAATATCGTAGAGGCGAAACTGACTTCCGCCGGTGTACCTTTTCGAATATTTTCACGCCAACCGAACCAGCCCAACCTCATCGCCGCAATTGGTCCCAGGGAGCAGAAACCGCGCTTGATGTTTCATTCCCATATCGATACTGTGCCAGCGGGCGAATTGGACCGCTGGAGTGTAGAACCTTTTGCGGGAACGCGGAAAGGTGAGCGAATCTACGGTCGGGGCGCCGGGGATGATAAGAGCAGCGTGGTTGCCCAATTGATGTCGGTGGTTGCCCTAGCTCGGGCAGGCGTGTCGCTGGAAGGCACCCTCCAGTTGGTCGTGGTTTCAGATGAGGAATCTGGAGGTGAGCAGGGTACGTACTGGCTGCACCAGGAGCATGCTTTGCGGGCCGAGGCACTGGTAGTCGGCGAGCAGACCGATAACCGGATTGCAATCGCGGAGCGGGTGGCATGTGGAATTGATCTTACGGTTTTTGGAAAGAGCGCGCATGGCGCCATGCCCTGGGTTGGTGAAAATGCAGTTTTGAAAGCTGCCCGCGCTCTGACCTGGCTGCAAGATACGCTTTTTCTGCGACTCCTGGCTCGCAAGCATCCATACTTGCCGCCCCCGACTTTGAATGTGGGCCGGATCCAAGGTGGGGTCCAATGGAGCATTGTCCCGGAACGATGCAAGATCGAGATGGACCGCCGGTTGCTGCCGGGCGAGACGCGAGAAACGGCGATCGAAGAGATCCGCCAGGCCTTGGATGATTATGCCGCCAGTGTGGAACCACTAAGGTACGAATTGTTCTCGACCGGAGAAGTCGCTGCAAATATCGATACTCCACCTGGCGACCCTTTTGTGACTGTTGCCAGCCAGGTGCTCAAGGCAATATGTGGAGAAGAGCGTCCTTTGACAGGTTATGTCCAGACCAGTGATGGCCGCTGGTTCGCCCGGGATGGAATCCCCATCATCCTATTTGGCCCGAGCGATCCGGCCGTGGCGCATGCCGTTGATGAATGGGTCAGCATGGATCAATTGATCGAAGCGGCCCGATTCTATGCCTTGCTTCCCCTGCGTTGGATGAAGCAAGATGGCCGTTGATAAATGAGGCAGACCCTGGGAAAATCAGAAACCCCGGTTTCCTCGTGCTCTATGGGGCGACAATACCGCCCAAGAACGTCAATGTGGCTTTATTCGTTCCCAATTCTCCTGGGCATCTAGTACGTGGAAATCCTTACAAGATTCTGGAATTTACGGCACGATTGCCGTGGACCAGGATATGAGCGGGGATCCTAAGCAAATCATGTTGGCGATCGCCAAATGGGTAGGGAGCACCCGGCTGGGCATGGCGGGAGTTGATTTCCTGTAAGAGACCTAAGGAGATAGCTACGAAGAGCAGGTTTAGTAAAGCGGCACAATTCACCTGATGCTGGCTGTACTTGAAACCATGGTCTCGCACGGGCATCCCCCCACTTTGCTTACGCAAAGGCCATCCGGTCCCTGCGGTCGGTGGTGGATGTGATAGACCAGGTCCGGATCGAAGCATACATCTCCGAGCGGAACAGTCGCACCTGTGAGTGTGCCGTGCGAACATCAGGGCCGCGGGTGATCAACTACGATGAGGTCGAATAGACCTTGGAACAAACAGAACGAGGGGATTTCGCGGAACGCTGGGTGGAAGAATGAAAACTGGGGATGCCGCATCTCCGCCGCATGCGTCGCCCCCAAGCAAAGTCAACCTTGGAAATCGTGGAACAGGAATGGCGCGAGTTGGTTGGCGGCAGCGAGGAGGAGCCTTGGATCCCGAATTTTTCCGGCAAGGTGAGACGATATCCGAATTCCTGGAAAGC
This sequence comes from Anaerolineales bacterium, assembly GCA_050012135.1. Lineage (GTDB taxonomy): Bacteria > Chloroflexota > Anaerolineae > Anaerolineales > RBG-16-64-43 > JBEKHT01. The sequence goes on along the minus strand of JBEKHT010000058.1, from coordinate 2,246 downwards.
CTGAAGGACTCTCGGGCTAAGTTCCTACAGCATCTAGAGGAGTCAACTTTCAACGAGTCACAGCAGGCCAAGCTTGCCCGGCTGCCTGATCGATTGAACGTCCTGGTGATTGGTGAAGAATGGTCGGGCGATACTCTCTACAACCTGCCCGTGCTGTTTCGTATGGCCCATCAAAAGCAGTGGAACGTGCGCGTCTTCCGCCGCGATCGATATCCAGACTTGATTCTGCCGTATCGCAAAGAAGGGCTATTCCACTCCATTCCGGTCATTGTTTTCTTTGATGAGAACTTCCGTGAAATCGGGCGCTGGATAGAACGGCCTGCTGCGGCGTCCCGGATGATTGACGAGGAGTCTCTTAAGCTTCGCCGCCGGTTGCGGGAAGAGAATAAAGAATCCTGGCGGCAGGAAACCATTCGTGAGCTATTGGATTTGCTGGCCGGCTAGTTTGCCCTAACCCGCGTCCAATCATATTCACCGTGAATATGCCTGAAAGGAGAAGGATCATGATCACCGAAGGATTGAAGGGGCGAGATTCTTCCTCCCTCTCAATTATTGCCTACCCGGAGGTTCGTCAATTTGAACCAAACACCCAACGGCTCCGAATTGAGCTGTTCGGTGGGAGCCGGCTATATCTTTTCCATTAAATAGGAAGATGGCGGGCACGGCTGTCCTAGCCAAGAACCCCATTCATCCGAAAATGGGCCTGGATTGGACGTGCACGCTGCTCCTATCACGGAGCCTGACCGTCTATCTAGGATCAATTCGCAGCCTTCATGATCCGATCAATCCCGGTGCGTGTTGGAGTTCAGTGACAAGGTCACCCGAACAGGTCAGCCCGCCCTGCCCGCGCGGGCCAGGGTAAAAACGTCGCCTGAGCGGCCCCTCTGGGATCGGGATGGATTTGTAGGGCCGACGCCAAGGGTGATCCGGCCCGGGAACGCCCGCTGGAAGAGGCTTCTGTGGGATCTGAGGTCTGGGCTGGACGGGACGCTTGCTCGCGACTTTTTTCGCGGCTAGCCCAACTCTCTCGGCAGGCGTGAACTTGCCCACCTGAGGGGTGCCCGGCTGGAGGGGCTCATGTACGACCAGCGTCCGGCCGTGATAGGTGATGGCCAGGCGCCCATCCATGTAGTGCCGAAGCTCGACCCGTGTGCCGGCGTAGCCACGCTGCAGAGGCCGCAGTGGGATCACCAGGGTATGGCCTGAGAAAGAGACAGTGTTGTCCTTGGCCACCGTGCGCTCAAACTTGAAGCAAAAGAGATCCTCGGACCGAGTGCGAGCTGACCAGGGCAGGTAGGCCGACCCTGGGTAGGCCGGAGGCTGTCCAAAGCGTGCGTTGAAGGCGGGCAGGAAAGTCTCCAAGAGCTGATTGGCTTCGACCAGCGTGCTGACCTTGGCTCGCCGCAGGGCTTTGACTAACCGGTCCTGCAACGTGCCGAAGAGACGCTCCACGCGCCCTTTGGCTTGCGGAGAATGAGCCGGAATGAGACGAATGCCCAAGTCACCCGTCCTGGACACACGGGCCAGGATCGACCAAGCGGCCAAATTGGCCGGGGTAGCTTTCCAGCCAGTTGCTCGGCCACACTGGGCTCTTTGGGGCTCTGGAAGATCGTGTGGCGATCAGCGTAGAGCGCCAGGGGCAGACCCTTCGTGCGGCAGATCTCATGGAGCATCAGGAAGTATCCCGCTGCATCCTCCTGCTCCCGAAAACGGGCATAGACGAGCTGGGACGTCGCGTCATCGATGGCCGCCAGCAGAACCAATTGGGATCCGCGCCCTTCCAGCCAGTCGTGATGGCTGCCGTCGACCTGGAGGAGCATCCCTGCCTGCGGGTAGCGTTCCCGCTTCTGGTGGTGTCGGCTGGCACGCCGCCTGCGCGGGCTGGCCAGACCCGCCTCCCTCCTGAGGCGTCGAACCGTCGAGCGCGACAGACGGATGGCGTACTCCTCAGCCAGGATCTCGGTGAAATGCTGGTCATTGAAGTCCCGAAACTCACCCCCGGCCAGAGTCAGAAGCTTGTCTCGGATCCTCTTGGGCACCCGCCGCCCACAAGGACGTCCCCGGTTGCCATGGGCCAGCCCGGCCGCTTCCCGGCGCCGGTAGCTGGCCATCAGCCGCCGCTCCTGCCGCAGGGAGACCCCCAGCAAGATGGCGGCCTGTTCCCCAGTGATTCGCCCGACTTGGACCTGGTTCAGGACCTTCAGTCGCTTCTGTTCTTTGCTGGTCAAAGTCACCTCGGTATCCAT
>JBEKHT010000057.1:0-13622 GCA_050012135.1 Anaerolineales bacterium | reverse complement strand
TCCGACTGATCGTGACCGACCCCGTCCGGACCATTGAGACTAATGTGATGGGAACCGAGGCGGTCTTGCGGGTGGCGCGGCGATACCGCAAGATGACGTTGATCGCCTCGACCTCCGAGGTTTTTGGTAAGAATAACAAGGTCCCGTTCGGCGAGGAGGACGATGGGGTGTACGGGGCTACGACCCGCAGTCGCTGGGCGTATGCGACTTCCAAGGCCCTCGACGAATTCCTTGCGCTAGCGTATCACCGCTCCCTGGGACTCCCCGTGACCATCGCCCGTTTCTTCAACACCGTGGGGCCTCGCCAGAGCGGGCGGTACGGCATGGTGATTCCGCGCTTTGTACTCCAGGCCCTGGCCAATGAGCCGATTACCGTGTATGGCGATGGGCGGCAGTCGCGGTGCTTTTGCAATGTTCGCGATGTCGTCGAGGCCGTAATCGGCCTCTTGAATCATCCGGGCGCCCTCGGTCAGGTATTCAACGTTGGGTCGTGTGAGGAAGTGACTATCCGCGAGCTCGCGGAGAGAGTTCGAGCCCGCAGCGGGTCTTCCTCGAAGCTCGTATTCATCCCCTACGACGAGGCCTACGCGGAGGGATTCGAGGACATGCAGCGCCGTGTCCCCGACATTGGCAAGATCAGGAACCTCACGGGCTGGGAGCCCCACATCTCTCTGGATGCCACCCTCGATGAAATCATCTCCTACTACCGGGACCATCCGGTACCTCCGTCAGAGCTCGGATGAAGTCCCCGTCGAAGGACAACGTTCAAACTGCCGTGAAGGCCGGCAGCAGCCGGCCGAGGAGGGGGAGAGCCTCCGCGTCGCACCTGCGCTCCCGCGCTGGATTAAGTCGCGCCGAACGTCGCGCGCTGCTTTTCGTGGGCGATCTGGGCATGGTGTTCATCGCGGCGGTTCTTGCCCTGGCACTTTGGGTCATCGTCGGCCAGGGGACAGCCCACCCGCTTGGCTTCTTGCGCCAAAAGGACATTGCCCGGCTGTTCTGGCTGGTGCCCTTGTGGTTTCTCCTGATCGCAAATCTCTACGATGCCCGCATTGTGACCTCGCGATCCCGGAACCTGAATGGGCTGCTCGTTGCCGCGGGGGTCTCCCTACTCTTCTATTTCGGCATTTACTTTTACCTGCCTCCTGGCGAGTTGCCGCGTCTCGTGGTCCTTTTCTTCCTGGTTGGGCTCGTCGGACTGGAGATCGGCTGGCGGATGCTCTACATCCGGCTGATGGCCCTGCCCTCGCTTCTGCAGCCCGCCCTGGTCATTGGCGCGGGAAGGGCAGGGAACTTGATGGTCAATGTTCTCTCCGAAGAAGTGCCGGGTCATTTCCGCGTTCGGGGACTGATCGATGACGACCCCAGCAAGAAGGGCCAAGTGGTGGGCGGGGTCGAGGTGGCGGGAGGATCCGCCCAGCTCAGGCAGATTGTGGAGGAGCAGGAGATCGCGGTCCTAATTCTGGCCATCACCGGCGAGATCGGAGGAGGCCTGTTCCAGGCGCTGCTTGATTGCCAGGAAAAAGGTATCGAAATCGTCCGCATGCAGGTCCTGTATGAGGAACTGCTGAGTCGGGTCCCGGTCGGGTATCTGGACGCAGATTGGATTATGACCTCCTTTGTTGACAGCGCCCGCTTGAATGATCTTTATAGCCCCGTGAAGCGTTTGCTCGATATCGTCGGCGGGGTTCTGGGATCTTTGGTTTTTGCCATCCTGCTGCCCTTCCTGGCCCTGATGATTCGCCTCGACTCCCCAGGCGCTGTCCTGCTTCGGCAGGATCGCGCGGGAAGGGCCGGCCGACCGTTTCGAATGCTCAAGTTCCGCACGATGGTGGCGAATGCCGAACCCGACGGTCAAGCGCGCTGGGCAGCCCCCGGGGACCCTCGGGTCACACGCCTGGGAAAGCTCCTGCGCAAGACTCGCCTGGATGAGATTCCCCAGTTCTGGAATGTGTTGCGGGGCGAGATGAGCCTGGTGGGTCCCCGCAGCGAGCGTCCCGAGTTGGTGGCGAAGCTGGAAAGAGAAATCCCGTTCTACCGGGCTCGCCTCCTGGTTCGCCCCGGCCTTACAGGGTGGGCCCAGGTCAACTATCGCTATGGCTGGTCTGTGGAGGATGCGGTCACGAAGCTCGAGTACGACCTTTATTACATCCGCCACCGATCCCTTTGGCTGGAAGTGAGGATCATGATCCGCACGCTTGGGACGGTGATGCGTTTCCAAGGAACCTGATAGACTTCGTCCAATTGGGCTTCGTTGACAGGCTCATCCTGCCATGGTTTAATCTTCGCGCCTCCACTTCCCCATCGCGTGGTTTCCGGAACCTGCATGGACAATGATCACTTCTCGGACTGGAAGGCTGGCTTGAGAGAGGCGGCCCGCACGTTGGTCTTTCGTGGCTGGCTGGTGCTCGTGGTCGGGCTGATCTCGGCGACCGTGACTGGGGTTCTGGTGGCGTTGCAGCCAACGCAGTTTCAGGCCCAGGCGATCATTTCCGTTGGCGGGGGAGGCTCGACGGACCGCGCCGTCGCTCTGGCGACCAGTGACCGGGTCGCGCAGGAAGCGACGCAGTTGAGCAACCAACCCCTGGGTTCGCGGGATTGGCAGGCCCACGCTACCGTGGGCGCGCCAGGCGGCGGGCTGGTCAACCTGCTGGTGGTTCTCCCGGACGGCGGGCGCGCCATGAGCGTCGCCTCCTCTTGGGGAAAGGCTCTGGTGGAGGTGCTCAGGGATCTCGAGACGGATCAGGCGGGGAGTCCGGCGGCGGAGCCCCAGATTGTGAGCCTGCCTACCCATGCGACCCAAGTATCTTCGCAATGGGGGCTGAAAGTCCTGACCTCGGGAATCCTGGGCCTGTTTATTGGTCTGGTTGGACTTCTGACCATCGGCACAGCCAACCCATCCGGGACGAGGAGGGCTTAGTGTGACCAGCATCAATGAGGCCGTACCTCTGCCAAAGACAGCCCAGAGCCTCATCGAGAGGTTTCATTCCCACACCGCTCGAGTAGGGGTCGTGGGACTAGGCTATGTCGGCTTGCCCTTGCTGGACGTGCTGGGACACGCTGGCTACCGCGTCGTCGGCATCGACGTGGACGAGGCGAAAGTTCAATCCGTTCGCCAGGGCCACTCCTATGTCGAGGATGTCCCCTCGGCCAGGATTGCCGAGCTCGTGCAATCGGGCCGGGTGGAGGCTACGACCGACTTTTCCAGCATCCAGTCCCTGGATGCCCTTTCGATCTGTGTGCCCACTCCTTTGCGCAAGACGGGGGACCCCGATCTCTCTTTCATTGTCAACGCGACGGAAGAGATCGCCCGATCCATTCATCCCGGTTTGGCGGTTGTGCTCGAATCCACGACCTACCCCGGAACCACCCGCGAAATCCTGCTGCCAAAGTTCGAGGGCCGCGGGCTGAAGGTTGGAGAGGACTTTTTCCTGGCCTTCTCGCCGGAGCGGGTGGATCCCGGGCGCAAAGATTGGACTACCGTCAACACGCCGAAGGTCATCGGCGGGGTGACTCCTGCCTGTCTGGAGGTTGCGAAGGCATACTACGGCCAAGCCATCCGGACCTTGGTCCCAGTCTCCTCCGCCGAGGCAGCGGAGATGACCAAACTGCTGGAAAACACATTTCGGGCGGTGAACATTGGTCTGGTCAATGAAGTGGCCATCATGTGCGACCGCCTCGGATTGGATGTTTGGGAGGTGATTGAGGCGGCGGCGACCAAACCTTTTGGATTTATGAGGTTCTCCCCGGGCCCGGGGTTGGGTGGGCACTGTATTCCCATCGATCCGCTGTATCTTTCTTGGAAACTGAAGACGGTGAATTACACGGCCCGTTTCATCGAGCTGGCCAGCGAGATCAATACCAACATGCCTCGCTATACTGTCCAGAAGGTTCAGGATGCCCTGAACGCGGACCATAAAGCATTGAATGGGAGCCGGATTCTGGTGCTGGGCGTAGCCTACAAGCCGGACGTGGCGGATCTGCGCGAATCGCCGGCGTTGGATGTGATCGGGCTCCTCAAGATCCGGGGAGCCGTGGTCGAATACCACGACCCGTACGTGCCCGAAGTGCGACACGACTCATGGCGGCTTGAGTGCGTGACGGACCTCAAAATGGCCCTGAGACGCGCCGACTGCGTTGTGATCGCGACCCATCATAGTTCCTACGATTGGCACCAGGTCCTGGATGAATCGGTCTTGATCGTGGACACGCGAAATGCGCTGGGTCCGGCCGGCAAAGCCAGCCCCAAGGTGGTACGTCTTTAGATGGGCCGCTACTTGGTCACTGGGGCGGCGGGTTTCATCGGGGCCTCGGTTGTGCGCGCCTTTCTTGATCAAGGGGACGAGGTGGTCGGGGTCGACAATCTAAACCCGGCCTATGACGTGCGCATGAAGGAGCACCGGCTGCACCGGCTCGAGGGCCAAGCTGGATTCCAATTTCAACGGATGGACATTTGCGACCGGGCCGGGCTCGAGAAGCTGGTTGCGCCGGTGGGCTTTGACGCGGTCGTGAACCTGGCCGCCCGAGCAGGGGTCCGCTCGAGCTTGGAGGACCCGTGGGCCTACCTCGATACCAACGTGACCGGGACGCTCAACTTGCTGAAGGCCTGCCAGGAGAAGGGGATTCCGAAGTTCGTGCTGGCCTCGACCTCCAGTGTCTACGGGGCCAACGCCCCGCTCCCGACTCCCGAGGAGGCAGACAGCAGCCGGCCTCTGCAGGTCTATGCCGCAAGCAAGAAGGCGGCCGAGGCGCTCTGTCATGTCTATCACCACATGTTTGGAATTGATGTAACCGTCCTGCGGTATTTCACAGTCTATGGTCCCGCGGGTCGGCCCGACATGGTCATGTTTCGCTTTGTCCAGTGGATTCAAGAGGGCAGGCCGGTTCGGGTCAACGGTGATGGCGAACAGTACCGAGGCTTTACCTACGTCGAGGACATTGCTCGCGGAACCCTGCTCGCGGTCAAGCCCGTGGGCTACGAGGTCATCAACTTGGGCGGGCATGAACGTGTCCGCATCAACGCCTTGATCCAGATGCTCGAGGGGCGGATTGGCAAAAAGGCTCGGGTGGTACACCAGCAGCCTCACCCTGCCGACATGCAAGGCAGCTGGGCCTCGGTGGAAAAAGCCAAGACCCTGCTCGGTTGGGCCCCTCGGACAGCCTTTGCTGAAGGCGTTTCTCATACGGTCGATTGGTATTTGGACGAAAGATCGTGGGCGAGCCAGATTGTGACCGCTTAGATCGGTCTTACCTCGCTCGCGGGTGGGACGGGATGCCAGTTACAGTCGGAATCACCACCTCTACCTTTGGTCGGGAGGACCCGGAGCCGCTGGATCTCCTGAAGCAGGCTCGGATCGAGTGGCGCCTGAATCCATATGGCCGGAAGCTTCAGCCGGAGGAAACCATCCACTTCCTGCGCGAGGCCGATGGCGTGATTGCCGGGACGGAGATTCTGGATCATGCGGTATTGGGTCAGCTGCCCAGAATGCAAGTCATCTCGCGCGTGGGGGTGGGCCTGGAAAACGTCGACCTGGCCTATGCGGAACAACGGGGCATCCGGGTGTTCAGCACGCCCGATGGACCGACTCAAGGAGTGGCCGAACTGACCTTGGGGGGGCTGCTGGCGGTGCTGCGCGGGGTCGCCCGCTCGGACGCCGCCGTCCGGCGGGGCGATTGGAAAAAGCCCATGGGGCACCTGTTGCAAGGCAAGACGGTGGGCCTTATCGGGCTGGGCCGAATCGGTCGGGCCTTCGCAGTCTTAGTGAGGCCCTTTGCCGTCTCGTTGATTGCTTTTGACGTGGATCCTGACCTGACGGCGGCCCAGAAGCTGGGCGTCCAGTTCGTGGGTTTGGAGGAGATTCTGGCCCAGTCCGACGTGGTCTCGCTCCATCTGAGCGGGGTCGCTGCGCGTCCCCTGCTGGGGGAGCAAGAGTTCCTGCGCATGAAGCCCGGGGCTGTGGTCGTAAACACCGCGCGCGGGGGCTGGCTGGATGAAAAAGCTCTGGCGCAGTCTCTCCGGAACGGTCACCTGGGAGGCGCCTATCTGGATGTGTTCGAGGAGGAACCCTATCGCGGACCGCTGGCCGAGCTGGCGAATGTCGTGCTGACGCCTCACCTCGGTTCCTATGCGGCCGAATGCCGCCTAAGGATGGAAGCCGAGGCCGCCCGCCATGTGGTCGCCTTTTTTGGCGGGCGCGAGGGGAAAAGGCCGGAGGCTTTTCGATGAGTCGCACGGTCGTTACCGGAGGGGCCGGCTTCCTCGGAAGCCACGTGGCCGATGCGCTTTCCGCAAGGGGCGACGAGGTCGTGATCTTTGATCGCCGCGGATCACCCTACCGCCAGCCAGATCAGGAAGAGGTTCTGGGAGATCTGCTGGACTTCGATCTGCTCTGCCGGTCCTTTCAAGGTGCGGAAAACATCTACCATTTGGCGGCCCTGGCCGACCTCAATGCGGCCCGCACCCTGCCTCGTGAGACGGCGAGCGTGAATGTCCTGGGGACGGTAAACGCCCTGGAAGCCGCCCGCTCGGCGCGGGTGAAGCGGTTCGTTTTTGCCAGCACGGTATACGTCTACAGCGAGCAGGGTAGCTTCTATCGAGCGAGCAAGCAGGCCTGCGAGGCCTACGTCGAGGAATATCAGAGGCAGTTTGGACTCGACTATACGATCCTGCGCTTCGGCTCTCTGTATGGCCCGCGCGCGGATGAAAGCAATGGGGTCTACCGGCTTCTGCGGGAGGCCGTGACGGGCGGGAAGATCCGGTATCCGGGAGCTCCCGAAGACGCCCGGGAATATATCCACGTGGCCGACGCCGCCCGGCTCAGCACGGAAATCCTGAGGCCCGAATACGCGAACCAGTGTCTGATGATCACGGGCCACTATCCCATGCGCGCTCGCGACCTCTTTACGATGTTTTCGGAAATCCTTGGGAAGGAGATTGAGATCGAGTACCTGGAACCCCAAGAGGTCAATGGGCACTATCGCGTTACTCCCTACCGCTATCATCCTCGCGTCGCGCGCAAGCTGACCTCGACCCTGTATGTTGACATGGGCCAGGGAACCATGGAGGTCTTGGAACAGATTACGCGCGAGATCGAAAGGACTCGCTGAGCGTGGATCAGGGCCGGAACTCAACGAAAGCAGACCGATGAATGTCGCGATCATAACGGCACGTGCCGGGAGCAAGTCGATTCGGAACAAGAACATCCTTCCGATCCAGGGCAAGCCTCTGATCAGCTACCCGATCCATGCCGCGCAGGAGGCGGTGCGAATCGCGCAGACCTACATATCGACGGATTCCGCCGAGATCATGGAGATCGGGCGCGAGCTGGGGTGTCAGATCATTGTGCGGCCGGAGGAACTGCGGGGAGATCATGTCAACCATGGCGACGTGATCAAGCACGCCACGGAGTATGTGGATGCCCACGAATCCGATCTCCGGAATGTCGTTCTCCTGCTGGGAAACACGGTCATGGTGGATGGGGCCCTGATTGATCAGGGGCTGGAGATCCTTGAGCGCCGCGAAGACCTGGACTCGGTCATGAGCGTTTGGGAAGCGGCGGATGATCATCCGTTGCGGGCCCTCGAGATCGTGGAGGGCCTGCTGGTCCCCTACGGGGATCCTAACCGGCAAGCCTCGACCGAGAGACAGTCTTACCCCAGGGCTTACTACTATGACCAGGGCGTTTGGGTTTTCCGCAAGGAGTGCGTGAACCGCCGGGACGGTCCGAATCCATGGTGGTGGATGGGCAGGCGATCCCTACCCATTGTTCGCAAGTGGGTGACGGGGAGAGATATTCACACGGAACTGGATGTTCGCCTTGCAGAGTGGTGGCTGTCGAACCATGCGGCCCTCACTCAGGTCTAGCGCCCGGCTTTGGCCTGGCGCCCACCGGCACCCGCCTTGGCCTCGCACGGCCGTCGCTCTCGCGGGCTTGAGTTTCCTGGAGCTGAGATGGACGGAAGCCATGACCAGCCGGGGCCAATGCAGCGGGGGCGTTTGGTGGCTCTTCCTGGCTTGTGAGACAAGGGCGCAGAGGTCCTCGTCGACCTGTCCGGGCGGGGAAGCAGAGGGAGCCCCCCGGTTTCCCTGTGGGTGACGCCCGCTGGACCGTGCGGCTTGGCTCCCCAAAGATGACCGAGATTTGTCAACGCGGCTGTCTGCAAACTGACGGCCGGGTCAGAGAGAGAGGGTAGCGCATGTCAATGACAACGAGGAACAAGGCCGACACCGAAACAGCCGATGTTCTGGTGAAGCCTTCCTCTGCGACTGCCGGATCCGAGGAGAGCGACGGGTTCGTAGGCCCGGTTCAGGAGATCTCGGCCTCTCGAGGCTGGGTTGCCCTCCGGCTGAGCGAGCTTTGGCAATACCGCGAGTTGTTGTATTTCCTCGTCTGGAGGGACATCAAAGTCCGCTATAAGCAGACCATCCTGGGTGCGGCCTGGGCGATCATTCAGCCGTTCTTCACCATGGTGGTCTTCAGCCTGTTCTTTGGCAACTTGGCGAAGATGCCCTCCGACAACATCCCCTATCCCATCTTCAGCTACGCTGCCTTGGTACCCTGGACGTTCTTTGCAACGGGCCTGGGAAATGCCTCCAACAGCCTGGTCGGAAACGCGGGGCTCATCCAAAAAGTCTACTTCCCTCGTCTGGCCGTCCCCATTGCGGGAGTGCTGTCGCCCCTGGTGGACTTCGTGCTGGCCTTCGTCGTCCTGATTGCAATGATGTTCTATTTTCATCTTGGGCCGTCGGTGGCTGTCATCTGGCTGCCCGTCTTTCTGCTCCTGGCTTTTATCACGGCCTTGGGGGTGGGGCTTTGGCTGTCGGCGCTGAACGTTGAATACCGCGACGTTCGCTATGTGGTCCCCTTTCTTACCAACTTTTGGCTCTTCGTCACCCCGGTCGCCTATCCGAGCTCTCTTCTCAAGGAACCGTGGCACACCATCTATGGGCTGAACCCTATGGCGGGAGTCGTCGACGGCTTCCGCTGGGCCCTTCTGGGTGCAAAGACCCCAGCCCCAGGGCCGATGGTATGGGTTTCAGCCTTGGCCGCCATCTTGATCCTGGTGAGCGGGGCCTACTACTTTCGCAGAATGGAGCGCACCTTTGCCGATGTGGTCTAAGCGCCCGTCCGCTTTACGAAACCTTTGACATGCCCCCCCTCGCGATCCGGGTGGAAAGCGTAAGCAAGCGGTATCGAATCGGGTTGGCCCCGAGGCGATACCAGACGTTGAGGGAGTCGCTGAGTTCCTCCCTGGGCTACGCCGTACGGTGGATCGCGCGATCCGGCCGTGGCGCGGATGGGAGCAGAGGGGATTCCTCTTCGATCTGGGCGCTGCGCGGGGTTTCGTTTGATGTTCGTCAAGGCGAGGTCGTCGGCATCATTGGTCGAAACGGAGCAGGGAAGAGCACTCTCCTGAAGATCCTCTCGAGAATCACCGAGCCGACCAATGGGCGGGTAAGAATTGCGGGCCGGATTGGATCGCTGTTGGAAGTGGGAACAGGATTTCATCCCGAACTGACGGGCAGGGAGAATATCTACCTCAACGGCGCGATCCTGGGAATGCGCCGTGATGAGATTCAACGACGCTTCGACGAGATCGTTGCCTTTTCCGAGGTCGAGCAGTTTATGGACACGCCGGTGAAGCGCTACTCGAGCGGGATGTATCTGCGTCTGGCATTTGCGGTCGCGGCGCATCTGGATCCGGAGATCCTCTTGGTCGACGAAGTGCTAGCCGTGGGGGACCAGCGTTTTCAGCAAAAGTGCATTGGCAAAATGGAAAGCGCGGGAAGCGAGGGCAGGACGGTATTATTCGTTTCCCACAACATGCCGGCCATCGCGAGACTGTGTGACCGCACCATTCTCCTGGACAAGGGGGAAGTGATCGCGGACGGACCCACCGGGACCGTCGTGGCTCGCTACTTGAATCTGGACGAAGATCTCAGGCAACCCGGGGCTTCCGTCTCCTGGCCCAATCCGGAGCAGGCCCCTGGCAATGAAGAGGTCCGCCTGAAGGGAATGCAGTTGCTGGGACCTCACGGGGCTCCCCAGGCCGAGTTTGATGCAGGCGATCCGATCGAGCTTGAAGTGCAGTTTTGGGTGCTGCGTGAAGTGCCCAATGTGGTGCCGATGTTCAGGGTGTACAACGAAGATCGTCTCTGTGTGTTTGCCTCGGCTCCGATCCGGGACCCGGTCTTTGGCGGTCGCGCCAGACAGGTTGGAACTTACACCGCCCGATGCCATATTCCTCCTCTCTTCATGGCCGAGGGATTCTTTTCGGTTGAGCTCGCTCTGCGAACCCTCTATCCGCGGCGCTTCTTCCTCCCAGGGGTCCGCTTGCTCAGCTTTCGGATCGTCGACAGCGGCGGCGAGGATTCGGTCCGCGGAGAGTATCGCGGTTTGTGGCCCGGCGTGATCGCTCCTGCCCTGCACTGGCAGTCGGACTACTTGCCCCAGATCGAAGTCGGTGCGTGACCGATGCGGGTCCTGCAGGTCCATCCTCTCCTGCGCGGAGACCTGGTTTACCCCCTCGCTGGCGGGAAGTCACGTGTCTCGCTAGTGCTCTCCGAGTACTTGGCGCTCAATGGCCATGCGGTGGCTCTGTTTCCCTATCCGGAAAGGCTCTTTCGCCCGCCCCGTGGATTCCGCGGCCCCTCGGGCGGAAGGCTCGAGGTGCTTGCCACCGCAACCTTGCCCACTCGCACGGAAATCGTGCCTGGCCTGCTGGCATTGCTGCGGGCCCGCCTCGCTGCGCGGGGGGCTCGGGGGGAAAACGGCGGGTTCGACCTTCTGGCCCTGATCGCTTTGGAGCATGGGATCAAGCAATTCCGCCCCGCGATCGTCCACTGCCATCACACGTTCTCCGATTTTCCCTACTTGTTTCGATCCCTGCGGGGCCGCATGCCACTGGTCCTCACCCATCATGCCTATCAGGCCGCCACCCATCTGGATGTCTATGATTGGATCATCTTTGTCTCGCGCGCTTGGCAGCAGAAGGTCGTGCGGGACAGTCACTTCCCGCTTGAGCGGACGAGGGTGATCTACAACCCCGTTTCCTCGGACTTTGCCAGGGGAGAGGTCAAGTCGCATGAGCAGCGACACGGGATCGTGTTCTCTGGGAACCTGTCCTCTCGGAAAGGCCTGCACCTTCTGTTGCAAGCCTACCAACTCGAGCCCGCTCTGCGCACCCACCCCCTGACGGTGTGCGGGACGGGAGAGGCCGAAAGCGGATACCGCGAACTGGCCCGGCGGGACCATTTGCCGGTGACCTTCTGCGGGAGGCTTCGGGCGGACCAGCTGCGGATAAAGCTCGGCGATGCTGCGGCCCTTGTCAACCCGAGCAGCGGGGAAGGGTTCAGTGTGGCGTTGCTGGAAGCGGTCTGTTGCGGGACCCCTGTCGTGGGCTGGCCCCTCCAACTGGAGGAAATGCAGGAGGTCATGAGCATGCCGGTCGGAGCCGCATTCGACCCGGTGCAGCAGACTCCTCGGGACCTGGCCGCCTCGGTCCTGCAACTCCTGGGGGAGAGCCAAGGGGCTCGGCCACCGCCGCAGTCTCTTGCGGATCGCGCCCGCGAGGTTTTCTCATTGACTCGTGCTGGACAGGCTCTGGTGCGTCTCTATCAGGATGCAGTTTCCGCCTAGCCCGATGAACATCCTGCGCGTCCATCCGTTTTTGAGGTCCGAGCTCTTCTACCCCTACGCGGGGGGAATGGCACGAACTTCGGTGCGCCTGACGGAGGAGTTGGCCCGCGCTGGGCACCGCCTTCTCGTTTTTCCCTTCCCCGACACCATAGGGACCTCAACTCTATGGGATCTGGGGGGTGGGCTGAGCGTCACAGTTCAGCCCACCGTCGTATGGCCGGGCTGGGGTAGGGTGGGGAGGTGGTTCCGGAGGGCGGCCGAATTGCGGCCGCGCCCCGACAGCCTTCGTGGCCGCCTGCTGGACGCCATGACGATGGCCGCTTTGGATCGCGTCGCTCGGGAGTTCCAGCCGCATGTGATTCACAACCACTTGGCGCGCCGTGGTTTTCCACGCCTCTGCGAGGGCGTGGGCCTCCAGGTCCCCTTGATTCTCACCCATCACCACTTTGAAGCGGGCGAAAGCCTGGAGAGCTATGACCGCATCGTTTTTGTCTCTCGCGCCCAAATGGAGAGCATCCGCAGGAGCGTTCCCCTCAGAGACGAGCGAATCCGGGTGGTCCACAACCCTGTGGCTGAGGAGTTTCGAAGAGAGCCCATATTGCCCGCGCAGGCCCGTGAAGGAGTGGTCTTTTCGGGTGCCTTGCGCCATCGCAAGGGCATCGATTTGGTTCTGGATGCATTCGCGATGAATCCGAGGCTGAAAGCTCAGGAACTTTTCCTGTGCGGAGAGAGTCAACTGGGCCCCGACCTCGCGACCCTGGCCCAGAAGGAGGGGCTGAAAGTACATCTTCTGGGTAAGCTTTCGAGACATGAGCTAAGCGCCCGATTGGCACGGGCGAAGGTGATGGTCCTGCCGAGCCGCGGGGAGGGTTGGAGTGGCTCGATCAATGAGGCCGTCTGCTGTGGAACCCCGGTGGTTGGATACGCTCCGCAAGTCTCGGAACTACGCGATCTTTTGGGTATGGAGGTTGGCATCGCTTTCGATGCCAACCTCCATACCGCAGCCGAGCTTGCCGATTTCCTCCTGCAGGCGTTGGACGGCCCACTCCAGGAAACAGCGGTGCGGCAACGAATCGCGGCAGCCGCGAGAGAGGCCCTTTCCGGAGACAAGTTTGCCCGAGGATACGAACAGATCTATCGGGAGCTCATCCCTTAGCGAGATCTCGGAACTGGGAAGTCCGGACTTGGTCGGCACGGTCCCGGCCAATCCACTGTTGGGTGTTATCTCTTGATCGGCCCGGCCTTGCCCCATTGGCTGGCGGCTCGCTCCCCCCGGCCCAGGAGAAGGTGGTCTTCCTATTCCGCCTGACGACAGCCAGGGGACAAGCGGGGCCGCGGGATTCTTGCCTCCCCGCCTGGGCTGCGCTGACGCGGGCGGGGCGCGGCGATGCCGGTTTCCGCGCGAACGGGCCCGGAGGCCGGCTTTCGACGGGCAAGGACTGGCGCAAAACCAAGGCAAGCCCTGCGCTACCCTTATCCCGTGGCCCAGGATCATTCTGGGGATCACGCAGAAACGCGGGGCTGCAGCGATCGGGCGCAATTGCCTGAAGACTCAGGCTGGGCCAGGCATGAAGGAAGTCTGATATGATCGCGCTGGTGGCGTGATGGGCGGAGGTTGCCGAAGGAAGCCAGCATGACTCAGAGTTCTTTGGTCATCCGGGTGGAGAGCCTGACCAAACAGTACCGAATTGGCTTGAGCCCGGAAAGTTACCGTACCTTGCGAGAGGCGGCGGTTGACGCGGTGGCTGCGCCGATTCGCCGGATGTGGAAGAGGGTCCGGGGTGGGGATGATCACAGCCATTCCGCTGAATACATCCTGGCCTTGCGGGACGTCTCCTTCGAAGTCCATCAAGGTGAGATCTTGGGGGTAATCGGCCGCAACGGGGCGGGAAAAAGCACCCTTCTCAAAGTGCTGGCTCGGATCACGGAACCCACCTCAGGGACGGTGAGGATCTCCGGACGCGTGGGCTCTCTGCTGGAGGT
>JBEKHT010000056.1:0-13772 GCA_050012135.1 Anaerolineales bacterium | reverse complement strand
GCCGTGATCTCCGCCTCCGCAATCGTCGCCTCGTCCGCCGCCACCTGCGCCTGCGCCGCCGCCACCGTCTGTGGATTGACCCCGTTCTGGAAATTCTTCAGCGTCGCCTGCGCATCCGCCAGCTGCGCCTTGGCTAAATTGTACTGCGCCGCCACCTGCGCGACCGTGGACGGGTCAACCGCCGCGCTCGTTGTGCCCGTGCCGGCGTACTGTGCGTAGAGGGTCTGATAGTTCTGCAGGGCCTGCGTATACAGCGTGCGGTTGGCATCCGTCGCGCTCGCCCGATAGTGAGATTGGGCAATCTGCAGTTCGTTCTGGGCGTCGTTCAGCGCCGTGGGCCCGTAGTTGAGCACATAGTTGTTGTAGTTCGTCTGGGCGCTGGTAAACGCGATTTGGGCGTTGGCCAGGGCAAGTTGCGCGTTGGCCTGCGCCGTCTGCGACGACTGCGCATTCGCGAGCGCCTGCTGCGCGCTGACCAGGTCCTGCTTGGCCAGGTTGACATCCGACGGCAGCGAAGCCGGATCCAGCGCCGCCAGCACCTGCCCCTGCTTCACCGTTTGCCCCAGGGTCACGTTCACCTGCCCCACTTCTCCGGTCGTCCCAAAGCTCAGGTCCGCCGTCCGCACCGCCGCCAGCGTCCCCGTCGCACTCACCGAAGCCGTGATCGTCCCCAGCGCCAGAGCCTGGGTCTGCAGCGCCCCCAGCGTCGCCTGATACTGCCGCTGCTGGTAGTACGCATCCCCAAATACCCCCGCCACCAACACCACAACCACGATCGGAATCCAGATCCACCTGCGAAGTCTCTTCATCTCGTGTCCCGTCCTTCCCTTTCCTCAGTGGGCCCCATCCTCCGGCGCCCGTCCGCTTGCCCTCAGCCTGCCACCGGCGCCTGCAAAGATCCGGCCCGCCCCTGCCTCTCAAAGAGCTCCACCAGCAGCGCCCCCGCCCCCCACACCCCGGCTACCCCCATCACCACCCCATTCAATATCGGCACCGCCATCACCAGCGATACCGCCGCTACCCCTAGCAAATAGTGCACCCGCGTACGCTCGTCACCCAACCCCACCAGGAAACCCACCCCTCGACCCACTTGCACCACGCTCGCTACCATCCCCAGCACCAGAACCAGCCCCATCAGCAAGAGCAGTAGCGGCACCGCCGGCAACCCCAGCAGCGACAGCGCCGCTAACCCTACCAGTACCCCCAGCAACAGCATCCCCAGCACCCCCATCCCCAGCAACACAAATACGTTCCTCCGCTCCGACCCCCCAAACATTCCCCCCAGCCGCCCCATCAGCCCCGGAAACAGCAGGAGCACTAGCCCGCCCCCCACCAATAGAAAGATCTCCGTCGCCACCGCCCTCCCAAAGTTCCAAAGCGGATACCCTGCCAGAAAGAACGGCTGCCCCACCAGCCCCGGCCCCCGCCGCAAACCCACATACGGCCGCACGTTCGGAACCCCCAGCCACGGCACCCGCCCCAGCTCCACGCCCCCGCCGCCCCTCACCTGCGGCAGCACCCAGGCCAAGGCCCCGGCCACCAGCAGATCCACCACCACCAGCACGATCAATGTAATGTACGCCCTTCGACTCATTCTGCCTCGTTTAGCCCCGCGGCCTCACGCTTCCCTCCCGGCTCAGCCGGTGGGACGGGAACCCAGGGTCACGGAGAGATCTATCTGCTGCCCCTTCCGCAGCACTGTCAGCCTCACTGTTTGCCCGGCCTCGGCGTTGTTTGCCAGGTAAGAGATCACATCATCGATGCCTCTCACCGCAGTGCCATTGATTGCCACGATCACGTCGCCCCCAACGGCCACCGCCTGCCCTCCAATACTCACCTGCTGATTGCTTGCCCGCACCCCCGCGCGGTCCGCCGGCCCTCCCGCGGCCACCGTCTCCACCAGCGCCCCACGCGTGCCCCCCGCCAATCCCATCGCCTCGGCCAGATCCGAGGTCAGATCCGTGCCGCTGATCCCCAGGTACGGCTGGGCATAGTGCCCCTGCTGGATCAGCACCGGCACGACCCGCGCCACGATGTTGGCCGGTATCGCAAACCCAATCCCCGACGAAGCCTGTACCGTAGATTCAATCGCCGAGGTCACCCCCACCACCTTGCCCTGCACATCCAGCAGAACCCCCCCCGAGTTCCCCGGATTGATCGGCGCATCCGTTTGAATGACGTCGGGAATCGAGTAGGTGCCCTGCGCCGTCGCCCCTGCCTGTACCGGCAGCATCCGCCCCAGCGCACTGACAATCCCCTCCGTCATCGTGTTCTGCTCCCCAAACGGATTCCCGATGGCGATCACGACCTGCCCCACCTCTAGTTTCGAGGAGTCCCCTAACACGACCGGGTGCAGCAGGCCTGCCGCTACATTCACCCGCACCACGGCCAGGTCGCTGTTCGGATCCGCCCCAATCACCTTCCCCGTTACCTGGGTCCCATCACTGAAGCTCACCGTGATCGTCGCCGCCCCATCCACCACGTGATTGTTCGTCACGATGTCACCCTGTGCATCCCACACAAAGCCAGACCCCAGCGCCTGCTGACCCTGCCCGGCCTGCGGCCCTTGGCCGAAAAACGGAAGGCCCTGCCCCAAGCCGCCACTGGTCCTCTCGGTCACATTGATCGTCACCACCGACGGGCTCACCTGACGGTAGATCTGCTCCATCACCCCCTGAAACGCCTCCAGGCCCGTCGTCCCCGTGGTGCTCGGAACGGAGGGCATCACCCCTGCTGTCGCCGAGGCCACCGCCTCCGGTACCGGCGTCAAGGTCGGGCTGGCCTGTAGTTCTATCCCGCCCAGGCTCGGCACCGCGCACGCCCCGATGACCACCGCGCTCAGCAAACCAAACAGCCCCATTTTCCCTTTCACGCCCATCGCGCCCTTCCTCTTCTCTTCTCTTCGCCTCAACCTAGCCACCCCGTTCACACTCCCTGCCAACGCCCCTCTCGAGCGAGCCCTTCCCTTCGCCCGCAGAACCCGACCTCTAACTCTCCGAGCGTACCCACCCCTTCCCCGCAAGCGGGCGCCGACCGGCCTGGCCCACCAAGCGCATCAGCTCGACCGATCCGCCCAGCGCAATCAGGCCCAGGGCCAAGGGCAGGGCAGTCGCGCCGATGGCTGTCAACCCTTGCCACCAGTCGCCTACGGACCCCAGGCTTCCCAAGGAGTTTGCCAGATCGAGCGGGGACATCGTCCCCAGCGAGGCGAGGAGAGAGAAGAAACCGCTTGTGTCAGGGGATCCGGCGAGCCACTCCATCGCCGTAAGAGCGAGCACGGTCACGCCCGCCGCTCCAACGGCCAGCCCTGCCCAGGAAACCCAGCCGGCCATACCGCTGGAGGACGACTCGCTCCTCCGGGTCCGCCGCAAAACCCGCTCCACAAAATCCTCGGGCGGAAGGATGCGCCTCATTCGTCGCAGCCCTGCCTCCACGCGGGCCAGCGAGCGCAGGTACGCAGCGCAGGAAGAACAGCCCGCCAAATGCGCCTTGACCCGCACGGCCTCACCCGCGCGCAGTTCACCGTCATGGAACCGCTGGAGCCTTTCGTGATCTATGTGCTCCCCATTCATGGCACGACACCCTCCTCCACCAGTCGGCTGCGCAGTAGGTCCCGCGCTCGGTGCAGACGGGTCTTTACTGTCCCCAGCGGAAGTCGCAACGTCTCCGCAATGGCTTCATAGGAAAGGCCCTCTACCAGCCTCAGCCACAGAACCGTCCGGTACAGCGGAGACAAAGACTGAACCGCTCCCTCCAGAACTCGATCCAGCTCATGACGCTCCGCCTCCAGGCCGGGATCCGCCCCCGCCTCGGCTGCAAGTTCCTCCCCTTCCAGCGACTCCATCGAAACCTGTACCGGCCCCCTCTCCCTGCGCCAGTGTTCGAAGGCCAGGTTGGTCGCAATCCGCAGCAACCATGGCCCCAGAGGACGCCCCGGCTCAAACTGGCCCAGGGAGCGGTAGGCATGCACAAATGCCTCCTGAGACAGGTCCAGCGCCGTTTCCTCGTCCCCGCTGATTCGGTACAGCAGGTTGAGCACCCGCCGCTGATAGCGCTCGACCAGCACCGCAAAGGAGCGCTCGTCCCCATGCCGGGCGGACCTCACCAAGGCTTCCTCATCGGGCGGATCGAGCGTGAGCGCCGGACTGGCCGCTCCTAGCAAGAGGGTTTGCTCGCTTGAGTACATCGGTCACCTGGCCACGGCCACGTCGCCGTGTGCCGCCTTCCTTCTATATGCGTTTCAAGCTTGGATTGTTTCAGTCCTATCCATCACACTTTCAGGCCCCAAGATGAGATTCACGTGAACAGCCCTATTTCCGGCTGGCGCAACCTGAAAGGCATTTCTCACACGGCCCTTGATCCGAGCGGTCCCAGCCGAGCCCCCCGAAAGTCTCATTTGCTCCTAACGAGAGAGCAGGGCTTCCCTGCCTCTCCCTGGCCTTCACTGGGCTCTCTCCCGACCCGGGAAGATCACGCCGGGCCCCCGGGGCCCGAACGCGGAAGGAAGAACGGGTGGACCTCACGAAGGGTGCCTTCTTTGTGACCGAATATGAGGAAATCCGGGTGACCCCAGGAGGGAGACCACCCCGCGGGACCGCCGACAAGGAGGCCTTCGGCAGGGGGCGCATGCACCCGCCGAGGCGGTGGGGACGTCCCCGGTGCCGACGGGCCAGGTGGCGCCGGCCTGACCCCCGAAAACGGAGAGGGGCCATCCTTTTGAGTCCCTTGGATGGCCCCGACTCTGTGCGGATCCCGGCCCCCGGGAGCCCGCTTTCTCAGCGCCCGAGGTGCATGGGCATGATCACATGAACAAACTCGTCGCCACCGACTGGGCGCACCACCCCTGGGCTGGCCTGCCCGGTCGTCTCCAGCGCCACATTGGGAGTATTCACGACGTTGAGGACGTCCAAGAGGTACTTCACATTGAAGGCAATCTCGAGTGGCTCTCCCTCGATGGAGGCTTCGACTACGCTTTCGCCCTCCCCGGTCTCCGCTGCGGTGGCCTTTACCTCCAGACTGCCTGGCTGCGCCTCTCCGCCGGGGGTGATGCGAACCCGCGCAGAGTGGGAGGACTGACGGGCGAAAATGTCCACCGCCTTGCAGGCTTTGAGAAACTGACTGGTCGCCAGCACCGAGCGAGTGGCATACTTCTTGGGGATGATGGGCTGATAATCTGGGAAGGTCCCGTCAATGAGCGACGAGGAGAGTTCCTCGTCCTTGAGACGGAAGATCACTTGACCTCGCCCGGCTGGCAGGAACATCCAGATGGTTTCTTCCCCATCGGCAAGGAGCCGCGCGAGTTCGTTGAGGGCCCGGGCCGGCACGATCACCTGGAGTGCCTCCCGCAACGGGGCGGACAACTTGGCCGTTCGAACCGAGAGCCGAAAGCCGTCGGCGGCTGCGAGAGTCAACTGTTCGCCCTCGGCGCGGACCAGGACACCGGTGAGGACGGGGCGGGTGTCATCCGTGGCGGCCGCCATTCCCACCTGAGCAATCATTTGCCGAAGATCCTGGACATTCAGCGCGATGCCCTCTCCTGGGCCGGAGGTCGGGAGGAGCGGGAATTCCTGGGCGTCCATGCACTTAATCTCGCTGCTGAAAGCGGCACAGCGGAGCTTGAGAGCCAGGCGGCGGGTGTCCAGCACCAGGCTGATCTGGTCATTGGGCAGCGTGTTAACGAAATCGACGAAGGTTCGCGCGGGGACCGCGGTGGACCCTTCCTGTTCTATCTTGGCCCCGATCCAGCAGCTGATTCCCATCTCGAGGTTCGTGGCAGAGAGTTTCAGGCGTCCCTCCTCGGTAGACACGAGGATGTTGCCCAGCACCGGTAACACGCTCCGCGTGGCCACGGCCCTCGAAACCGTGCTCAATCCTCGAGCCAAATTCTCCTGCAAGCATGACACCTTCATTGCAACCCTCTCCTCCCGAAGTGGCGACCCCGCCTGCCCTCGAAGGACTCAGGCGACAACCCAGGGACTAAGATCTCAATTCCCTCCGCGCCCGTACCGCCCTCCATCCCCCTCTCGGGCGGCGACCCTCCCAGAGTATACAACGAAGTCGATTGGCATCGCTGCCCGTCCGACGGGTTGCGCGCCTCAGGCAGGAGCACGAGTTTGGTCCAAGTGCACCGACAGGTGGGCCACCGCACGCCGGCCGTCCATGACCCGTTGCAACGTGCCCGGCGGCGATGCTTGGGAAAATTCGAGCATCCACAGGCAACCCGCCGGGTTAGCCGACTCGGGCAGGAGATCCTTCAGGGTGTTGGGGATGGGCTCGATCTGCCCGCGGTTCCAAAGATCGCCGGGCTTGCCGGGGAAGACCACCAGGGGAAAACCCGAGCCTCATACAGGCCCTGAAACCAATGCGTCCCCAAGGAAGGGTCGGGCACGACCCCGCGCTGCGGGACCGCCAGCTCGACCAGGGCCCGACCGTTGTCGATATCCCCATAGGTAACCGCCACCCCAAGGTCGAGATTGGAAGAGCCCCAGCGCCCCGGTCCCACCAGGATGAAGGCGTGTCCCTCCGGCCTGCGATTGAGCCGACCCACGAGTTGGGCAACGGATTTCCGCTCCCGGGGAGATGTACTCGAGCCCATTGAGCGCGAGGAAATCGCAAGAGTTATCGGCTCCAATGAAGAAGGATCTGGGGATCTCGACCGGCTGGGCAATCTCGGGCACCGAGGCGCTCAGGATCTTCTACTCCAAAAGCATTCCGGCGGCCTTGCCTCCGATCTGGCCCGCCCCCAGGTGATGGGCCAAGATGAAACGGAAGTCCTGGGGCGTAATCCGGGCCTTGGCGACCCGCACGAAGCGGAGCCGATCGCTGATCAGGATCTGGATCAGCACCCCACGGATCTGCTCGATGTGGTGCGGCACCTGCGAGCGTCTCTCCTCAGGAAGGGCTTCGTACTCGCTCGGTTGTGCCAGGAGCAGATCTCGCGGGGCCAGCTCGGGGTTGAAAGCCAGCCCCACCTGATCCCGACGGCTGGTCCGATCCCCGGCAATCTCCTCCGGGACTTGGCGAAACCGCTCCATCGCTAGGTTGCAGGCGAAGCGGAAACCGGTCAGGTACTCCTGGATCAACGCGCCCTGTTGCGCCCACCGGGCGGCATCCTCCTGGGCCAGTGGATCGGTCAGCTGCTCTCGCCGCTGTGAGACTTCTGCATTCGCGCGCGTCTCCTCTTCCAGGCGCTGCGGCCTGATCACTCCTCGTTGGAAGAGTTCCTCGCGCAGGCGTTGGCGAATCAGCTGCGCCACGATGGGGTATTGGGCAATCTGGAGGTAAATCGCCAGGATTTCGGGCGTGCCCCGAGTCCATCCTGCCTTGCTCAGCAACTAAAAGGGGCGGAGTGGCTCCGCCCCGGCGCTGTGCGGCTTGCGGCCTCTAGACCCAGCCGCGCATTTGCATCGCCTTCACGACCCGGTCGACGGCCACCAGGTAGGCCGCGTCGCGCATGGACACCTTGCGCTCCAGGGACATTTCCAGAACGGCCTGGAAGGCGCTCGACATTTTCTGGTCAACCCGCTCGAGCACCTCTTCGCGCGACCAGTAGAAATTCATGTCATTTTGGACGGACTCAAAGTAGGAGGTGGTTACTCCCCCTGCATTGCACAGGAAGTCGGGGATGAGGAAGATGCCCCGCTGGCGGATGAGCTCATCGGCCTTCATAGTCGTCGGCCCGTTCGCGCCCTCGGCAATGATCTTGACCCGCTTGTGAATCTGGGGCGAGGTTTCCGCGGTCAGCTGCTCCTCAATCGCGGCCGGAATGAGGACATCGACCTCCTTGGCAATCCAGGCGGAGCCGTCTTCCCGCTGGTAGCCCGCCGCCTTGGCCTTGGCTTGGTCGATGCTCCCATACTGGTCCGTAATGGTTTGCAGGAAACGCGCGTCGACCCCTTCCGGGTGCGAGAAGGTGTAGGACTTCTTCTCGGCGGCATCGTAGCAGGAAACACACGCCACCTTGCCACCCAAGATCTCCCGGAAGCCGATCGCTGCGTACTGGGCCACGTTCCCAAATCCCTGCAGGGCCGCCAGGCTTTCGCGGGGATTGATCTGGAGGTGCTTCATCGCCTCTCGCACGGTGTGGATCACTCCGAACCCTGTAGCCTCCGTTCTGCCCAGGGAGCCGCCGGCGCCCACCGGTTTTCCCGTGAAGGCCCCCGGCGTGTACTGGCCCACCAAACGGGAGTATTCGTCCATCATCCAAGCCATCATCTGGGGGGTGGTGCCCACATCGGGAGCCGGCACGTCAATGCGCGGCCCGATATTCTTCCACATGGCACCCACCCAGCCTCGGCACAGGCGTTCCTTTTCGCTGACCGAGAGCGAGGCCGGGTTGACAACGACTCCGCCTTTGCCGCCCCCCAGGGGAATGTCGGCGACGGCACATTTCCAGGTCATCCAGGTCGCCAGGGCGCGCACCGTGTCGATGGTCTCATTGGGATGGAAGCGAATACCCCCTTTGTTGGGACCCCGAGCGTCATTGTGCTGAACCCGAAATCCCTGGAACATGCGCAGGCGCCCGTCATCCATTCGCACCGGGATGCGAAAGTGAAACTCCCGCATCGGCCAGCGCAGCAAGGCGCGCACATGCTCAGGAAGACCCAGCAGGTCCGCCCCCCGATCGAACTGTGCTTGGGCAAGTTGGAAAGGGTTGGTTGATTCCATCGTGTCTCTACGCCTCGTCTCTGCCATCAGGATTGCCGGATCGGCGTCGAACATGGTTTCCGAAAAGAGCGTTTGAACCTAGTGACGAAACTCCCGAGTTTCCAGGAGGTCCTATGCCTCCTTGGGTCCGGCCGAGGACAGTTGTTCTTCCAGCAGGCTCCGCACCCGGGAGGGATTGGCCCTTCCCCGGCTCGCCTTCATCACCTGACCCAGCAGCCACTCTAGCACGGTGCGCTTGCCCGAGCGGTACAGTTCCACCTGCTCCGGATGGTCGCCCACAACGCGAGCAATCAGACCCTCCAGAGCATCGGCATCATCGATCTGTCCCAGTCCGCGTTCTTCCACCAGTGCCCTGGCCGATTTCCCCGTGTCGAGCATGGTCTCCAGCAAGGACTTCGCCGTAGGCCCGGTGACGGTCCCCGAGGCGACCAAGTCTACCAGCCCGGCCAAGTCGTTCGGGGCAATCTCCGGCTGGCCTTCCAGCCGGATGAGGGGCTTGCCTCTGGCGTTGAGCAAACCAAACAGATCTCCCACCAGCCAAGCGGCAAGCATCTTGGGCTTGGCGACGCGTGTGGCCGCGACCGCCCTCTCAAAGTAATCGGCAGTTTCCTTCTCGGCCGTGATGCGATCGGCCTGGGCCGGCGAGATACCGTACTGCCCCGGCAGCCTTTCCAGGCGCTGGTGAGGCAACTCCGGCAGGGAGGCCGCAATCTGGTTGAGCCAAGCTCGATCCACCTCCAGGGGCGGCAGATCAGGCTCGGGGAAGTAGCGGTAATCATGGGCTTCTTCCTTGGAGCGCTGGGTCACCGTAACCCCGGCCGACTCGTCCCACCCCAGGGTCTCTTGCAGAATCGTACCGCCCTTCTCGAGCACGGCCTCTTGGCGTTCGATTTCGTACTCGACGGAATGGGCCAAGGCGCGAAAGCTATTGAGGTTCTTGATTTCCACGCGAGTCCCGAGCTCCTGTCGTCCCAGCGGCCGAATAGAAACATTCGCCTCGAGCCGCATGGCTCCCTTCTCCATGTCTCCGCTACTCACCTCCAGATAGCAGAGCAGCCGCCGCAGCCCCATCGCGTAGGCCTTGACCTCGGCCACGGAATGCAGGTCCGGCTCAGAGACCACCTCCAGCAGCGGCACGCCGGCCCGATTGAAGTCGACCAGACTGTAGGGGGGATGGGCCTCCATGTGAAATAGTTTTCCTGTGTCCTCTTCGAGATGCACGCGCCGCACGCGCACGGATTTTGGCCCCCCGTCCGTCCGCAGGACCAGCCTCCCACCGGTCGCCAGCGGCAGTTCATACTGCGAGATCTGATACCCTTTCGGCAAGTCGGGGTAAAAGTAGTTCTTGCGTGCAAACACGCTGACCGAGGGCACCTCACACCCCAGGGCTAAAGCCACCCGCAGAGCCAGTTCCACCGCCCGCCGATTAATGACCGGCAGGGTCCCCGGAAGCCCAAGGCAAACGGGACAGACCGCGCTGTTCGGCAAGGCCGAGGTGGAATCCACCACCGGGCTGTCGCAGAACATCTTGGTCCGCGTCAACAGCTCGGCGTGGACTTCCAGACCCACCACCGGCTCGTAAGTCGTCCCGGTCAGTTTAGGCCTCCCCCGTCCGGAAACGTGAGCGCAGGACAAATTCCTCAGACGGTGCGCTGCCCTCTCGCGTTCTTGCGACCTTGGGGATCGGGACAGGGGGGGTCATCCCGGGCGCCGACCCCCGGCTGCCCCGGATCGGTCCTTCTTGCGGAGAACGAAGCGCATGGCACTTTCCTTTCCGGAAAGCGAACAGGTCTTGTTGTCCACCAGCCCCGCCGCCAAGCCCAGCGGGATGAGATCGGTCTGGTTGAGATAGGGCATGCCGTTGGAACCGAGACACCCCTTCTTGGGCGTGATCACCCAGATGACCCCCTCCGGCAAAATGGACGCGCGCAGGGAGCGCAGATGATCCGTGATTTCGAAGGCCGCCCGGGGCCAGAAGAGAATCAGTTCGGCCGGGGGTGCCTTCCCCGCCAGACGACGCCGGAGACGGGCGCGCACTCGGGCAAGCAATGGGCGGTCTCCAGGACCGACGACTCGCACGGCTTGGCCCGGACGGAGGCCGAGCTTGTCGAGCACATCGCGCGGCGAGGAGCCCCTGGGCCTCATCCTTTCGGTCACCCGTGGCGGCTCAAGAAGCGGCCCATTCGCTGGAGGGCCTCCTCGATCTTCTCATAGGCGGTGGCGTAGGAGCAACGCACAAACCCCTCGCCGCTCTTTCCAAAAGCCCGGCCGGGAACAACGGCGACGTGCTCCTCTTCCAGAAGTCGCCGGGCAAACTCCTCATCCTCCATACCGCTGCGCCGGATGGAGGGGAAGGTGTAGAAGGCCCCTTTCGGCTCGAAACAATCCAAACCCAATTGGTTCAGGCCCGCCACGATCATCCGGCGGCGGCGATCGTACTCGCTCAGCATTTCGTGCACGAAGCTTTCGCCGGACCTCAGGGCCGCCCAGGCCGCGTGCTGCGCCGGGGTCGGTGCGGACATAATGGTGTATTGATGGATCTTGCGCATGGCCGCGAGCAGTTCGGCCGGAGCCGCGGCGTACCCGATGCGCCATCCGGTCATGGCATAGTCCTTGGAGAATCCCCCCAGAGTGATCGTGCGTTCGCGCATGCCTGCGAACGAGGCGAAACAGAGGTGCTTCTGCCCGTACACCAGACGATCGTAGATCTCGTCGGAAATGACCAGCAGATTGTGCTGCTCAGCTAGCTGGGCGATCTGCTCGAGCTTCTCTCGTTCCATCACGGCCCCGGTCGGGTTGTTGGGGTAACCCATCAGGACGACCTTCGTCCGCGGGGTCAGCTTCCTCTCAATCGCCTCGGCGGTGACCTGAAAGCCCTCCTCGACCCGCGTCGGTACCGTCACCGGAACCCCGCCCGCAAAGATGACCTCCGGAACATAGGCGACAAAGCAGGGCTGAGGCACGATCACCTCATCCTCGGGATTGAGGACGGCGGTCAGGGCCAGGTAGAGGGCCTCCGAGACCCCGACGGTCAGAAGAATCTCGTCTTCGGGTTGATAGCGGACCCCGTACAGGTTGTGCAGGTGGAGGCTGAGCGCCTCGCGCAGCTCCAGCAGGCCCGAGTTGGAGGTGTAGTGGGTCTGCCCCTGCTGGAGGGAGTCGATCCCTGCCTGGAGCACCGGCGTGGGGGTGACGAAGTCCGGCTCTCCGATCCCCAGGGAGATGACCTCTTTCATTGTGGCAGCGATATCGAAGAATTGGCGAATGCCGGATGGGGGCACCTCGACGATTCGGCGGGCAAGGAAGGATGGCATGGAGGTCTCCTGGATCAAAACGGAACGCGGCCGACTTGTGCCTGGGAGGCCCGCCACCCATATCCCCAGTCGGGCCCGCCCCTAGAGCAGGGGCCGAATGCGCCACTCGTCACAGAGTTCCTCATAGAAAAGGTCAAAGGCCTGGCCCTCCCGCGTTCGAACTCGAAAACGCTTGCCGCCCGCGATGCGCCACTCGCCTTCGATGGCTTCAATCGGGTGGGTCCGGCCCTCCCAGGTAAAGGCCACCGGGCGTTCGGCGTATTCATAGCCGGAATAGCACTCCACCTTGAAGTCCACGGCCCTCCCTCGCCCGTAATCCCTGGAGCGGAACCCCGCTTACTCGAAGCCCACTTCCGAAGAGTCGCCCACGATGATCGAACGATACCGGCCGCGGATGCGCGCCTGCCTCCCCACCAGCGATCCGGTGAGAACCGCATCCGAGATCTCGGCTTCCTCATCCACGATGGAATCCTGCACGATGGAGCTTTCCACCACGCAACCGGCGGCCAACGAGGCGTAGGGACCGATGATCGAGCGGTTCGCCCGGGCGGCCGGATCGATAAACACGGGCGGCACGATGACCAAGTCCGCACCGTGGACTCGGCTGGAGTTCTCCTTCCCATGGTCCAGCAGGTAACGATTCGTGTGCAGCAAGGCCTCCGGCTTCCCGCAGTCCTCCCAAACCTGGACCTCCCTCACCTTCATCTTCAAGCCGTCCTCCAGCATCACGTTCAGTGCGTCTGCCAGGAAGAACTCGCCGTTCAGTTGGATCTTGCGCCGCATCTGCTCCTGGATGGCCGAGATGAGATCCTCGCCGGAGGGCAGGTAGTAACAACCAACCACCACCAGGTTGTTCTCGAGGTCGGGTGGCTTTTCCACCAAGCGTTTGACCCAGCCATCCCGGCCCAATTCCGCCACACCAAACCGCCGGGGGTCTTGCACCGCCTTCACCCAGGCCACGGCCTCTCGTTCTTTGCCCACGATCTGCTCCAGATCGGTTTCGATGAGGGTGTCAACGAAAAGCACCAGAATGGGTCCGCGGATGTGCTCGCGGGCCAGCCAGAGCGCGTGAGACTGGCCGAGCATCTCTCTTTGCTCAACGTAGCGCGCCTGCAGGTGAGAATAGGCGCGCTTGACGTATTCCTCTACCTGGTCCCCCATGTAGCCAACGATAAAGACCACTTCTTCGACGTTCTGCAGGGACTCGAACATATCGAGCACGTGGCCCAGGATGGGCTTTCCCGCCACGGGGACCAGCGGTTTGGGCTTGCTCCAGGTGAGGGGTCGCAGGCGCGTGCCGAAACCGGCCATGGGCAATATGACTCTCATTGCGCAGGGGCCTCCTTGTCCCACGCGGTGACCTGCTGATAGGCCCAGCCGACTCGAAAGAGCATTTCCTCGCCCAGTTGAGGCGCGTTGAGCTGCAGCCCGATGGGGAGGCCGCTCTCATCGAAACCGCAGGGCAGGGCCAGCCCCGGGATGCCGGCCAAGTTGGCAGGCAGGGTGAAGACATCCTCCAGGTACATCGCCAGGGGGTCGTTGGTCTTCTCCCCGATGCGAAAGGCAGTCGTCGGTGCCACCGGACAAGCAACCACGTCCACTTTCTCGAAGGCTTGCTCAAAGTCGGTCCGAATCAAGGTCCGCACCTTCTGGGCCTGACCGTAGTAGGCATCGTAGTATCCCGCCGATAGGGCATACGTGCCCAGCATGATGCGTCGCTTCACCTCGGGCCCAAAGGCCGAACCCCGCGTGGCCTCGTAGTTCGCCCACAGGCTGCCCGCCTCGACCCGC
>JBEKHT010000055.1:0-13806 GCA_050012135.1 Anaerolineales bacterium | reverse complement strand
TCTATTCAAGTACCAAGGTCTGCACCATTGCCCAAATCCATCCCGATCACAATATTCCTCGATGGTTTACTTGTTGAACCTGCCAAAACTGGTCAATTCGTGCTGCGAATAGGGAAAGTCCGGCTAGCGCGCAGCGGATCCTGCCCGCCATTGATCCTTCTCGCGCTTCGAAACTTGTCTCGTTGGGTGCTTCCCCGGCTCGCCCGAGCGGGGTAGGAACTGGGCTCGTCACTCGCCTACTTGCTGAGTTCGATCGCCAGGGAGGCTGCCGTCGCCGCGTTGTTTTCCAAAAGGGCCAAGTTCGCCGTCAGGCTTCTCCCCTTCGTCTGACGGGCGACCTGCGCGAGCAGGAAGGGTGTGACCTGGTTGCCGCAGATCCCCTGCGAGGAAGCTTCTTGCAGAGCGCTTGCGATCGCGGCTTCCACTTCCGCGGAGGGTAGAGCTGCATACTCCGGGCAGGGGATGGCCAGAAGGACCGCGCCGCTGCGCGGCACCTTCCAATGCGCGCGAATGATCCGGGCGGCCTCTTCAAAGCTTCCAACCTCCAAACCCACGGATCGACCGGACTCACGGCAGAAGAAGGCCGGAAAGTCCGTGGTCTGGAAACCGAGCACCGGGACCCCATAGGTTTCCAGCCACTCGAGGGTGGCTGGTATGTTTAGTATCGATTTGGCGCCCGAACAGACAACGGCGACCTGCGCTCTGGCGAGTTCGGGAAGATCGGGCGAAACATCCTGTCCTTCCCGATGAATGCCCCCGATTCCACCGGTGGCGAAGACACGAATCCCGGCCGCTTCTGCCGCGATCACCGTCGCCGCCACCGTGGTTCCCCCGTTCAGCCGCATTGCGGTGGCCCAGCCCAGCTCGCGTCGGCTGACCTTGATCGCGCGCCGGTCGGAGGCCAGGGCAGAGAGTTGTTGAAGCGACAAGCCGACCACCAGCTCCCCCTGGATCACCCCGATGGTCGCAGGGACAGCCCCTCGCTGGCGGACGGCCTCCTGGCATCGCAGAGCGATCTCCAGATTCTGAGGTTCCGGAAGCCCGTGGGTCACGACCGCCGTCTCCAGGGCCACGGCCGGGAGGTGGGAATCGACAGCTTCGCGAACTTCCGAATTGACGCGCAGATAGGGTAACGCCATTCCCTTATCTCTTCCCTTTAGAGCACCAGCTGGTCGTACAGCTTTTCCAAGGAAAGGTCGGAGGCGACCGTGGAGTGTGACCGCAGCGTGAGCGAGGCGGAAGAGATCCCCAGGCGAACGGATTCGTGCAGGGGCAACTGGTTGAGCAAACCGAAAATGACGGCAGCGGTCAGGGCGTCGCCTGCTCCGGTGGGGTCGATGATCTGCGTGCGCAACGCGGGGATGTGCCCGTGATCCACATCGCTTGCATACGCCACTCCGAACTCGGCCAGGGTGATGAGAGCGATGCGCGCACCCCTCGCCACGAGCTTGCGCGCGGCCATGACGGCCAGGGCGGGATCCTCGGGAGGGATGGCCTCTCCCAGGAGAATCTCAGCCTCCGCCGCATTGGGCGTGATCAGGTAGAGATTATGGAGTTGTGGCTGCAGGCGAAGAGCGAGCGCCCGGGAGGTGGGATCGGCACAGATCGGAATCTTGGATCGCTGAGCGAGGCGGATGGCGACCCGCACTACAGAAGGAGCAAGGTTTCCATCCAGGAAGACCAACGATGACCCCTCGAAAAGGTCCTCCTGCTCCTCCAAGACCTGCGGAGTCAGCGCCTCCAGGATGCGCATGTCGTCCAAAGCTAGGTGCAATCGGCCCTCCGGGTCGATCATGGCGAGGTAGGCACCGGTCGGTTGATCTTGGACTCTGAGAACGTGAGTGACTCCCACCCCGGTTGCGGCCAGTTCCTCACAGAGACGATCGCCCAGGAAATCTTTGCCCACCGCGCTGATCAGGTTCGAGGGCTGCCCCAGGCGGGCCAGGTTCTCCGCAACGTTCCGCGCGACCCCACCATACGCAAGTCGGATCCTGGCGGGATTCGAGGTTCCGGGTTGCGGGGGACTGGCCAAGTGGCCAACCATGTCGACCCCGGCGGCGCCAATGGCCAACACGGGAAGATCCGTTCTACCCTCCAGCACTTTTTCTCGCGGAGGCCTCCTGTTCCACGGACCTCAGTTCTTGCTCGGGGATCTGCGCGTGCATCCCCTGTGTCGTGACCTTGCCGTCTCCTGATAAGGTAGCCAGGGCAGGCCATGGTCGGCAGCGGCCGTGTCTTGATGATACACGAGAACGTACGATCTTGGACGTTTTCCTTCTCCCGGCCGCTTGTTCCCTGGGCCAGGGCCCCATCGCCTAGGCCTCGCGGGCATACCGAACCAGTGTGCAGCCATAGCCCGGGGTTTCGTCGGGGTCGGCCCTCCTTCCTTGCAGCACGGCTGAGATCGCCTCATCCACATAGTTGATCCGGGGCAGCCGCTGTCGGAAGGTCACGTCATCCAGCGCACCGCGGTAGCGCAGGATTCCCTTGCGGTCGGACAGGAAAAAGAAGGGCGTGACGTTTGCGCCGTAGAGGTCAGCGACTCGCGCCCGGGGGTCGAGTAGAACGGTCTCAACCTGCCGCAGCTGGGCCTCCCTTTCGATTTCCTCTTTCGTCTCGTCTGCGTTGGAGGCGATGGCGAGAATCACGACTTCGGGTGGCCACGCGCGTTTCCGCGAGGCCAGGATCTCGTCGGCTCGCTTGGACGCTGGGCAATGCGCGGACCAAATGTAGGCAAGCAGGATTCTGTCGGGGTAATCGAAACTGGAGTGGGGGTGACCCTCCAGATCCCGCAGCTCGAAGAGGGGCACGGGTTCCCCTACGGTAACCATTGGGGAAGGTATCCTCCAACGACCAAGCGCCTCGGACTCTGGCCGTTGGCCTGGATGGTCCAGATCTCGGGTGGTTGAGAAGGATCGGTTTCATCGAACCGCACGAAGAGGAGGCTGGATCCGTCGGGGCTCCACAGGATCGAGGAGATGTTGTAGTCGGGCGCATTTGTAAACGGCTCCGGGTCGGCCCCATCAATTCCCATGACCCAGAGTTGCCGCCCCGGAGTCCAGTGGAGCGGATCCAGGTACTTCCGTGCAAATGCGATCCGTTTCCCATCGGGGGATAGAGCCGGCGAGGCGTCCTCGACGATCGGTGACTTGGACAGATCTTCCATCTCATTCGTGGCCACGGTCACGCGAATCAGGTGGCTGTAGAAGAGGGAGGCGGCCGGGGGAGTTTCTGCCGGAGAGGCCGAGGCGTCCGTCGCTTGAGCCGTCGCCTGGGCCAGCTGGATCTCGGGGAAGATAAGGTACTTACCATCGGGCGACCAGTTGCCCACGGAACCCGACGAATCGGGTACGTAGGTGCGGCCGCCGCGGAGGTCAACGACGACCGTCGCCGCCGAGGTCTGGTCGTAGTAAGCGAGCCAGCCCTGCGGGCCCCAGGCTGGTGTGCGCGCATCGTGATCGAATTCCGAAACGGCGGTGTCCTCGCCCGTGGCCTCGTTCAGAATCCACACCCAAGCGTTCTCAGCGGTCGGGATGCCACCGGCACTCTGGGAGAGATGGGCCCGCTGGTAAGCTATCTGAGTCCCGTCACGCGAAATGGCGGGGTAGCGGCACTCCTCTCCCTGACAATCCAGGATCCTCACGGGTGAGGATCCATTCAGGTCGAGCTGGTACAGGTCGGATCCACCGCTGGCTGGCCCAGCTGAGTACACAACAAAATCCCCTGTCGGGCTTGCGGCGAATTCGTGGATAAGCAATCCGGTTTGCAGAAGGGTCCGACTGGAACCGGTCTGGAGCGGCAAGAGCAATAGCTGCGACCCAGCTCCGTTGCGCGCCAGATACACTATCCGAAGCGAGGCGGGGGTAAACGACCATCGCACGGACAGCACAAGGGGCAGCCCATTCTGCGCTCGAGCCCCCGCCTGAAGAGTGACCTCCACGGCGCGTCCCACAGGCCAGGGCTGGGAAGGGAGGAAGCGCATGGTTCTCCCCTCCCATTCGTCCAGCCCCCCCACTTCGGGGTCGGTATGCAGGTGAGACTCGACACTCGCCCGATCCATCGCTGTGCTGAAGGTGATCACCACGGGCGAGTAACTGCTGGCTTCTTGCGAGCGATCGGGCTGAACGGCCAGCACCCTGGGCGTGGCCACCAGGGCAACGGCGCAAAGGGCCACCCCGAAGCCAATCAGCCCGAGGACCAGCGGACTTGGACTCCTTCGTCGGTGAAAGGTCAACTTGCTCTGACCGGGCATCGATCTTCTTCCCCGCGTCATTATAATCATCCGTGTTGCTGGGACCGCTCTCGATCGGCTTGGTCTGAAGGCGCTCGGCACACCGGTAATCAAAGCTTTCTGCGATGATCGGGAGAGCCGCATCCACTTCCCGGGACTAGCTGCGACCGGGCGGGTTGGGCCGCACTTTCCTTTCCAGTCCGCCCGGGATCAACCGCATCCGGCTCTTGCGATGCCGACCGGTCACCGTTTCTATCTCCTCCAGCCCTGCGACCCTCGGCTTTCGGATGGATCCCCGCCATCACCTTGGCATTCCGGACAGGGACCTCTCCGGCGCTTCTCTAGTGCTACCGGGTCATGAGCGACCATTGTTCCCTCGCGGACATTCCCCGGGAAAGAACCCGGCCCCTTGGGCAATGGAATCGCAGGGTGAATCCGGGATCTTCTCAAGCCGCGCTGGATTTGATAAGATGGCCTATCTGCGCATGTGACCTCGGAAGTGGCCACTGAGGTGGCCGGGGTTCTTCTGGAGGGCGTCTCGCTGGCAAATGGATGGATCCCCCCAGTGCGCAGTAGAAGCGAACACAGATGCTGAAGGATCGGACGGACCTCCGCAACATTGCAATCATTGCCCATGTCGACCATGGAAAGACCACTCTGGTGGACGGCCTTCTTCGCCAGGCCCGAGTGTTTCGTGAGAACCAGCCGGTGGTCGAGCGGGTGATGGACTCAATTGATCTGGAACGGGAGCGCGGGATCACCATCCTGGCAAAGAACACTGCGCTCACGATCTGGGATCCCCAATCGGCCCAGCAAGTGAAGATCAACATTGTGGACACCCCGGGTCACGCTGACTTCGGCGGCGAGGTGGAGCGGGTCATCAACATGGTGGATGGCGTCCTGCTCCTGGTGGATGCGGCCGAAGGGCCCATGCCCCAGACTCGATTCGTGCTGAGGCAGGCGTTGGAGATAGGCTTGCCGGCTGTCGTTGTGATCAACAAAGTGGACCGGCGAGATGCCGATGCGGCCGATTCCCTGAATCGAACCTTCGATCTCTTTGTTGAACTTGGGGCCACGGATGAGCAGGCCGACTTCCAGGTCGTGTACACGAATGCGGTCACGGGTCAGGCGGGGCTCACCCCTCAGCTCGGCCCGGATCTTGGTCCGCTGTTTCAGGCGATCCTGCGTCGGATCCCCCCGCCGCGGGTTGACCAGGAGGCGCCCCTGCAACTCCTGGTAACGAGCCTTGGCTATGACAACTATCGAGGAGTCACCGCGTTGGGTAGGATTCATGCCGGGAAGATTCGCGCTGGGCAGCCCGTCGCCCGACTGACACTGCACCAGGCCACGATCATGGAACGAGCGCGTTATCTCTATGTCCATCAGGGCCTGGAGCGAGTTGAGGTCGACCAGGCCGAGGCGGGAGAGATTGTCGCGATCGCCGGATTGGAAGAGATCGCGATTGGTGAGACCTTGGCCGATCCCGAGTCGCCCGTCGCGCTTCCGGCAATCCGGGTGGAAGAACCGACGGTGCGAATGACCTTTGGGGTTAACTCGTCTCCGTTTGCTGGCAAGGAGGGACGCTGGGGAACCTCACGGAAGCTGCGCGAGCGGCTCTTTGAGGAGCTGCGACACAATGTGGCCTTGCGGGTCGATGAGACCGACAGCCCTGACACCTTCACGGTCTCCGGGAGGGGAGAGCTTCACCTGGCCATTCTGATTGAGACCATGCGGCGGGAAGGATACGAATTTGAGGTCTCCCGGCCCGAGGTCATCCTGAGAACAGGCGAGGATGGCGTAGTGCTCGAGCCGTTCGAAGAAGCCCACATCGAGACCAGCCCCGAAACGATGGGGGCCGTCGTCGAGATGCTGGGAGCCCGGCGGGGCCAAATGCTTGACATGGTTGACACCAAAAAGAACACCGTGCGCCTTACCTACCTCGTTCCAACTCGGGGCCTGCTTGGGTTTCGCTATCAGTTCCTCAATGCGACGCGCGGCATGGGCACGCTCCACACCATTTTTCGCGAATACGGCCCGATGGCAGGACCCATGGCCTCCCGAGCCAATGGTTCCCTGGTGGCTTGGGAGGCGGGGGCGACAACGACTTTCGGCCTGAGAAACGCCGAGGAGCGAGGAATCCTCTTTTGCGGGCCGGGAGTCGAGGTCTATGAGGGAATGGTGGTCGGAGAACAGCCCCGCCCGGGGGATCTGGCTGTCAATGTCAGCAAGAAAAAGCATCTCACCAACATCCGCTCATCCAACAAGGACATCGAGGGCCGCTTGAGCCCTCCGAAGCAGATGAGCTTGGACGAGGCGCTCGAGTTCCTGGCGGAGGACGAATTGATGGAAGTGACGCCCCTGGCTTACAGGATTCGCAAGCGGATCCTTGACACGAGGGAACGGGGTAAGCAGACCAAGCGGGCCAAGGAGGCGCTGGTCGAGTGACCCTCGGACTTCAAAGCAGCTCGGGAGATCGCGAGGAGGCGCTTGGCGCCCCCTCGCCCCTTTTTCCACCCAGCCCGGGCCCGCCTCGAGGGCTCCCGCCGGGATAGAGCGGGCACCAGCCTCCCGCCGCTCGGGCGGGACCGCAGGTTCATCCTCGGATGAAGGGCCTCCGACCGATGCCCGGGATCCCTCCGGCTTCCCGAGGCCATCTTCCAGACTCGTTTCTTTGCGAAAACCAGGACTGCCCACAAGCGGGCTAAGGAGATTCTTCCTCGACCTTGGCCTGTGCTGGACCGCGGCAGAAGAGACAGGAGCAGGGACCTCAAACAGGTCATTCCCTCGCATGGGGAACGTTGAGACGGCGAGGGAAGCCGCGCGGCAAGAAAACTCCCCGGGGCGTCCTCGGAGGGCCCGGGTGCCTGTGCTATAATCAGGCCAGTTACATCCCCAAGCCTCACTTCAATTGATCGGTGGTGCGCCACCCATGACCTTCGCCCATCTGCACGTGCATTCGGAATACTCGTTGCTGGATGGGCTGGGGAAGATCAACCGACTGGTCGCGCGGGCCAAGGAGCTAAACATGCCCGCGCTTGCATTAACCGATCATGGCACCCTCTTCGGGGTCATCGAGTTCTATCACACCGCCAAGGCGGCCGGCATCCGCCCCATTGTGGGAGCGGAGGCCTATCTCGCCTCCCGCAGGATGACGGAACGGGACGCCCGGCTGGACCGGGAGCCGTTTCACCTGTTGCTTCTGGCCGAAAACGATACGGGGTACCACAACCTCCTGCAAATTGCCACGGCTGCCCAGTTGCAGGGGTTCTACTACCGCCCTCGCATTGACCATGAATTCCTCGCAGATCATTCCCAGGGACTGATCTGCACCTCTGGATGCCTGGCGGCAGAGATACCGCGGGCCATCGCGGAGGGACGTGAGGCTGAAGCCAAGCGGCTGCTGGACTGGTACTTTGAGGTTTTCGGTCGCGAGCATTTTTACCTCGAGCTGCAACGTCACGAGATCCCGGAGCTCGATGTCGTCAATCGGCGCCTGCGGGAGTGGGCCACACGATACGAGGCCCGGCTGGTGGCCACGAACGACGTCCATTATGTCCTGGCTGAGGACAGCGCGGCGCACGACATCCTGCTTTGCATTCAAACCGGTTCGTTGGTGAGCGAGCCGAATCGCATGCGCATGTCCGACGGCAGCTATTACCTGCGCAGCCCGGAGGAGATGAGTTCCCTTTTTGCAGAGGTTCCCGAGGCTTTGAGCAACACGCTGGAGATTGCGGAGCGGTGTGAGATCGACCTCGACTTCAAAGGCTATCACCTGCCCACGTTCCCATTGCCGGAGGGCCAGTCCGCGCAAGGCTACTTGAAATCCCTCTGCCAGGAAGGATTACAGCAGCGCTGCGCCGAAAAGTCAGGCGACCCTTCCGTCCAGGAACGGCTCCGTTATGAACTCGAAGTCATCCATGCGATGGCCTTCGACACTTACTTTCTAATTGTGTGGGATCTCTGCCGGTTCGCCCGGGAACAAGGGATCTGGTACAACGCGCGAGGTTCGGCGGCCGGATCGCTGGTTGCCTTCGCGCTCGGGATCACTCTCGTCGATCCGCTGGATCAAGGTCTCATCTTTGAGCGCTTCCTCAATCCGGGTCGCGTGAGCATGCCGGACATTGATCTGGATTTCCAGGACGACCTGCGGGCTCGTGTCCTGGAGTACGTTGCGCAACGGTACGGTCACGACCGGGTCGCTCAAATCATTACCTTCGGGACCATGGCCGCTCGGGCGGCAGTCCGAGATGTGGGCCGCGTGCTCGACATTCCCCTTTCCGAGGTCGATCGGGTCGCCAAACTGATCCCCTACGTTCCCGGCAAGCCGGTTACGCTTCGGGAGGCGCTGGCAGACATTGCGCCACTCAAGGAAGTCTACGAGGGCACGGACTACATCCGCAACTTGATCGACACGGCAATCAAGCTCGAGGGCGTGGTTCGCAATGCGGGAACTCACGCGGCGGGGGTGGTGATCACGGACCGTCCCTTGATCGAGTACCTGCCGCTCCATCGTCCGACCCATGGCACCCTGGAAGACAATCCGATCGGAGTGGTGACCCAGTTCGAAATGCAGGTCTTGGAGGAACTTGGGTTGCTCAAGGTCGACTTCCTCGGGCTGGCGACGCTCACGGTCATGCAGCGCGCCTGCGAGTTGATCAGCGAGCGCCGGGGTGTCGATCTCAACCTGGAAAGCATCCCGGTTGACGATCCGGCCATCTACGAACTGTTGGGACGGGGGGACGTGGCTGGAGTGTTCCAGGTCGAGGGCTCCGGTATGCGGCGCTATCTTATGGAAATGCAGCCGAAGAAGCTGGCCAATGTCATCGCCATGATCGCCCTGTACCGACCGGGCCCGATCGATTTCATCCCCACCTATATTCGGCGGATGCACGGGGAGGAAACCGTCGAGTATCGCCACCCGGCCCTGGAACCCATCCTGCGCGAGACGTACGGCATTCCGATCTATCAGGAACAGCTGATGCGGGCGGCCATCGAGCTGGCCGGCTACAAGGCGAGTGAGGCCGATGATCTGCGCAAGGCGGTTGCCAAGAAAAAGGCCGAGTCGCTCCAGGCGCATCGCAAGCGCTTCGTGGAGGGCTGCGTCCAGAGAGAGATTGACCAGAAGACGGCGGAAGCCATCTACGACGACTGGGAGGGTTTCGCCCGCTACGGTTTCAACAAGGCCCACGCTGCCGACTACGGGGTGATTTGCGCGAAGACCGCTTATCTCAAAGCCCACTTCCCGGTCGAATTCATGACGGCCCTGCTCAGCGTCACGAAAAACGAGACCGAAAAGGTGGCCCTCTATATCGCCGATGCCCGCCACCTGGGGATCGAAGTGCAGCCACCCGACGTCAACTTCAGCAAGTGGGACTTCGCGATTGAGGACCTGCCTCAGGGAGGTACCGCCATCCGCTACGGCCTGGGCGCCATCAAGAACGTAGGGGAGGCCGCTATCCAAGCCATCATCGAGGCTCGGGACCAGGGAGGGGCTTTCCGCAACCTGGACGACTTCGTCCGGCGGATCGACCTGCGCAAGGTCGGGCGGAGAGCCCTCGAGTCGCTGGCCAAGGTCGGCGCGCTGGATGCCCTCGGAGATCGTGTGTCCTTGTTGGACGCCCTGGACCGGTTGCTCTCGGTCTCGGCGCAGCAATTTCGCGCAGCCGACGTGGGACAGCTGAGCCTGTTCGGGGGTTCTGCGGGCGGGCTGATCGATATCCTTCAGCTCACTGCCCCCGCGCAACCGGTCCCCCGGCGCACGCTGCTTGAATGGGAGCGAGAGCTGCTCGGCCTGTACGTGAGCGACCACCCTCTTTCCCCGTACCTGGCGGACCTGCAGCGGGTCGTCACTCACTTCAGCGGCGAATGGGGGGAGGAACTCGCGGGCCAGCCAGTGCGGGTGGCCGGCCTTGTCACTCAGATGCGTACGCACCAGACCCGCAACGGCCACGCGATGGGTTTTGTCTCCCTGGAAGACATTCAGGGAGTCATGGAGATCACTATTTTCCCCTCGCTCTGGTCCAAGGTCAAGGACTGGCTTCACACGGACCTGATCGTGGTCGTGGATGGGAAGGCCGAGACTAGCGGGTCGACCCCGCGTGTTCTGGCCGACAAGATCACCACCGATCTAAAGGTCACGGAACCCGTGAGGCA
This sequence comes from Anaerolineales bacterium, assembly GCA_050012135.1. Lineage (GTDB taxonomy): Bacteria > Chloroflexota > Anaerolineae > Anaerolineales > RBG-16-64-43 > JBEKHT01. Next base: position 3,422 of record JBEKHT010000055.1, on the reverse strand, counting down.
CCCGGTTGCGGGGCCGTCGAAAATGGGACCCCGATCCCAGCCAGCGGCGGCGGAGGCCGATCCGGCGGGTGAAATCGACGGACCAATTGCCGTCGCGGGCGACGCGGCCCGGGTCGATCCGCCCGCCGCCGACCCCCCCGAAGTGGTTCTAAGCCCGGGTGCCTCCCCTGTCAGCGACTCCCAGGAGATTCTGCCCGCGACGGCCAGCGCTCCGGCCGCGCAGTTGGCGGCCGAGGCCTCCGAGCACTTGTCCGGACTGCCCTCTTCCCCCGAAGGCACCCCCTTGCCCGTTCCCCCTGAAGCCGTGGCCGTTGCCGCTGCGCTAAGTGAAAAGGCCAAGAGGCCCTTCGCGCTGGCTCGCGGCTTGCCGCCCGGAGCCTTGCTGGTCACAGTTTCGCTCTGCGAGAGCGGCGATCGGGACAGGGATGTCCGGCGCATGCGAGCTGTGCACGGGCTTCTGGCAAGCTACCCAGGTCAGGATCGCTTTTCCTTCCGTGTGGTTGAGGGATACCGCACATGGCAGTTGGAGTTCCCCAACGACACGACCGGCTACTGTGAGGAATTGGAAGTCCGCTTGCTGAGACTGCTCGGCCCGGGGGCCATCGATGTTCAGCCCTGGCGCGTTCAGTAGTGGGTCACTCCGGTCCAGCCTGCCCCCATCCGAGCGCTAGATTCCAGCAATCGGCTTGCCGGGTGGCTGAGCGTTTGCAATGACTTCGCGGAATAGAAGAGACCCTGCCCCCCAAAGAAGCAGCGAGAGGCCAGGAGTATAATGCCGCGCGATGGTCAATTCGTGACCGGGCCCGGCGGCGGTCCTGTCACCCTTCCTCACCTCACCCTGCTTGGAGGCTCAACATGCGGATTGGAATACTCACCGGGGGCGGGGATGTTCCCGGCCTGAATCCCTGCATCAAGGCATTGGTCCTGCGCGCCGAGGAGAACGGCTGGGAGGTTCTGGGGATTCGACGAGGGTGGGGAGGCCTGCTCAATTACAATCCCGAGAAGGGAGAAAGTGGGAACCAGGAGTGGGTGTCTCCGGCGAACGGCCAGACAGTTCGGACGATCGATCGGACCGGGGGGACCTATCTTCACACCTCGCGCACCAATCCCCAGAAGGTTCGGGCCAAAGAATTGCCGCCATTCCTGGAGGGGAAATACCCGTTTGGGGACGGGCAAAGGACTGTGGACTGCACCCCCCATGTGTTGAATGTGCTAGAGCGGCTGGGAATTGATGCCTTGGTTCCAATCGGCGGCGATGATACTCTTTCTTATGCTGCGCGGCTCCACCAGGAGGGGGTTCGCATCATTGCCATCCCGAAGACCATGGACAACGACGTCTTCGGCACGGACTACTGCATCGGCTTCAGCACAGCGGTCACGCGGACGGTGGAATTCATCCACGCCTTGCGTACCCCTGCTGGGAGTCACGAGCGGATCGCCGTGGTCGAGGTGTTGGGGCGCAACAGCGGAGAGACGTCCCTGATCTCAGCCCACCTCGCGGCAGCGGATCGGGCGTTGATCAGCGAAGTTCCCGCGGATATCGAGCGCTTGGCCCACCTGCTGAGTGAAGATCGCCAAAGGAATCCCAGTCGCTATGCCATGGTCGTCGTGTCGGAGGGAGCGAGCTTGAAAGGAGAGGGGATTATCGAGCATGGCCAAGCGGACGCTTACGGCCACAAGAAGCTGGGCGGCATTGGTCAACAGGTGGGAGAAGGCATCACCCGGATTTCAGGGATCGATTGCTTAGTGCAGCAGGTAGCGTATCTCATGCGGGCCGGCGCCCCGGACTCGCTTGATCGAATGGTTGCCACCTCCTACGGAAGCCTGGCCATCGCGGAGATCAAGGGCGGCAGGTTCGGACTGATGGTGGCCTTGCAGAAAGGGATCTATACCACCGTACCGGTGGATACTTGCACCCAGGGTCTTAAGAGGGTCGACGTGGAGCAGTTCTACGACTCCGACCAGTATCGCCCTCGCGTAGAGCATGTCCTGGGCAAGCCGATGTTTCTGTACTAGCGCGAGGCGGGTTGGTTAGCCGACCTCGAAAGAATCGCTCGCCTGGGACGGGGAAAAGAAGCGGGCCATGGACGAACCACTCGAAAGCCGCAAGTCACCTTCTCCGCAGGGCCGGGCGAGCGAAACTCCCCAGGTAGATTCAGCCGCGACGCATCCCCCCGCCGTCCTCCGAATCGCCCTTGTGCTCGGGGCCGTACTGGGCGCATGGCTTGCTCTGGAAGGCCTTTACGCAAGGCTCTTCGGCCACTTGCCGGAGCTTTCGACTCATTTCGAACTGTGGGCCTCCCTCTTGATCCGCTGGCAATTGAATCCGGCGAACTTGGGTTGGCCCCTGGTGGTGGTGGGCACCACCTGGTGGGGGTCTTTGGCCGGAGTCTGGATCCGGCACCGTTGGGGATGGCCCTTCGCGATGGTCCTGGGTCTCGTTTCTTTGATCTTCTTGGGGCCCAGCACGCTGATCGCCGTGTGCCTCTTGGCCATTCTTCTTCGTCCCGGGGTCAGGGCGTGGAGAGCTCCCGCCTGAAAGGCTTTGCGGGCCTCCTCCCGCTGGGCCTGTTGCGGCCTGCTTGCGCCGGGGTGAGCCCGCCAGCCCTGGGTCTTTGGCCGACTCCGACCTGTGTTGATCTCAATACCACTCCCGGCCGCGACCGGGATGTGCTGGAATGGCACCGCAAGCTCTAACTGATCTACTGGTTCTACGGCCGCCGCGGCGATCTCTTCACCACCTGCCGGAGCAGGCCGACGGTCTGCCAGGACGCCTACTATCGCGTTTATTCGCCCCTCCAGCCGGTCCATAAACTATGAAAATGGGATTCATCCTCGGTCTGTATCTGACCCTCCTGCTGCTGACAGCCTGCGCCGGAGCGCCTCCGACCGCGGTCGCGCCCACCTTAACCGCCCCGGCTACGGACATACCCACGGAAACCCTGGCGCCCAGCCCGACCCCTTCTGCGACCGCCGTGCGAACCCCTCCGCCCCTTCCCTCCATATTCCGGACCGCGCTTCTGAACCCGCTCGATCCGCCCCATCCCTATCTGCAGGACACCTGCCAATACCTGCGTCAGGAATGGGCCTCGAACAGCAGCGCACCTGGGACGGTGGTCATGGTGATCATGTTCCACTCGATCACGGAGGGAGGGGTCACGAATTCAAATCAGACCTCCGCCACCGGTTTTCACGCCCTCATGCAGGCTCTGCACGACAATGGCTTCCAGGCCATCACCATCCCTCAGCTGACCGATTTCATGGAAGAGAATGCCAAGATCCCGCCGCGCTCGGTCCTGCTGGTCGCAGACGACCGACACGCCCGGCAGTACTTTGATGAGTACTTTCACCCCTACTGGGTTCAATACGGCTGGAGCGTGGTGAATGCCTGGATCAGCAAGGACGATTGGGACGGTCAGCTG
>JBEKHT010000054.1:0-15571 GCA_050012135.1 Anaerolineales bacterium | reverse complement strand
CAGCGCAGCCACCACCGGAAATCACAAGCGCCCAGGTCAAGTCCCATGGTGCAGACCTTTCCGAAAAACATAGGGGTTTCTCGGCACTTTCTTGATTCTTGACCCCGAATGGGGAAAGTTCGGTTAGGGATCGATTCACGCCGTCCCGCAGGGTAGAAGGCGAGGTGTACTCGACCACGTACTCGCTTTGCAGGGCGCGACCGTACCGCTGGTAGATGTCGGTGAGCGCGGATGGGTCGTTTGCGAAACCGTAGGTTCCGCCCGCCTGATCCGCGAGGGTGCGAAGAGCTCCCTCGTCGATCCCAGCCAGGCTGGCCGTTCCCTTAGAGGGTTCGCCCAATCCGATGGTGGAGATGCTCAGTCCGGCAGGGCCGATGGCGTTGATGACCTCCCCCGCGTTATGGGTGCTGACATTGTCCATCCCGTCCGTCAGGACGATGATGGCCTTGCGTCCGCTCACTCCCTGCAGGATTCCCACCGCCTTGTAGAGGGCATCATACATGGCCGTGTTGTCTTCCGCGTGAAGGCTGTCGATGGCGGAGAGCAGTTCTTGACGGTCGGAGGTGATGGGTTGCACGGAGCTGATCTGGGTGCTAAAGGTGATGATTCCTGCCTCGTCGCCCGGCCGCATCTGCTGGACGTACGCTTTGGCCGCGGCCTGGGCGCCTTGAAGTTTCCCCGCTTGGAGCATGCTCCCGGACACGTCGATGACCAGCATTGTCGTCAATGGCTCGTCCGGCCCCAACCCCTTGATTGAGGTGGGTTGCACCGGCTTTCCATTCTCGGCCAGCACGATCTGATTCGGATTGACCGGAACCGGTTCGCCGTTCGCGTCGGTGGCCGAGACATACACCTTGACCATCGGAAACCAGGAGGTGTCGATCTGGGTGACGTGCAGGGTGGCGTTTGGGCTCGCTTGCGCGGCGGCGAGAGGGGTGAAAGCGGTCAGGGCGACCAGGGAGAATGCGCCGGCAAGGCGGAAGAAGCGGGCTCGGACTTGAGGCAACATTTCACCTCCTCTCGTGGTAGACAAGCTCGGTATTCCCCAGGCGGATGCGCTGTCGATCGCTCAGCGTGGCCAGCTCGATCCGCCGGGAGTTGACAAAGGTCCCGCTGGTGCTCATATCCTTCAGGACAAAATGCATGCCCGTTCCGGAGAGCATGGCATGCTGTGGCGCCACATCGGGATCGGGCAGGGCGATCTCGGCTTTCAGCGCGTCACTTCCCAGAACAGCGCTGGGCCCGCCCGGCTTCATGAATTTGTCCAGGATGAACTCGGTCCCCTTGAGTTTGCCGCTGACCACCTCCAGCCAGGCCCGCGAAAGGAGTACGGCGATCAAGGCGATTAATGCGCCGACCGAGGCCCCCAGGAGGATCAGGCCGACCGCCTTTCCCAGGAGCGGGTTCGCCAGCCAGCCGCGCGAGCCCTCCAGGAGCGCCCCACCGACCAGACCCCCGGCAAAGCCTCCCAGGGCTCCTTTCCAGATCTGGGACCGTCCGCCGACACCCTCGGCCAGTCCAATCAGCAGGCCGAAGAGGGCCCATCCGAGGGCTCGCCCGACCGGACCGGCCCCGATCGATTGAAACAAGAGCTCACCCAGTGGGAGCCCCACGCTCCCGGCCAGGAGGCCGAGCAGCGCCCCAAAGCCCCCGGCTCGGGCTGCATGAACCAGGTTGAGGGTCACCAGTCCTTCTGCGGCTCCGATGAGAACCCCAACGCAAAGCCCGATCAAGGACCCGACCAAAGCCTCGCTGACATAGAGACTAGGGGTGAAGGATAGGCCCAGCAGATTGCTGATGACCCAACCTGCTAGTCCTCCCATGGCCCCCAGAACAGCGTAGTAGTACGTCCTCATCCTGCGACTCATCATTTCAACCTCCCGAGGTCAGCTCTTTTTCGCCGTCACCTGCCGGCAGCAGGTTCTGCCAGCGCATGACGCTCTCTCGCCCGGCGGGGAGAAGCTCGCAGAAGCCGAAGTAACGCTGCGCGTCCAGCTGCCCGTCTTGGTCCCGGATGAAGAACCCACCGGTCGCGGTCCAGGGCTCGATCACGAGCGCCACTTGCCAGGACTCCGGGAAGAAGTGCTGGTGGAGCCAGGTGTCATACTCCGAGAGGAATACCCCCATGCGCGGGTGGGTATGAAACCAACCCACCATGCGTTTGCCGGGATGGCTCTGCTCCAACTCATCATGAAGGGCGAGCAGGCTTTCCTGGGTAAAGGTGAGGAAGCTCGTCCCGTGGCGCGTGTGGCGCGCGGGGAGCACCCCCTCAACAACGATGAAGGGCGAACGGCTCGCCTTGTCCAGGCACCACTTGCCCACCAGGATTCCCCCGACCTCGTTGTGGAAGTCGCTTTCGGCGTGGGCACAGATCTCCAGGAAAGCCTGTTGCGGGACAAAGACCGAGGTGGCAGGGAAGGCGCCATTGAACTCGAAGGCTGAGCGCCAGCGCTGCGCCAGGGCTCTCGGGATACGGGAAAAGCGCGGCCGAGTCGCCTCGGGCGGGTAAAGCCGCACGCGGCCCTCGTCCGAAGGCGCTTGGCCGTCCGCTCTCCCGTTCGGAGGATCAGACGTTGGCTTCACCGAATTCAGCCTGCCGTAACATCCGCGGTCAGGATGAGCCGATCGCCCTGTGGGATCTTTGCCTGAGAAAGGGTTTCCTCCTCCTGAAGCTCCCGGCCCAGTGCCTTGCTGTCCACTCGATAACTCATGGAGCGACCATCGGGACCGGTGCTGGGGAGCTGCAGGGATGTAGTCAGCTCCGGGATCAGCTCTTTCACCTTGACGTCATCCGGAACTTCCGCATTCCGGGTCCCGCCCGAGGGCAGAACCACCGTGACAGGTACGTCAGCCATTTCTTTGCCTCCATTTTTCCTGCCCGATTTGAGCGCCGCGGCCGCGGGCGGCGCCCTGCCTCACTTCAACTTGATCCGCAGTTTCTTCTCCGGCTCAGGGGCCAGCTTCACCCGTTCGGGTCGCAATAGCTCGCGCTTGTCGACCGGGAAGGCTTGTGGGTGGGCGGCCCGGTAGGCGCGGCACCAGCGCGCGGCCTCCACGTCCCAGGGAAAGGGCGGCTGGGTCGGGTCATCGTGGAAGTTCTTGTATTGCACCATCTCCCCCAGCATGATCACCAGGCGATTGAGGGATCGGCTGGCTGTCCACCAGGCCGCGTCGATGCAGACGCTCCCGTTCAGGTGCTGGATGTTGGGATGCCAGATCGGGGTCAGCCACTGCATTCCTGGCCACCGCTGGGGGTATTGGTTGTGCAAGTAGATTTCGACCTGATGATAGTTGGAGTATTTCGGCCGCCCATGGCGATCGACCGAGGCGATTCCTTTGCAAAGATAGGTAACCACATACCGCTCGGGTGGGAGGGCGCGCGGGGTCGGCCCGGACTCAAAGCGGATCAGGGCGCTGCGTGCGGCGAGTTCCTTCATCAATTCCAGGTCCGCCCAGAGGCGACGCATCCGTGGGCTCTGATCCAAAGACATGGCACCCGCCGTGATATCGGTGGTGAGGATCAGCCGGTCGTTTTCTGGAACTTTGGCGCTGGCCAGGTTTTCATCCTCGCGCAGTTCTCGCCCGAGGGCTTTGCTGTCCAGCCGGTACCCCATCGGACGGCCGTCGGGACCCACGGTGGGGAGCTTGAGCAGGGAAGTCAGCTCGCCCAGGAGGTCGTGAATGGGCACGTCATCGGGCACTTCTGCCGTGCGGGCCCCGCCGCTGGGCAGGACGATGGTTACCGAGATGTCAGCCATGGATCAAAGCCTCCCGGACATTGCTGGATTGATTGAGGATGGCGATGGCGTTCCGCGGCATGGGTTGGCTGCCTGGGTTCTTAAGCATGATGGTGGGGAACCTGGCACATCCCGGTGACGGCCCAGCAGTCGGCGTGGTGCTGGGTGTGGCATACCGGGCACGTCACCACTCCGCGCGGGTCGCCGGGTTTGACGATCTCAAGACAATAGGGGCAGCGATGTTCTACCGCACCGATCAGATGGATTCCGGAATGTCGCTGGGGCAGCGCGTGCTGCCGCCAGTAGTTCAAACGGGAGGCCCAGCCCTGCGAAATGGGCTTGGCACGGGGAAGCCAGGCGGGTCGACGTCCTGAGGCGGTGGGCCCGTCCCCTGTGGCCCCCAAGGATTCTTGCCTCTGTTGCAGCGAGGGGATCAAGGGAGTTGGAAGAGCGGCGTTGGGTGAGGGCAGGCCCTCCGTGGCCGAGCCTGGCCTGCGAAGGTCTTCGGCGCGAGCCGTCGGTGATCTCCAGGCCCTCAGCGTCAGAAGGGCGGCGAGAATGCCCAACGCCACGCGGGCCAGCCCGCCCCAGTCCACGCCAAGGTGCGAGCTGGCCCGAGGCATGATTCCCGCGAACCCCAAGGTCAGCCATCCCACGAAGATCATGCCCACAACCACGGTGGCCAGTGCCGCCGCCATCCGCAACGGCCAGCGGTAGCGGCGCAGGGCCAGCCGCGCGGCCAGGCCAGAGATCAGGCCGAGACCCGCGGCAATCGCGAGATTGAGCGCCCACGCCTGGATCGAGACGTTGACCAGGCCCACGAAAGCAAAGGCTACACCGGTGAGGAGGACAGCCAGGAACACCGCTCCCAGCCTCTCCAGGAGGTTCAGATTCGGGGATCGGTCGCCGGAATGCGTCATCGATCGGATCCGCAAGGTCATGGCTCAGGCTGGTTGTGCAGCACCACCCGCCCGCGGGCCGGGTTCTCTGAGGGGCCCTCGGCTTCCGGCGGGGCGCCCAGGCGAATGCGTTCACGCAGGGTCGGTGGCCGGACTGCCTCAGGTCCTTCGAAATCTCTGAAGTGAAGGGCCTCGGGCAGGTCGCCGCTGAGCTCATAGAACCGAAACTCACGCGAGTTGTGCGCACGCAGAATATGGAGGGGCGGCACGCCAACACTGGCCAGCGTGCGATGCAGGAAGGTCTCCTTCCCGCTGATCTGGTGGGTCATTTCGGTTTCCCGCAGGACCCCGCAAGTTGGGCAGTGTCCGGCTTCAAAGGAGACTTCTGAGAGCGGTCGCAGAACCGTCTCTCTCGTCTTGCACGTGGGGCAACTTAGCGAAACGATGATCTCCTGGTCGAGATCCAGGACCGCCTCCGGCCCAAGGTCTGCGCGTGCGATGCGCAGCATTTCCTCCAGGGTGGTGCGGTCGGCGCGTGCTGGAAGTTCTGTCACCTCGCCGTAGACCCAGTGACTCTCGCAGTCCTCGCGGGCGACGTAAGCGCTGGTGTACATCTCGTTCGTCAAACCGTTGAAGTGAACCACCTTCCCGGGCTCGACCGGGAGCCCGTGGATCAGCTTTAGCGCCTCCTGCGCCTCCATGGCGCCAATGATCGAAGCGATGGTCGGAGTGGTGGGCACCTTGCCGAGCAGGATGTTCTGGCGCGCCAGCAACGGGCAAGAGTACCGCACCGAGAGGTCTCGCCGGGCTTGCTCGGTCAGGGTGCACTCAAAGCAGGCTCCCTGGCCGGGAATGAAGACTCGCACCAGTCCCATCAACTCCTGGATGGCCCCGTCGACCCAGGGTTTGTTCATCCAGTAGCAATAGCGGTTGAGCGCCAGGCGCGCCTCGCGGTTGTCCAGACACCCGATTACCGCGTCCATCCGGCGGACCACCCCCAGCCCGAGCTGTGTGGCGACGTCCCCGCGGAGGTACTGCACGTGGATCTGGGGGTTGATGGAGCGGGCGCGTGCCGCAGCGACCTCGGCCTTGTTGCGGTTCGAGTCACCCTCGCGAAAAAGGATGGAACGGCTGAGGTTGGCGGCCTCGATCGTGTCGAAGTCCATGACCAGCAGGTTCCCCACCCCCATCAGCGCCAGGTTCTTGATCACCTCATTGCCCAGAGCTCCTGCCCCGACCACCAGCACTTTGGCCGATTGGACCTTGTCGCGTTCCCACCAGGAGATAAACTCGAAGGTCCCGAGCCGGTCTGTTTGCAAGTTGGGGATATGCAGCGGCTTCTCGGGAGAGGTGGGAAGGCGGCGCGGGCCCGCTACGGGCACGGAGGCGGGGGCGGTCCGGGGCAGGGTCCTCTCCCCATAGCCCTGAGCCAGTTCGCGGGCCTGGGCCACGTTGGTTTCATCGATCGCGCGGGCGTACCAGCCCACCCCGGGTCTGGCCTCGATCAGCCCATTCTCGGCGAGTCCTTTGAGAGCCTCACGCAGGGTCGCTCGGCTGACGTCGAGCTGTCCCATAAGTTCCCGCTCTGCCGGAAGCTGGTCCCCGGGCTTCAAGGAACCGTCCAGAAGGGAGGCGGCGATTCTTCCTGCAACGCTGGCGGAAAGAGTCTGGTGGAAGACGGGGTGAACTTGCATCCTAACTCCTGAGGTATACTGGTCAGACCAGGATACCAAGATTGTACTCAATGATTCCGAAATGTCAACAGCCTCCCGGATTCCCAGGAATCTAGGCCGAAATGCGGGAATGTGGGATTTGACTTGGCTCCGCTCGTGGCCTCCTTTGAGTGATGCAGCTCGAAGGGGGCGCCGGGGCACGGTTGTGGTCGCGGCCGGGGAAGGGAAGGAAACACCCGGAGGCATTTGCATTGGAATTAGGAAGCGCGGTTGCTCGATCAGACTATCTTGTGGGGCCCTGTAGGCAAACGGCCGCAATCCGAGCCAGTGCCTGGGTCAGGGCCAATCTTCAGGGCCTAGTCGGGCCGCAGGCGGCAATTCCTGGGGCAATAATCGGGGCATGGCTTTTCCGCAATGGGCACGTCGTGATCGCCCCAGGTTTCCTCGGAGATGGCCTCACCTCCTTCGCCCGAAGCCGCGGTCTTGCTTGCTGTCCTGGGCGCACTGCGAGGGCGGTTGTCCAGCCCTGGCCTTGTGCTGGGCACCATCCTGTGCCGTGACAATACCTAGATGGCCCCGGATCGTTTCCGATGGCCTTATCCAGACTAGCCGCCCTTTGGCGCCCACATGGGTCGGCGGGGAGTGGAAGGCAGAAGCTTAGCGCTCGCCCCCAAGCGGCTCAACAGACCATCGAGGGGGATCCCGATCCGCTCGAGGACGGGCCCACGGGCGAGGTGACCTGGAGGCCGGACTTCCTCAGTTCACCGGGATCATCAAAGGCTCAGGGGAACCGGTCCGGCTCCCCTGGAGCCGGTCCGGGAGCAGGTCGGGATCGAACCTCCTGGGCACCTGAGCTGACCCAGCCCAAGGCATGAAAACCGGCTGGATACCATGCGCGAAGGCCCGGGTCTCATAACCGGTCCCCGCGGACCGGATCGTCCGACGGTTCCTTCCGCGCTCCGGGGAGGACAAGGCCGCCCTCCGGCTCCTGATCTTTCTGCTTCACGATCAAGAGGGTGGCCACCAGGGTTGAAATCGGGACGGCAGCCACCAGCCCCAAAGATCCGACCAGGGTGCGCACGATCTCCTCGGAAAGCAATTCTGAGTTGATGAAGAACCCGTAGTTGCCGTTGCCCAGGGTGAACATGAGCAGCAGCGGCAGGGAGGCCCCGGTGTAGGCCAGCACCAAGGTGTTGACGGTGGCCGCTACATGGTCCTGGCCGACGCGCATGGCCTTCTCGAAAGTCCGCCGCACCCCCAGAAACGGGTTGGCATCATAGATCTCGAACACGGCCGCGGACTGCGAGGTGACCAGGTCGCCCAGCACTCCCACCGCGCCGATGATCATCGCCCCGAGCAATAAGCCCCGCGGGTCGATCTGTGCGGACAGCGACTGCATGAGATACATGACGTTCTCATCCCCGTAGCCGGTCAGGCGGGTCAAGAACACGAAGAGCGAGGAGAGGGCCCCGGTCAGCAGGAGCGAAAGCGTCATGCTGATGGCGGAAGCGTGGGTCTTCATGTTCCAGCCGTAGGTCAAATAGAGCGTTGCGCCAAGCAGCAGGATCGCCCCCGTCAAGCTCACCCGGACCGGGTCCTCTCCGGCGAGGATGTGGGGGATGACAAAGCGGACGATGACCACCATGGTAATCGCCAGGGCCACAAGGCTGCCCAGGCCCTTCCAGCGGCCCATCGCCAGCATCGCCAGCACAAAGGCCAGGAGCAGGACAACCAGAGGCTGCAAGCGGACGAAATCGGCGTAGTTCGCCTGCAGCTGCCCACTCGGGCTCAGGCTGAGCGCCACATAGATCTGGTCGCCCGGGGCGAGGCGGAATTGACTCTCCCCGTAGTAATTCACCTGCGTTTTCACCCCCTGGTATTGCCCGTCCAGGATCTGCACGACCAGCCCCTCGTAGGGTTGGCTCTTGCCGCCCAAGGTGGCCGTAGTCTCTTGAGCTACATACAGCACTCGACCCCGAGCGGTCTGTGAGCCCAGAGTGGCTGTGCCGGCGGGGGTTGGGACCCGTGCGGAAGGAGTCGGGAGACCCCAGATGAGGAAGGCCAGGACTAGGGCGATGATGATGAGAAGCGGGATCAGGAACCGAATGGGACCTCTCCGTAGCACAAGACCTCTCTTTCCCGTCACCAGCGGTTCCGACGGCTAACGTCAAAGGCAAGCTCAGGGCCTTTGCCCCTCCCCAGCCCGGAAAGAGGAGTTATCTTACCCCAAGCAACTTCTTGCTTCCACGCGGGAAGCCCGACGTTGGGGCGGGAGGCCGGGTTAGGCCAGCGACACTTGAGATCCTCGCAGGGGAGAATCGACATCTACGCTGTAGCTGCGGAGCCTCGCGCTAGGAGTTCTCTGGGGAAGGCACGAGGCCGCTCCGTGGCCCATCAGCTCGCAGCCTGGAAGCCGTGAGGCGAAGTGGAAGTCGAGTATGCGTACAGCACATGTGGGACAGTGGGGGGCAAAGACGGGGCGGTGGGTTCGAATGAATCCTGCCCCAGAACGTGAGGACGGGGTCGGCCGGCTAAAAATCCCGCCTGGGACCTCACAAAAACCATACCTCATGGGATCCCAAAGAAGAAACGGAGCCATGCCGTCAGTCCCAGCGGCGCACTCAAATGGACCCGGGCATATCTCAGGCGCCAGCCAACTTGGCTCGGGCTCTGCTGGGACCTGCAGGCCGACTGGCTGCCTGGGCCGGGAGAGCCTGAAGGCATAGAGAGAGGATCGGGACGGCGTACCGGGGAGAGAATGGCGGGCAGAGGGGTTCAGTTCTTTTCCTTGCTCCCTGTACTTTCTTGCTGAGGGGTCATTCAATCGTTATTTCGGAGGATCTATGGACCAGTCTTAAGCTGCTCTGCATTTCCTGCGGATACACGGAACAACTGCCCTTGAAACGCATATACCCCAGCCGTACAGCGGGAGAGGTCTACCATCTTCATCACTTGGCTGGCCAGGTAAGTCGTGTCCGCGAGCTGGGTGTCATCTAGCGGGCCCACCTGGCATGTGCTCACCGGTGGGAATAAGTCCTTCTTGGTTTCCAACAGATCGATGGCTGAATTCAAACCCTCCATGCGTGGAAGATGGTAGCGGTCGAATGCAGCTGAATAGGGCGCTGGCATGTATTTGGGTCGATAAGCGTAATCGGCCTCGAAAATGGCCTGAACGGGCTTCCCCTCAGGGGAGATGTACGTTTCCAGGAGCTTTTTCTCGCCCTCGCTGGTAGGCCAGATACTGTATGGCAGAGCCACCAGGTTATCCAGCTTAGAGACCAGGTCCTCTCGTCCGGCACGTGCCAGGAAAGAGCGCAGGGTGTCATCGTTTTCACGCAGCTCCCAGGTGATCACATTGGCAGGAGTCAGATCCAGGCGGGGGTGAGTGAAGGTGTGGTTGTAAGGGAAGGCGTTGTGCTCAAGGCACCATACAATCACCTTGGCTAGGCTGTCTTGCCAATCCTTTCCCAACAGAAAACGCCCATTCACCTCCTCATTGGCATAGTCCTTATCGCCCAGGTTCGCAAATAGGGCTACCGAAAAGCCAAAATCAGGATGCTCCTGTGAGAACTGCCACAGGACACCGATCCCGGAATCTGTCGAGGGCTGACCCTCCTCGTTCAGAAAGATTTGGTCGGCAAAGAACAAATCATCCATAGTCAAGATCAAAGGGCGCCGCCCGGCTGGCAAAGTCAGGTTGCCGTTCAACCAATCTTCCAGGGGGATCAGGCTGTAACCGGCATCATACAGTCGCTGCAAATGAATTCGGAAGTCCTTCAGGCGCATCTTGGTGGTTGTGGAATAGGGTGCCGTATCCGGCAAGAAACGGTGATAGACCAGAACAGCTACCTCTGGGTCCTCGGGCCAGACAGTCGCCGGCAGGTACAGAGGGAGACTGGTGGGAGAAGGGGTGTTGGTGGAGGCCGGGTTCACCGTTGGGGTCAAGGATGGTGCCGGTGATAGCGTTGGAAGCGCCGTCATCGTCGGATTGATAGCCGCAGAAGGTGTGATCATCGCTTGGGAGGCCGCCGGTCCGCTGCAGCTCTCCAGCGCGACAGCGATCAAAGCCAGGAGGACAATCTTAGGTGACCGACAAGGCACGTTTGGCTCCAATAATGCCGGGAGCAAGCTCTTTGAAATGGTCGATAACAGCGATAGGCCTAGATTCTAGGCCGTTTGATGCGGACCTACCAATAGCCTGTGCCCTTCCATGACCTTCCGACCCACCCAAGCCTCTCCTCGACGCGGCCTATCCTTACCTGCCATTTTCGACCTGAAAGTGAAGGACGAGCCAGGCACCAGCGATATCCGCGAGAGGCTGAACCCCCCGCCAAAAAGATGCCCGGCTCCATCTGGCCTGCGAGGGCGGCGGGGGCCGCGGCAAGGCGCGAGCCCGCACCTTGGCGCACGCTGGCCAAGAGGAGAGTGCCGAAGGGAAGTTCGGTAAGAGCATGACGGAGAGGAGCTGGCGCAGGAAACGGATCTCTGCCTCTATCCAAATTGGATGTTCTCGAGGATTTGCGAAGGCGGAGAGGCTGGCCGCCCTTCCAGGTTAAGGTGAACCCCCGTGGAGTGATCCCGCGCAAGCAGCCGCCCGTCCGCCGGCCGCTGCACCTCGATCAGCCAGGTGCCCCCAAGGCGTCGCACCTCCACCAGCTGGCTCACGATCCTGACGTCCTCGCCGGCCTTAGGCAGGGAAAGGATCTGGCAGTCGTGGTGGGTCTGCACCGTGAAAAACCCGGCGGCCAGCCAGCGTTCCACTGGCCATCCCGCCTGAGTGCAGGCGCTGGAAAGGCTTTCCTCAAGCATCCGGAAGAGAGCTTGCAGGTGGACTTGCCCTGTCGGATCGACTTCATTGCGCTCGACAATGTGGTTCAGGAAGTATCTTTTCGCTTGGGAGGCGGCAGGAGCCCCGCGCGGTTCCCGCGGGAGAGATCCCCCGTCTCGTGGAAGTCTCATCATCAATTCCGCGGGGATCTGCTGGGGCTCGTTCGTCCCCCTGCGGTAACGGGACCAGGCACCCAGCGCGCGGAAGAGGGGCAGGGTTGCGTTGGCACGACTGGATGTTCGCCGAAGCATCTCGAAGGCAAAGGCCGGATGGACCGGATCCGGAATTGCCAACCAGAGGTTCCCTTCCAAGGCATCTCCGTAGGCTGCCGCCTGCCGGTACTCGAGAGTCAATGACCGTGCTTGCCAGGAGTGTTCGCCTTGCGGTTGCCAGTCGAGCGCGTAGCCCATCGAAGTCAAGCACTCGGCCAGAGCCTGCTCGAAGTAGCTCACGTAGACGGCGTTGTTCACGTGTCCGTAGAAGTCACAATCGCTGGGTCTGACTTGTAGACGCAGGGAAGACATGTAGGCGCCTCCAAAGGTTTCCGGCAGAAGAGAAGCCCCCGGGCAGCCGAAATCAACTCGAACCGGAGAAGACCCGGCCCAAGCATCCGGCTCTTCCCGGTGCCCGAGACCTGCGCCACGACCTCGGCTAGTTCCTTCTCGGGGATCGCAGGCTGCGGTGGGGGCCAAGGGATCCCCGGCGTTCAAGGGGTCTTGAGCACGTGCCTCAGGGAATAACGGGGCATCCGGCTCATCGCCCAGATGGCCGGCTCCGTTCCGCGCCCGTCGGTCACCTCACCGCTTCATTCGGATTCAATGCTGAATGCATTGCCCCGATGATGAGCACCATGGGCCGAGAACCTTCTGGAAAGGAAAGAGCAGGGCGGGCTCGAATCCAGCTCGGGCGGCGGACTTGCCCCCCCTGCCGCCGGATTGCAGCCTGCCAAGAGGAAACCTGCGCGGTGCCTTCCGCTTTTCACCCAGTCAGGCTAGGCGTTCTCAAGGTATCGTTCGATTTCCCAGTCGGTGACATGAATGCGGTAGTCGTCCCACTCCTCGTGCTTGGCCCGATCAAAGGCCTCATACACGGCACGGCCCAGAGCCCCCTTGACGACCTCGTCCTTGCTCAGCTCAGCCAGAGCTTCCAAGAGTGAGCCGGGGAGCATGGGAATGCCGCGGCGCTTCACCTCTTCTTCCGAAAGATGGTACACGTCGACGTTGTTGACGTGGGCGGGAGGTACCAGCTTGCGGTCGACCCCGTCCATTCCCGCCGCCAGCATCGCGGCGAATGCCAAATAGGGGTTGCAGGAGGGATCCGGAAAGCGCAGTTCGATCCGCGCGCCGCTCTTTTTCCCCGCGGAATAGCGCGGGATGCGGATCAGCGCCGAGCGATTGATCTGTGCCCAGCACACGTAGACGGGGGCCTCATAACCCGGGACGATGCGCTTGTAGGAGTTCACGGTCGGGGCCACCACGGCCGCCAGCGCACGGGCGTGATCGATCAATCCAGCCAGGAACGACTTGGCCAGGGCGGAAAGGTGAAACTCATCCTTGGCGTCATAAAAGAGATTGGAGGCTCTGGCTCCGCGGGCGGTCTTCTGAAACAGGCTCATGTGCGTGTGCATGCCTGATCCGTTGATCCCAAAAATAGGCTTGGGCATGAAAGTAGCCGTCAAGTTGTTCAGGTTAGCAACCGCCTTGACAGCATACTTGAGGGTGACTGCATTGTCGGCCGTGGTTAGCGCGTCTGCATAATGGAAGTCGATCTCGTGCTGTCCCAGGGCCACCTCGTGGTGGCCCATCTCGACCTCCAGGCCCATTTGCTCGAGGGCAAAAATGATCTGGTTGCGCACGCGCTGGGCCTCATCGCGCGCCGAGAAGTCGAAGTAGGACCCGGTGTCATGAGGAACCGGGCGGATGTCGCCATCGCGGCGGAAGAGAAAGAACTCGAGTTCGGGGCCGGTGTTGAATTGCCAACCTCGATCGGCTGCCTTGCCCAGCATCCGCTTGAGCGCCCCGCGCGGATCCCCGGCGAAGGGCTCGGCTTCGGAGGTGTAGACGTCGCAAAACATGCGTGCCCGCTTGCGCTCCGGCTCGCTCCAGGGAAGCACCTGATAGGTGGAGATGTCGGGACGAAGAAGCATGTCTGATTCCTGGATTCGGGCGAACCCCTCGATCGAGGAGCCGTCAAACCAAACCCCATTCTCCAAGGCGTCTTCCAGGCGGTGGGCAGGGAGATCTACGCTTTTGACAGTCCCCACCACATCCATGAACTGCAGACATACGAATCGAACCCCATCCCGTCCAATGCGCTTAATCAAGTCCTCGGCCATGGCTCATTCTCCCGGATGTCAATCATAGCCCAGGTTGCCGTTTTCTGGGGCTCGACTTCTGGGCGCGGGTCGAGCGGAGGTCGTGTTATCCGAGCGGACCCGGGGGCAGGGAGAGGGTCCAGTCGCGGTAGGCACGGATGGGCCGGGAGTGCCGGTGCGCCCACCCCTTGCGGACCGGAATACAAGTAGCCAGCGCTTGGCTGATTTGAGCATTCTCGCGTCGTCTGGCAAAGAACCCCTTCGCCAAATGGGTTGGCAGCCCAGATCAGGCAACAGACAGGGAGCCATCGCGGTCAAGATCCCCCTTCGATACCCAACGTCTACCGCCCGAAGGACCAACCCTCACCTAGAGTTCAGGAATCGAGCTGCGGTCACGCCCAAGGACGGGCGATCATGGTACCCAGGCGGCAATCTGCTGCGGGCCGAACGGCAGAACGCGGCTCGGGGTTGCTGATTGTGCGCAGACAATGAAGGCACTCCGGTCTCGCCAGGTCGCTGCCCCTCCCGCGGGCAGGGATTGCCGCAGTTTCGCGTGGGTTCGCGGCGAAGAACCGTGCCCCTTGGGGGGCGGGTTCTTTGAATCGATCGGCACGCGAAGATCTGGCAATGCCGGAAACGTGGAGAAGTGGGTCGGAACGAGAAACGTCGGCGAGCAGATGAGAGGTGGCAGCCCGCCCCGACTCTGCCAGCGGTCGTCAATTCATGAAGATGAGATATCATTTGGCAGACGGTGGCATTTCCACCTGAGACTTGCGAGTTTGGCAGTGCAGGCTTCGAATCGCTGCGGGAAGCCTCTGGCGGATCGAATGAGTTTCATTCTTGGATGAGGAGGAATCAGATGACATCAAAAAGTCCCCAGCCGGCCGCAGTGGAAACGCTCGAGGACCCTCCTGTTGCCCGAGCTCTGTTCAATTCCGTCCGCTGGTCTTGGATTTGGCTGCTTGTCAGGGTCTATGCCGGCTATCAGTGGATTCTGGCTGGGTGGGAGAAACTCCACAGCGATACCTGGGTCGGAGCGAAGGCTGGAACCGCGCTAGGTGGGTTTGTCAAAGGCGCGCTGGGGCAGGCAACTGGGGCCCATCCCAACGTTCAGGGCTGGTATGCCGCCTTCCTTCAGAATGCGGTTATGCCGCATTTGGGGGGCTGGAGCTACGCCGTGAGTTGGGGCGAATTCCTGGTCGGCATTGCCCTGGTCCTCGGGATCTTCACCGGTCTCGCGGCCTTCTTCGGCTGCTTCATGAACATGAACTACCTCCTCTCGGGGGCGGTGAGCACCAACCCAGTCCTATTGATCTTGGAGATCCTAATCATCCTGGCCTGGAAAACGGCGGGCTGGTGGGGGCTGGACCGATGGTTCCTTTCCTGGTTGGGTACTCCCTGGGGCCCAGGCAAAGTATTCCGTCCAGGGAAAACCTAGCTACGACGATCGCGCCCCGGACGGGATCTCACGCCCAAACGGCGGAAGGATTGAGGTCCGAATCGGCATGCCCGTCCGAAATCCCGTTCTGATGAGTCGCTCTTCCGAGATGCGGGCCTGATGGTAGTAGATCGAACCCGAGATGAAAGGGGTCGATTGCCCAGGCGAGGGGGTATTCCGAAGCAGGGGCAGGAGTTGATTCAATCAGCGCCCCATTGGCTTGAAAGGCTGAGCATCCGAATTGTCCGACCGACCTGTGGCCCAGCTGGCGGTGGGCCTGTCCCTTTCTCCATCCCCTATTGTGCCTGCGGCAGGGGGCGATGGAGGATAATCTCCGGAAATCCCGGGTGGATCGATCCACGGTGAGGTTCGGGGCGGAAATGGAATGGTCGACAAGACAAGCCGCGTGACTAGTGTGTCCAGTACCGGATAGGTGTTGACACTTCTCGTTCATGTTCATGATGCGGGCGCATAGTTGGATCTCCCTCGGGCTAGAACCTGGGCTGGGGTTCGGCCCCTGGTTCGGTAGCCCTGATGTGGGCGGTGGTGGTTGTAGAAATCCAAGTATCGGTCAAGAGAGGATTGCATCGACGTGATGTCGGTGAAAAACCTGCGTCTGAATTCCACCCGCCAGTGCTCATTGAGGATGGTCCCTTGCAGGCGCTCCACAAAGCCGTTGGTC
>JBEKHT010000053.1:0-15627 GCA_050012135.1 Anaerolineales bacterium | reverse complement strand
AGCCAGGCTATGAAATCCAGGGGCATATAGGAGAACGAAAGAATCGCTGTGCGGGCCCAGGCGAAGTTCCTGAGGAAGGAGTTGGTCGACCTGCCGAAGGGACGCTCAGGACGAGTATAGGGGACGCCGACCTGATTGAAGCCGACCCAGGCACGCATTCCACGCAGAAAGCGGTTGTTCTCTGGCAAGCCGTTGAGGGCATCCACGACCTGGCGATCCATCAGCGAGAAGTCGCCGGCATCCAACGGGACACCGACATACGATGTGGCACGGAATACCCTGTAGAAAGCCTTGTATGCGAATTGCATCAGCCGGGGAGCTTCTCGCTTAACGCGCACGCCGTAGACGACCTTGTGCCCCTCGAGCCACTTCTGGTAGAGGCCTTCAATCACCTCCGGTGGGTCTTGCAGGTCGCCGTCCAACAGCACCACGGCATCACCGGTCGCTACTCTCATCCCACTGGTGAATGCGCCCTGGGATCCGAAGTTGCGGGAGTGATTGATGACCACCACCCTCTTGTCAGCCGAGGCCAGATCTGCCAGGAGCTGTGCTGAGTTGTCTGGACTGCCATCGTTGACAAAAACTAGTTCGTACTCGACTCCCAGACGGCCCAACGTCTCTGTCAGTCGGTGGTACAAGATCGGAATTGCCGCCTCGTCCTTGTAGCACGCCACGATCGCGCTCAATCTGGGTGGTGTTTTCAATTGGGTCATCGATGGAATCCTTCCTGAGGCACGACCGGGCGGCTACTCACAAGAGACGGCCCCCATTATTCCGTTTCGGACGTCCGCTGGCCGACTCATTCCAGCAGGGAACGGGCTGCCTCGGCCAGCGCATTACACGAGAGCCCATGCTGCTGTTCCATGAAGGTCTGGCTGCCCGTCAGGCCTTCGGGCGTGGCTCGGATTCCGCACCGCTTGAGACGACAAGCGAGCTTGTTCTCCGAAATGACCTCCGCCACGAGAGAGCCGAGGGCGCCGTTCAGGTAGTGCGCCTCGACTGACACGGCGGCTGGGAAGCGCGCCAGGAGCCGTACCAAGTCCTCTGTCGGGTCGGGATTCATGCTGGAAACAACAGCCACCGTGGCACGAACCCCGCCCCTTCTTAGCTTCTCGGCGGCCGCGACAACCTCGTTCGTAATACTTCCCATGGAGAGGAATGCCAGATCGGCTCCTTCCGAGAGGATCTGGATGCGCCCGACCTCAAATTCTCCCTCTAGTCCGGGCACAACGGAGAGATCATCCTTCCCGAGGCGGTAGTAGATCGGCCCCGGCAGATCCCATGTCTTCTGTATTGCGGTTCTGGCCTGGTGGAAGTCAGCGGGACACACGATCATCATGTCCGGCTGGACGCGCATAAGGGCTATGTCCTCAAGGCCATAGTGGCTCATGCCGTTAGG
The DNA here is from genome assembly GCA_050012135.1 of Anaerolineales bacterium. GTDB lineage: Bacteria > Chloroflexota > Anaerolineae > Anaerolineales > RBG-16-64-43 > JBEKHT01. Next base: position 14,228 of record JBEKHT010000053.1, on the reverse strand, counting down.
CCCGTACTCGAATCCCCCACCCACACCCACTATGCGAACCGGAAGCCGATGCAATATAGGTCCATTGCGAATGAACTCGTACGGTCGCAGGGCTGCGAAGGGGGCAATGGAATAGAGGAACGGGATGAAACCGGCTTCGGCGAGACCCGTTCCCACTCCCACCAGATTCTGTTCGGCAACGCCCACATTGATGAATTGGTCAGGGACCGTACGAGAGAACGGATCCAGGGCCATGTAGCCGAGATCCGCTGTCAGTAAGATGATTCTGGGATCCTGGCGCGCGAGTTCGGCCAGTGTCTCCGCGAAAGCCTTCCTCATGAGCCGTCTCCGAGTTCAGCCAGCGCTCGGTCGTATTCCTCATCTGACAAGGGAGAGTAGTGCCACTTGATTTGTCCCTCCATGAAGGACACTCCCTTTCCAAATACCGTGTGGGCGATCAAGGCGTGTGGCCGGCCTTCCGCAGTGTTAAAGCTGTCTAGGACCGCCGCCATTTGAACAACATCGTGCCCGTCGACATCATGGACATCCCATCCGAAAGCCTGCCAGTGGCTTCCCATGGGTGTGAGGTCCAGCACGTCCGCTGTGTACCCGAGGGCTTGTTGACCGTTGAGATCGACGATCGCGACCAGGTTGCTCAGCTGATGATGCGCCGCGAACATGGCAGCTTCCCACACCGAGCCCTCGTTGCACTCTCCGTCGCTCATGAGGACGAATGCCCGCCGAGAGGAGTGCTGGAGCTTCGCTGCCAGCGCGCACCCGGCGCCAAAGGACAAGCCCATCCCGAGTGAGCCGGTCGAGAAGTCCACGCCGGGTAAACCGCGGGCAGGATGGACACCGAGCATGCTGCCATCCGCGCAGAAGGTGTTGAGCTGCTCCTCCGTTATCCAACCCTTGAGAAACAATGCCGCGTACAATGCGAGCGCGGCATGTCCTTTGGACATGACGAAGCGATCTCGTTCCGGATCGTCGGGATGTGGAATATGCAGCACGTGATCATACAGCACGGCAATCAGATCGGCGACGGACAGGCCGGAGCCAATATGCCCCACCCCGGCGCGTTTTGATTGTTGCAGGATGATGTGCCTGATCTGATACGATGATATGCGAGTTCCCTTGGGCATTGCCCCTCGTTGTGTCAAGATGTTGCTCGCGCGCTAATAGTAATGGCCTGTTGACCAAATCGTGGTCTGGTCTGCCTTGATGTTCGGGTGATTATCTCCCTCAGCCCTCTGGCTACGCGCTGCACGTCGTGATACCCAAGCCGCATATGCAAAGGCAGGGAGATCAAGGGGTCGCTCGCCTGCCTAGGCCTCGGAACACGCGCTACCTCTCTGGTTGTCCCTCCTCAAGGAGCCTTAGAAGATATGATCCGTAAGTGCTGTTGGCCAAAGGTTTGGCCATTTCCCTGAGTTGGCTCTCGTCGATATAGCCGAGGCCGTAGGCGATTTCCTCAGGACAGGCAACCAAGAGACCTTGTCGCTCCTGGATCGTCTGAACGAAACTGGATGCCTGGAGCAATGACTCATGTGTCCCTGCATCCAGCCAGGCTACTCCCCTTCCAAGAACCTGAACGCGCAGCTGGCCTCGCTCCAAGTAAAGACGGTTCAGATCGGTGATCTCCAGCTCGCCGCGCGACGAGGGCTTTAGCTGGGCAGCCAACTCCACCACCTCGGCATCATAGAAGTACATGCCTGGGACGGCATAGCGTGACCGGGGTTGTCTCGGTTTCTCCTCGAGGCTAATGGCCTTGCCAAGCGCATCGAGTTCCACCACACCGTACCTCTCGGGATCCCGGACCGGGTAGGCGAAGACCACGGCTCCCTTGGTGAGTAGTGCGGCTTCGCGCAGCCTGTCCGGCAGTCTGTTCCCGAAGAAGATGTTGTCGCCCAGAATCAGGCAAGCAGGTGATTGGTCGATGAAACTTGCCCCAACTCGAAAGGCGTCGGCGAGGCCGCGCGGTTCATCCTGCTCCGCGTAGTCGAACCTCAGCCCCCATTGGCTACCAGCCCCTAGCAGTCGTCGGAATGCGGGCAGATCCTCGGGCGTGCTGATCACCAGGATCTCGCGGATTCCGGCCAGCATGAGCATCGAGAGGGGGTAGTAGATCATCGGCTTGTCGTACACGGGTAGCATGTGCTTGCTGACGGCAAGGGTGAGCGGATGTAGTCGACTGCCTCGTCCGCCCGCCAGAATGATCCCTTTCATGGTTTTTCGAGTCTCCTGGATGCGTAGTTTTGATCCATCCACCCCCGATAGTCGCCACGAGTTCGAATCGCATCTACCCAGCTACCATGGTTGAGGTACCACTGAACCGTGAGCCGCAAGCCATCCTCCAGTGCATGCTGTGGCCTCCAGCCGAGCTCTTTGCGGATCTTGGCCGTGTCCATCGCGTAACGCCGGTCATGACCAGGCCGGTCGGTTACGAAGCGGATCAGCGAGGCATGCGGTCGGTGAGGCGACCGGGGAAGGCTCTCATCCAAGACGGCGCAGATCTGGCGCACGACCTCAAGATTGGTGGGCTGGACCTCACCTCCGATGTTGTAGGTCTCCCCCACGCGGCCGCGTCGAAGCACGGTCCACAGGGCGTCACAGTGGTCCTCGACGAACAACCAGTCGCGCACCTGCTGGCCGTCGCCGTATATCGGCAATGGCTTTCCCTCTAGACCCGAAAGGATCATGAGAGGGATCAGCTTCTCGGGAAACTGGTACGGGCCGTAATTGTTCGAGCAGTTCGTGATGAGGATCGGAAGACCGTAGGTGCGGCTGTATGCCCGAACGAGGTGATCGCTGGCGGCCTTGGAGGCGGCGTAGGGCGAGCTGGGCGCGTACGGCGTCGTCTCTGAGAAAGGGGGATCACGCGGTCCAAGAGGGCCGTAGACCTCGTCGGTCGAGACATGGTGGAACCGCACAACGTCCTTGCCTCGAGTTTGCTCAGCCAACCACACCTTCCGGGCGGCTTCGAGCAACGAGAAAGTGCCGATGATGTTCGTTTGGATGAAAGGCGCTGGGCCGAGGATCGAGCGATCGACGTGAGTCTCTGCCGCGAAGTGCACAATGGTATCGATCTGGTGTCGGCGAAGCAGATCCAAGACGAGCTGGCCGTCGCAGATGTCCCCATGGACGAAGACGTAGCGATCCGGGTTGGGGAGGTCGGCCAAGTTCTCGGGGCTTCCGGAATATGTGAGGGCGTCAAGGTTGACAATATGGGCAGATTGCTCGGTATCCAGGACGTGTCGAATGAAATTGGATCCGATGAAACCTGCCCCGCCCGTCACCAGAAGGTTGCTCATCTGTTCATCCCGTGGCAATGGGCACCCCAGCCCCCGGTCATTCAAACCGATCCGATTCGGCCAGCGTGGTGCCCTGTGCGATTTTCCTCGGGAAAGCCGGGGGTTTTCCCCCGAATGGAGGCCCCCATGGCGCATGGCGCAGAGCGGCAGAATCCACAGAGCGCCAGGTACCACGCAGCCCATATCAAGCCTGTGATCGCGACCAGCGCGGCCATGTCCAACCATGTGTTCAGGCCGCGCCCCAACAATCCACCCTGACGAATTGCAGTGAGCATTCCAAGTAGCCCCTGTTGCATGCGTCTATCCTCAGAGCCGCTGTGAGCCTTGGGTAAAGACCCTCACCAGGTGGAGATATCCTCAAGAGGAGATAGTACGGGCGCAGGCTTGATTCGTCAACCCCGCCCGATCGTGAGGCGCGGTTCCTCGATACACGGGTCCCGGCGGCTGGCCCCGGCGGCCTTTCTACCGGCCTCCCGCATAAAGCTGCCGGTAGATCGCATAGATCTCGTAGATGTCCTTGAGGTAGGTGCGCGTCTCCTCGTGACGGACAGTCTCCAGGAAGAGGTCCGGGTCGTTTGGGGCGAGCGCCTGCCACTGGGCCGCATTCCCCGGACCGCCATTGTAGGCCGCCAGGGCCACGTAGAGGTTGCCCCCCCAGCTCGTCCCGTTGCTCGGCCAGGTAGGCACTTCCCAGCTTGACGTTGATCACCGGGCGGGCCAAGTCCGCGTCGGTGAGATCAGTCAGGCCAAGCTTCTTCGTGACCTCCTCCCCGGTGGAGGGGATGATCTGCATCAGGCCATAAGCGTTCGAGCTGGAGCTAGCGGTCGCCCCAAAGAGCGATTTCTGCCGGACGAGGGCAAACTGATCAGATGGATCAGACCAGGTTACCCTGAAGCCAATTCAATCCCGCGCCCTGGCGATCGCCGGTTTGGAGAAGGATCAAGTCGGGCAGACCCAACCGGAAAGATGAACGATTGTCTGATCTCCTCCGAGGCAGACTGGACCAGGCATGGCCCAAGAACGCGGCCTCCTTGATTGTGAATGCTTGGCAGAAAGACAGCCCCACCGCGGGGATTCGATCGCCTGGAGGACAGCACGACCTCTAAAGGTTCTGTCCGGCTTCTCCGAGGTACGGTTTGTAGATCGAAATGGGGAGCCCTCGCTATGGCGATTGCAGGTACCAGTCAGTGTCAATCTTGTAGACGGTGACGCGTTGGTCCTGGTAGGCGAGTGCGGCATGCGATGGCGCATTCGGCCCACGCACGACCACATAGATCGGTCGGCGGTGCTCAAGAAGTTTGCCGGTTGCAATTGCCTGCTCGATCACGGCGTCAGTACTTCCCCCAGAACTTATCCCCCTCAATTCCGAAAGGTTGAGGTTGCACTCCGGGCAGATTACTCCCGTGCCTAACTGCGGTGGCAACCAACGCGTTCTTTCCAAGTATTTGAACCGCTGGTCCTGGTATTCGTCGGTTAGGCCCAGTTCGATGAAAACCGAATCGACTGGCGTGCTGCGGTTCGCCCAGTGGATGTAGTTGAGGCGCTCAGGCCATTTCGCTTCCGAGGCAACCAGCACATGCAGGATGTGAACCTCGCCTCCGGTGTGCGCAGCAGAGCCAATCGAATCAACGCTCAACCATCTCAACTCCTCCGCGGGCCAGACCAACTGTGGCAGCAAGGCAACCGCAAACAAGTATCCTGACACCACTCTTCGTCGGGTGGTTGCCGACGACCACCACTCATCGAGGTACTGGAGGCCCAGCAGCACGATGCACAGCTGGGCCGGCACGAACCCCCGCATGGCGATAACGTCCGTGCTCCCCGTATCTGTAACCAGGAAAATGAGCGCGGCGTACGTGATTGGAAAGATTGCCATGAATCGATCCACCGCCCTGTTTCCTGGCCCATGCGTCATCCACCAGAGCATATACAGTACGAAGGGAATCCCCATTTCGATGAGGAGCACTCAGGGCGCAACCGCTGGAAGGGCAAGCAGGGTGAGGCCTCGGTCGAACGCCACAACTTTCGGGGAGCGCGTGCCATAGAATGTCTCAAGCAGAGGCACTCGGAAGCTGCTCCATACCAGGCTCACTGAGCTGCCGAGGCTGAGTAGGATTTGGCGCCATGAGCCGACAAGGAAAATCGCCAGGAGCAGGATGGCCGGGTACAGGAGCCGCCTACGAGACCACTTGACTCTGCTTACAAGGACCCAGACAAGCGCGGCGATCGAAGAGCCCAGGAAGATGGGAGCGCTTGTGCCCAGAGTAAAGCTCAGGAGAACTCCAGCGATCGCCGCCCGCACCATCGAGGAAGCAAGGGAATGTTTATACAAGATGACCAGAAGAACAAATGCCATCGCTCCTGCCACATGCTGGGGAGCCCACGCATACAAGGTGATGGCACTGGAAACCTGAAACCCACCCGCTAGCCAAGAGACTGCCGTCTGCCACCACTCTCGATCGGTCAGGGAGGTCCCCATGGAGGCGAAGAAGTCATAGCCCCCCATGATTGTGAGGAAGCCCAGTCCCGTCAACCGGGCAAACAAAGTCCGGAAGTTCAGGCGGATTAGCCAGTAGGCCACCCCCAAGAATGCAGCTGTTTGCACCATGGACGCCAAGCTGAGCGCCCGCGCCAGGGGGATTCTGACCAGGGGCTGGTTTGCGAGAAGGGCGGGGTAGATCCAGGACCAATAGTAGTAGTGTAGAGAAGCTTCGGGGAAAAAGTAGTGCTGAGGTGGGATCGAGCCGTGCGCAACGGCTGTCAACTGGGCAAGTTGCCAACTGGCATCCCAGGGGCCGACGGTGCTGGCCATGTCGCCCTGCACGAGAGCGTCCAATCGAGGCAGGTTCGCTGCCATAGCGATCCCAGCAACGAACCCGGCCACCAATATCCATTCGAGAGTTGAGGTAGACCCGCCTTCATCGCTTCAAGTGAACCGCAAGGATGGCCTTTTTCCTGTTCTTGCCAGGAGCAAGGCCACAAGACCTCCTGCACCAGCGATCACCGCGAGGTGCCACAACTGAGGTTGGTATCTCCAGGTGCCAGCTGGTGCGCTCATCACGAAGGGAACGATTACAAGAGAGACGGGGACAGAAAGAAGGATTCGGGACAGCCGATTCAGATCGGGGAACTTGAAGCACAGAAGGAACAGATAGCCGGGTGCCACATAGGCTGCCAGGGTAAGGATCAGCAAGAGAAACCACGAGAGCAATATCATTGGCCCGGATAGTCAATCGAGAGAACATTCACATATTGATCGGAGTAGACACGTTTTCCAAGAGTGCCACACGAAGGAATGCGACAGACCAGGAGGATGTCGGGGTGCCGCGTTTGGACGTATTCAGTCTTCTCCGCGGCCGCCAATACATCCCCTGGGGCTGCAGCGGCTGCATTTTCCTCACAACTGGGGCGAGATGATCCCAGTAGATCGAAGTCGTTGGAGGTGTACAGCAACCCACAGGCATCTGAGGGACTCAGGTATCGCATTCGTTCCAAGAGCCTGAAGCGCTTGTCGTCCTTAGGAAGCGGCCCGGTCTCCACGATCAGGGCATCCTTGGGGGCATTCAGGTTGAGCCAATGAATGTACTCGAGAGAACCCGGCCATGATGGAGCGGAGGCAAGGACCATGCCGGCGAACTTGACCTCCCCCGGCACTCTGAGCACGCTGCCTATCGGCGCGCTGGCCATGAATCGAAGATCGAGAGCCCCAGACACGGCTTGAGCCACCCCGACCTGAAGGATGAGGTAGGCCAACAGCAGTTTCGTCCCCAACCCGAGCCCTCTCCATTTCCAGTCATCCAGGACGCAGGTTGCGCCGAGAACGATGAGAATTTGGCCGAGAATGAAGCCCCGCATGGCCAGATTCTTGCCACCGGCTACATCTTGAAAAAGGAACACCAGGAACAGGGCGAGCACCGGATAGACCCCGACCAGCCGTGTCCATGAAGACTCTCGCCACCACCTGCCTTTGAAGAGCCATACAAGAAACAGCGCAAAAGGCAGCCCCATCTCGATTAACATGATCCAGGTCCCGACCAGGGGCAACGCGGCATCGCTCATCAGCCGGTCCGCCCGCTCGAAGAGGGGCGTGTGGATGCCAAGATAGCTCTCAAGAAGCGGAACCCTGAAGTTGCTCAGCACGATGGCACCCGGGCGGTGAAGTGTCAAAAGCAGCTGCCACCAGGCGCCCGCCATGAACACGAGCCCAAATACGCCTGCGTACCACACGGCACGCCGACTGAGAAGAGCACGCCAGTTCAGCAACATCCAAATGAAAAGCGCGAGCATGAAACCGAGAAAGACAAAAGCACTCGAACCCAGCGAAAAGGCCAGCAGGGTCCCCGTGATGGCTGCTCGCAACCAGGTTGGCCCTCGTACCAGGCGCCAAGTGATCAGGCCCATGAGAAATGCCATGGCCGCTGCGACATGCTGGGGTACCCATATGTACAGGGTGGCAAAGGAGGAGATTTCGTTGGACGAACGGAGCCAAGGGACGTATTCTTGCCACCATTCAATCGACGCCCCGCCCCCCAAAGTCGGGAAGACGTCGAATCCACCGAGGACCGTGACGAAACCCATCCCCAGAACTCGGGCGGTCCAAGTCCGGGTCGTCTCTCTCACGAAGTAGTACATCAAGCCCAGGAAAGCAACGGTCTGGACCAGAGCGTGGAGCGCCAATGCCCGCGCGAGCGCGACGTCCACGATCCCCTGATTTGCAATCAGGGCCGGGTAGAACCAAGACCAGAAATAATAGGACAAAGGAAAATCGGGAAAGAAATAGTGAAACGGCGGGACCCCGCTGCGAGCGACCGCGGTCAATTCGGCGATATGCCAGTATTCATCCCCGCTCGCGGCTACTAGGGCCTGACTCCCATGCACAAACATTTCCAGCCGCGGTAGATTGAATGCGAGGGAAATGCCCAAGATGAAGGCCGAGGCGATCAGCCTTTCGGTCCAGCGCACTGGGGATGTTCCCCGGTCTGCGGATCCAAAATCCAAGACAATCGAGCGCCCCGATCGCTTCAACAGCCAGGCCACGGCCCAGACCAAGAGGGATAAAAGGACGACTGGAAAGAAGGAGGGGGTGAAATGAACGAACCCTGCAAAAAGTGCGATCCCATAGGGCACAATGACCAGGGAGACAGGAACAGCGAGCAGTCCCTGTCCCCAGCGGCTCAGTCCCCGGATGCTGACCAACTGCAAAAGGGCATATCCGGGAAGCCAGTAACCCACACACGACACAAGGAGAAACAACGGCCAATAGGCCATTCCGGCATTCATGGGCTTACACCCCTGGGACGATAAGAATTTTCAGCACGGACTTGATCCAGCCCCACATGGTGATGAGATCGTGGCTCCTCCCCCGCTGGGCCAAATAAAGCGCGGCAAGCCCCCAGGTAAGAGCGACGAAAGCCAAGCTCCCAAGCTCCGCCTCGGCGAGTCCCCATCTGGAGGTCCCGGGATTACTTTCGTTTGAAGACCGTGACGCCCGCATCGGAAGCCACCTCCTGGAATTCTGGGTCCCCTGTCGTCATCGTGAATTCTGCCTTGCCCTTCACAGCAATCACGTACTCCACCCCGCTTTGATCCAGATCCTCTTGCCACACGTGTGGATCCGAGGTGGGAAAGACGACCACACGATTCCTAAGGTCCGCGCCGTATAAAGGGTATATGAACCGCACCAGTCCTCCATATGCGATCGTGGCGGGCCTTGCGCTAGTTTCCTTCTCAAGGTAAAGAAAGGCCTTGCGCCCGACAAAAACAAAATCGGCGCTGGATCGACTTCGATCGTCTCGCCAGGCTACGTAATCCCTGAGGACTTTAGGAGAGACTTGTGCGAGATCCATGGTGAGAAACACCGAGAGGGCCGTCATCGCCAACATTAGGATCGTGGTGGCATGTCGGGCCAAGGGCCATAGGCGATCGAGTAGCCAGGCGGTGGCCAGGCCGCCGAGGAGAAGGATCGGGACGCTGTACCTGGGCACCCAGAATGCCGGCGTGGCCAGGAGAGCCAGAAAGGTCAGCCCACACAGCAGCAATTGCGGCCACTGGCGACGCATGACAATCGAAACGAGCCACACCGCCAAAGCGGGTACGCCCAGGATAATCCAGAGGGGGCCGAGACCAGCAAGGAACTCATCCTCAAGGCTTCCCGTCTTCTCCAGCCAGGTCGTCGCCAAGCGCTCTGGGATGGGCATCGCCAGCATCTGGGGCGATGAGTTATCCGTGACGATTTGTTCAGGATCCCTCTGGCCCTGGAAAACTACACGACCCAGCACTGACACCTCGTAGGGTGCAATCGGGTTTCGAAACACATACAGGTTGCGCAAGTAGGGATAGGCGCTCAGGGCTATTACGGCGACTAGGGCCGGGCAGACGACCTGTGGTGCTCTCCAGGCCCATCCCCTCACCCCGGCGGGCGCACCTGCCTCTTGCGAACTGCCGATCCACCATCCCAGGAGAAGCAAGCCTAGGGCCAGGGAATAATAGAGGCCGGTGTATTTGGCCCCGGCCAGGATGCCCGCCGCGAGACCGACTTCGAGGCCGAGCATCGCGGGCTTGCCCTTGACATCGAAAGCGTCCGACGCTGCAAAGAGCAGGTACACACCCATTGTGAAAATCGAGGCCATGAAGGCGTCAACATGGGAACTGACTTGTTGCAGGATCATGGTCGGCGCAAATGCAAAAATACCCGCACCCGCAATGGCGGCATCTCGACTTGCTCCCCAGCGACGGGCCAATCCATATGCGGCAAGCGCTCCAAACACAATAGCCGGTAGCGAGGGAATGTCGACCAACTTGTCGAGGCCCAGGAAGAACAAATTCCAAAGCGACAGCAACTCGACATTGAACGGGTAGGCTCGAACCCATATCACTAGGCTCGGAAGCGGTCGGATGGCATGGGCTTGGTAGATGGCGGCCATGATCGGTAAATGGTAGACCAGAGCATCCCACTCGCGGGGTGGCAAGAAGAACCCCTGGGTGGCACTTCTAAGGAGCACCAGAAGGTACAGTCCCAAGACGGCTTTGCCAAATAGCGAAAGCCTGATTGACCTCACCTGCGCGAGCAGTTGGCGCTGTGCCTCGATCACCCGACCCCACTTTGGCACCACGCTTGTCCACAAGACAATGCCGGTCGCGGCCAGGTTAACTCCAATCACGACCGGCGCGTAAAGGAGCCCGATCAGGCCGACACCGAGTTCGCTGAGAGTGATTTGAGAAATCGTCATGAGCATGGAGGCCACCATGGCGTATAGCGCAGAGCGGCAGAATCCACAGAGCGCCAGGTACCACGCAGCCCATATCAAGCCTGTGATCGCGACCAGGGCAGCCATGCCCAACCATGTGTTCAGGTCGCTCCCCAAAAGCCCACCATGACGAATTGCGTTGAGCATTCCAAGTAGCCACTGCTGCATATGCTTATCCTCAGAGCCGCGACCATCCCTACGTAGAGCCCCTCACGAGATGGCGATGCCGTCAAGAGGAGAGGGTCCAGTCACGGGCTTAGTGTGCCCACCCCGCCCGGTCGTAAAGCGCGGCTACTTCGATAGACGGCCCCCGGTGGCCGGCCATGCCGGCCTTTCTAGCGGCCTCCCGCATAAAGCTGCCGATAGATTGCGTAGATCTCGTAGATGTCCTTGAGGTAGGTGCGCGTCTCCGCGTAGCGGACGGTCTCCACGAAGAGGTCCGGGTCGTTTGGGGCGAGCGTCTGCCACTGGGCCGCATTGCCCGGGCCGCCGTTGTAGGCCGCCAGGGCCACGTAGAGGTTGCCTCCGAGCTCGTCCCGTTGCTCGGCTAGGTAGGCCGTTCCCAGCTTGACGTTGATCACCGGCCGGGCGAGATCCGCGTCGGTGAAATCAGTCAGGCCGAGCTTCTTCGCGACCTCCTGCCCGGTGGAGGGGATAATCTGCATCAGGCCATAAGCATTCGAGGTGGAGCTGGCGGTCGCCCCAAAAAGCGATTCCTGCCGGACCACGGCGAAAAGCAGTAGTGGGTCGAGACTGTAGGCCTGAGCCTCAGGCAGGAGCAAGTCCGAGAAGTAGGGTCCGAAGCGGACATGGCTGAAGTAGGCCGGTGCGGTGAGGGTCGTCGCATCGTTCATTCCGGCCAGGTCGAGTACCTGCCGGGCGGCGAAGATCGCTCCTGGGTAGTAGCCGAGGTCAAGTAGGTAATTGCTCAAATAGAAGGAAGCGACCGCATCCTTGGATAAGTCGCTCCGAAGCTGGTCGAACTCGTCCTCGGCTTGCGAATAAAGCGCCAGATCCCAGAGAGCCTGACCTCGCTTAGCCCTTGGGTCGTTGACCAGCGCCGCCTGAATTGCCTGGGAGGGCTCCGGGGTGGGCTGGGGGAACCGCTGTTGGACCCAGGCCTCCGCCTGTGCCCGCTCGGTCGCCAGGTTAAAGCCGAAACCATACTGGCCCAGCAGCGCGAAAGGCTGGCGGCCGACTAATAGGTCCTGCGCGCGGTCCGAGTAGTACCCGGTCGGGTCCGCCTGAGCGGTTTGCGTCCACAGCGCCTTGGCGCCTGCGGTGTCGCCCTGGGCCGCGTGGGTCTTCCCCATCCAGAATAGGGCTCGGGAGCGGATGCTGGCATCGGCGGACCCCGCCAGGCTCGTGAACTGGGCCAGCGCGTTCGCAAAATCGTTGCTGCGGTAGTAGCTGATCCCGGCTAGGTGCGCGCAATCAGGCCCGTCATCGGAACTGGGGTACTGCTGGCCACAGCGCTTCCATAGGGACGCGGCCGTCCCAAGGTCGCCGCTCCCCTCCGCCAGCCGGGCCGCGTCGAAGAGGGCCTCCGCCGCGCGCGGATGGGTCGGATCGACGGCAACGAACTGCAGGTAGGTCTGAATTGCACCCGGAGTGTCCCCTTTCCCAGAAGAGCGGACGTCCGCCAGATCGAACCAGGCCCGATCCCAGACTTGGCTCGAAGGCCCCTCTTGGATCGCAGACTGAAGATCGGAGATCGCACTATCCGGCTGATTGAGGGCCAGGTCCGTCAGGCCGCGGTAGTAGTAAGCCTTGGCGGCCAGGGCAGGCGAACCCGCCAGATAGCGGTTGAGCGCGGCCAGGGCGGGCGGGTATTCGTCGGCGTAGTAATCGACGATGGCCCGCTGGAGGTCGTCCACCGTGATTCCCGCGTTGACCAGTTCCACCAGGCCCAGATAGGAGTCATGGCTGAGGGGATAGTTGGCCACCGCATCAATGTATCGTGTGTACCCGTCCTGGGTCTTGCCCTGGACCACGAGGATCTCGCCCATCTTGAAGTCGAGACGTGCCTTGTCGTAGTCATTGGTGCTGACCTTGAAGATCTGACCGTAGAGGGATAGCGCTTGATCGTCGGATCCGCCTTGGTGCAGGGCGTCGGCTTCCTTCTCCAGGAGGGGCAACGGGCTTCCGGCCCGGGGAGCAGTGGCCGCGGCGGCATAGGCCTGTGCGGCGAGGCCGGCCTGACCCGCCGCCGCAAGCGCATCGCCCAGGTCTTCCTGGGCGTAAGAGTCAATCACTCCTGGCTCGAGGGAGAGGTAAGCCTGGTAGGCCTTGGCCGAGCCCGAGTAGTCCTTGAGGTCGCTGTCCGCCTCTCCCAGGAGAAACTCCGCCTGGCCCAGAAGCGGGCTGTGCGGTTGGGTGCTGATCAGCGACTGCAGGGTGAGCTGAGCGGTCTCGGGGTCTCCTGCCGCTAGCTGGGTGCGGCCCAGGCCAAGCAGTGCTTGATCTGCTGGCGAACTGGTGGACAATGCCGCTTGGTACTGGGTGAGGGCGGTAGGATAATCGCCAAGGAAGAGAGCGTGATCCGCTTGCTGAAGGTATGGGAAAGGGGTGGAGGAAGGAGCAGCGGCCGGGGCGAGGAAAGGGATCTGCGTCGCGAAGGGAAGCCCCTGGGTCAAGGAGCACGCTGGCAGCATCAAGATCAGAAGGAAGAGAAGCGCCTGAAACCTCCTGTTCCCCACCTTGTGCATTTTTTTCAGTCCCGGAGTCTCGTCTCTTTTGACAGGCGAACGGGGCCATGTTACCATAGCTCCCACGCTCTCGTCGTGAGAGCGCTATTTTTTGCCGACAGGATACGAGCCGGGAGGGAACGGCCGCGGCAAGGGATAGGGTTCAAGCCCGTCTGGAATGCCAGATTCCTCCGAAGGCAAGAAGGTGAGCCTTCAGACGACCGGGGAGGCCACGAGCCCCCTGGCAACGCGCCTGCTTATGGAATCGCTTGACGAGCGAAGACAAATATGTGGTCGAAGTGGTTGAGCAGGTCGAAATGGACCGCCTCAGGCGACTTCCTCGCTGGGCATCACAATCGGTCCGTCCTCCATCCGGGGCACACAGCGGTAGTGCGGTGAACAGGCCAGCATGGGGGAGGCGCTGGGGCCCTGACCTGCCCTCTTTCTCCGAGACTGACCAGCTGGCTCCGGGTGTCGGTCGCCCCAATATTGCCCGCCCCGCTGAGCGTCGATCTTTGGGTGGGGCTCCTCGCCCTCGCCGGCTGCAAACCTGTCGGCCTTATAGGACATTCAATGGAGCCGAGGTTGACTGAAGTTCGCAAGCCTGAGCCTGCAAGGCAGGAGGCCGGTCCCGCTACAGAACTGAGCCCAGGATGTATTGTCTGAAGAGGATGAATTGCATTGCGCCGCTCTTCACCTGTTGCGCAAAGCCCAGGGACAACTGGACGTAACCTTCGCGCAAGGCGGGCGCAAGAAGGATCCTGGAGTGAGAGATTCCGTCCCAGTTGCTCCTTCGGGAAGGCCCAGGAAAGCCGGACAGCCGGGATTGGCGGGTTCCTGTTATGCTGGAGGCGCAAGAGCGGTATTGGGGCTGAGGCCACCCGGGGCAAGATCCAGGCGGCCTGTCTCGGAATCGCTCGGGCGCCTCTGCGTATGCTGCAGGTAGGCCAGCCGCAAACCAACCTGCGCGGCACCCACAAGAGATCATTCCTGGGAGGTGGGT
>JBEKHT010000052.1:0-15686 GCA_050012135.1 Anaerolineales bacterium | reverse complement strand
CCGCAGCGTTTGGGGTTGTGTGGCGCCTACAACTGGCTCGACTGCAAGGCCTCCAACCAGATCAATCCAACGGGGCCCAACCAGCCCATCCGCAAAGGGGCGGCCCTCGATCCGGTCAAAGGGTACTGGCAAGGAATCAACGAGTTTGTCCAGACGGCCAGCCACGGCCAGGTAGGTGAGGTGGCCGTCTATTCGATCATGGAGAACCCCATGACCGCCTGCGGGTGCTTCGAGTGCATTGCCATGGTCATCCCGGAGGCGAACGGCGTGATGATTGTGAGTCGAGAAGATACCAGCATGACCCCGGCGGGTATGACCTTCTCGACTTTGGCCGGCATGGCCGGGGGCGGACTGCAGACCCCCGGAATCATGGGCCACGGCAAATTCTATATCCTCAGTCCGAAGTTCCTGTCGGCGGACGGAGGGTTCAAACGGGTTGTGTGGATGTCCTCGGTGCTCAAGGAGCAGATGGCGGAACCGCTGAGGGCCACTTGCGAACGTGAGGGGGATCCGGATCTGCTGGACAAGATCTGCGATGAGCGCTTTGCGACGGACGTGGAGGGATTGGTGAAATACGTCCAGGAGAAGAACCATCCCGCCCTGAGCATGCCCTCGCTGCTCTAGGGCCGAGGGGCTGCCGCGCGGGGCCGCCTCAAGGGCGAGTGTCTGGAAGGAGATTGCGGAATGCCTGTAACCATCGAGGTTCCAAAGGAAAAATGGTCTGGGAAGGTCCGCGAAGTGACCTTGGGGGCAACCGCGGCCGAGGGGGGCACTCGTTCCCGGACTGTGACGGTCGGGGGGGAGGGAACTCTGGCGGGGCTCTCTTTTGACGGTGAGTTGCCCCATTCGCCCGCCCTGGCGATTGAAGTCCGAGAGAAGAAACCGGAGGACTGGTCGCCTCTGCTCTATCAGGCTTGGGGGGAGGCCATGCAGGATCCGGCGGATTGGGCGCGGGCGGCGGAGGAAGGGGGGGCGGATCTGATCCAGCTCGTCTTGAGCGCAACTAACGAGGCTGGCCAAGCGAACACGCCCGACAATGCCAGGGCTGTGCTTCGCAAGGTTCTCAAGGCAACCGGGTTGCCGTTGATGGTGATCGGTCCGGGGCAAGCGGAATTGGACAATGAACTGCTGGTCGCCGTGGCTGAGGAGGGAAAGGGGGAGCGGCTGGTCCTGGGGGTGTGCGAAGACAAGAACTACCGAACGATCGTGGCCACGGCGATGGCGAACAATCATCTGGTGCAATCCAAAACCCCCATGGATGTGAACCTCGCCAAGCAGTTGGTAATTCTCATCCATGATATGGGCATGCCCCTGGAGCGGATTGTGATGGACCCCACCACCGGGGCGCTTGGCTATGGAATTGAGTATGGCTATTCGGTGATGGAGCGTTTGCGCCTCGCCGCGTTGCAAGGCGATGGGATGACCCAGCAACCGATGGTTGTCACCCCAGGTGAGGAAGCCTGGAAGGCAAAAGAAGCCAAAGTGGGCGAGGGAGTGCCCAAGGCGTGGGGGGAATGGAAGACGCGCGCCCTCAATTGGGAGGCGCTGACGGCGGCCAGTCTGATCCTGGCAGGTGCCGACATTGCAGTCGTGCGGCATCCGGAGACGTTGCGGCGGGTCAAGACCTTGGTCGAAGCGTTGGCCACGAAGTGAGCACCGGAAGCATACGCACATAGCTCTTGGAGGCGCACATGCCACTGAGCGGATTAGAGATCTACAAGCTTCTGCCGCAAACGAATTGCAAGGAATGCGGATTCCCAACATGCCTCGCGTTTGCAATGAAGTTAGCTGCCAAGCAGGCAGAGGTGAAGCAGTGCCCCTATGTCACGGAGGAGGCCAAGACGAAGTTGGAGGCGGCCGCGGCCCCTCCCATTCGTCTGGTTGCCGTGGGGGGAGCAGGGTCCAAGATCGAGGTCGGTAATGAGATCGTCCTGTTCCGACACGAGAAGACCTTCTACCACCGCCCGGGGCTATTCATCCGCGTGCGGGACAGCCAAGGCCTGGAGGCCATCCAGACCTTGGTGAGAGAGGCCGATGCCTATCGGGTGGATTATGTTGGCATCCCTCTCGGGGTGGATGGGTTCGCCGTCGAGGCCTGCTCGGGTGACGCGAGTGCATTCGGTGCGGCGGTGGGTGCGGTCTGCGGCTTGAGCAAGAAGCCGCTGATTCTGATGTCGCGCGACCCACAGGTTATGGCGGCAGGAGTCAAGGCTGCCAGCGGGGCCACACCCCTGTTGCACGGGGCCACCGGGGAGAACTGGCAGGGGATGGTGGATCTGGCCAAGGCAAGCAAGCTGCCGCTGACGGTAGAGGCGCCGACCCTGGAAGGGCTGGCGGAGTTGACGCAGAATGTGAGCAAGGCCGGGGTCGAAGATATCGTTCTGGCTCCGGCTGTGAAGGGCTACCGCGATAGTCTGATCGAACTGACCAAAGTCCGTCGGCTGGCGTTGAAGAAGATGTTCCGCCCTCTGGGATATCCGGTGATTACCTTCCCAGGGGTGGCGGCCAATGGGAAGGTGGACGAAGCCATTTTGGCCGCTGAACACATCGCCAAGTACGGGAGCTTGGTTGTCTTGGATCGCTTTGACCCACCGAGTCTCTACCCTCTCCTGGTGTTGCGGCAAAACATCTACACCGATCCTCAGAAACCCATTCAGGTTCAACCTGGATTGTACGAAATCAACCGACCGAAGGGCGATTCGCCGGTGCTTGTGACGACCAACTTTTCGATCACGTACTTTGCGGTTTCGAATGAGGTAGAGGGCTCAGGCTGGCCCGGCTGGCTTGTGGTTGCTGATGCCGAGGGGATGAGTGTGCTCACGGCCTGGGCGGCTGGCAAGTTTGATGCCGATCGGATTGCCAAGGCCATGAAGACCACGGGCGTCCAAGACAAGGTGCTGCATCACAAGCTGATCATCCCGGGCCATGTGGCCGTACTGTCCGGAGAGCTTGAAGAGGCGCTGCCAGGCTGGGAGATCATGGTGGGACCGCGGGAGGCGGTGGACATCCCCGGCTATCTGAAGGCTATGTGGAAGTGAGAGGTAGGAGTGCCTGCAGAGGAGGGAAGAGCCCGGACGAATGCCATGGAGGGGCACCGCCTGGTCGCGGCGCAAGAGGTGGTGGTTTAAGCCGCGGCGACTTGTGTTGACCGTCGTCCCCCTGCGCCGTGCACTCTGGCGTGTCCGCAGGAGGCCTGGATCGAGGGGTCATGAGCCTTGTGGCCGAGGCTGCCGGTCGGGAAGGACCACTGCGCTACTGGTTGCGCCGTCCTGAGGCGGGTCCGGTGGCGGAAATTGAAGAGTCGATTTGCGAGGCCCACCGTTAGGCGCGAGGAGACCTGAGCCCGGTTGAAGGAGTCTGAGCCCGCGCCAGGGTTGCAGAAGGGTCTCCGCTCTCGGCCCGCGGGGGAACGGGAACAGTTATGGCTGAGCACACAGTGACCCTGCTCCCGGAAAACAAGAAGATCGAGGTGCCGACCGGCTCGCTGCTCGTGGAAGCGATCGAGGCGGCGGGCCTGGAGTTGAACCAGCCCTGCGGTGGGCAGGGGCGGTGCGGGCGTTGTGCGGTGGTAGTCGTTGACGGGACCGTGCGAAGGCGTTCCGCGATCCGCCTTTCCGCCGCTGACATTGAGGAGGGGTACGCCCTTGCGTGTCAGACGGTGGTGGAGGGGGATGTTACGGTGCGCATCCCTCCCCAAGAGCAGGTCGAACGCAAGCTCGTCACGGATCGGGTGGAACGGCCGGTGGAGCTGCCGTTCGCATACCAGGCGGAATTTGACCAGACGATTCGCGTACTCGACCTGGCCATGGACCCTCCAGATCTGGGGGACAACGTTGATGACCAAACCCGCCTCCTGCGCTCGCTGCTAGATGCAAGCACTCCCGACATGCTCCGGCGCCTGGGTCGATCAGGCGCTCCGAGAGAACTACCTCCTCCCGTCGTGCCGCTGGCGATCCTGCGGCAGATGGGGGAGCTGTTGCGGTCGGGAAGCTGGAAGGCGCAAGCGGTTGTTGAGACGGATACCTGGAGTTCCCCGCGGGGCTGGTGGCGAGTTGTCGACGTCCGCCCTGGGCCGATTCGGCCCTTCGGGATTGCGATTGACATTGGCACGACTACGGTGACGACCTACTTGGTGGACCTGAAGACCGGGGAGGCCATTGATCGAGCTGCGGAATACAACGGTCAGATTTCGCGCGGGGAGGACGTCATCTCGCGCATCATCTACGCCGGGAAGGTGGGCGGGCTGGCGGAACTCGGCCAGCTCGTGCGCGGGACGATCAACACTCTCATTGACCGAATGTGCACACGACGGAAGGTGAGCCCCGCGGAGATCTACCGAGCCACCGTGGTCGGGAATACAACGATGATCCACCTTTTCCTCGGGATCCCTCCGGCCTCGATCCGCCTGGCACCCTACATCCCGGTGGTTAATCGGCCGCAGCCCGTCGAGGCGGGGCAGATCGGGCTGAATGTGAATCCCATGGCGAGCGTGGACTGCCTTCCCGGTGTAGCTTCCTACGTCGGCGCGGACATCACAGCGGGTGTCGTGTCTTCGGGAATGTGCGACAGCCAGGAGTTGACGCTCTTTATCGATGTGGGGACCAACGGAGAAATGGCTCTGGGAACCAAAGATTGGATGGTCAGCTGCGCGTGCTCAGCCGGGCCGGCCTTTGAAGGAGCGGGCGTGGCCAGCGGCATGCGTGCCACTTTGGGTGCGATCGAGGAAGTTTGGGTTAACTCCCGCAGCTTGGAGCCGACCTATCGCGTGATGGGAGCGGGTCAGCCCAGAGGATTGTGCGGTTCCGCCTTGCTATCTCTCCTGGCGGAGCTCTTCATTACGGGAGTGATTGACCGAGGTGGCAAGTTCGTGGTGGATGGACGGACCAATCGCTGCCGGGAGGGCGAGCATGGGGGGGAATATGTCGTGGTCTGGGCAAAGGACACTGGCATTGGGCGGGATATCGTGCTCACCCAGACGGATGTAGACAACCTGATGCGGGCCAAGGGCGCCATCTACGCCGGGTTCAGCGTGCTCGCCCGGAGCGTAGGCCTGAAACTCGGTGATGTTCAGAAGGTGCTCATTGGCGGTTCGTTCGGGAAGTATCTGAATGTGGAAAAGGCCGTGCAGATCGGATTGCTCCCGGATCTGCCCTGGGAGCGATTCAACTTCCTGGGAAACACGGCGGTTCAGGGGGCCTACATGGCTCTGCTCTCCAGGGACTCCCGTGCGCGGGTGGTCGAGATGGCGGGGAAGATGACCTACCTGGAATTGTCGGCCGACAATACCTTCTACGACGCCTTTACCGCGGCGCTCTTCCTGCCGCATACGGACATCTCCTTGTTCCCGAGCGTCTCCCCTGTCTGGGAGGAGTTGGCCGCCTTGCCGAAGTGATCCGGTTTGAGTGGGAGGTTGTGAATTGAGCTTTGCAGTTGCGATCGCGGGCAAAGGTGGGACAGGCAAGACCAGTATTGCCGCCCTGACGATTCACTGGCTCTTGGAGAATCGCCGGGGGGCGGTGCTTGCGATTGATGCCGACCCG
The DNA here is from genome assembly GCA_050012135.1 of Anaerolineales bacterium. Classification (GTDB taxonomy): domain Bacteria; phylum Chloroflexota; class Anaerolineae; order Anaerolineales; family RBG-16-64-43; genus JBEKHT01. The sequence continues at coordinate 10,146 of JBEKHT010000052.1, read as the reverse complement.
GCCTGCAACTTGAATCAAGCCTTGGGACTCCCGCTGCCCACTACCCTGGGCGAGATTCGCGAGGAGCTGGGGGAGCGGGCAAACGCTGGCGGCCTGGAGGGGATCACCAAGATGGACTTTTTGGACCGAGAGGTGCGGATGGCGGTCGAGGAAGGAAATCGGGTGGATCTGCTCGTGATGGGCCGGCCGGAGGGGGCGGGGTGTTACTGCGCTGTCAACCATCTTCTGCGCCAAATTCTGGATACGGTGAGTCACGCTTACGACTATATCGTGATCGATAATGAGGCGGGCATGGAGCACCTCAGCCGGAGGACCACGCAGGACGTGGATGTTCTCTTGTTGGCCAGCGACCCGTCGCTGCGGGGGGTGAGAACGGCAGAGGCGATGGCTACCCTGTCCAGGTCGTTGGGGATCAAGATAGGGAGGACGGTGTTGGTCCTGAACCGGATTCGGGGGCCGTTGCCTGCGGCCCTGGATGAGGCCCTCAGGAGAATCCCGGCTGAAGTAGTGGGTCAGATCCCGGAGGATCCGCTGGTCACCGAGTTTGATGGGGCAGGGCGACCTTTGTTTGAGCTGGATGGCGAGTCGCCGGCGTTTCGAGCCGTCTCGGAAATGGCCGGTCATTTGTTCCCCTGAGGCGGAGAGGATATTTCGAGCGGCCGCCTTTGGGGGGAAGATCGAGATGGACCCTGGGCAGAGTCACTGGGAGGAACCATGATTAAGATCGGCGAGAACATCCACATCATTTCGCCTCGCGTGAAGGAGGCCCTGGCTCAAAGAGATGGAGCTTACTTTGTCGATCTGGCCAGGAAGCAGAAGGCGGCAGGGGCGGATGCGTTGGACCTGAACGTGGGCCCGCAGAAGAAGGCGGGGCCGGAGGTGATGGACTGGCTGGTCGATTGTGTTCAAGAAGGCGTAGGGGGGATGACGATCTCTTTTGACACGACCAATCTCGCAGCCATCGAGGTCGGACTGCGAAAGGTCGGATCGAACTCGATTGTGAACTCTGCCTCGGCCGAGGAAGAGCGGCTTGCCAGTGTGCCGCCGTTGGCGGCAAAGTACGGGGCGCGGCTCATTGCGCTGTGCATGGAGAAGAGTGGGATCCCGGTCAACGCGGAAGCCCGGGTGAGCTTGGCGATGGAGAAACTGCTTCCTCGGGCGGAGGAGGTTGGTATCCCCATGGATCGGTTGCTTGTGGATCCGCTCATTTTGACCGTGTCGGGTTGCCAGGAATACGTCCCGCAGGCGATCGAGGCGGTGCGGATGCTGAAGATGGTGGCTGATCCTCCGCCGATGACCGTGGTTGGGCTCTCGAACGTATCGAATCAGGTGCCTGGGCCGATGCGCTCCCTGCTGAATCGGACCTATATGGTCATGCTGCTCGCCGTGGGGCTGGACGGAGCCATCATTGACCCCTTGGACGAAAAGCTGATGGAAGTTCTGCGCTGGGTTGAGCGTCGGGATGAGTCGGCGCCACTCGGCCGCCTGTACTTGAAGCTGTTCGATGCGGTGGCGGCCGGAGGCGAACTGGAACCAACTGATGTCGACATGTCGGATCTAGAACAGGTCGAAGTCTGGAAGAGCGTCCAGGTCCTGCTGAATAAGGTGATCTACACCGATTCGTATCTTCGACTGTAGGCGCCCCCCAAGACCTCCGCGAGCGGGGCGGCGTTGGGCGTCTAGGGTGCAAGGTGTCGGCTGGACAAGAGCATGCCAGCGCACAAGTGGTGCAGGAGGACATCCATGTCTGAGGCTATGTCCACCCCCACGGTGGAGGAGTTGCTGGCGAAGGCCAAGCGGCCCTCGGCGGACGCGATGCGGCTTCACCCGCTGTACCGGGGCAAGGTCGAGGTGACGCTCAAGTGTCCAGTTCGTGATTTTGAGGACTTTGCGATCTGGTACACGCCGGGAGTCGCCGCTCCTTGCAAGGCCATCGAGCAAGATCCCGAACTGGTTTTTGAGTACACGCATAAGTGGAACGCGGTTGCGGTGGTTTCGGACGGGACGCGCGTGCTAGGCCTCGGAGACATTGGGCCGAAAGCCGGATTGCCTGTGATGGAAGGAAAGGCTCTGCTTTTCAAATACCTGGGCGGGGTCGATGCCTGGCCGATCATGCTGGACACCAAGGATCCCGACAAGATCATTGAGACGGTCTTGCTCTTGCAGCCTGGTTTTGGAGCCGTCAACCTGGAAGACATCGCCCAACCGAAGTGCTTCAGAATCCTCGACATCCTGCGCCAGCGGTCGGAGATTCCAATCTGGCATGATGATCAACAGGGGACCGCAACGGTGACTCTGGCCGGCTTGGTCAACGCGCTGAAGCTGGTGGGCAAGAAGCTTTCCGAAGTGAGCATTGCCTTCGTCGGCGCAGGGGCGGCCAATGTGGCTTGTGCGCGGTTGCTATTCGCCTTGGGCGCCGACCCGGGGCGGTGCCACGTGGTGGACGTGCGCGGGATGCTCAACAAGGGTCGCCGTGATCTTGAATTGCGCAAAGCCGAGTTCGTCGACAACTGGAGATTTTGCCAGATAACGAACGCGGACAATCGCGAGGGCTCGGTTCCTGAGGCCTTGGAAGGTGCCGACGTTGTCATTTGCTACTCTCAGCCGGGTCCTGGCACTCTCCGCGCCGAGTGGGTGAGGAGAATGGCGCCCGACCCGGTCATTTTTGCGTGCGCCAATCCGGTTCCGGAGATTTGGCCTTGGGAGGCGAAGGAGGCGGGAGCGGCCGTGGTGGCGACCGGGCGGTCGGACTTCCCAAACCAAGTGAACAACGCGCTGGGTTTTCCCGGGATATTCCGGGGGGCCCTCGATGTGCGGGCGCAGACGATCACCGAGGGAATGTGCATGGCGGCCGCGGAGACTCTGGCGGAAACGGCCGCCGCCAAGGGGTTGCGTCCGGACTACATCCTGCCGACCATGGACGAGTGGGAGGTCTTCCCGCGGGAGGCGGCAGCGGTCGCCGCCAGAGCGGTGGAAGAGGGCGTGGCCCACAAACACCTGAGCTACGATGAAGAATTCCAGCAAGCCGAGGCCCTCATCGCGAGGTCGCGGAATCTGACAAAGCGAATGATGGAAGAGGGGTTTATCGCACCGGCTGAGTAGGGCGAGGCGGAGGGGATGGCGTGTACGACCTGACAATTCTTGGCGGTGGGCCGGCTGGGCTGACGGCGACAGTCTACGCCCTGCGAAAGCGGCTGGACGTTCTCTTGATCACGCGCGACTTGGGAGGCAAGACCAATTACCGGCTTCAGGTGCCGTTTGTGGAGCACCACCTGGTGATCACCGGAGAGGAGGTCGTCAGCCGGTTCGCCAATGAGGTGGAATACTTGGATTTTTCACGGACGTTTGACAAGGCGGAGAGGGTCGAACGCAGGGAGGGGGGGTATCGGGTCCACACTCAATCGGGAAAAACCTATGACTCGCGGGCGCTGATCGTGTGCACCGGAGCGTTGGGCCGCCTGCTCAACGTGCCGGGCGAGAAAGAATTCATGATGCGCGGTTTGTGCTACAGCGCGATTTCCTATGCGCCCCTGTTCGTGGACCGGGAAGTGGTGGTCATCGGGGACCGGGGCCTGGCGCTGCGGTCCACGGCGGAGCTCGCTCGCATTGCCAAGCGGGTGACTTTGCTCGCGCCGACACACGGCGATTTGGGGAGCGCTTTTGGAAAGCGGATTGCCGCCGAAAAGGTCGTGGAGATCCTGGAAGGCTACGCCGTGGATCAGGTGATCGGAGACGGATATGCGCGCGCGCTGGCCATCTCTCGGGACGGCGAGAGGCGAGAATTGCGGGCGGACGCCTTCTTCGTTGAGCTGGGGTTGTCCCCACAGTCGGAGATGGTGGCGGGTTTGGTGGAGCGGGACCCTCTCCAGAGAATACATGTCGATTGCCAGAACGCAACTTCGGCCCCTGGGGTCTTTGCGGCCGGGGATGTCACCGATGTTTTCGCCGAACAGGTCTTGATCGCGGTCGGCGAAGGAGCCAAGGCGGCGTTGGCCGCGCAGGAATACTTGCTTACCTTTTGAGGGGAAGTCTCGGCCGGCTTCACAAAAGGATGAGAAGAATGGGCAATGCACGGAGTGTCTTGGTGGTGGGCGGAGGGGTGGGAGGGATGCGGGCCGCTTTGGATCTCGCCGAGGCGGGTATTCATGTGTATCTGGTGGAGCGAGCCCCTTCGCTGGGGGGCCGGGTCGCCCAGATCGGGTTCATGTTCCCCACGCACGACTGTGTTCTCTGCCGCGGGACTTCGGATCAGGGCTACGGATGCACCCGGCCGACAATCTCCCCGGTCCTTCTGGACCACAATCCCCACCCCAACATCACTTGTCTGAGCCTTACCGAGGTCTTCTCCTGTGAGGGTGAGGCTGGAGATTTTCGCGTGCGCTTGCAGCAGCATCCGCGCTATGTGGATCCCAGCCGCTGCACGAATTGTGGCCGATGTGCTCAGGTCTGCCGATTCGATCGAGTCAGCGAGTTCCAGGCGGGCCTGAGCCGGGTGACGATTGTGCATAAGTCCGCGTCCCGAGCAGCGCCTGACGCGTACTCCCTTACGGCGAAAGTACAAGCCTGCGACACGTGTCGAAAATGTGAAGAAATCTGCCCGACGCATGCCATCGATCTGGGCGCCAACAGCGTGGAGCTCGAGATCCATGTGGGGGCAATCATCCTGGCCTTGGGCTTCGAGCCTTTCGAAGCGGACTTGATGCCGGAGCTGGGGTATGGGCGCTATCCCGGTGTGGTCAGTGCGATGCAGTTCGAACGACTAGCGTCTCGTTCGGGACCAACCGAAGGAGTTGTCGTGCGACCTTCGGACGGAAAAGTGCCAGAAAGAATTGCTTGGCTGCAATGTGTGGGTTCGCGGGATCAGGTGAACCCGTACTGCTCCTCAGTTTGCTGCATGTATGCAACCAAAGAGGCAATGCTTGCCCAGGAGCGAATTCCTGGGGTCGAATGCCACATCTTCATGATGGATGAGCGCGCCTTCAACAAGCAGTACTTGGCCTACTACGAGAAGGCTCGTGAGACGGGCTCAATCCGGTACACGCGGAGTCGCGTTTCGCAGGTCTTGGAGGATCCGGCGAGCGGCCAGCTGATTGTGCGCTATCCAAGGGGCCGAGATCAGGGTGAGGAGGAGCAAGTTCAAGGTCCTCTCGAGGAGGAGCGTTTTGACCTGGTGGTCCTGGCCACCGGTTTGCGGCCGCCGAAAGAGGCCGCGGGCCTGGCCGAGGCCTTGGGGATTGAGCTGAACGAGCATGGCTTCTGCCAGACCCAGAGCGAGGAATTGGCTCCTCTGGCAACCTCCCGGCCAGGGGTGTTTGTTTGTGGGGCATTTGGCTGTCCCAAGGAGATTTCCGAGACTCTCTCAGACGCTTCGGGCGCGGCGGCGGAAGCGATGCGCCTCTTGCGGCAAAGCCTGGGGGAGCGCGCTTTCAGTCGAAGCCAACCCTTCGTGAGCGGTGCCGTTGGCCCTGAGACGGCGGAACGGGGCAGCCAGCCCAACCGGGTCGGGGTATTCCTGTGTGCGTGCTCGGGCGAGATTGCAAATAGCGTGGATCTGCAGGCGTTGGAACGCTACGCGGAGCGTCTGCCGGATGTGGTGCATGTTCAGCGACTCAACTTGGCCTGCTTCTTCGAGGGACAGACCCAAATGCGTGATGCAATCGAAGATGGCCAGCTGAGTCGCGTGGTGGTGGCTGCCTGCAGCCATAGGACGCATCAGTCCCTTTTCCAGCGCGTAGTCTGGCAGGCGGGGCTGAACCCCTACTTCCTGGAGATGGTGAACCTGCGTGAGCAATGTGCCTGGCCCCATTCCGGGGACCCACGTGGAGCGACACGCCAGGCCAGTGAGATGTTGCGTTTGGCGGTGGGAAGGTCCCGGAAGGCGCAGGCGATTGAGAAGGAGACTCGCGTCCCGCAGCGAGCGGCCCTCGTGATCGGTGGAGGGATTTCGGGGATGACGGCGGCTCTGGCGATCGCGGACGCGGGCTTTGAAGTTCATCTGGTTGAGCGGACCGGGGCCCTGGGCGGGAATCTGAGCCATGTCTACTACACGGCGAGCGGGGCCAATCCGCAAAGCTTGTTGCGCGATCTCGTGAATCGGGTGGCGGCGGACGAGCATGTGACCATTCATTTCCAGAGCCAGCTGGTGCGGGAGGAAGGAACGGTAGGGGACTTTCGCAGTCTGATTGAGACCCGAGTGCCGGGAGGAGAGGTGCGCAGGCACGAGATTCGGCATGCGGTGACGATTGTGGCGGTGGGGGGCAAGGAGTCTGGCACCAAGGCGTATCTGTATGGGGAGAATGAGCGAGTCGTGCTGCAGTCGCGCTTGGAGGAGATGCTCGCGCACGAACCGGAAGAGGTGGAAAGACTCAGGGAAGTCGTGATGATTCAGTGCGTGGATGGGGCGGCACTACCGTCCTATTGCTCTCGCATCTGCTGCACAAACGCGATTAAGAACGCCTTGCGGCTGAAGAAGTTGAACCCGGATTGCCGCGTGATTGTTCTGCATAAGGAAATCATGACCTACGGGTTCCGCGAGCAGTACTACCTGCAGGCCAGGGCCGAAGGGGTGCTGTTCATGCGCTACACGGACTCCAACCCGCCCCATGCGCGGGTGCTCGAAAACGGCGGGTGTCGCACGCTCAGGGTGGATGTGCAAGAGCCCGTGTTTGGGAAAATGATCGAGCTGGAGCCCGATATTCTCGCACTCAGTACCCCGATTGTGCCAGCCGATGGATCGTCGAAATTGGCCGAAGTCCTGGGCGTGCCACTCTCGCGGGAAGGCTTCTTTCAAGAAGCGCATCTGAAGATGCGACCGATCGAGTTTGACAAGGAAGGGGTCTTCCTGGCGGGCTTGGCTCACTATCCCAAGTTCATTGAGGAATGCAGCACGCAGGCACTGGCCGCGGTAGGTCGTGCGCTCACCATCCTTAGCCGCCCGGAGATCGAGGTGGGAGGCGGGGTGGCTTTCGTGGATGAACAGCGATGCACGGGGTGCCTGACTTGCGTGCGTACCTGCCCGTTTGGGGTTCCCCGTGTCCGCTGCGATCAGCCTGGGGTGGGTGGGATTCTGGGGGCCGCGTGGATCGATCCGGCGCTATGCCAGGGATGCGGTACGTGTTCCGCGGAATGTCCGGCGAAGGCTATTCAGTTGAGAGGTTACCTGGACGAGCAAGTCAGCTTTGGGCTCGGGAGTTGGGAGCCTGTGGCTGAAGCGCAGGCGGCGTAAGGAAGATGGCGCTGTCAACGCTGGTGGTCCGGCTTGATGATCAGAGGTGCAATGGCTGCCATCTCTGCCTGAGGGCGTGCCGTTACTCCGCCTTGAATTGGGTTGCGGGGGAACAAGCGGTCTGGGCCGATCCTTGGCAATGCAATGGGTGCGGCTCGTGCCAGTCGGTTTGTCCGAACAACGCCCTGCGTCTTGGAAGTCGGTTGGGCGCCACAGCCTGGAGTGATGCGACGTGAGTCAGATTGAGACCCAAGAGAAGATAGCCCATAGGCAAGAGGTTCTTCATTTTGAGCCGGAAATCACCGCCTTCACGTGCATGTATTGTGGATACGCCGCGCTGGACGCGGCGGGCGCGATGAGGCTGGCCTATCCGGCGAATCTGAAGGTGGTGCGGTTGCCGTGTGGGGGCAAGCTTGACATACTCTACCTCTTGCAGGCTTTTGAAGAGGGGGCCGACGGGGTGATGGTGGTGGCGTGTGCGCTGGGGAATTGCCATCACGTTCAGGGTAACGTTCGGGCAAAGGCGCGTCTGGAGCGGGCGCGAGATCTCCTTCAGAAGATCGGGATCGAAGGGGAGAGGGTGCACATGGTCCTTGTGTCCGGAGGGCAAGGCGGGACTGTAGCCCGAGAGGCCCAGTCGCATGTCGAGCGGGTTCGCGCCCTGGGGCCCAGCCCCTTGCGTTTGAAGTAGGAGGGGGCGTGGCCCTCCAAACCGGAAGGGCGCTGCTGGGCGGGCGGAAGAGGCATGCCGGGCGGCTGCGGGGGCGCACGGAAGACTTGCCGAGCGATGAAGGATGGGAGGCAGAATGATTGTTGCGGAACAGAAGCCCTTAGAGGAAATTAACAGTCTGCTGGGAGATAGGCGCCAGGTGTTGGTCGTTGGGTGCGGTACCTGCGTCACTGTGTGTTTTGCTGGCGGCGAGAAGGAGTCGGCAGTGCTCGCCTCCGCGCTTCGCATGTCCAGCCGGCTGGAGGGGAAACCCAGGCAGGTCATCTCGAGCGTGGTCCAGCGCCAATGCGAGTGGGAGTACATCGACGCCCTCCACGATCAGATTGAGGAAGCTGATTGTGTGCTCTCGTTGGGGTGCGGGGTGGGAGCCCAAGCCCTAGCCGAGCGCTATCCTCAGAAGATTGTGATCCCGGGCTTGAACACCTCGTTCATGGGTCTGCCCATGGAACAGGGGGTCTGGGCGGAGCGGTGCCAGGCCTGTGGCAATTGCCTGTTGGCCTTGACGGGTGGAATCTGTCCGATCGCGCGTTGTTCCAAACAGCTTCTCAACGGCCCGTGCGGCGGCTCCGTGGGGGGCCGGTGTGAGATCAATCGAGACGTCGACTGTGCCTGGCAGCTGATCTATGACCGCTTGAAGGCGCAAGGAAGGCTGGAACTGCTGCTGGAAATCCAGCCGCCGAAGGATTGGCGCACCTCGCGAGACGGAGGGCCCCGCAAGATCGTGCGGGAGGACCTTCGCCTGGCCGATGCGGAAGAGCAAGCTGGCTCGGGGCCGAGGTGAACTATGGATGCGACCAACAACGGGTACCGTTCAGGAAGCAACTTAGAGAAGGTGTTGCGAGCAGGTCATTTTGCAGTTACCGTCGAGCTTGGCCCACCGAAAAATGCCGATGGCGCGGTGATCCGCAAAAAGGCCGCCTTACTTCGGGGCCTTGCGGACGCGGTAAACATCACGGACAACCAGACTGCGATTGTGCGGATGTCCTCGATCGCGGCGGGCCGGATCGCAATCGAGGAGGGTCTTGAGCCGGTCATGCAGATGACCTGCCGGGACCGGAACCGGCTGGCCATGCAGTCCGATCTCCTGGGAGCCTATGCGCTCGGGCTGCGCAATGTCCTTTGTCTGACGGGTGATCACCACTCTTTCGGCAATCATCCGCAGGCGAAGAACGTTCATGATCTGGACTCAACTCAGTTGGTTCGAATGGTGGCGGATCTTCGGGACCACGCGAGTTTTCAATGCGGTGAGGAGATCAAGGGGGTTAACCCGCGCTTTTTTGTGGGCGTGGGGGAAAACCCTTTCGCCGATCCTGCCGAATGGCGGCCGCTGCGCCTGGGGAAAAAAGTGAATGCCGGCGCAGACTTTGTTCAGACGCAGCTGGTCTACAATCTGGCCCGCTTTCGGGACTTCATGGCGCGGGTTTGCGACTTGGGCCTCGCCGAGAAGGTGTACCTGCTGGCCGGGGTGGGCCCCCTGAAGTCGGTCGGGGCGGCCAAGTACATGCGGGACAGTGTGCCGGGCCTGGACATGCCCGAGGAAATCGTAGGTCGGATGGAGGCGGCCGGCGCCGGCATCGAAGACAAGAAGGCCAGGGTGGAAGCTACCCGCAAGGTAGGGATTGACATCTGTGTGGAATTGATCCAGCAGGTGCGCGAGATTCCCGGCGTAGCTGGCGTGCACATCATGGCCATTGAGTGGGAAGAGGCGGTAGCAGAGATTGTCACCCGGGCCGGGTTGCTGCCCAGACCGGTAATGAGCGGGCCGGCGTGACCGTCCCCGAGCTGGGGGCGGAGAGCTGCGTAGGAGAAGCCATGTCCGTCAAGGTGAATAGCGAGCTGGCGGAACGAATTCGGGAGAAGACGGGCGAAAACGTCTATCTCTGCTACCAGTGTGCGAAGTGCACGTCCGGGTGCCCTTTGGCGGAGTTCTTTGACATGGCGCCAAACCAGGTCCTGGGCGCGGCGCAACTCGGCCTGGAAAAGGAGCTGTTTGACGCAAAGACCCCTTGGCTGTGTGCCTCGTGCCAGACCTGCACCACGCGCTGCCCTCAGGGTGTCGACCTGGCCCGCATCATGGATTTCATCGTCAGCGACGCCGTCCAGCGAGGCATCAAGCCCAAGGTGCCCGAAGTTGCGGTCTTCAACAAGGTGTTCCTGCGCGACGTGAACTTGATCGGCCGGTCCTATGAAC
>JBEKHT010000051.1:0-16328 GCA_050012135.1 Anaerolineales bacterium | reverse complement strand
GCCCTCCCGATCTCCCCATCTGCCGTGGCTGAACCTGCAGTCTTGTACCGCCGCTCTCGCCTCCCCAAACAGGCTTTTTGCATTTGTTGGTAGACTTGGGGACAGGCTTGCCGCCGGATTGAAAGTCGGTCCACTTCTGGGCAGGGAGTCGCTCGAATGGGGTCACGAGCACAGATCACGGATGAGACCATTCGGAAGATGGTCGCGTCGGGAAGGCCATACACGGCCTTCCTGTACAAAAGCGGGCCCCACAGGGATCAGCCGCCTGCCGAGGCCGATCGGCTGCAAATGGAGCACCTGCGCCACTTGTTCTGGTTGCGGGCCGAGGGAAAGCTGCTCATCAACGGCCCCGTGACAGACGAAGGGAGCTTGCGGGGCATTGGGATCTTCACGGCTACGGACGAGGGGGAGGTTCGGCAATTGCTAGAGGAAGACCCGGCGGTCAAGGCCGGCCGCTTGGTGTATGAGATCCACCCCTGGCTTGGAATCCCGGGTGATGGGATACCCCGCTGAGCATCCAGGAGGAGATGGGTGAATCTCCTCAAAGGAAGGCCCGCGGATGGCGAGGGGAAAGACCGAAAGGCGCGGATGGAAAGAAAGCTGAATCCCAGATGAAAGGCCGGCGGGGCGGCGGGGACTGCAAGTGCGAAGTTTGCCTAGGGGAAGGGATGGTTGTGCGTCCGCCTGGCGGAGAGGAGGGTAGCGGGCGGAGAGAACCCTGAGTTGTGAGACTGGGGTTGTAATAGGAGACAAAGGGGGGGGGTCCCATATGCGTTCGGAGTGGAAACTCGGCCAGCATGGATGATTCCAGGAAGGCAGCCCTCTTCGAGGAGGTAGGGTGCCATGGAAAAGAACACCTTCACGGTCTACGGCTACCGTTGGGTTGTGCTTGTGGCCTTTGCGGCGGTGGTCGCCGTCACTCAGATCCTGTGGATTACCTTTGCATCCATAACCATTCAGGCGGGGACATTCTACGGCGTCTCCGACCTGAGTATCGGCCTTCTCTCCATGAGCTTCATGATTGTGTTCATCATCATGTCGATCCCCGCCTCCTGGGCCATTGACACCTACGGGATTCGCCTCGGCGTGGGCATCGGCGCCGCCTTGACAGCCGTCTTTGGCCTGATGCGGGGTTTGGTTGCATCTTCCTACACCTGGGTGTTGATCGCCCAGATCGGGATTGCGATCGGCCAGCCCTTTGTCCTCAATGCCCAGACCAAAGTGGTCGCACGCTGGTTTCCCGTGAGCGATCGGGCGACGATCGTGGGGTTCACCTCCCTGGCGTTGTTCCTCGGGATCATCATCGGCATGGTCGTCACTCCCTTCCTGGTGCTTCGCTCAGAAATCCCAGGAATGCTCCTGACCTACGGCATCATTTCCGTGATTTTCGGTGTCCTGTTCTTTGTCCTGGTGCGAGAGCGGCCGCCGACGCCCCCTTGTCCTCCCGAGCAGGAGGCGCGGTCCCTCGTGTTTGACGGGCTGCGGCAAATGGTGACCAAGCCGGACTTCCTCGTGATGATGGCCATCTTCTTCGTGGGTTTGGGTTTGTTCAATGCCGTTTCTACCTGGATTGAGGATATTGTCAAACCTCGGGGCCTTGACGCGACCCAGGCCGGGATTATCGGGGGCTTGATGGTCTTGGGAGGCATCGTCGGCGCGGTGATCCTGCCCTCTCTTTCAGATCACTACCACAGGAGGGTCCCCTTTGTCGTAGTCGCCCTGATTGGCGGAACCCTGGGCCTGGCCGGTCTCACCTTCTTTGGGACCTATGGTCTCCTGATCGCGTCGGCCCTGTTCTTTGGCTTCTTCTTGCTCAGCGCGGCCCCGATTGGATTCCAATACGGGGCCGAGGTCACGCTGCCCGCCCCGGAGGGAACCTCCTATGGCATGCTGATGTTGATGGGGCAGATCTCGGGTATCGTTTTTATTTTCGCGATGGACAGCTTCCGGACTCCGATCACACGTGCGATGACCCCCTCTCTGATCGTCCTGATCGTGCTCATGGCCGCTTGCATCTTCTTGAGCTTGCGATTAAAAGAGCCACCGGCCATGGCGCAAGCCAGCGGAGGCGCTCGCTGAACCGGCTCTTTGGATGAGGGACCGAGCTGCGGAGGCCCGGGATTCCAGCGAGACACAGGTAGGAGGCTGCCTGCGCGGATTGAGTTGCCAACTCTGAGAATGGAGTCACCGCGAAGCCCTGGCCGAGCCAGGGCTTCGCCCATGATGACCGGGGGCTCACCCGTTGCGGGGGATGGGCCGAGGGCCCGACCCGGACGGCGATCGGTCCAGCTTGTGGCCTCTTCTTTGCGGGGGAATATCTTGCAGAGGCACCCCACCCGCTAACCTTGCGCGTCCGCAATGGGTGCGTGTAGAAGAGGCCGCCTCAAAGGTGGATCCGGAAGGGAACAGGCGAACCATCTTGGCCGGCTCCCGGGAACAGAATCGGCAACACTGTTTATAATCAATTTCGTTCCACAACCCGAGACAGGCCGACCATTCGAGCGACCGACCCTAGCTGATGCCACTGGCGCACAGAATTCTCCTCTTCGATCTGGACGGGGTTTTGATTACTCCCGGCGGCTACCACCGGGCCCTGCAGGCGACCGTGAATCACTTTAGTCGCCGGATGGGGCTTGGAGATCTGGCCCCGAATGAGGCCGAGATTGAGTCTCTGGAGATCAACGGTTTGACGTCCGAGTGGGACTCATCGGCCATTTGCCTGGCGGTCCTCGTGACTGACCTGTGGCGCCGTGATCCTCAGCTGCGCCTGCCCGGGACTTGGGAGGGCATTCTGTCCGCCATCCGCGCTCGAGCCGCTCGCTTGCGTCCTCAACCCGGCTATGCCCGCTGGGGCGAGAGGATTTCGGCCGCGAGGCTCCCCCGGACCCCTGCGCCCCGTGCGGCGCTGGCGCTCCTTCTCGCCGCGACGCAAAGCGGAGAGACCGAGGAGCGCAGGCAGGAGCTGGCCAGGGCACTGGAGATTCTCCTTGGGCAGACGCGCGACTTCCGCAGCTCCATAACGATGCGCGTCTTCCAGCACTTCACCCTGGGGTCCGAGGGTTTCCGCTTGACCTACGCTGAAGAACCCTCTCTTGAAACGACCTCCCTTCTCCGGGAAAGCGACGCTCCCACTCTCTCGGCCGAGGAGACCCAGGATCTCGTGAGCTGCACGAGCAACGGGGAGACACGTGCCGCTGTCTTCACCCTCCGACTGACCAAGCCCGTCATGCCTTCCGCCGTAGGCGGCGAGTATGCGCCCGAGGCGGAGGTCACCCTGGAGAGGGTGGGACTGGCCCACTGGCCGGTCGTGGGCTTTGGCCAGCTTCGCTGGCTGGCCGGCGAGCGCCACGCTTATTCCGACGCCTACCTGAAGCCCTCTCCGGTCCATGCCTTGGCGGCGATGGCCAAGACACTCGGGGCGACGGACGAGGACGCCCTGTTGTCTGCCTGCCGACTCTTCGAGGAAGATCGACTGACCGGCGCCTTGACTTCCTTCCAAGACGGAGAGATGGATCTGCACGTCTTTGAAGACTCTCCTTCCAGCCTGCGCGGGGTAAAGCAGGCCGTGGACCTGCTGAGGGGACACGGGGCGGAAGTCGCCCTCCACTCGTGGGGAATCGGGAGCAGCCCGCTGCGCCGCAAGGCCCTGCAGGGCTCAGGTTACCCGGTTTTTGGGAACGTTGGTCAGGCTCTCATGCAAGCGGGTATTCTCACCCATGCGATGGCATAACCCAGGGCCGCCGCGCGAGGCGCGGGAATAGCTGCCGCGGGCTCCCCAACCTTCAACCTTCTTCTGATGCTTAACGAAAACGCAACCCAACCGGCTCCCTTGGGCCACCCAGCCCCCCATGCTGCCTCGGTGGAGGAAATTGCCGACCAGCTCGACACACGGCTGCACCGAGGACTGACCGGTCAAGAAGCGAGGGCTCGCCTGGCTCGCTTTGGGCCCAACGAACTGGTCGAGCTTCCGAAAGCCGGCTGGGTCCGTCTGTTGCTTGGCCAATTCAACAATTTCCTCGTGATTCTGCTGTTGGTCGCCGCTGTCGTTTCCCTTCTCCTGGGAGAGGTTCTGGATGCCCTGGCGATCTTTGCGATTGTGATCCTCAACGCCCTGCTGGGGGTGGTGCAAGAATCCAGGGCGGAGCGCGCCCTGGCGGCACTCCAGAAGCTGGCCGTTCCGAATGCCCAGGTGATCCGGGATGGGCGTCAAGGGGCGATCCCCGCGCGCGAACTCGTGAGCGGGGACATTGTTCTCTTGGAGGCGGGCAACTACGTCCCGGCGGACATGCGCCTGATGGAGAGCGTGAATCTAAGGATTGAGGAAGCCTCGCTCACCGGGGAGTCGGTCGCGGTGGCCAAGGATGCCAGGGTGGTTTTGGACCGCGAGATTCCCCTGGGGGACCGCCGCAATAGCGCCTTCATGGGTACGCTGGTGAGCTACGGCCGCGGAATGGGACTGGTGACCGGCACCGGCATGCGCACGCAGATTGGGCTGATTGCGCAGATGATCCAAACGTATGAGGAGGAGCCCACCCCTCTCCAGATCAAGCTGGACGAGCTGGGAAAGACGCTGGGCATGGCCACCCTGGCGATCTGCGGGATCATCCTTGTGATCGGCATCTTCCGCGACACACCCTGGAGCGTTGCTCTCACGCAAGGCGCCTACGCCTACCTTCGATCCGCAGAACGTGACCTGGTGAACCTCTTCATGACCGCGGTGAGCCTGGCGATTGCCGCTGTCCCGGAGGGGCTTCCGGCGGTCGTTACGATCTGCCTGGCCTTGGGCATGCAAAGGATGGTGCGCAGGCACGTCCTGTTGCGCAAGTTGCCTGCGGTCGAGACCCTGGGGTCGGCGACGGTTATTTGTTCAGATAAGACCGGGACGCTCACCCAGAACGAGATGACGGTGGTCAAGGGCTGGGCTGGCGGCCGGACGTTCGAGATCAGCGGACGCGGCTACGATCCACACGGATCCTTCTTCGAGGCGGGTCATCCCTTTGATCCCCGGCAGGATGAGGGGATGCTCCTGATGCTCCTGGGCGCTCAGCTCTGCAACGATGCGCGGCTGGAGCGGAGTGGAGAGGAGCAGGGACAAACCACCTGGCGCATGGTGGGCGATCCCACGGAGGGCGCGATGGCCGTAGCGGCGGCCAAGGCCGGGCTGGAGCGCGGGGAACTGCAGCGGGCGCTGCCCAGGGTCCTGGAGGTCCCCTTCGACTCTGAGCGCAAACGCATGGCTACGGTTCATGAAGTCCTCTCCCCGCGGGTTCTGCCGCCTGGGCAACTGGCGGATCCCATGCCCTACCTGGTTTTCGTGAAAGGAGCCCCCGGGCTCGTCTTGGAGCGCTGTGAGCGGGTCTGCCTGGAAGGGGAAACGCGGGTCTTGGACGCGGCCAAGCGCGAGGAGGTCCTGGCCGCTGCCGACCGCATGGCCCGAGACGCCCTGCGAATCCTTGGAGTGGCTTGGCGCCCGCTGAACGCAATGCCGTCTTTGACATCGGCCGACGAGGTGGAGAAAGACCTTGTCTTCCTCGGCCTGCTGGGCATGATCGATCCGCCGCGCGCAGAGGTGGCTCAAGCCGTGCAGGTGGCGCGCAAGGCCGGCCTCAAGACGGTCATGATCACGGGCGATGCCAAAGAGACCGCCCTCGCGGTGGCCCGGCAGATTGGCCTGCTCAGGCCGAAGGGTCGCGTGCTCACCGGCCCTGAGCTGGATGGCTTGAGCGACCAGGCTCTGGCAGAGATCGCCAACGAAGTGGATGCCTTCGCGCGGGTCTCGCCCATGCACAAAGTCAAGATTGTGGATGCTCTCAAGGAGCGGGGCCACGTGGTGGCGATGACCGGCGACGGGGTGAACGACGCCCCGGCCCTCCAGCGGGCGAATATCGGCATTGCCATGGGGATCACCGGGACCGACGTCTCCAGAGAAACGGCGGACATGGTTCTGACCGACGATAACTACGCGAGCATCGTGGCGGCGATCGAGGAAGGGCGCATCATCTATTCAAACATCCGCAAGTTTGTGTTCTACCTGATCTCGTGCAATGTGGGGGAGATCCTGGTCGTCTTCCTTTCGATGTTGGCCGGCCTGCCGCTGCCTCTCACCCCCATCCAGCTGCTCTGGCTGAATCTGGTGACCGACGGGGCTCCGGCGTTGGCTTTGGGTCTGGAGAAGGGCGATCCAGATGTCATGAAGGTTCCGCCTCGGCCAACCCAAGAGCCTGTAATTAACGGGGAGATGCAGGTGGGAGTCCTCGTCCAGGCAGTGGTCATGACGAGCGCGGTGTTGCTCGCCTTCATGTGGGGATTGAGACGCTTTCCGGGCGATCTGGCCGCCGCCCAGACCGTTACCTTTGCGACCCTCATCATGTCCGAGCTGCTGCGAGCCTACACCGCCCGCAGTGAACGGTACAGCCTGTTCGCGATGGGTCCCTTCTCCAGCCGCTGGATGAACTATGCCTGTCTTTCCTCTTTCCTTCTCCTGATGGTCGTGATTTACGTGCCCTTCCTCGATCCGATCTTCAGCACCATGGCACTGGGATGGCGGGAATGGCTGGTGATGGCCCCCTTTTTCCTGGCCGCCTCGGTGGCGGCTGAGATTACCAAGTTCGTCCTGCGCCGGAGGGCGGCGGCGCGGCTGGCCGCGATCTAGGCCCCGCTTCCCTTTGGAAGAAGCCGGGAAGGGGGATGGCCTCCGGCCCGAACCGGGAGCGGCCTGGGCCCTACCAAGCGTACGCTTCGGGAGCCTCCCCACCGGGTCCCGGCCAGATTTGGTCTAGTTCCGCCAGGATTTCGTGGTCGAACTTGAATTGCAAGGTTTCGACCGCGCCGATCAGCTGGGGCAGGGTGCGAGGGCCGATGATCGGAGCCGTCACCGCCGGGTTGTGAAGCAGCCAGGCCAGGGCAATCTGGGCGGGATCCTTGCCCAGCCTGCGGCAGAAGCCCTCATAGCGGCCCAGCCTCTCTTCTATCTTCGCCAGGTCCTCGCGAGCATTCTTTCCCGCGCGCCTTCCCTCCCGGGCCTCCCGCGCGCCGCCCGCCAGAAGGCCGCCGGCGAGCGGGCTGTATGGGATCAGTCCTAACCCGTAGGCGCGGCAGGCGGGGATCACCTCAAGCTCGATCGACCGCGCCGACAGGTTGTAGAGGCTCTGCTCGCTCACCAGCCCCAGGAAGTGCCTGGAGGTCGCGGCGCACTGAGCCTGGGCGATATGCCAGGCGGCCAGGTTGCTGCTGCCCACGTACAGGATTTTCCCCGCTTGGACCAGCTGCTCCATTGCCTGCCAGACTTCATCCCAGGGTGCCTCGCGGTCGATGTGATGCATCTGGTACAGATCGAGGTGATCGGTCTGCAGCCGCCGCAGGCTCTGCTCGCAGGCCCGACGGATGTGAAAGGCGGAAAGCTTGCCTTCGTTCGGCCATTCCGCCATCTTTCCGTGGACTTTCGTGGCCAGGACAACTTTTTCCCGGCGGCCCCCGCCTTGCGCCAGCCATCGGCCCACAATCTGCTCCGTGAGTCCCTCGCCCAGCTTCCAGCCGTAAACGTCCGCCGTGTCAAAGAAGTTGAGGCCTTGCTCCAGGGCCTGGTCCATGATGCGAAAGCTGGCGGGTTCATCGGTGAGCGGCCCGAAGTTCATGGTGCCGAGGCACAGGCGGCTGACGAGCAGTCCGGTTCGTCCTAGATGAGTGTATTCCATGTCAACCTCTCTCCTGAATGTTGAACCCCATTTTACGCGGCTGGGAGTGCGCGGCCCGAGGCTCAAGCTCGTCTGCCTACCAGGCCCTCTCCAGGATCTCCATCATCTCCTCCTCCGACAGCGATATGGGATTGCCTTTCATACTGCTCGACACGGCGGATCGTTCGACCAGGGTGGGGAAATCGGCTGGGCTCAGGCCGTAGGAACGAAGCGGCGGGATCCCCAGTTCCGCGCCCAGATCGGAGACCCAGCCAGGGCCGTCCTCGGGAGCGGCGGACTGGAGTCCGGTGAGAACCTGAGCGATCTCCCGGTAGGCATCGAGTGCCGGGCCGTCCGGATCCCGAGTCCGAAGAGCGCGGATATTGACCTCCATCACCAAGGGCAGCAATCGGGCGCACACCGCCCCGTGCGGGGCGACGAACCTTCCTCCGATCGGTCCGGCAAATCCATGGGCGGCTCCCAAGCCAGCATTCGCAAGGCTGATCCCGCTCAAGAGACTGGCGAGGGCCATGTCCGCCCGCGCCTCCAGGTCGCTGCCTTGGGCGAAGGCCCTGCGCAGAGACCTTGAGACGCGGCCCATGCCTTCGCGTCCCAGAGCGCGGACCATGGGATTGGCGTGGATGGACACAAACGGCTCGATCAGCTGGGTGAGCGCGTCCATCCCGGTGCTGGCCGTCACATCGGGCGGAGCGCTTGCAGAAAGGGCCGGGTCCACCACCGCAAGCCTGGGGAGCATCAGGCTGCCACGCAGGCTGACTTTGACCTTGTGCTCAGGGGAGGCGAGCACCGCGTTCTTGGTTGCCTCCGTTCCCGTACCCGCTGTGGTGGGAAGGGCGATCAGGGGCAGGGGCGGCTGGGTGAGTGGCCTGCCGGTTCCGATGACCTCCAGGTAATCGAGGACATCTCCGGGGTTGGTGGCCAGCGCGGCGATGGCCTTCCCTGCGTCCAGGGCGCTGCCGCCCCCCAAGGCAATGACCAGGTCACATCCGGATTCCCGCGCCAGCCGGGCTCCCTGGCTCGCCAGCTCGGTGGTAGGCTCCCTCTTCACCGATAAGGAGACCGGGCCCAGCCCTTCCACCTCCAGGGCCTCGATCAGATCGGCGGAACGTTCCGGATGGCTGCCGGTCACCAGCAGCGGATGTCGGCCGAGGGCCTTGGCGGCGGATGGAACCTGGTGGGCTGAGCCCACGCCGAAAATGATGCGTGTCGCCGTTGCGAACTCAAAAGGGGGGAGGCTCATTTCCACCCCCGATCCTCCGGGAAAACGTTTGAGTACTTGAGGCTCGAGCGCGGTTCGGCCATCAGCTCGGCGACCGTGTCGCGCCACTTGGCATAGTGTGGCGTTCCCTTGTGACGCGCGCTGTCCTCCACCGTGCGGTAGGCCTCCATGAGCAGAAATTGGGTCGGATCCTCCTGTTGCTGGATTACGTCGAACCGGGCAACCCCGGGTTCGAGCAGGCTGTGACGGGCGTTCTCAACAGAGGCAGCCCGGAATGCCTCGACGGCTTCTGGCTTGACGTGGGCGTAGACCAAGACGACATGCATAATCCACCTCCGGCTAGGACGGTTTGCTAGAACGGCCTGTCACGGGGGGCCGCGGCCCCAGCGCGCTGCCTCGCTCGATGACGTTCTCTCCGAAGCGCTCGCGGATCAGATCAATCGCGGCGTTCAGACGTCGCCCCTTTTCGGAATCTGCCTCCCACAGGCTGAGCTGGCGGACCGCCGTGGTCAGGTGGGTGACACCGACCCCGACCAGCCGAACCGCCCGCCCGTTCCTCCACGCCTTCTCAAGAAGCCCCAAGGCGGCTTGGTAGATCTCCTGATCCTGGTCGGTCGGATGAGGCAAGGTACATTGCCGGCTGACGGTTGTGAAGTCGGGCCAGCGCAACTTGAGGCGCACGGTCGACCCCAACCGCTCTTCCTGCCTGAGTCGTCCTGCCACCGCCTCCGCCTGGCTGCGGAGAGTGCGGCGCAGGGAATCCCCGTCCCGCAGGTCGCGGGCGAAGGTCTCTTCCTGGCTGACCGACTTGACTTCCCGTTCCACCTCCACGGGACTGTCGTCCATTCCGCGCGATCGCTCCCAGAAGTCGTGACCGATGGCCCCGTACCGCGCGCGCAGTTCTCTTTCGGACTGCCGTGCAAGATCACCGATCGTCTCCACGCCCAGTTCATGAAGTTTCGCCGCCGTCTTCGGGCCGACCCCCCAAAGGGCCTCGATGGGCAAGGGGGCCAGAAACTGCGCCTCCCCTCCGGGGGGGACGACCGTGACCGCATTCGGCGGGTTCCCGCCGCGGGCGGCGGCCTTGCCAACGTCGGTGGCGATCTTGGCCACGAGCTTGTTGGTAGCCACGCCCAGTGAGCACGGGAGGCCGAGCTCGTCGCGAATGCGCCGTTGGATCCCCCTTGCGATCTGCTCACCGGGATCGGGCAGGTCGCTCACGTCCAGAAAGGCTTCGTCGATCGAAAGGGGCTCGACCAGCGCCGTGAGATCCCTCAGGCTCGCCATCACCTGTTCGGAGACCTCGCCGTAGGCGCTGTGCCGGGAGGATACGATGATCAGGTTTCGGCACAGCTTTACGGCGCGGGCCATGGGCATGGCCGAGCGTACCCCGTAGGTGCGCGCCGCGTACGAACAGGAGGCGACAACGCCCCGCGACTCGGGCCGGCCCCCCACGGCAAAAGCCTTGCCCCGCAGGGAGGGATCGCGCAGTTCCTCCACCGCACAAAAGAAGGCGTCCAGGTCGACGTGAATGATCTTACGTGGCATGAGACCAGCAGAGAAGGGAAAACCTGTCCGACATGGCGACCCGCCTCCACGGGTCCCCGAGGACTCAGGAATCCGTCCCGTGGGGATGCTTTTGGTGAAGACCATGCTGATGCGGGTGCCGGTGTGATTCCAGCGCCAGCGCGTGCCTATGCCGGTGAGTATGGATCAGGTTGCAGGCGAGCAGCAACGGCTCGTTCGCGAGCACCTCCTGCGGGGTTCCTTCCGCCGCCAGAGAGTGATCCTCCCCAAGCACCAAGACTCGGTCGGCAATGTCCTCCACGATGGAGAGGTCGTGGGTGGCCGTGACCACGGTCCTGCCGCTCTCGCCCTGTTCGAGGATGAAGTCCAGGAGCCAGGACTGAGTGCGCGGATCCAGGCCGCTGGTCGGTTCGTCCAGGAGCCAGACCTCCGGCATCAGGCTCAGGACCGAGGCGAGCGCCACCCGCTTCTTCTCCCCGCTGGACAGCTGATGCGGGGCGCGCTCACGGAGTCTTTCGATTTGAAGGGCGCCCAAAGCGGCTTCCACCCGATCCTTCACCTGCTCGGCCGGCAATCCAAGCTGTAGAGGAGCGAAAGCGACCTCCTCCCAAACGGAGGGCATGAACAGTTGGACGTCGCTGTCTTGAAAGACCAGGCTCACCCGACGGCGAAACTCGAAGTTGAAGTCCTCCTCCTGAAGGGCCTGTTCGGTCAAAGGCTTCCCAAAAGCCAGGACCGAGCCTCGTTCTGGAAAGTAGAGGCCGTCCAGGACTTTCAGCAGGGTGCTCTTGCCGGAGCCGTTCGAGCCCAGAATGGCGAGGCGCTCCCCGGCCTGGATCGTCAGGCTGACGTGCTCCAGCGCGGCGACTCGCTGCTCATACGCAAAAAAAACGTCGTGGGTCTCAAAAACCGGCCCCTGACCCATGAGTTCCTTCGGTTTCCCGGACACGAACCCACCCCCTTACCGTCCCAGCCAAATCGAGAGGACGACCAAGACCAACATCGCCGCGGCCGAAACCCAGTCCACCGTCCGCATCTCAAAGGTGTCGATTGTCCTGGGGTAGTCACGGAACCCGCGCGATTGCATGGCCAGATACACTTCGCTGCTGACCTGCAAAGACTTGCTGAGCAGCGCCCCGGAGGTGGCCGCGACCAAATGCCGTTCCTGGCCTCCCGTCATGGGCCGCAGGACTCGGCTCTTGCGGGACAGGAACATGTCGTTGGTGAGGTTCAGCAGCAGGTGAATATAGCGGTAGGTCATTCCCAGGATGAGGAGGATGACACTCGGTACACGCAACACCCCCAGCGCCTTGAGCAGGCTGTTCCAGGGTGTGGTGAGGATCAGCAGGACGGCGATCGAGACCGAGGTGCCCACCCGCAGGAGCAGGAACAAGGCGGTCATCGCTCCGGTTCGGGTGGTCACCAACCCCAGGGGCAGATGAAGGCCGACCGGCCCGGGTGTGGTGAATAGAGCCGGGAGAGCAATGACCGCTGTGAATAGGGGAATAAACAGCCAGACCCGTTTGATGAAGAATCCCAGGGGCACCTTAGAAAAGAAGGCGAGGCCGAGGGTCAGGAAGTAGAGCAGGGCAATGATCCAGAGACTGTGCGAGAGGTTCACCGAGATGAGCAGCAGCAACATCGACACAATCTTCAGGCGCGGGTCCAGGACCTGGAGCCATCCTGGTCTCCCTGCAATCCGCTCGGCAAACAGGGATTGCTCCAGGGCGCGGTCGATGTCCTGCAGGCTCCGTTCGACGAAACGGCCGCGGCGAGGGGGCTTTGAGGAAGGGGAGTCTGCGCTCACGGTGGCCCCGACTTGCGCAGAGTGGCCAGCATCGTCAACAACCAGGCCACCATCCCGATGACGATCGCCCCGACCAGCGCCGAAAGAACGTACCCCAGGTCCGCGTTCCCCACGGCCGGCAGGTTGTAGCCTGGCAGCGGCGCGGACCAGAGCCCGGACAGCTTCGCCATTCCCTGCGGAATGAAAGCGAGCCCTCTCTGGGTCAGCTGCTGGGTGCCCCACTCCCCCCAGGCCGTTCCGGGCGCGAGCAGCCCGAGCGGCACGAGCACCACCATCACCGCCAGGACGATCCAGAGCACGCGCCACTTGGAGAATTCACCCGAGGGCGTCGGAACGTGGGCCTTGGCAGTGAATTCCAGGGCGGGCTGGTTGGCACGTTGCAAGTAGGCCACGACCAGGGCGGTGACGAGACCCTCAACGACCGAGGCCACCAAGGCATGAGCGAGGACCATGGCGGGAATAGAAACAGAGAGAGGGTAGGGGGCATACAGCGGCGTCCCATTCGCCATGTGAAACAACAAGGGCTGGATCCCAAATTCAAACCCCGCAAAAAAGGCGGCTACGGTCAGGCCGGTCCAGCCTCCCAGGGCGGCTCCCAGGACGCGTCGCTTGGAAGTGACCGCCTGGTTCTTGGAGAGCCCCTGATAAACCGCATAGCTCACGTAGGGCAGGACCACCGCCATGTTGAAGCAGTTCGCGCCCAGGGCCAGGATGCCCCCATCCCCGAAGAAGAAGGCTTGGATGACCAGGGCGATCGACACGGCCATCGTGGCGATTTCGGGTCCCATGATAATTGCGGCCAGTGCTCCACCCACGGCGTGGGCGGTTGTGCCCCCTGGGATGGGCACGTTGAACATCATGATCACAAATGAAAAGGCGGCCAGCAGGGAGACCACGGGCACGTTCTTGGCGGTCATCTTCTGGCGCAGCCTCTTGACGCCCGTCATCCAAAAAGGCAGGACCATGAGGAACATGACGATGGAGGTCGTCGGGCTGAGATAGCCGTCCGGGATATGCATCGCGGTCGTCCCCAGCCAGACGGCCAGCAGGCTGTAGTAGACAAGGATTGCATGCCGAGGGCGATGGGCGCCCAGGTTTGGCCTGAGAACCGTCCTGAGGCCTGTCCCGGAACCCTTCTCACAAATCGGAAGCGAGGCCGTCGGCCCCGTGCCGCGGCTTGAGGCAGACCGGGGAGGGGAACTTCCCGGGTAAGGGGAAGTGCTCCGGGAGAGGAAATGAATCTCCCTACCCAGAGGATCATGAGGCCCTGCCAGGGGCGCGTGCGCTGCGATCCGCCGGCAGGGGCCCGCCCTTCGATCTTGGGGCCGAACCTTCTGCCAACCCTGAGAGATTCCCCTGCCGATCTGGACCCCTTGGGTTTTGGCAGCGCTCATGAATGCCTTCTGGCGGCAATGCCGGGGCGGTCGTCGGCCTGGCAGGCGGGACAGAGGCCGGAAAGCGTCAGATGGTCCATGTCCACTTGGAAATGCTTCTTCTCCTTGATCTGGGCGAACCAGCGCTGCACGGTGCGGTCATCCAGAGGGAGGACCCGATTGCATTTGCGGCACGCCAAGTGGTGATGAGGGACTTCCCCCGCGATCTCATAGTAAGTGTGACGCTGAATCCTGGTCGCAGCCACCAGGCGCAAGTCGCACAGGAAATCCAACGTGCGGTAGACCGTGGCCCGGTGAATCGAAGGCGCCTTGTGATGCACACGCCGGAGGATTTCCTCCGGGGTAGTGTGGCCATTGCCTTCACAAACCGCATCCAGGATGAGCTGCCTTTGGGGCGTGACGCGGAACCCCTGTTGGTGGAAAAGGCTCGGGTAGTCGCGGGCAAGATGGGTCATGCACATCCTCGTTACTGCGAATTGTCGCAACAACGCAGGCTGATTATAGCTGAGTACACGAAAAGCTGGCGCGGTGGATCCGGGTGAGGCTACCGCAGGGGGGCCTGTGTCGGGGTGTGCGCCGGGCATGGCCCATCGATTTGCCCACAGTTCTCCTGAGGTTTGCCGGCTAGAACCCAAAGGCGGGCGGTTAAGGATGCCTCTCGAGGTGGATCCAATCTGGGCCGCGCAGGGCCCAACCCGCCGGGATCCCCCTGACCGCAATGGGCTCGCTTAAGGATGCGCGGATGGCCTGGGCCGGAGAGGTTTTCGACCCCCCAAGAGTCCGAGGCTCCCTCCGTTTCGGAACATTTGAGAGAACCAGGCACAACTCCGGGGAGTGCGCCAAGGGACGGGGTGCGGGGGAAATGTTGCGGAGCGGCAGGGCTCAAGTCGGGGTCGCCGCTAAGTCCGGGCTTGCGGATACTTCAGGCCTGTGCCCGTGTTGAACAGGACCACCCGCTCCTGGCTCGAGATCCACCCGCTGCGGAGAAGATGCTGGAGGGCAGCCACCGTCGCTCCGCCCTCCGGGCATGCGCAGACGCCCTCCTTCTGGGCCAGTTCTTTCTGCCCGTGGAGAAGCTCCTCGTCACCGACGGCGACGGCCGTGCCATGCGAATCTCGGAGCGCGTGCAGCATCAGAGAATCGCCAAGAGGGGAAGGAACCCGCAGCCCGGCCGCGACGGTGCGGGCGTTCTCCCACGGGCGGGCAAACTCCTCCTCCGCTTCAAAGGCCCGGACAATTGGGGCGCAGCCCGCCGCCTGGACAGCCACCATTCTCGGCGGGAGGCCTTCTGCCCAGCCCAGCCCCTTCAGCTCCTCAAATGACTTCCACAGGCCGATGAGGCCCGTGCCTCCGCCCGTCGGATAGAGGATCACATCCGGCAGCTGCCAACCGAGCTGCTCGGCGATCTCAAACCCCATGGTCTTCTTTCCCTCGATCCGGTAGGGCTCCCGAAGGGTCGAGAGGGGGAACCAGCCGAACCGTCTGGCTTCCTCCTCGGCCTTTCGTCCGCATTCGGTGATCAAGCCAGCGACCAGATGGACGTCGGCGCCGTAGGCGCGACACTCCCACAAGAAAGGCTCGGGAACGTCGGACGGCATGAAAACATGAGCGCTCATTCCGGCCCGAGCGGCGTAGGCGGCCGCGGCGGACCCGGCGTTTCCGGCGGAAGGAACAGCCACCTGTCGCACGCCCAGTTCCTGGGCGCGAGACATTGCCACGCAGAGGCCTCGGGCCTTAAATGAGCCCGTCGGGTTGCGGCTCTCATCCTTGATGAAGAGAGACGTCATCCCCAGCTCGGGTCCAAGTCGGCAGGAGGGAATCAGCGGGGTGAAACCCTCCCCCAGGGACCGTACTTGGCTGGAGTCGCGCACCGGCAACAGCTCGTGATAGCGCCACAAGGTGGGCTGCCTGCCCGCCAAGTCTTCTCGCCGAACGCTGCGCCGCACCTCTTCCAAATGGTAGCGGGCCAGCAGCGGGCGTCCGCAACTCCTGCAAACCGACTGCAATTGATCTGCGGAACAGGTTCGGCCACAGTGGGAACACTCCAAGTGCGAAAGGCCGTTCATGGAGATCGGGCTGATTCTAGAGGCAGGCGCGGCAGGACCGCTGCCGGCCCAACCCAGGATGAGGAGGGTGCGACTACTTCACCGCCAGACTCGCCAGGGCGAGTTCGACACTCTTCTCCGGGGAAATGCCGATCTGAGCGTCCACAACCCGGCCGGCCTCATCCAGGATGAAATGGCTGCGGATGATCCCCATGTGCTTCTTTCCAGCGAAAGCCCTCGGGCCCCACGCTCCGTACGCCTCTGCGACCTTGTGGTCAGGATCCGAGAGCAGGTGAAAAGGAAGGTCAAAGTCCGTGCGGAACTTGGTGTGCGAAGAACTCCCATCCGGACTGACGCCGATAACGACCGCGTTGTGGCCCTGGAGCTCGGAATAGGCGTCCCGAAACCCGCAGGCCTGTTTGGTGCAACCCGGGGTGTTGTCCTTCGGATAGAAATAGAGGACGACCCGCTTTCCCAGGAAGTCCGAGAGCCTGACGATGCCCCCCAGGTCGCTGGCGAGAGCGAAGTCGGGAGCAGGCTGCCCGACCTTGACGTCTTTTTCACCCATGGAATTCCCTCCTTTGGTGTCTTGAACGGCCCGGCCCTTTCGTACCGCGAACGCTTGGCTCCGGGATCTGACGG
>JBEKHT010000050.1:0-16423 GCA_050012135.1 Anaerolineales bacterium | reverse complement strand
GGAGGTTGCGGTACTCATCGGGATGCTTCTGAGCCTCACGCAGGGTGTTCGCGTCGATGACGTTCACCTGCAAACAGGTCCCGCCCACTCTGCCGTACGCGCGCAGGAGCCCCGCAATCTTCTCCCGTTGCTCGGGATCGCGCAGCAGGGAGGGGCTGAAGCTCATGGTGTGGCTCGCGCCGTTCGGGGCCGTTCTCAGATCCAGCTGCCCAACGCTCTTGATTACAGCGGTCGGTCCCCTGCGGTCTGCCCCGTTGACTGGGCACACCGCGTTCGAAAGGAACTGGCCGCGGCGCCGGCCGTCGGGTGTGGCGGCGGTAGCGGGGGCGTAGGCGATCCAGTAGTTCCAGGAAAGGTAGCCGCCGCGATAACGCTTGCCGGTGGGAGCCGTGTGGCGGAAGGCTTCCTCCGTCCAGAAGCGGCTCACCTCGCGCGCCAGTTCGTCGGCTTGCGGGTCATCGTTGCCATACTTGGGGGCTTGGTGGAGCAGCATCTGGCGCAGGTTCTCGTGCCCCTCAAAGTTGGCGCGCAAGGCGGCCAGGAGCGGAGCCATTCCCAACCGTCGATCCTCAAACACCAGCTTGCGCACAGCGGCCAGGCTGTCGGCGGCGGTTGCCAGAGCGACGCCCTCCACCGTCAGGTAGCTGAAGCGGGCGCCGCCGGCGTTCGCGTCCCGGCCTCTTTCCAGGCAGCCGCCCACCAGCGCGCTGAGATAGGGCACGGGCTCCCAGCGCGCCCGGCCCGCATCCGCGAGGTTGTTCACGCGGATGATCCAACGCACGAGGTGGCGCAGCTGAGTCTGGAAGGCCT
Source organism: Anaerolineales bacterium (assembly GCA_050012135.1). Lineage (GTDB taxonomy): Bacteria > Chloroflexota > Anaerolineae > Anaerolineales > RBG-16-64-43 > JBEKHT01. Next base: position 15,613 of record JBEKHT010000050.1, on the reverse strand, counting down.
GACGGAACCGGTCAAAGGAAGTGAAGGTCAGTGGATCACCGGTGCGTGGGCCAATCCGGCGACCGGTTCCCATGTCGCGGCCATCATTGAGGGCGAGTTCGACGGCCTTCGCCAGATTTAGGTTGACGTCCACGGTCCCGGAGCGGTCGTCGCCCGCCAGGGTATTCTCCAGGCAACCCACCGGGGCGTAGTCCCACAGGCGGCCCTCAGGAAGTCCTTCCCAGCGGAGTCCGGCGATGGCGTTCTCGTCGAAGTTGAGGAGAAAAGGCGAGCCCTGCGCCTCGGCCATCATTTCCACCAGGCGCCGGAGCAGCCGGTCCGGGGTGCGAGCGTGGAGGCGGACGTTGGGCTTGGGCTCCAGCAGGTTAATCTCCTGGATGACCTCCAGCATCAGGTAGGTGAGATCGTTTGAGGCGTCGTCCCCGTGCTCATCGGTTCCACCGAGGGTGATCAGTTGACCAAACGAGGAGTTGATGCCTTGACTCGTCCCCGTCCAGCCCTGGTAGTCGTAGACGTAGTTGTGCTTGATCCACCAGCACTCGAGCCACTCCTTGGCCTGGGCCCGCGTCAGGCGGTCCGCCTCGATGTCCGCCTGGTAGTAAGGTCGAAGGTACTGATCCACACGTCCAGGCGAGACCCCGGGTCCCGGATAGCTTTCCGCCGCGAGAAGCAGCATATGGGTGGTCCAGAGCGCCTGCAGGGCTTCGGGGAAGGTTTCGGGAGGAAGCCAAGGGACCTTGCGCACGATGCGGGCGATTTCACGAAGCTCTTCTCGGCGGGCCGGGCTGGCTTCGCCCTGGGCCAATCGATCCGCTTCCGCGGCATATCGCTCGGTGAGCAGGCGCACGGCCTCAGCGCAAATGACGACGGCCCGGGCCTGGTCGCGCTGTTCGCGCGTGCTGGCCCGGTCGTCGGCCATCGCTTGAGCCTCATCCCGAATCCCTTTCCAGCCGAGGCGCAGAGCCTTCGGGTAGTCGGGCACGAGATGACCCGGCACGGCCGCGCAGTTACCAACCCCGGCGTCGTTGAGCGCGTGCCATTCTTTGAGGAACCTCTTCTCCTCCCGATCTCGTGCGCGGGCCTCTCCTTTCTTCAGGCAGCGCGAGAGGGCCGTGGAGAAATGAGAACCGACGATCAGCTCCTCATCCAGAATCTGCACGGGCAGATAGCGGCTCACGACCTCACGGAAGAAGAGAGCTTGCCGGACGGCGAGCGGCTGCTCCCAGAATCCCGCTGGGAGTTGCACCCGCGTGGCCGCGGCCAGGAGATAGGACCGGAATCCTTTCTGGAACAGGGCGACTTCTGGAACGTTCGTCCAGCTCCAGATCGAATAGACCATGTCCCAGGGTGTGCCGGTGGTGTAGGAACGAACCTCGTTCGTGTACTGCCGTTCGTAGAAGGACCAAAACTGATCGCGCAGCTTCCCCACACGGGGCGAGAGGGTGGGCGCGGCCGTCCATAGATCCGAAGGGGAAAGCGCTGGGCAGGAATCCACAATCATCGGAATCTCTCCACGGAGACTGAGCCAGATCGGGGGTGGCGCTTGCCGACTGCCTGACGTTAGCGAGCCAGTGTTTCGTCACAAGAATACACCGAGGCCGCGCAGGAAGGTAGTGACTCGCGTGACGGATTCATTCGCCGAGTGTCAGTCAGTGCGCGGCGGGTCAATTCTGCAGGAAAGGGCCCCTACGGGCGTGTGCCTGCCGGCGCCAAGTCGGCCGTGGGAAGAGGAGCCGCCTAGGGTGGCAAGGATCGGGCGCCGGACCCCGGCGAGCCATAACGCCGGATTGTGGCGGGCAGGTCGGAATCCCGTTGCGGAGGCCAGGAACCGGAATCCTCAGAGCGGCGTCGGTCACAGCCTGCCCGGCCGCCGAGGCCAAGGGCAAATGGCCTGCCCGTGAGGTCTCGCCCCCCGTGGCTCTCCGCCCGGATTCACACCGCGGCTTTCCTGAACCTCCAGAGTGCCACCGCGAAGAAAGCCAGCGCATAGGCCGAGAGGATCAAGGCGGGCCTCCAGACGGAGTCCAGCCCCTGGCCCCGGATCAAGAGGTTCTGGAACCCGGTCATGGCCCAGGTCGAGGGGATCAGCTTACTGATGGCGGCAAAGGTCCTGCCGGCTCCTTCCAGAGGGAACCACGCGCCACCCAGGCCGGAGAAGAGGAACATCGCCAGCAGAGAATAGAGGATGACCTGTTCATCCCCTCTCGCCACGACGCCGATCAGCAGACCCAGGCTGGCCACCCACAGGCAGAGGGCCAGCGACACGAGCAGCGTTCCCAACGGCTGGCGCAGATAGTTGACCTTCAACAGCCACTGACCAAATGCTATCAGAAGCGCCGACTGCAGGAACACGATGGCAAACATGGCAAGCATGTGCCCGGCAATAATCTCCCAGGCCTTCATCGCCGTAGTCATGAGTCGCTGCAGCGTGCGCGACTTGCGTTCCTGGACGAGGATCTGGGCGGAGGTGATCAACCCGAAGATCGCGAATTGAACCAGGATGCCGGGAGAGCTTTGGTTGTAGGGGTTGCCCCCAAAGGGGACCCCCTGCGGCGAAATGACCGCCACCTGCATCTGGACCTGGGCAGCTCCGCTTGCCTTGGCCCAGGCCTGAGAGGCGGCAGCCAAAGCGGTCAGCCTTTCCTCCCTCTGGGCTGACGCGTCCTGAGGTACTTGGCTGGCGATGGACTCCACATCAAGTTGGGCGATCTCCACCGAACTCATCAGCTCGCTGACCGGTCCTCGCAGGGTCTGATACAGGAACTGCCCTGTGCTGGAGGCGGGGTCCACAATGAGATTCAACTGGGCGCGCCTCCCCTCCAGGCTGTCCTGGCTGAACCCTGCGGGAATGAGGAGCACCCCACTGACTTTCCCCTGGGCGACCAGATCCTGGGAGCTGGCAGGATCGACTTCCAGGAGGCGGAGGTCTTCCGACTGGGAAAGCATGGCATGGAGTTGCTGGCTCAGTGCACCGTCCGGATCCTGGTTCGCCCACCCGAGCGCGATGCGCGTATCTTTGGGTTGTCCCGTGCCGCCCAGGGCGAATCCCATGAAGAAGGTGAAGCCGATGGGCATGATGACCAGGAAGAGCGCCGACTTCCGGTCCCGAAGGATTTGGGACAGATCTTTCCCGGCAAGGTCCAGAATTCTCATGGGGTTTCTCTCTTTCTCCCGGGACCAGGTCAAGATCAATAGGCTGGCCAGGTGGGTCGAAGTCCGGGATTGCAGACAGCTTCCAGGAGGTTCCAGCCTCCCCGGGCGAGGCCTTGGGGGCCTCCGCCGGGATACCCAGCGCCGAGCCGGATGATGCTCCAGACCATCGCCGGGCAGTTCGAGAAAGTTGTTCCCTCCCTCCGGCGGCATCCTTGACCGCTCACGCAAGCCGCCTGCGGAAAACAGCTGCCCCCAAGACAAACATGGCAACTCCAAGCCCCACCGTCACCGCGAGTGGGCTGAGCAGGTCGGCCGTTGGCTGACCGCTCAGGACGATGTGCCAGAGTTTGATCACCCAACCCTGCGGTGTGAACTGGGAGACCAGATTGAAGGTCTCGGGGACGTTCGGCACTGCGACCGTAAACAACCCGCCCAGCATTGAAAGGACGGTCAATCCGCCGCCCAGGACGGGTCCCATCTGCTTCGAATTCCTGATGAACGAGATGAGGAGCACCCCCAGGCCGGCCGCCGCGACGACCTGTCCGACCAGGGCCAGGGCCGCCCCCCGGGGGTCGCCCCAGTTCACCCCGAAGGCGAAATGGGCGGCGATCATCAGCACCAATCCTTGCAGGATCACCATCAGGATCACGGCCAGGAACTTCCCGGCCAAGATGGAGGTCCGGCTCGTGGACGTCGTGAACAGCCTCGCCAGGGTGCCTTCCTCCTGCTCGCGCAGGATGGAGGACATGGAATACGCGCCGGTGAAGAAAGCAAAGAACACCATCATCCCGGACATGACCAAGCCCATGAGGGAGCGGGTCGGGTTGGCGGCGCTGGTCCGTCCTGCGGCGGGGGCGACCATGGCCAGGACCGCCAGGTCAGGGCGGTCAAGCAGATCCTGCTGGAACCCGACGTACCACTCTCCGTATTCCTGGGTCAGAGACGACTGCTGGGCGGGGGTCATTGAGATTCCAAGGGATTCCTCACGCTGTCCGATCGTCCCCAGGGCGATGCCTCCACCCAAAAAGCCGTCCAGCACAGTCTGGACCATGTCGCGCGCAACCAGGGGAGTGATGGTCAGGGTAGGATCCTGAACGATCGCGACTGGAAGAGTCTTCCCCTTCTCGACCAGGTCCGTCGTGAAACCGGAGGGGACGATGACCGCGACGCCGATTTGCTGCCGGTCCACTGCTGCCCGGGCAGAAGCCTCGTCGGGGTAGTCGCTGGCCGTGATCCAGGATCTGACGCGGCTGTCGTAAAACATGTCGTGGATGGCCTGGCCGAGGTTCGCCTCGCCATTGGCACCGGATGGCGCTCGGTCGAGGTTGACGATGCCGACCTTCAGGGCGGGTAAGCCTGGGGACCCAGCGGACGTGGCGCCGAACGCCAGATAGATCAGGCTGGTCACCAGCAGCGGAGCGATGACCGTCATCCCGATGGCGAAAAGGCTTCGCAGGGAGCGCGTCAGGTCTTTGAATGCGATGTCCAGAATCTTCATGTCCATCTCCGTGCCTTGCGGTTGCCTGCCGCGGAATCTGGCCCTAGTCCCGCAGCGCTCTCCCGGTGAGATGCAAGAAGACGGTTTCCAGGTTGGGTTCCTGGATGTCCACGGAAGTGATGCGCGCCCCGGCCTGGGTGGCGGCATCGAACAGGCGAGGCAGCACCCGGTTGGAGTCGTCCACCAGGGCTGTGATCTTTCCATCCTCCGCACAGACTCTCGAGACGCCCTCCACTTTCTGCCATGCGGGCAGGACGACCTCGGACGGCATGTTGAGGGTCAGGTCCAGGCGGGTCTGCTCCCCTACGATCTGAACCAGTTCCCGGGGGGTGCCGTAGGCGATGACCTTGCCCCTGTCCATGATGGCGATGTGGTCGGAAAGCTCGGCGGCCTCTTCCATATAATGGGTCGTGTAGAGCACGGTCATGCCATGCTGGTTGAGTTCCTTGACGTTGTTCAGGATGTGACGGCGTGATTGCGGGTCGATCCCGACGGTCGGTTCGTCCATGATGATGACGGCGGGCTTGTGAAGCAAGGCCACGCCGATGTTGAGACGCCGCTTCATGCCGCCGGAAAGTTTTCCGACGGGATCCCTTTGGCGATCGGCCAGCCCGATGATGTCGACCACCTCGGCCACGCGCGAATGAAGCCCCGGGCCGCGCAGACCGTACATCTTGCCCCAGAAGACCAAGTTCTCTCGAGTGGACAGATCGGCGTAGAGGGCGACATCCTGGGGAACGACCCCCAGAAGGGCTTTGGTTGCTCCCGGCTCTCGGATGACCGAGTGGCCCATAATGAAGGCCTCGCCGCCGCTGGGTTCGAGCAAGCCGGAGAGGATCGAGATCGTTGTGGACTTCCCGGCCCCGTTGGGGCCCAGCAAGCTGAGCACCTCTCCCGACGCGGCGTGGAAGGTCGCGCCTTGCAGTGCCTGAAGATCGCCAAAACTCTTCTGAAGGGACTGGACGTCAATGGCGGGATTCATAGGGTTCTCCATCATTCTCCTGAGGCGCCGTGCGAATAGGGTTCCGGTCCGAGGTCAAGTGGACGTCGCTGGGGACTGAGGCACGGTTGCCGTGGCTTCCCAACCGATCCGGTTCACGCCGGAGGGATGCCCGCAATCTGCTTTTCTCGGCGAGGCCACCCGAGCAAGGGTGCGATCCGGGTCGCCTCGGTCTTCGGACGCTCAAAGCGACCTGTTCTCAGGTTGTCGGGATCTTGCCTACCGCCCCGAATACGACGGGACCATGTCCCGGACAGATGATCTGGGCGCCCAGGGCCGCTTGCGCCCTCAGCGAGCTGTCCGCCCTGGCCTGATCCCAAGTGTTGGCCCCATGGGATCCGCGCAGGCCTTCCTTGGTTGAGATGAGCGAATCCCCCGAGAAGAGTATGCCGGTGGATTCCGAGAATAGGGAGACATGTCCCGGGGTGTGACCGGGTGTCGCGAGCACACGCAGGCCACCCAGGGCCGGCAGTTCCTGGCCGTCATTCAAGAATCCATCCACTTTCATGGGGGAGACCCGCACCAGCTTACTGGTCAGCCGGAACAACAGCCTCAGCAGCAGATTCTTGGGCTTCAGCTCACGCGAGGAGTGTCCGGCCGCAATCGCCTCGGCTTCAATTGGGTGGGCATACACCTTGGCCCCGCTCGCAGACTTGAGAGGCGCAAGCCCACCGACGTGGTCAAAATCGGCGTGGGTAATCAAGATGCATTTCAGTTCATCCGCGCGATGCCCCAAGCTGGCGATGTACCGCAGGATCTTTTTGTGGCTGCCCGGCAAACCCGTGTCGACCAATGTCAACCCATCGGGGTCAATAATCAGATAGGGGTTTGCAACGATCCCGGGAATGTGGTGCACGTTGCGAATGACTTCCATGGAATTCGGCCTCCTGTGCGGAGAATCACCGCGATGATGTCGGCGGGTTCCAGAGATTGGAGGGGACGGTCTTGCCCCCTGGGGACCAGCCCCGCCTCTTTGCTTGAGATGGATCGGCCCGGGCCCGGTTCCCTCCGCAGGCGATCCGGTCCTGGGCGGCGTTGAACCCGTCCTACCAGATCAATCGCGAGCTGATCGCGCTTCTCTCAATGCCGCAATTGTTGCTCCAACGAGAGATTCGGTCAAACGAAAGGTTGATCGGGAAGCGCTGGAGGAAGTTGAAGACCAGTCAGGCGGTTGATCGGCTTGCCCCGTCCTGAGCGGCGAGATTCCACGAGCCGTTTGGGAGGTGTCCACCCCGGCTTCCCCCGGAGGCAGCTCCGGCATGGAGAGGCGCACCGAGGGCCGCGTTTGGAGAGACCCGGCGACTTTGCATTCGGGCAGAGCCCGCTTTGATACAGCCCACAGATCTGGATCGATGCCCAAGGCAGATCCGGTCTGGGCCCTGGGCGAGGAAAGATCGCCGTCTGCTGCCGAATCCGGCGGCTCTCGGAAATAGAGAGGGCCGGTCCATTTCCGATTCCGCAAGGAAGGGCATGCGGCCCAGGCCGAGCCAACTAAGACGAAGGGCCAGCGGACAACCGCCTTGCCGCCCAGCCGAACCGAAGCCGCGTTCCGGGGCCTGGTCCGCACAGGACACCCGCCTTGGGCATTGAGCTCCTCCACCGCTCAAGAGAACCATCTTGGTCTGCTCGAAGGCGGAGTCGATGAAGAAGGAGGTGGGAGAGGGAAGAGGCCTGGCTACCTGATGGCCCCGGTTCTCAGAGAGAGCGGTTCCAAAGGGTGCAGGATCTGGCAGGATGGATGGGCTGGCAAGATGAGCCAGGAGGGATGTTTGGACTCGCCCCCCCACGTCGCCTCGGGCTAGGGCTGCTCCAACAACCTCAGCCCGCAAGAGTTCATGGCGGCCCGCGCCGTCCCGAAAGAGGAAGGACCCCTCGCCTTGGTCAACGGGCCTCACCTGTGCAAGGCCGGAGTAGGGGCGTCTCACCGGGTGGGACTCGGCCCTCCCGCCTCATCCCCGCAGAACGGCCACCAGAATGATCAGAGCGGCCAGCCCCCAGCGGTAATAGACGAATATGTCGGTCGAGTGTTGCCGCAGGTAGCGCAGCAAGTAGCGGATGCAGAAGAATCCGCTGACGGCTGCCGCAAGAACGCCGATCGGGACGAGGTTCCATTCGGCGTGGCTGAAGCCCCCTCCCGCCTGCTTGTAGATGTCCCAAAGGCTCTTGAGACCTGCGCCCGCAATGATGGGGGCGCCCAGCAGAAAGGAGAAACGGGCAGCCGCATCTCGCTCCAGCTCGACCCCCAACCCTGCGGTGATCGTGCTGCCCGAACGGGAAACGCCGGGGAAGATCGCAAAGGCCTGGGCCACGCCGATCACGAGCGCATCCCGCAGCGACAGGGAATCCATTTTTCGTGTGTGCTTCGCCAGCCGTTCGGCGGCGAACAAGCAAAGAGCCAGGAGGACAATGATGATGGCCATCACGATCATAGCGGGTGCCTTGATGAGAGTATTCGGCTGGTGGAACAGTTGCTCGATCTTGCTTTCGCCTAGGACCCCGGCGATCCCCCCCGGAATGCATCCAATGAAGAGGAGCCACGCCAGGCGACGGTCAGGGTCATTTCCAATCCGCCGCTGAACCAGGCTTGCCACCCCTGCCCGGATGAGCCGAACCCAATCGGAGGCGAAATAAACAAGTACCGCCAGGAGTGTCCCTAGATGCAAGGCCACATCGAATTGGAGGCTATCCAGGAGAGGGTCCTTCCAGCCAAACAGCCAGGGGACAATGATGAGGTGGGCGGAACTCGAGATGGGCATGAACTCGGTCAAGCCTTGAACGATGCCAAGAATAGCGGCTTGTACGGTGATCATGGCAGGGGCGCTCCATTGTCAGGGATTTGCGGTTCCACGAAGGGCGATTCTACCCGTGTTTCAGCGCCGCGTGGCTGCCCTGAGTCCGGACGGGGAGCGGCCCCGGCAGGGGCTCGCGAAGGTCGCCCGCCAGAAAGCCTCACGAAATCGTCTTATGTCTGCGGCCTCACTTCAGGCGGGTTGAAGATCCCGCCCTTTCCGGAAGGGCCTCAGCGCGCCGCCATTCGCCCAGGGGCCTGCGGGGACGGGGCGCGACAAACAAGGAGCCCGCGCGCTCTTGGCGGCGGGCTCCTTTCAAAGTGGCGGGGGCGGTGTTAGCCGGTAGGGTCCAAGACTCGCCCCACGAAAAGAAGGCTTCCAGTCTGGTCATCACGAATGAAGAAGATGAAAGGTCGGTCGACGGTGAAGGTGATCGGAGCACCAGCTTCCACCGCACTCGCCTCCATGGCTGCCGCCGTGGCGGCTGCCGCCTCGGTGCCGTTCTCATCGACCGACACAAAGGCCTTGTGCATCACGTTACCGATGTACAGGTCGTGTTCCCCGTCCATGCCGGAGAAATCGGCCCGGTCCGGATCAAAGGCGTCTGTCATCCCCAGGGTTTTCAGCGTCTCGTTCAGATTGAAGGATGATTCGTAGCTGAACTTCGGTATGCCCAGGTCGACGGAGCCGTACTTCACGTTACCGGCCAGATCCGCGATCAGGCCGGGATTCAGTTGCTGTTCAACCGGTTGGAACTGGCCCGGGTCCGGCAGAAGAATCCACATCGACAGACTCCCGGTTTGGTACGGGAGATCTATGGCCCTGTACCCGCTCATCAGCGCGTATCCAAACTGCCCCGTTTTCTTCATCATCGAGGCCTTCACGGTCGAGCCGTCCAAGAGGTGGAAGGGCTCGGACTGGGTTGCGTCCTTGTCAAAGGCGCTCTGCCATCCCGCCTTGAAATAGATGGCGTTGGCCAGCACGAGGCGCGTCATGGGGTCGACGGCACCGGCCGGGATCAAGTCAAGGATCTTCTGTTTGGTCTCATCGCTCACCCACTGGTTGATTGCCAGTCGAGCGGCCTCGGGGTTGGAGGCGAAATCCACCAGCCGCAGTCCTGCCCCATAGTTCTCCGCGAGCAAATCCAGAAAGTCGTTGCGGAAGGGCAGGTTCTTTTGGCCCCAGAGGGAATTGGCGATGCTCAGCTCGAAGGGCGTACCACCTTTCGAGGCCGCAGCGCGGGCCTGAAGGTCCTGCGAGTAGGCGTTGAATGCCGGGTGCAACGAGGAGGGGGGAAGAGCAAAGTGCATTGTTTCGGCCATCTGGCTCGCGGTAGCTCCTTCGGCCCCGCCGAATGTCATCGCCAGCGCGATAGAGATGCTGTACGGAGAAAGGAAGAGATTGCCTTTTCCACCGCGCAGCGATCGGTAAAGGTCGAAGGCGAACTGGGCGTTTCCGGCTGCCAAAGCCCTGAGGTCCTCGGGTGGCACGGGCGGGTTCTTGGCGCGCGGCGCCATGGACTGGGCGACCGCAACGCTGGCAGGGCGAACATTTCCCGTCCCTGGAGAAGTCGGGCCGGCGGTGGCCGGCGGGACATTGGGCTTAGGCCCGCAACTGCTGGCCACAATCAGCCAGACGAGCATGAGCGCAAACATGGGTTGCCGGAAGGTTTTCATGGCCACCTCCCCTTAAACATAGAGACGAGGCATTGCGCGCAAAGGTTCCCAACCGGAAACCACGGCCCTCCCCGTTTCTCCCGTGAGGGTGCCAAAGGGTGCCGGTGGAGCTTGGGTCAAGCAATGGCACGGAGAGCGAGGTAATGGGGGGGTGGGGTGAAGGCAGGGGGACCGGGTCGTAAAGAGCCCAGGCGCGGCGGTGACCAGCCCGGCACCCCCCATCCTGCCCTGGCCCCACCCGCCAGCGCGGAATCCAGCCCCGGCCGTGAGGTCCCTTCCGGCGGCCTTGTAATCTAACTCTAAGGAAGAAGTTCATGGAGTCGTCATCTTCTCATGGGAAACTGCAAAAGAAAGGACCGGAAAGCATCTGAGAGGCCGCAGCCCGGCCACGGAGGACCCGGATCACCGGAAGACCGGGACCCGGAGGCGCAAGAAACAGGCCACTGAAGGTCTCCTGCTGGTTCGAGACCGCGGTCCGAGGAAGTTATGTCGATCGTTGTGCCCTTTAACCGTTTCTGCAGTCGTGACGCCACCAGGAGATCGCGCTTTGTCAGAAAGGGGGGATCCCACATTGAGGCAACCATGTCCGCCGGTCGGCTGATCGAATGGAGGGCCGGCCGAAAGGTTCGGGGAACCATCAGAGTCTCGGTAGACACATGGGCTAGAAGTCTGAAACAAACATCTAAAGGAGTATCAAGAATGAACCAGAATCTCAAACTCTTCAGCGTCGTTGCGGTTGCCGCGCTCGGCTCAATCATCGCCAGCGCTTGCTCCCCCTCGGCGTTGGTTAGTGGAGCAGTTCCGTCGTCTTCGGCGGCCGTTGTGGCGCAGCCCGCTCCCGCCGTCGCGGCCAGCGGGTCCTCCCAGAACCCGGTTACGACCTCGGCAACAACACTGGATGCCTACCAACAGGTGCTGGAACAGATCTACGCGCGGGTCAGCCCGTCGGTCGTGACAATCAACGTCGAGCAAAGTGCCCAAACTCGCTTTGGAGGTACTCAGGAGGCCCTGGGGTCGGGTTTCGTGTGGGACATGCAGGGGCACATCGTGACGAACAATCACGTGGTGGACGGGGCTCAAAGTGTCCAGGTAACTTTTCCAGATGGCACGACCCTGCCGGCCAAGGTCGTCGGAACCGACCCCAACACTGACCTAGCGGTCATTCAGGTCAGTGCATCCTCGGCATTGCTTCACCCCGTGCAGCTAGGCGACTCCTCGAAGGTCGTGGTGGGGCAGATCGCAATCGCCATTGGCAATCCCTTCGGGGAGCAAAACACGATGACCGTCGGGATCATCAGTGCACTGGGGCGCAGTCTGCCAGTGCAAAGCAATTCCATTCAGGGAGCCAGCTACTCCATTCCCGATGTGATTCAAACGGATGCGCCCATCAACCCGGGTAACTCCGGCGGGGTCCTTCTCGACGAGAATGGCTACGTCGTCGGGGTGACCTCAGCCATTGAATCGGCCTCGCAGTCTTCTTCGGGGGTCGGCTTCGCCATCCCGGCGAGCATCGTGAGCAAGGTGGTTCCCTCATTGATCCAGACGGGTCAGCACCAAACCCCCTATCTTGGGATCAGCGGCACGACCCTGACCCCCGCTCTCGCACAGGCCATGGGGCTGAATCCAAACGCTCGAGGTGCCCTTATCGAGGACGTCGCCCCTGGTGGGCCGGCGGCCAAGGCCGGACTGCTGGGCAGCAGTCAGTCGGTCACGCTGAACGGGCAGGTGGTGCGCGTGGGAGGAGATGTCATCACCGCGATCAATGGAACCGCGATCCACGGCATGGACGACCTGCTCACGTATGTGGCTGGCTCGACTGAAGCTGGGCAGACGATCACCCTGACGGTCCAGAGAAACGGAAAACAGATGGACCTGTCCCTCACTCTGGGGGTGCGGCCAACCGCCTGAGTGAAGGCTCGTTTCACCCGGAGGCGGAGGCATCCCCGTAGAGAAACAGTTGCAAACGGTGCTGCCTGGCACGTCACTGGACGTGCCAGGGAACTCAGGAGGTAGCGGATATGAGCAAGGCGGTATCGATCGTTCTCATCGTGCTCGTCGTGGTTCTCGTACTGGGAGCCGCCGCTGCGGTAATTGTCCCGCTGGCAACCCGGGCTCCTCTCGCGTATGGCTACCGGGGCATGATGGGTCCCTACAGGATGGGTGGATTCGGGCTGGCTGGTACCCTGGTGACATTTCTTTTCTTCCTGCTGATCGTCCTGGCTGTGGTCTCGCTGGTGCAGCCGGGGGGACGCGGCGCAGGAGGCGGAGTACTTCCCCCGGCTTCTGAAACGCCGATCGAGATTCTGAAGCGCCGCTATGCCAGAGGGGAAATCACCAAAGAGCAGTATGACGAAATGAAACGCGGGATCGGGTCCTGACCTGACCTAGCGCAGATACCTGGAGCGGCCCTGGATTCCAGGCCAGGGCCGCTCGGTCTTCCTGATCCGTCCGTTGCGCCTCAGATGGACGGCCTTCCCTCAACCCTCCCTTCCAAAGCAAGTCCCCAGCTGGACTGTCAACAGAAACTGGAGGCAACGTCATAGGCGGGTGCCGCCATGTCGAGGTCTGTGCTGGCGCCCGGACACCCCAACTTGGCGGTAGCGTTGAGCATCCTGCTCTCCTGAGATGCCGACATGCATCGCACTTTCTGAGGGATAAAGGGTCCAAGCGCACGGGGCGTCTGGGCCTTCTGCGCCGCAGGTCCCTCCCAGGCATCGGCATCTCGGGGACCCAGGCCGACGAGAATCCGAACACTGCGCTGGACGTGAGTCTGCGGATCCCCACTGCGGCCGCTTCCGAGTCGCCGGGAAAGAATCCCTTGACCGGCCCGATGGCGGGCGGAGGCCGGGGGAGGCGACGCGGGCCGGCACCGTGCCTCCTGCGTTCCTGGAGGTCGGCCAGGCATGGCTGGTATGATTCCGCACAATGCGGAGGCATGGGCCAAGGCCGCGATCCCGGAAAAAGTGAGTGAGGCAAGGCGGCTGGCAGCCTGACCAACCACGGACCATCCCACAAGACCCGGGACATGTCCGGCCAGTCGGAGCCAGCTTCGCTGCTCTTTCGAAGCAGGAAGCCCAATGCTTCTCTTCCTGGCAGGATGGGTCGAAGGGTGGCTTTTCTACTGAAGTCCGGAGGCAGGGATGAAGACCACAGGAAACACGATCTTGATCACGGGTGGCGGCACCGGGATCGGTCTTGCCTTGGCTGGGGTCCTTTTGAAGGAGGGCAATCAAGTCTTGATCTGTGGCCGACGGAAAGAGGTCTTGGACGCGGCGCGGCGCAAGCTGCCCAAGCTGAACACTCTGCAGTGCGACGTCGCCAACACGGCCGGGAGGCAATCCCTGCTGGATTGGGCGACGCGAGGTTTCCCGGACCTAAACATCCTGGTCAACAACGCGGGTATTCAGCGGCAGATCGACTTCCGCAAGGGAGCGGAGGACCTCCGGGCGGGAGAGGATGAGATCACGGTCAATCTTCTCGGACCGGTGCATCTCACCGCTCTATTCATCCCTCATCTTATGAGGCAGGAGTCGGCCGCGATCGTCAACGTCTCCTCCGGGTTAGGCTTCATCCCCTTGGCGATCATGCCGGTCTACTGCGCAACGAAAGCGGCGATCCACTCCTTCAGCTTGTCCCTGCGACACCAGTTGAGGGACACGTCGGTGAGAGTCTTTGAGGTGATTCCCCCGACGGTGGATACGAACTTGGACAGGGGCGCCCGGCAAGGCCGAGGGCAAGCGGAAAGAGGCATTCCGCCCGAGGAGGTCGCGACTGCCACCCTGAAAGGCTTGGCCGAGGATGAATATGAGTTGGCGATCGGGCAGGCGCAATGGCTGCGCAGGGGCTCACGGGAAGATCTGGATCAAATCTTTCAGAGGATGAACAGTCACTAGTCAGGCCTCCCGCGCCCGGTTCGATCAGGAAGGCACGGACGGCTCTGTGCGGAGGGTCAGGTGAAGGAGGGATAGGCTTCCCAGATAGGCCCCCAGGTCCGCACCGAACGGGGATGAAGCCTGCCTCTCTTCTTCGACGGGATGGGGTCGGGACCGAGGGTCGCTCGCAGACGCGGGCAACCTGAACGGGATCTGACTCCTCACCCGGTGGTTTGCTATCCGCGCGCCGGTGATCCAATGGCAAGAACCCAGCGTTCATCCTCGAGGTGGCCAGCAGGCCCGCACACCATTCGCCAGGTCTCTCCGCTTGACTCTTCCAGTCCAAGCGCGTGAGCCTCTTGAGTTGCCCGCGCATTGCTCCCCAGAATCCCCAGGCTGACGCTCGTTCCCCTCAACGTTGCCGCCAAGCCTTCGATGAGCCTCCCGGGCCGAACCAGGTCGGGGGACGCTATCCAGGGTCCCACGGCTACACACTCAGAACCCAGATGGCCCATGACAAACCCGAGGATTTGCCCGCGGTCCTCAAGAACGGCACACAGCTCCGGGTAGAGCGCGAAGTTCCTGCGAAGGAAGAAAGATCGATCTGCTCCGAAGGTACCCCGGTCCAGCGATTCCACCCGAGGCAGATCTTCACCAGCATTCCCCGGACGGCTCGGTCCGAGCCATAGGCAACTGGTCCCGCAAAGCGAGGACGGCGGAAGAGCTTGCGGAACCCGAACCGCTCATACATAGGTATGGCGTTCTCGTCCCCATCAAGGAATATGCTTTCGGTGCCTTGATCTTTGAGATGCCTCAGCGCGCGCTCGCAAAGGGCCGACCCAATTCCAATTCGGCGGTGCGAGGGCAGGACGATCAACTCGCCTAGAAAGCCCACGGCGCCATAGGCGACGGAAATACACAGGCCGACAGGCCCCTGCGACTCCTCGGCGACAAAACAACCCAATGGATCACATTCAAGGTCCGCCTGGAACTCGGGGCTGGTCTCGGTTCTCCAGCCTTCCTGTCCTGCGCAGCGGCAGGCGAACTCCAGGTCGTCCGGCTGCATGGGTCGAATGTGCACAGGCTTCACTCCTGCTGCCCAGGAGCGGGGATCCTTGAGGGGGCGCCCCACGAGGGTGTGAAAGCTATCTCGCCAGCGAGCCGGCCCGGATAGACCTGCGCGAGCTTCGCGCGCCCTCTGGTTTGATCCTGGATCGAGAGTCGGCACTCATCCTGGACGTCCCGCAATGAACCAGGGACCCGTCCTCGCTGGGTTGACGGGTCACCCCTTGACCGGACGGCGAGGGCGCCCCATGGCCTCCTGCGGCGATGGTGCCTCTTTTGGTCTGAAGGCGGTGATGGGCGGTTGAGACAGATGCGATCGGGGCGACTCGCCCCAGAAGAGCCTCCTGGGTGACCGCCACTCCCTTTTCCCTACGGGCCAGACCTCGCCAGGCCTGGAACTGGGCGCCGCCTTTCGATGCGCACGGCCAGGAAAATGCTGGCTTCATACAAGATAATCAGGGGAATCATGACCGTGAGCGGGGCCACGATCGGATCCGAAACGGGGGTGATGATCTCGGCAAAAACAAAAAGCGCAAAGTATGCGATGCGCCGCTGCTTCC
>JBEKHT010000049.1:0-16583 GCA_050012135.1 Anaerolineales bacterium | reverse complement strand
CACGTCCTGGAGCATTTCACAACAGTAGCAAAGTTCGTGCAGGGCAAACTCTACCCCGATGAGTTGGAGAATCTCGCCGTCGCCGAGTGGCTTGGACGGCATCTGAGGATTCTTGAAGAGGGCCCAGCCGATCTCGGCCCTGCTGGCCATTCCCCTCAGGTCGCGAAGAGGACGCTCGGAAAGGCGGAGCGTAGACTGATCATGGATTTCGGTCCGAATGCGGACGGCTTCTGCAAACACATCTCCTAGATTGGAGGGGTTGGCGGTGGGAATGAGCGCTCCGATGCTTTTGAACTTGTCCTGCTCTGGGAACATCATATTGTGACCCCTCGCAGCGGCCGAATTACAGCGTATCCTGCCGGGTACCAAGTAAGCGGCCTTCGATGTGGCCCCGGCATTTTCCTCCAAATCACTTGGGGCATTACCCGAAATGTCCCTATTGACCAACCACCTCACGAGACAGGTTCCTGGAGTACATGTCACTCGCTATCAATCGGGGACTTTCACCATGATAGCGCCTCGACCGTCGAGTCGGTCGAAGCGCTGAATGAAGTTCGAAACCGCGTCAGGCTCGGGTTGCGTAACCAAGTCGTGTGCGAACATTATCCAGGCCCTTCTAATGTCTTCAAGGAATGTGAGCACCGAGAAGGCAATTTGGTCATGCTCGACAGCCTGGAGGTGCGATGGGTGATTTGGGTGGATGAGAAAGCTAGGGCCGGGGGCCCTCCATGGATTGATCCCCACGAGGTTATGCATCAAGCCATTGCGGAGTTGCACATAGATGGATTCAGCGAAAGGTTCATACTGAGGCGGAAAGTAACGCCGGATGAGAGCGATATAGTCCGCTCCAGTAGACTCCCTTCCGACCCAATAGCCAGCGAGGTAGTCGACTACTGCTAGTGCGAGGATGAGGCCGGCGATTTCAGATCCGGCGTTGACGGCGCGCTGGGTCTCGGGGATGACGGTATCGAAGATGTATCGCCAGACCCAGTTCAGCTTGTGCATAAGGGGCGCCTGTGTGAGGGGACCTTCGTACGGTGGAACGTCGGGGAAGGTGAAAAGGAAATCACGAGGATTCCAGGTGAGGTCAGTCATTGGGCGAGTTCCTTCCCGGAAGATACGGCAATTGCGGCGGCCTAACGACCTCGAGCCAAGCTGCCCGGCGGAAATGGGCATCGCCCTCATAGGTTCTGGACGGTTGCCTCTACGGTCTGCCGTGACTTCCCCTCAAGGGCTTCGACGCAAACCAGATGATGAGGGCGACAGCGCCAAAAAGGATTGAGTACACCAGTGCCTTCGCGCCGAACCACTCTATTCCCTCGATGGTGTCAAGCCTCCCTAGCTCGTTGTCGTTGACGAAGAGGAAAGATATGAAGCCGAACCAAATAATGGTGATTAGAACAAGGAGAGCCCGTGGGATGAGGGTGAGGCGACCCTGGAGGAACTTGTCGAGCAACTCTACGCCGCCTGTAGCGTATGGTTGCTCGCGGTCTTCCTCGCCGATGGAGGGCGCGTTCGTGGACTCTGGCCCCATCCACTGCAATTGCGTTGTGTCGAAGGACACCTCCGGACCGAGTGTCGCGTCAAGCGCCAATTCGGGTTTGCGGGCCGCTGTGGATTCGGCAATCTCGAGAGACCTGGCTCGCGCGCGGCTTCGAGAGCGCTTTGGCATTGTTTCATCCCTCTAGGATGAGGTCTAGGAGTCTGCCGTGGCGGTCCCAAGCAGCTTCGGAGAAACCACGGACAAGCCGAAGTATCTCCTTCGATGGGATTTCTCGTTCGGGTTTTGACCAGTAGTCTATGTCGTAGTAGAGACCCACATCGGGAAACTCCTGGTCGCGAGAAAAAAAGCGAGGGAACTGGTCCCTGACCATGGGGCCGCTCAATGTGTTGAAGTTCCCTAGCTTGTCGGCGAAGTTGAGAGGCGCGCCTATGTCCAGAAGCTTCACATCCTGTCCTATTGCCTGTCTGGCTTCTTCGGTGAGGGACATGTACTTTGACGAGAACCTATCCCGAAGATCGTCAAAACTTCCTTTGTATGGATTGCAGAACTTGGAGCGGACGCCCAATCGTTGGACGAACAGCGGATCTCCGAAACCTTCGAGCTCGAACAGGAACTTGAGGAGTTTAGTGGCGTGGTCGGGAAAGTAATTGCGGGTGGGGGTATCGAGAAGGATAAGGCCGCAGTTACCGAACCCCACGAATCCATGCACCGATTGGTCTGTGGAAAAAACATCGAGTCGATTTTCAACAATACGCCATTCGGGTAGTTCCATGAATTCTGATATGGCCTTTGCCCACGTCCCTCTAAAATCGAGAATCCTTGGATTCGGCTTGTACCGGATTTCCAGTATGTGTTCGTTGGAGACTGGCTTGGGCTCTTCGGACATTAGAGGATCTCCTCTGCAGCTTGCTCTTACAGGTAACATGCTACTTGAATAGCACTGGGCTGGGCAGCCTCACGACCTGAACGGTCCCCGCGCATGCAGCGACATCCTCTATTCTAGGACTGCAGCACGCGATACACAACAGCGCACACAATACGCAACACAGCGGGCGAAATCGCTTTGTGTGTATCCGCCTGGTCATGAACATGCATTTTCGCATCCAAAAGCGCACGGGTCCCATAGCGACCGGGGGTGGACGGGTAAGGCCTCCTCGTGGTGACAGCGGCCCATCTACATGAAGCGTGTGCGATCTCGTGCGGTGTAGGTACAACCAACTGTCCAGCCCGTCCTCCGCAAGCGACCTGCTTCCACCCCGCGTGAACCTACAATCGATGGCGGGGGAAGGAGGGAGATATGGCAAAGTGGCAATATGCTGTCGTGGCAAGTGAAATGTCAATTGACGAGGAGGGAGGGCCGGTCATTCTGGGATGGTTTGTGCGCAAGGAGGGAACCGAGGTAAGAATTGCGAAGACCGAGCACAACAGCTTGGTGAGCGTTCTCGATGGCCTCGGGGCAGAAGGATGGGAGGCCGTCTCGTACGCCTTCGTTGCTGGCGTGATCGTCCTGCTGAAGCGCCAAGCATAGCCTGAATAGGGCGCCCGGCCCCCTGGGGAGGGTCGGCATTGCCGGTTGCATTGCCTTGGCAGCGCAAGCCATTTGCACGCGCACATGCCCCAAAGAGGGACGTATACTAGCAACGACAGGGGAGAGCACTCCCATGAAAGATTCCCTCAAGATCGCGCTAGGCATAGTCCTCGGGGTCGTTGCCCTTGCTGCTTGCGGGTTCTGCGCGTTCCTGGCTGTCACCGCGGGAGGCGTAAGCCTATTCACCTCAGCGGTGCCCACCATACTTGCGCCAACACCCACGGCTGCGCCTCTTGCTGAGGGCCAACAGCTTTCGGTCGGCGACCTGCGCGTCGCCGTCATTGGACACGCCGTGACAAATTGCGTCACGCTCAAATCAGGGGAGCAGGATTGCCCACCCGCAGGCGCGGCCTATCTTTGGATTCACCTGACAGCCAAGGATGCAGGAAATCCCTCGGCGCTTCCCGTCCATGCATACTTCGCCATCACCCTGTTCTACCGCGGAGAGCCCCAACCAGATGTCACCCTGGACCCTGGCACGGCTGATATGCCTTCCTGGCCTGGTTGCGCCCTCGGCTGCTCAACACAGATGTACGCAGGCAACGCGCTCGACGGATGGCTCACCTTCACGATCCCATCAGCGCCCGACATCTGCCATGTCGTTGTGCAGCTTGACAACCAGATGGGCGTTCCCCAGTTTACACAAGACTGGACGCTCGCCCAATGATTCGCCGCTCCCCCTCGCCACTACGCCATTGACATATGCCCCCTGGCCTCCGGCCCGACCCCTCGGCAACCACTCTTCCATTTTCCCCTCATCATCTCTTCGCGCTCACCTTCCGAGGCAAGTATAGGATACCCTGAATAGCTGTGGACGAAGTGCGCGCCGTGCTGCGCTTCGAGAGTGCCGGCGCGCTGATGGTCAGCTGGCTGAGTGGGCCCGGCAAGCTAGGGAATAACTTCCTCGGATGGAAGACTTTGCCTGGACCCCCTTTGCCGAGGGGGAGGACCTTGGTGAAGGAGCTACTCCGCTGAGGCGGTCCGGGGCAGATGGCACGATTTCAATTGCCACTTGAGGGTATTTGGTATGGTCGCGCGGGTCCTAGATTTCGCTCTCAATCGTTTCTGTGGCCACGCTTTCGGGTCCCGGCGCTGTTGAGGGGGAGCGGTTGTATTGTGCGCCCGAGTTGAAGACCCCACATCTCAAGGGGTGCGGGGTGGATGGCACGCCGGACAAATGGATCGCCAGGGCGCGTTCGGGACGAAGCGGCCGCCGCAGATCGGGCACACCCGCGCCGACGTCAAAATGAATGCCCCGGCCAAGGTCAGGGCGAGGTCGGGCTTTGCGCGGACCGTCACCGGCTCGGTGTCGGCGTACAACTCCAACGATCCATCCTCAACAGAGGCCCGCGCTGTGACCGCTTGCGCGAAGTCGTGCGAGGGCTCTACAGATCCTGATGCGGCCGAGCTGACATACCTCCAGCTCCAAGGCGGCCGATGGGCGGTCAGGGCGCTCAGCTCGTGCGGCTTTCCCGCGCTCGGGAAGGCCCGCGAGGAGAGTGGCGAGACCCCGACTTATTTCTGACATGCTATCATCCAGATCGAATTTAGTACCGATTACCAACCCCGCGCACCTGGCGCCCTGGCACCCAGCTGGGTTGCCGCGATAGCGCTGGCAGGACCGACGACACCCCGCTTTGCCAAGGCAATCCAGCAGCTGCGGGGCAACGAAGACTAGGAGGGACCATGAGCCGGTTGCGCAGCTCCTTGATATGTTGCTTTGGCACGCCTAACGACCTTGAACCATGCTGCCGCGCGGAACTGGGCAACGCTTTCAGAGGTGTCCGGCCGCGGACACGATGAGGTATGGTCCCCTCAGTCAGGTGGTTGCCGTAGAAGAGCGTGTTCTTCTCGATGGGTTTGGGCGACATCATTCTCCGCCGTCGATCCGGTAAGGAGATATGGAACCGGAGCGACTCGCACCAGAGTCGTGTCTCGAACGGAGTCGAGGCTACTTACCGTGTAGGTTTACCGCCTCCAATCCGGCGGAGGTGAATGCCGGTCGGGGCTGCCCTTGGGCTCGTTTTGGTCGGTGTGATGCCAGTCACCGCCTCCCTCACGGCTTGCCCGACGCCCATCGGGGTAAACCTGGGTCTGATGACCGGTTCGGATATTCGTTCCTCCCCGATCCGACTCCGTACCGCTACGGAGTCCGCCGTTGTACACATCTCCGTTGCTAGGCATTCTGCCCTCCCTTTCGGGTTTCGATTGGCCGGGTACCAATCGAGCAAAACCAGGATTGAACCTGATAATGCTTCCTATAAATCCGGTGACCTCCCAACAGCGGCCGCCGCCCTGAGATCGCCCGTAGTGAGTAGTAAATCGGGCGTGTGACGTATCTCGACCCCTCTGCGCGATCCTACACGTAGCTAGACCTTTCCGACGCTGACATCTTTCTTGTTGTATTTGCGAGAATCGTGTCACCTAGCAAATCTCCGCACAAAAAAAGAGAGCCTTTCGGCTCTCGTGATCCCGCGGCCTATCTGCCCGGCCCGGAGGATTTCCTCCCATTGAATAGTTCTGGCCTTTATGATCATTCCTGCCCCCCTTTCGACTTCGCGTACATTGTATGCGCTTTCCTCGTCGCGTCAAGGAACCATTTGGGTAATATTTGTCCATTAGATAGATGACAAAAACCTGTTCTCGCCCTCTACAAGATCACGGTCCAGCAATCGGCTGGCATGAGGCGCAGTTGTCCCGTCAAGCTAAAGGATCCACCTGATGGCCGAGCTTTCCCTCGCCATACCTCGCGAGGATCCTCACACTTGCTCAACTTCTTTTCCGGCTCTGCCACGCTCACGTCGCCCATTCACCTAGCTCCTCCCTGGCCGGGTCTGCTGACGCAGCCCCCCACGACATGAGCGGTCTAAACGGTTCTAAATCGGCCCCCGGCTGACTTTCTGCTCTGGTTGCTCAGACAACTCACTGCAACTTTACCTTGATTTTTAGCTGCAGAGTCAATTCAATGGCTTGGCCCGTGGTGGCCGCTTCTGCTAGCGCATGGAAAAGCCTGACGCAGAGGATGAGGATTACAGCAACCTATCAGGCACAGGATGAAATATGGGCCAGGCGCTAATGCCCGCGGCCGAAACGGGGCTGGAGTTTATCCAACGCGAGGTTGCAAACGACCCACGGCTGGCCTCGCCGCTCAGCAAGGCGACCTATCTTCAGGCGCTGACCGACTTCCAGACTTGGCGCGCCGGCCGGCCGCTCAGCAAGTCGCTTGTCGAGTCTTATCTTTCGACTCTCCAGGAGCGAGGCGCGGCTCCAGCGACAACCAACAAGGCGCTAGCGAGTCTGCGTTGGTTCGCACGCCGGCTCAGTGATAAAGCGCTTGACGAGCTGCCCCTCGAGCAAGCGCAACCGCTCGCCCTCCAGCTCGACCGTATTGGCCGACTGCATAACGTCCGGGGCAGTTCTCTCAAGCGCGGCCGCATTCTCGAGGATGAAGAGATACGGTCCCTGTTGGATGCGTGCTACAGCGACCCGGGCCCAGCGGGTGTCAGGGACCGCGCACTAATTGCCCTGGCCCGATCGTGCGGCTTGCGAGTGGCGGAAATCGCCGGTTTGCGGATGGCAGACCTGCGCCTCACTGCGGGGGCAAGACAGGCCGCCTTGACAATCCGGCATGGCAAGGGCAACAAGGCCCGATCCCTGCCGTTGGCGAACGGCGCGCTATATCACGTCGAAGATTGGCTGACGGCTCGAGGGGATGACGCCGGTTTTTTTTTCTGCCCAATCAACAAGGGCGGCGCCATCGCGCCGCGACGCCACCTCTCCACCGTCGCGCTGGAGAAGATTCTGGCCAAGCGATGCGGGGAGGCCGGCATCGAGAACGTTAGCGGCTGGCACGATTTTAGGCGGAGCCTCGCCTCGCAATTGATTGAGTCAGCTGACGTGAGCATTGCCCAAACTCTGTTGGGTCATTCGAGCCCTACCACGACAATTGGATATGATCGGCGGCCAGAACAAACAGCTTTCGACACATTGGTAAAGACTGTTCACATTCCCTACCGCAGAGGTAGCCCAAGAGCACGAAAAGGAACCCCAGATTCGGGTCTTGCGGGAGGAAAACGTGAAGCTGTCGCCAAGTGAGCTGAACATCTTGCTCTAAGTAATAGATGATCGGATTGAAAAAGCGCGCCACGACCAGGAGACCCTGGTGCGCAGGGGGAAATTGCTGGCCGGACCCGAGCCAAAGGCGGGCTTCATCGGGGTCCTCGGGGGTATCAGGGACAAGCTCACGGGGGCGGACGGTTGCCTCGGATCAATAACCGAACGATGAGGTCCGTTGCCATCTCGGGAGAGAATCGGCGGGGGGAGCCTGTCACGGATGTAGAAAGGCCGTGGACGTGTGCTGGGAGGGGCGAGAGGCGCACTTTACGCACCCCGAGAACCGAGAGAAGTAGGGCATCGCGAGGACAAGTCGCCAGGAAAGTCCTTTTGAATCCGGAGCCGCCACCGATGGCAAGGCCGGTGTCAGATTGCGCCATCTATACTTGAGGCGGCCTATAAGCAGCGACAGTTTCGTTTTGAGCAATCTGGGTTCTTAGCTTGGTCATTCTCCCTTCGGTACTCTTGAGTCTCGATCCAGAGAATAGCCCCTTTCTATTCTTTGACCCTTGTAAGTCCTTGGTATCCAATCTTCCCAAACCTGCTTCGGCCTCCTGCAATTGAGCCCTTAGTTCTAGGAGGTTTGCTTCCGCCTGCTTTTTGGCGCGCAGATGGCCAAGAGATTCGAGTCTGGTTTGGACCACGGGCCCCCAATTATTCCTTCCGCCTAGTCCCGTTGTTGCTGCCTGTTCCAGATTCCCCAGGATGGTCATATCTTCAGGAGCATACCTTGCCGCCAACAAGTAATAGTCAATTGCTTTCTTGAGCTCATCAACGCATTGGCGTGCCGCGGGCCTGGTCAGAATCATTCCGCTTTTGTAAGATTTCCAAAGGTCATCTGAAATCTTGAATGCACTAACCCCAAGGTCGTTATACCAGCGGGCCTGTACTAGTGTCAGTTGTGCTTTCGCTCTTGAGATTCGCCCATCTGCAGGGGCTATTTCGGCAGCTTTCTTCAGATATTCCATGGCCTCATCGTAGCGATTATCCGCTACTGTGGTTAGCCAGAACGTGGCTGTAGCTTTATGAATCCATGTCTCTACATCGCTTGGATTGATTTCGAGAATCTTGTTGCAGTACTGAATGGTCTCGTTGTGGTTCCTGGCCTCAACGGCGATTCTGCACAATTCGAGGTAGCGCTTTAGGTCCTGTTGTTCACGCGCCGCCTCAGTTCGTTCAATTTGTATTCTAGTGCCGCAATACAGGCAGTGGGCCACGCCAAGGTTGTCTGGCAACTCGAGCGCGGCACCACAGTCCGGGCAATTGAGCTTTACAGTTGGCATATCTCGTTTCCCCTCTTGAGCCTCGATCTCCCGAAGGCCCTCCAGCCTCCCCCGTATTGTAGGATGCCCTCCGCGCTCTTGATCTTGCCGATTGTGTACTGAACAGGTGCAGGTGCGGGAGATCCCGCACGGCCGCTGAACCATGTGAGACGGGCCTTGCCTCAGGCCGGGCCTCGGAGCGAAAACCTCTGGTTGCGGAAATCGAACCAGCCTTGCGGGCGTGGAAAGTGGATCCATCTGCTCGGGGCTGCCATGTGCGCCCATCGCGCAGGCTGGACCGTACAGGAGGCGCCGCCCTCCCTGCGGCTTGTACACCGCAAAGGGATAATGTCAGGGCCTGCGGCAAACCAGATGTCCCCTGCCGATCTCGGGCGAGCAACGAGCCGGGGCGACAAGGGACCTCCGGCTCCTAATTCGTAGGTTGACGGTTCAAGTCCCGACAGGGGCGCTAGGTCTGTAAGCCTCCTGGCTTACGGGCCGAGTCCGGGAGGCTCCCGGATACACGGGAGAAGCGGCCGTGATGGGCCGCTTCTCTATCACATCGCTGGAGGAAACGGCACACGTCATCTAGCCCCAGTGTGGCCGTGTAATTTTCCAGCATTGCCAGTGAACTCCACCCACCTTGCACCTGCGCTACCCGAGAGGGCCTACCCGATCGAATGGCATGAGTGGTTGGGCCCACGCGGATTTTTGACTGTCCCATTCGCAAGTGCTACCATATAGAAGGGGCCGCTCCGGTGACAGGGTCAAGCAGGAGGTGGGCTGTGGGCGGATTATCTCGATTTCCTCGGCATTCTTTCTTCCTTCCCCTCGCGGCAATCGCAGTGCTGACGCTGGAAAGCTGTAATCTGCCGGTCTCGTCCCTCCTGGCAACAGAAACGCCCGCGGCTCCGGGGCCGTTCGCGACCAGCCAGCAGGCGCTGAGCTCGAGTGCGGGCGGCTCGGTTACCTCCTATCACGGCTGTGGGAGCTCAGCGGCCAAACCCGATGTCTACCAGTTGTGTATCAATCACGACTTTTACCTGCTCACTCCCGCTTTCGGAAGTGGCGGCCAGAACCAGACATATCATTTCTTTCCAGCTGCTGGTTTCAATTGCACCAATGTCCTGGTCGGCCCCCACACCGTCAACATTCAAGAGATGAAGGATGTCCCCTACATTGCCCTGGGGAAGTTCGTGGGTAAGGACATGGAAACGGATCTGAGTGGCAGCGGTCAATTGTCCTTAAGCGGGGGCGGTACCTGCGCCAATGGCGTCATGCACATAACTATCCGGCAGCTCTGGACCAATGGTCAGGCGCTTATCACCGTGAAGTGTGCCAGGTGCCAGCACATTCCGCCCACCACCGTCAATATCTTCGGTCCCGCCAACACGAACTTCACGATGGACGTCTCCCTGAAGCAGGCGGTTTCCGGGTATGTGATTAAGGAGTTCCCTCTCCAGGCTCCGGGGAGTGGGGAATTCTGGTTCCGCTTCACCAGTTACCCTCCCTTGCCCTCCGTGCCCCTTGTGCCTCTCCGGTGACACTCATCCCTATTGGAACGGCTTGGTGCCACGCTTCCAGCGAGGTCTGCGTGGTGCCGAGGTCCCCTCGTTGAGACAGGACGGGCCGCGAGTGCAGGGGGATTGCCAGTCTGCCCGATAGGTTCGGCGTAATCGCCAACCCGATGCGTAGGCCTCACCTGATGGGCCGCGGACTTCTAATCCGCAGGCCTTCAGGCCGAGTCCGGGAGGCTCCCGTATGCATGGGACTCGGCTCAGATCAGAGACGACCGCCGGCGAAGGTGTGCCCAGTCCGGGGCGGCGGTTTCGTTCCGAATGTTCCGTGGCGATCCATCTGCCCCGCGTGCCACGCGCCCCGCAACCCCTTGAGGTGGGGGGGTCCCCGACGTGAGCGGACGCTTGTCGCACACCTATTCAGGCTGTCCTATCCCTGTCTCGGAAGGGGAGCGTGAAGCACGGACATCCGGGAAGAGGAGGGCGTAATGGAAAGCGGAAAGGATTGGCTCAGGAGGGCGACGAGAAATTGTTTGCAGGACTTGGATGGGCCAAACAAATACGACCAGATGAGGCGGATTATGGAGTGGGTCAAGAGAAGGGGGGGTGAGATCAAGACCGGGGGGACTTGCCCGGAAGGCCTCGTCGAGTTGGCGTCAAGGAGGGTGCCGGTGGAAGGAATCAGGCAGACGGATCGAGTGTGCGTTCCGCGGCAACTCTTCGCGCAGGCGGAGAGGGAGGGATGGTTGGGGGACTTGGAAAAGTCGGCTGAGATATGGTTGGACTGGTTGCGCCTGGACCATAAGAAGTAGGACGATGGCGGAGTGGGGGTGACGTCATGAGAGGGGGGAGCAATATGCTCTGCGCAATCCGGCGGGTAGTGCGGCACGCCTGCTGAGTCGCCCAGATGGGCGTTCCGGACCGGAAAAACACACGGGGACGGACGGGCCGTGGTGCGGGGACCCTATGCGGGTAGGGGGTCGAGAACGACACAGGCCGCCCTAACGTGTGGCGACGCGATCTTGCTGCGGCCCCTGGCCGAGGAGCAGATGGGCACTCGGGGGACCTCCGAGCGCGTGGCTGTCGAATTGGCCGTCCAAAGGTTGGATAAGGAGATCGCCGCGCTGAAGGCCAGGATGGAGAAGTGAGATCAGGGGAATCCGAAGCCACCCCGCCGAGTCGGCTCGAGCGAATTGTTAGGCAGCTTGGCTCACCCTTGATCGGAACGTCTGCCTCCTCACGTGGTGGTGCGGTAGTGGAGGTAGACCGTGCCGTTGTTGAAACGGCGTTCGTCCTGCAGTCTGAGGTTCAGGCGGACATCCCTAGGAAGAGCCTGCGTGCCGCCCCCCACGATGATAGGCGCGATGAACAGCTGGCACTCGTCGACCAACCCAGCCTTGAACGCGTGGGCGGCGAGGCCAGGACCGCCCACAGTCATGTCTTGGGTCAGGCGCGCTTTCATCTGCCGGACCGCTTCAGCGTCGAAGTGTCGTTCGATTCGCGTCCTGGCGGAGGATACGCTCTCAAGTGTGTTAGAGTACACGATCTTGTCAGCCGACCGACATATTTCTGCGAAGTCCTGCACGAAGGCCGGTTGGTTGGATGTCTGCAGGCCCTCCCAGGCGACCATTACCTCATACATCCGGCGCCCGTAGAGATAGGTGCCGACTGGCCTCTCGAGGTCATTGACGAAGACGTGCACCTCCTCGTCGGGCTCGGCCCAGTCAAAGTTCCCCTTCCTATCAGCTACATAGCCGTCGAGTGACACAATGGCTGAGTAGATCAGCTTGGCCATGGAGGCCTCCCACCCATGAACACCGATCGGATTCTGCCATCAAACTAGAAACTAGGTGGAGGTACCTACAGGGTGGCATGGCTAAAACGCCTAGCGGCCTCGAACTGTGCCGCGCGGCGTGGCGGGCACACTCCTATTCTAGGATCAATGACTTGGTTGGCAAGTGCGCGTTCCCCCCAGGCGGAATCCGCGTCGGCAGAGACGAGGGACGCAATCGCCTTTGTCGAGTTCCATTTGACCCTCAATCGATGATTCAGTCGAGCCCCCCTGCACACACAGGCTAGGCCCCAGGCCTTTCACGACCCTCAACCCACAGGTAGGTGTCGAGATACACCCTCGCAATTCCCCAAGAGGCCGACAGCTCGAGCGCAAAAGCTTGGTAGACCTCGCTCATGTCGGCCGTCAAGTGTCTTACACCGGGCCAGATTGGCAAAAGGCCACGGCCTGCGTGTCGGCGGAGCTCTTTGGCCACAATGCGGTCTAACGGCACTTCGAAAAACGGCTCGGCGACTCCAAGCCCAAATTCCGAAACCAAGCGCGCGTTGTAGAACGAATCTCGCAGGAATACGTTGAGGCACTTGCGAGCAAGGCCCCATGAACGAGCTGCGGCAGGCAAAGCTGATACGAGATCTTGCGTTGCGCCCTCGAGGGATCGCCGAAAGGCGCCTCGATCGCTCACTCGAAACCTGCTGAGGCGAAGGGACGCAAGATGGTCGCGAACGACAGCGACGACTCCCGGCGCACCTTGGCCACGAACGGTCGAAGGACTAATCGATACCGTCGCCACATGCTTCTGAATTGCGGACGTCAGAGTCTCCACCCGGACCGTACCTTCCTGGGGCCTAGCAGCCCTGAACTGCGACGCCGCGCGTCGCAGGTACGACTTCCATTCTGTGACCAACAAGACGACGGGCAGGTGCGCGTTCCCCCTGCGGCAGAAGCCGCATCGACACTAGTAAGTGGCTAGGCGACGCAATAGCAGGGGCTAGTCTGCGAGGGCCAGCTTCTCCTCGGCGACGCGAACGATCTTCATCCAGTCCTCTTCGGTAATGGCGAGGAAGGAGTAGCCCATCTTGTTGGCTGCGAACTGCAAGGACTCGGTAACCTCGGGTGGGAGGATATTCGGGATGGCGATGCCTATCGCGTCGAGCTTCTTGGGACCGCTATGAACCTTGAAGGCAGAATAGACAACCTGGGCATGAAGTCCCTTGACCGCGAGAGTTGAGCGTCCTACACCAAGAGGCGGTGGCTTTGCGATTCTACTCTTGAGGTGGAGCCCGATGTTGAGCTTGGCACCCGTCGCATGGATCAAATCAGAATACTTGACGTCGGCAAGCTCGTGGGCGTGGTGAACTCCATCGAATCGATCGTCGATTGCCAGGCCGAGGATTCTGGGCAGGCAAAGGTCACCCTTGTACAGCCACTTGGGGTTGAGGGAGTCTTCCTTGCAAGAGGAGCATCTCTCGATAGAAGGCTTGATGCCGTCGCGGAGGCATTTCTCCTTTGTCTTGTTTAGGATGCGGAGGAACTCCTGCCGCTTACTTGGTTGTTGGGACCTATAGGTGTGAATGTGTGCACGAGTTCTCCACAGGGTGAGTTCGGGGAGTGTAAGGGCGGCGGGCAAAGTGGGAGCGGCGGGGGGGAATACGCGTAACAGGGTGCCGACGAGGATGAACATGACATCGAATGGACGATCTGTGATGACCGCAGCGCCGCGGCATATCGATTCCAGGAGGGGAGGTTCGGGAACGATGTACGTATCCGCGGGCATGGAGAGAGCGAGTTCTGTGCCACAATCGCAGCGGAGATTCGTCACGTCATGACCGGAGGCTTGGCACACCGGCTCGATAGATGGGGTGAGCCTCAAGGAAAGTGTGGCGCGGCAGTGTGGGCAGGTGGCGAGAGACGAGTATCCACATGACGGGCATTCTGCAATGGCTGAAGGAACGAGCGAGAGTCGGTTCTGGAACCTTACGAGTCGCTCCAAGAGGGACTTTGATATTTGGGTCTGACGATCCGGGTGCGCCTCGGCTTGAATGACCGCTCGGAGGAGTTCCTTCCATGCGGAGTGAGGGGGGCCCGATACATCAATTGCGCCGATCCTTGCGCGAGATGCGTAGTAGTGCGTGATTAGAGTGCTTGTGTCCGCCTGGGCCTTGAGCTGTCCCTCCGTCTGCTCGATCAGGCTGAGAGCGAGAAAGGCGAGTTGCGTGTAATCGAGGCGCGATGGGAGCCATACTCGGCCTTCGCGTCGCGAAATACCCATGCCGCCGGATGGTAGGCCTGGATGATTCACGTAGAAACCAGCCGTCTGCTCGCGGGCTGAGGACTGGGTTGCAGACGCAAAGATCGGCTTTGATGAAAGAACCGGGTCGGAGACGGTAAGGGTCCTGACTTCATCGGGATCGTCTATTGTTGTCGTGAATGTTGCGCTTCTGGGGGTTGCGCCCCCGGTTAGGGTGCGGAGCGTCTCCAGGTCCAGGTACGTGAGGTAGAGGCGGAGGCGAAGGGCTTGGGACAGAAGCGTGATGATCTGGCGGACGGCGGGGTAGTCGCATGATGCGATGACGGCGTGCTTTGGGCGACTTGTGCATGGGATCCAGATGAGGGCCGTTTCCAGTGACGTGATGGAGCTCGGAATTCCGTATGAGTCCAACTCGGGGTCCGCGGCGACGTACTCGATATACCGCTCGTATCTGATGGGAATCTGGAGAACGGACTTGTCCTTGAGGGCGAGTATCCTTGCAGGTTCGTCGATGAAGATTGCTGGGATTGGAGCGTGGGAGTCAAGCAGAAGGGCCGCGTGCCTTCCCTTCTTGGCTAGGGTCCGCGAGGTGTTTATTATGTGTTGTGTGGCGAAGGTGGACTCGACGAATGCGAGGTATAGCGTGGGAGGCCTGCGTAGAGGGAAGGCTGAGTCCAATTGGTCTAGCGCTTGCTCCGCCTTCGGACCGAGACTGCGTATGAAGGCGATGAGGGTCGGCTTCGGGAACGACATGAGCCGATCTGCGATCGATGACGATGTGGATATGTGAAAGTGAGCGGCGACGCGCGACCCTGCTTGAAGACCAGCGAGGATGAGGCTAACCAATCTATGCTTCGGTATAGATGATGCTGGCACCGTCTCCCCCTGCTTGAGAATGCACCTGATTGCGGCGCCCAACGGCCTCGAACTGTGCCGCGCGGCGTCGCCGGCACGGCTAGCAAGTGGAGGTTCTGTTCGCGACGGAAGCCGCGTCGGCACTACTGATTTGGAGGCTCAAGTGAGGTTATTTCATCAGCCACCATGCGGCTGCGCACGTGATCCTTCGGTGACCCCGGAGTGTCATGGGCAGCTGTACCATTGAAAATAGGTTCCCCCCAATTGTCCCCCTCCGCCACAACTCTCCGTGCCGTCAGCATTGATTATGCACCTGCTTCCTGCGTATCCTTCGCCGGCCTGTTCGACAAAGACTGGTCTCCCTGCAAGCGTCTCAACTGTGTCCGATACCTTCAGGCAATGGCCAGTCCAATCCGCTGGGAAGATCCAGTCATAGGAGACGATGTTGAAGTCCCTGTCGAGAGTCACATACGAATACGATCCGTACTGGCACGTAGGGCAGTCTACCTTGCCCACGTCAGTGATTCTTCCGCAGACGACCAGCATCCTGCCTTTGTCGACAGCCGTGACCTCGCTGGGCGCCATGCATAATGGGGCAGAGGCTTGAATTGCTGTAGGCAGGGCTTGTTGAACGCTGACCGGAAGGGGCGTTGCTGTCACGACCCAGGGCGTAGGTGCTACGTACACAACTGCAGGTTGTACTGGAGGGCTATACGTCGGCGTGGCTAGGGCCTGTGAGACGTCGGTAGCGAGAAGCGGGCCTATTACAAGCACGGCAATTCCGGTGATCGCTACGTCAACGGCGACGAATGCCCCGAAAAGACGTGCCCTGACAAGAGTCCGTGACGCGTACCAGAGAGCGAACCACGACCCAATGGGGATGAACGCAAGAATGAAGATCCCGACCTTTCCCCATCCGGAGAGCGTGCGGCCGTAAGAACGATCCTTCACTGCCCAGGTTCCAATGAGGACCCGGACGATCAGCTGAAGGGCGCCTGCCAGGGTCTCCGCCTCCCCCACCGTAAAGGTGGGCCCAGTCATTGCAATCAGACCGAACCCGCCGATCCACATTAGCCCTAGCAACCCAAGGAGCACGACAAAAACCCGGCCCGCTCCAATCTTTGACTCCTGGGTCACCTTGGGGACCGGAGGTGCGAGATCTTGGCCAGCGCGGGGAGCCGCGGTTGATTGCAGTGGCAGCTGGGGTGGAATACGCGTGTCGTGTCCGCAATAGCGGCAAACCACGGCCTCATCTTGTATTTCCTCGGCGCAGTACGGGCATTTCTTCATTGTGACCCCCCTTGTCTAGAGTTGTAATCCTTCGCAACCCTATTGACATCCCAAAGCGTGAAGAGCCAAACGATCGCAAGCAGGCCGACATTGTATTTTTCCAGTCCCAACCATGTCATCGGCGCAAGTGAGAAGAGTTGAATTGCAAGGACCACAAGAAACCTTTTCCATTTGCCCAGGTAGATGTAGCCTAACCCCATTACCAGAAGAAAGAGATTGAGCACGACAGCAAGCCAGACCTTCTTGGGTTTCCATTGGGCTCGGGTCGTGCTCACCACGGACGGAGATGGCACGCTGCTGGCGTAGGAAGGGCCACCGGCTATGCCATGGGGGGCCGTTGCAACAAGCGGCGCTGCCGAGGAAGGAGGGGACGGGGTCGGTGCCGGGGGAACTGGCAATCGAAGATCGTTCTTG
>JBEKHT010000048.1:0-17068 GCA_050012135.1 Anaerolineales bacterium | reverse complement strand
GCGGCCAAGGCGGGCAATTTCTTCCTGCATGGAGAACTGGCGGAGCTCGACCTGGAGGGAACCCGCGTGGCGATGACTCATTACCCGGAAGTCGCAAGAGCTCTGGCGGCTTCGGGCCTTTATGACCTAGTCTGCTATGGCCACGACCACATCGCGCACGAGGAACGGTTGGGTAGGACAATGCTTCTAAACCCAGGGGAGGTGATGGGCCTGAGGGGTCGCAGCACGTTTGCTCATTACGTTACGCGCTCGCAAAAAGTCGCCTGGGTGGAACTGGCTTGAGGAGAAGAGCCCGGAGAGAGGCAAGGGCCCTTCTCGAGAGCGCCCCTGCGGTGAATTGAACACCGGTCTTTGCCTCCGGGGGGCAACGCTCTATCCGCTGAGCTACAGGGGCAACAACGCGGATTCTACCATGGGGTCCAGGGCCTGGGCGCTAACCGACAGGTGCCAGACAGGCCTCGGCGCAGCGCTGGCTATCTTGTCCCGGTCCTAGAAACTCGCATCCTGTCGGGTGGGACGGATCATGCCGGTGCCGTCGCGGCCCGCGCGTGCTCGGGTGATTCGCAGGAACTTTATCCCGGGGGTTATGCTTTCCTTGGGCCTTTCCGTGTGAGCGCTGTCGCAGGATCCATCCAATCAAGCCCTGCGGCCGACCTTCGAACCCCTGCTTCTTGTGGGTCACGCCGCTCCTCAAAGCGCTTTCAGCTGGTGGATGAATAGCACCTCGCCTCGCGAGAACATCCTTAATGTTCACACCATCGAAATCGGGGTAGGCTACGCTTGGGACGGATCGAGTCCCTTCGGCGGGTACTGCCCAATCGATATTGGGCACCCTGGAGTGGCG
The DNA here is from genome assembly GCA_050012135.1 of Anaerolineales bacterium. Classification (GTDB taxonomy): domain Bacteria; phylum Chloroflexota; class Anaerolineae; order Anaerolineales; family RBG-16-64-43; genus JBEKHT01. The sequence goes on along the minus strand of JBEKHT010000048.1, from coordinate 16,224 downwards.
CCGGGCCCCGGGGAGGCTTTGGCCGGGTTGCATCCGTCCCGACTGGCGCAGGTCCCAGGCGCGGTCGGAGCTCGAGATAGAAAGCCAGGATTTCACATTTGAATCGAGCAGGAGACTCTATGGAAGAAAGCCTCACCGCCTCGGGCGGCGCGCAGGAGGGCTGCCCTTTCTGCAGGATTGTTCAAGGCTCCGTGCCAGCCTGGATTGTCTACGAGGACAATCGGTGTTTGGCTTTTCTGGACCGCCGACCTCTTTTTCCCGGCCACTGCCTTCTCATCCCAAGGGGCCACTACTCGACCTTTCAAGATTTGCCTGAAGAGGAAATTGCCCATTTCTTTGCGAAGGCGCGGCTCTTGAGCCGAGCCGTTGAGGAAGCGATGGAGGCCGAGGGTACCTTTCTGGCCATCAATGACAAGGTCAGCCAGAGCGTGGCTCATCTGCATGTGCACGTGGTCCCGCGGCGGAAAAAAGACGGGCTGAGGGGCTTCTTTTGGCCCCGTCACAACTACCAGGACGAACAGGAGGCCGCCGGAATCCAGCAGAAGGTGCGAGCTCGGGTCGGCCAGCTGGGCGCGTCCCGCTGATCTGCCCGGATCTCGAGGGATCGCGGGGCGGGTTTGGATTCTTCTCATTGACCCGGCGAGGACCTTGAGTCGCATGACTCCCGGGAGCAAGCAGGTTTCTCCCTTCGCCGCCTGAGGGATGTGACCCCGTCCCGAGGCACTCGGCCTCATCCGCCGATGGCCCCCTCTCAGGGTCTCTCCGGGAGGGGAAAGTTTTGGGATGCAAGGCTAAATCAGGCTTGGCACAGGGTGCTCTTTCAGGCGACGGTAAGGGACGTCATCTTGGGGGTCAGGAGACGGAGGACAGAGCCGTCCGGCAGATCCTCGGCCCCAGCGGCAATTGGTTGAGGAACGCCTGCCGCAAGGAGCCAGTGATTGTATTTGCGGATGGCGCGAGGTCCGAGCTGTGGGCCGGTCCGGAAATCCCCATCCTCCCTTCCTTGCCGACGAGTGGTGGAGAAGAGCCCGAGCTGCTTATCGCTTGAGTGGCGGCCGGTCAACCGGGTCATGACCGCTGCGGAGGCCAAATGAGGTCGCAAACGCGATGGTATAATCAATCTTAAGAGCCGACGAGCCGTTGGCGCCGTCCTATTCTGACCCATTCGGGTTTCCGGTCGGGCGCAGGTTGGTGACTCCCACACTCAACCGAGAGGCGATGCGTCTCGAAGTGGCGCAATCAGCTGGCTCGGTTGGTTCATCCTAACTCAGGATTTCATCCTTGCCTTGAGGTACCGGGCGGGGCAGTGGCTTCCCAGGCGCACGGACTGAGGGATCAACCCCTTGCCCTCCTAAGGAGAGAGCCACATGTCCGGTCATTCCAAGTGGGCAACCATCAAGCGCAAGAAAGGCGTGGCCGATGCCAAGCGCGGCCAGCTTTTCACTCGTCTGGCCCGTGAAATCGTGCTCGCCGCCCGAGAGAGTGGCGGTGACCTGGAATCGAACTTCAAGTTGCGGCTGGCCATCGAAAAGGCCAAAAACAACAACATGCCCAAGGACAATATTGAGCGTGCAATCCGGAGAGGAACCGGGGAGGACCGGGAAGGCGGGGCGCTTGAGCAGATTCTTTATGAGGGATATGCCTCCCACGGGGTGGCCCTGCTGATCGAATGTGTGACCGACAATCGAAATCGAGCTGTGGCCGAGGTCAGGCGACTCCTCACTCGAGCCGGCGGCAGCATGGGGGAAGCCGGGTCTGTCGGCTGGCAGTTCAACCGAAAGGCGTATTTCGCGATTCCGGCCGAAGGAATCGACTCGGACCAAGTATTTGAGATGGCCGTAGAAGCGGGCGCGGATGATGTCGTGATCGGGGAGGATGTGATTGAAATCTACGCCCCGGTGGAAACCTTCAAGGCCATCGGCGATCGGCTGGCCCGGGCCGGGATCACCCCCGAGGAGACGAGCTTGCGAATGGAGCCCCAGCAAAGGATCGCCCTGGGAACAGACGAAACCCTGCAGGTCATGAAGGTAATCGAGAGTCTGGAGGAGTTGGACGACGTCCAGGCTGTGTATTCCAACTTGCAAATCACGGATGAGGCAGTCGCTGCCATGGAGGCCGCAGAGTAGCTGCGAGGGCGAACTCTGCCCTGCGCCCCCTGGAGCGCGTTGCGGTCGGGCAGGGCGGGTCTGGCGATAGCCAAGATGGTTCCCGGAGTGAATTCCTACCCCAGAGCCCTCGGCATTGATCCGGGCACGGCCCGGACGGGCTACGGCCTCATTGACGAGACCGAGCAGGGGATCGTGGCGGTTGCCTACGGCGTGTTGACGACACCCGCCGATTGGCCTATCCCGCGCAGAATGCAGAGCCTCCACCATCAACTTCAAGAGTTGGTCGCTCTTCACAGCCCGTCAACTGCGGCCGTGGAGAAGCTTTTCTTCCAGAAGAACGTCCGGACCGCTATGTCGGTGGGGGAGGCGAGGGGGGTGGCTCTCCTGGCTCTGGCTGAGGCAGGGTTGGAAGTGGGCGAGTACTCCCCCCGCGAGGTAAAGCAGGCGGTAGCCGGATATGGGGCGGCTGACAAACGTCAGATTCAGGAGATGGTGCGTTTATTGTTGGGACTGGCCGAGCGCCCAGAGCCTGACGATGCCGCCGACGCACTGGCGATCGCCATATGCCACCTGCATTCGTACCGCCTTCTGCAGATAACCGGAGGGCGATGATCGCTTCCCTTCGCGGTCGGGTTGAGCAGGTTGAGGAAGGGCGCCTGGTGGTGGAAATCAGTGGCGTCGGGTTCCAGGTTGCAGTGCCCGGTCCTGTCGCCGAACACGCCCGCGTTGGGCAGCCGGTGGCGCTCTTTACCCGTCTCCTGGTGCGGGAAGATGCCCTGGCGCTGTTTGGATTTGAGACGGCCGACCAGCGCATGCTTTTCGATCTCCTCCTGGGTGTGGAGGGGGTCGGTCCCAAGGTGGCCCTTTCGCTTCTGAGCCATCTTCCGTCCGAGGCCTTTCGTCAGGCGGTCGCTCGGGGCCAACCGGAGCGCCTGACCGGCATTCCGGGCGTGGGGCGGAAAACTGCTGAGAAGATCGTTTTCCACCTGAAGGACAAGATTCATGCCCTGGCAGGAGCGGAGGAGAGCGGCTGGGTGGAGGCAGATGCGGACATCTTGGCGGCCCTCACCTCTCTCGGCTACACCGCTCTGGAAGCCCAGAGCGCGATCCAATCCCTCCCGCGGGATGCGCCGGTGGACGCCGAGTCGCGCCTCAAGCTTGTCCTTCAGTACTTCGCTCCAAGGTAGCCTGTCAAGGACCCAAAGGATTTTCGGGCGCTGGACGCTCAACCTGGCCAGGGTATGGAGGCCGGTCGATCCCGTCCGACAGAGCCCGGCGGTGGAAGAACCCGGGGGCCCTGCCGACGAGGATTGAGACCCGGAGATTCGGCCTCGCCGCATGGGAATCGCTAGACATTAAGTGGCCCTTCAGTTATCATAGCGCGGCGTTCGGAGTCCCGCGGGGCAGAAGAGAAGAGCCACTTTCGCGGAGGGGATTCGCGGCCTGTCCCCGTGCTCTGCGGACCACGGCTGGCGGGTGGCCATGCGCCCCATTTTGGGGAGCTTGGGCTGGGTTGCGGGAAACACAGGGAGCAGCGGGAGGGACGAAATGTCCGATCTCGGCAAGCAGATCGCGAGCGAGCTTCAAGGCCAGATATCAAAGTACGAGGCTAAGGTCGTCGCCGAGGGCATCGGGACGGTGCTTGAAGCTGGGGATGGAATTGCCCGGGTTCGCGGTCTGTCCGACATCCGGTCTCAGGAGCTCGTCAAGTTTGGCAACGGGGCGATCGGCATTGCCTTCAACCTGGGCCGCGACAACGTCGGGGTAATTGTGCTCGGTGACTTCAGCGGAATTGAAGAGGGTACGGAGGTCCGCGGCACGGGGCGAATTGCCTCGGTTCCTGTGGGAGAGGGATTGCTGGGTCGCGTGATTAACCCTTTGGGTGAGCCGCTGGATGGGAAGGGCCCGATCCGTTTCGTGCGCTATCGCGCGGTGGAGCGTGTGGCTCCAGGCGTGGCCAAGCGTCAGGATGTCGATACCGCCGTGCAAACCGGACTGATCGCCATCGACTCGATGATCCCCATCGGACGGGGGCAGCGAGAGCTGATCATCGGGGATCGCCAGACGGGGAAAACGGCCATCGCGATTGACACGATCATCAACCAACGAGACAAGGATCTCCTTTGCATTTATGTGGCCATTGGGCAGAAGAAGTCCTCGGTCGCGAACACGGTGGCCGTCCTGGAGCGTTACCGAGCCATGGAACACACCGTGGTGGTGATGGCCCCTGCGGACGACTCGGCCGCCATGCAATACATTGCGCCCTATGCCGGATGCGCGATTGGCGAGGAGTTTATGGAGTCGGGCCGCGATGCTCTGATCGTGTATGATGATCTTTCCAAGCACGCCTGGGCCTACCGCCAGGTTTCCCTGCTGTTGAGGCGACCTCCCGGTCGGGAAGCCTACCCGGGGGATGTCTTTTACCTGCATTCGCGTCTGCTCGAGCGCGCCGCGCGCCTCGCGGATAAGTACGTGATCGTTCCGAAGGAAATGCCCGGCGCGCAGGCGCGGGAGGAAGAGGCGATCGATGCGAGGGTGTACGCGGGCCCGCTCTCGGAGCACGATGCGCGCGAGGCTCTCACCCAGATGGCCGACCCGGAGAACTACCGGATCGCCAAGGTCAAGGGTTCCGGAGGTTCGCTCACGGCGCTGCCGATCATCGAGACCCTGCTGGGCGACGTCTCGGCCTACATCCCCACCAATGTCATCTCCATCACCGACGGTCAGATCTATCTGGAGGCCAACCTGTTCTACGCGGGCATTCGCCCGGCCTTGAACGTGGGCATTTCGGTTTCTCGGGTAGGAGGAGATGCGCAAACCAAGGCCATGCGCCAGGTGGCCGGAAAACTACGCCTGGACATGGCTCAGTTCCGCGATCTCGCGGCCTTTGCCCAGTTTGGTTCCGATCTCGATCGCACGACCCAGATGCAGCTTAACCGCGGCTACCGATTGCAGGAGATTGTCAAACAACCGCAGTACTCACCGATTTCCCTGGGTCGGCAAGTGGTCCTCATTTACGCCGGAACGAATGGATTCGCGGATCAGGTCGCCTTGGAGAAAATGGCCCCCTGGAAGGAGGGCCTGCTTGGTTTCCTGGACACGAGCTACGCCGACGTGCCTCAGGCCATCGAGCGGGAGGGGAAGTTGAGCCCGGAGGTAGAAGCTCGCCTGAAGGAAGCCCTGGCAGGCTACGCCTCCACCTGGAGAACCTAGCCTCCAGGGCGGGAGACGATTTCGGAGTCGCCGGATAGGACATGCCCTCGCTGCGAGAAATGCGCCTCAGGATCCGGAGCGTGAGGAACATCGCCCAGGTTACCAAGGCCCTGGAGGCGGTGAGCGCCAGCAAAGTGCGCCGCGCGCAGCAAGCCGCGGTCTCCGCCCGTCCCTATGCCGGCAAAGCTTGGCAGGTCGTGCAGGATCTTGCGAATCAACCGGGTGGTGAGAGCCTTCATCCGCTCCTGGTTAGCCGTGCCCAGATCAACCATGTTCTGGTCCTGATGATCAGTGGTGATCGGGGGCTGGCTGGGGCCTACAATGTCAACATCGTGCGGGAGACCTTGGGATTGTTCCGGGCCAGTCCGGTGCCCGTCCGGTACGTTGTTGTGGGCCGAAAAGGGCGCGAAATGCTAATTCGACGCGGGGCGGATCTGCTGGCGGAATTCAGCCACTTACCGACCGTGCCTAGTTTCGCCGATGTCTCGGCCATTGGCCGCCTTGCGGTCAATGAGTTCTTGGGCGAGCGGGCGGATGAGGTCTACCTGGCCTACACGGAGTTCATCAGCTTCATCCACCAGCACCCAAGAATCCGGCGACTGCTCCCGATGCACGTTCCCGAGGCGGAGAAACACCCGCGCGGCGAGGCGCCGCCGTCGGGCCCGCAACCCGTGTATCTTTACGAACCGGGACGGGCCGAGTTGCTGGACCGGATCATCCCGCGCTTCACCATGCTCCAGGTTTATCAGGCCATTCTGGAATCGCTGGCCAGTGAACACGCGGCCCGCATGGTCACCATGAGCCACGCCACAGAAAATGCGCTCGAGCTCGTCGGAAACCTTCAACTGGATTACAACAAAGCTCGCCAGGAGAGTATTACCAGCGACTTGCTGGATATCGCTGGAGGGGCAGAAGCGTTTTCCGCGTCTGCGCGGACGGCGGTTCAGAGCCATGTCGTCTGAGGCCTGCCCACGAGGCACCCAGGGAGGAACCCGGGAATGGCCAATCTAACCGGCCGAATTGCGCAGATTCAGGGCGGGGTGATCGATTGCGAGTTTCCGGCAGGTCGATTGCCTGAGATTTATGAGGCCTTGGAGGTCCGCCGCGAGGGAAACGAGCCTTTGGTCCTGGAAGTCGAGAACTACATGGGGGATTACTGGGTGCGGTGCTTGGCCATGGACACGACCGATGGTCTGCAGCGAGGGATGCCGGTGACGGCCAGCGGCGGACCGATCACCGTGCCCGTCGGGCCGTCCACGCTGGGTCGAATCTTCAACGTGCTGGGGCAGCCAATCGATGAGGGCGGGCCGATTCACAGCGAGGATCGAGCCCCCATTCATCGCCTCGCTCCTCTGATGACCGAGCAATCGACGCACACTGAGGTCTTCGAGACCGGACTGAAGGTGATCGACCTCGTCGCCCCCTTCACTCGGGGCGGCAAGACGGGCATCTTTGGGGGAGCCGGGGTGGGCAAGACGGTCATCATCATGGAGCTCATCCGCACGATTGCCAAAGTCCACAAGGGGAACTCTGTTTTTGCGGGTGTGGGCGAACGCACCCGCGAGGGCACCCAGCTCTACCGGGAAATGCTGGAGTCCGGCGTAATGAAGGATACGGTCATGGTCTTTGGGCAGATGAATGAACCGCCCGGCGTGCGCCTTCGCGTGGGCTTGACGGCTCTGACCATGGCCGAGTACTTCCGCGATCAGGGACGAGATGTGCTGCTGTTCATCGACAACATTTACCGCTTCAGCATGTCCGGCTCGGAGGTTTCTGCGCTGCTCGGGCGGATGCCTTCGGCCGTCGGCTATCAACCCACGCTGGGCACGGAGATGGGCGAGCTTCAGGAACGCATCACTTCGACGAAACGCGGTTCGATTACCTCCATGCAGGCTGTCTACGTGCCGGCCGACGACTATTCCGACCCGGCCCCGGTGACGACCTTCACCCATCTGGATGCTACCATCGCTTTGGAACGCTCCATCGCCGAAAAGGGAATCTTCCCCGCCGTCGACCCGTTGGCCTCCACCTCGCGCATCCTCGATCCGCGCATCGTGGGTGAGGATCACTACCAAACCGCCCGCGAGGTGCAACGCGTGCTGCAGCGGTACAAGGACCTTCAGGACCTGATCTCCATCCTGGGAATTGACGAGCTCTCTGAGCAGGACAAGCTGACCGTCTCCCGCGCCCGCAAGATCGAGCGGTTCTTCTCTCAGCCGATGTTTGTGGCCGAACAGTTCACCGGTCAGGCCGGCGTGTATGTGCCCCTGCGCGAGACCGTGCGGGGCTTCCGCGAGATTCTGGACGGCCAACATGACGGGCTGCCCGAGTCGGCTTTTCACATGGTCGGCACCATTGAGGAGGCCGTGGAAAAGGCCCGGCTTTTGGAGAGTGGCTAGAGGGTTGTCCAGGGAACGCCATGCCTTTCCAGTGTGAGATTGTCACGCAAGACCGACAGCTTTTCAGCGGCGAGGTGGAAGCGGTGTATGCTCCTGGGGAGGAAGGGGACTTGGGCATCTTGCCGCGCCACGCGCCGCTGCTGACGACCCTCAAGTACGGGATCTTGCGCGTAGTTCATGGCGGGGAGGAGGAGGTGTTTGCGATCGCGGGGGGGATCCTGGAGGTGCGTCCTGAGCGGGTGACGGTCCTCGCGGATCAGGGCGAGAATATCGAGGAGATCGACGTGGCTCGGGCCGAGCAGGCCAAGGCTCGGGCCGAGTCCTTCCTGAGCGCGGGTCGGCGCGTGGCTGCTCCCGAACGGCAGGAAGTCCAGGCCGCGCTGCGGCGCTCCAACTTGCGTTTGAGCGCGGTCCGCCGGTTCCGCCGTGGGCGTCCGCCCGCCTCTGAGGTTCCCACGACCAAACCCTAGAATGCCAGACCATCTCGCGATCCATAGCCCCGGCGCCTAGACAACTTCCATGGCCCTACTTTACCGCGATCTCGGCATCGACCTGGGAACCATAAACACCCTCATCGCAGAGGGCGGCGAAATCGTCTTGAGCGAACCAACCATGGCGGCGATCGATGTGGAGGAGCAGAAGATCGTTGCCCTGGGGCAGGAAGCCAAGGACATGTATGGCCGCGTGCCGGAGGGAATTGAGGTCATGTACCCTCTGCGCGACGGGGTCATCGCGGACTACGAGGTCACCGAAAGAATCCTTTCCTACTTCATCCAGAAAGTCTGCGGTCCGGTCCGCATCTTCAAGCCAAGGGCGATGGTGACCGTCCCGTACGGGGTGACGAGCGTCGAAGGGCGCGCGGCTCACGAGGCCGCCTTCCGCGCCGGCTGCCGGGAAGTCTTCCTCGTTCCGCGAACCCTGGCGGCGGCCGTGGGGTCGGGCTTACCCGTCGGGACCCCTTCCGGCAACATGGTGGTCTACCTGGGGGGCGGAACCAGCGAGAGTTCGGTGATCGCCGTGAACGGCATTGTCGTAGCCCATACGGTGCGGCTCGGAGGGCAGCGCCTGGATGAGGCGCTGGCCAGCTACATTCGCCACAAGTACGGGCTGGTCATTGGCGAAACCACCTCGGAGGAAATCAAACTCCAGGTCGGCGCGGCCATTCCCCTGGAGCAGGACTCCGCCTTGGAGGTGCAGGGGCGAGACCAGGTCAACGGGCTTCCTCGCAAGGTGACCGTCACTACCTCCGATGTGCTCGAGGCCTTGGAAGAGCCCCTCTTGCGCATCGGGGCCGGGGTGCGGGCCACTTTGGAAAAGACACCCCCGGAACTGACTTCCGACATCATCGATCGAGGCATGATGCTGTGTGGCGGGGGATCTTTGCTCAAGGGGATGGATCGGTATCTCACCCAAACGACCGGCGTGCCGGCCTATTTGGCCGAGGAGCCGGTCGCGTGCCTTGCTTTGGGGGCGGAGAGAGTTCTTCGCCAGGTTGAATTGTTCCGGCGGTTCCTGCCGCCGGCCTAGATCTCTCGCGCCGCGGGAGGCCGGTTGCTTTCCGGGGACTGGTCGCGCTCGAGCAGGTAGTACGTCATCCGCTGCAGGTGGACGGAGGGGTCGATGTTCTGGACGAAGACTCCACTTGGGACGGACAGGGTGGTGGGGGCGTAGTTGAGGATCGCGCGCACCCCCCCTTCGACGAGACGCCCGGTCACCTCTTGCGCAGCTCGAGCGGGAACAGCCACCATCGCGATCCGGATGTCGCTCTCGCGCAGGCTGGGCACGAGCTGGGCTGTGTCCTGAATCACGAAGCGGCCCAGGGATTGGCCGATTTTCGCCGGGTTGCTGTCAAATACTTTTCGGATCTCAAACCCTCGCTCCTGAAAGCCCTGGTAGTTGGCCAGCGCGCGGCCTAGATCTCCCGCCCCAACCAGCACCACGCCCCAGAGGTGATCCAACTTGAGGATGTGGCGAAGTTGCTCGGTGAGAAACGGAATGTTGTAGCCGAGCCCTTGCTTGCCGAACTCCCCGAAATGCGAAAGATCCTTGCGGATCTGCGCCGAGGTCAGGCCCAGCCGTGTTCCTAGTTCTTGAGAGGAGGTAATGCTCTTTCCCTCTTGGGTCATTGCGGTCAGCGCACGCAGATATACCGGCAAGCGACCGACCACAATGTCGGGAATAGCATGCGAGGGCACGAGGTTTATTCCCTGCTCCGGGGTGGAGGGATTACAATGGCGATCAATGTATCATAATCCACCTGGAATCGCAACAGCGGGCAGAAATGTTTTTGGACGAAGCGGAAATCAAAGTGCGCGGAGGTCGGGGGGGCGACGGCCTGTTGCACTTCCATCGTGAGAAGTACGTGCCCTTGGGCGGGCCGGATGGAGGCGACGGGGGCCGGGGAGGGGACGTCCTTTTCCGCGTGGACCGCGGCCTGAACACCCTCTACCATCTTCATCACCGCAGGCTCTATGGTGCGGAAGATGGCCGCCGGGGAGGCACAAGCAACAAGACCGGCCGATCCGGTGCGGATACCGTGATCCTTGTCCCTCCCGGCACCCTGGTACGTGAGGTCTCCTCCGGCCTACTGCTGGGCGACCTGACCGGGGCGGACCAGTTCCTGCGCGTCGCCAAGGGGGGGCGGGGAGGGCGAGGCAATCCCCACTTTGCATCGGCGAGCAACCAGACCCCGCACCTTGCCGAAAAAGGCGAGCCTGGAGAAGAGCGCCAGCTTAAGCTGGAATTGCGCCTCATCGCCGAAGTCGGACTGGTGGGCGTCCCCAATGCGGGCAAAAGCACATTCCTGGCGGCTGTGACCGCTGCCCACCCCAAGATCGCCGACTACCCGTTCACCACAACCGAGCCCAACCTGGGGGTGGCCACCATCGATTCGAGAACCCTGGTGCTCTCCGATATCCCCGGGTTGCTGGAAGGAGCGCACCTTGGAGTGGGTCTGGGTTTCGCTTTCCTCCGCCACGTTTCCAGGACCCGAGTGCTTATCCACCTGCTGGACGGGGCCGGTGCCGACCCGTTGGCGGACTACTCTCAGATCAACAGTGAGATCGCCCTGTATGATCCCGAGATGGTGGCCAAGCCCCAGATCGTCGCCCTGAACAAGATGGACTTGGCGGAGGCCCAGGGGCATTGGCCGGAGGTCCAAGAGGCGATGAAGCGCGAAGGCAAGGAGGTGTTCGCCATTTCTGCGCTCAGTCGGCAAGGAGTCCGCGAAGTGCTGTACCGAGCGGCAGAACTTGTGGATGCCCTGCCAGCCCGTGAGCCTGGCTCCCGGGAAATCCCCGTCTACCGACCCGTCGAGGAAGCGGACTTCCGCATCGAACGAGAAGCGGATGGGGCTTGGAGAGTTCGAGGCCGACGCATTGAGAAGGCCGCTCAGATGACTTACTGGGAGTACGATGAGGCCGTGCAGCGCTTCCAGAGGATCATGGAGGCGGCTGGGATCTACGCGGCCTTGCGCAGTGCCGGGGTGAAGCCAGGGGACACCGTGCGCATCGGCGAACAGGATCTGGAATGGCACGACTAGGAGTCTTCGGCGGCAGCTTCGATCCCCCGCACCTGGGCCACCTCATTCTGGCCGAGGAGGCCATTCCCGCCTTGGGCCTTGAGCAGGTGCTCTGGGTACTCACGCCCGAGCCGCCCCACAAGCAAGGCCAGTCTCTTTCTCCGGCGCCGATTCGCCTGGAGATGGTTGCGCAGGCCATCCAAGGCAATCCCCGCTTCGTCCTCTCCCGGATCGATCTGGACAGGCCGGGCCCTCAATACACCGTCGACACGATTGAGATTCTTCGGTCGAAATCTCCGGGCCACGACTGGATTCTCCTTCTCGGGGAGGACTCGCTCAGAGATCTGCCGACCTGGGGCCGCCCCCGAGAGTTGATCGAGAAGTGCGCCCTGGGCGTGATGCGCCGCCCGGGGATCCGCTGGGACGAAAGAGGCCTCGAGCGCGAGCTTCCTGGGATTGGCCGGCGATTGCAGTTCTTCCCGGCCCCCGCCGTTGACATCTCCTCCTCCGATATCCGCCGGCGGGCGCATGAGGGACAACCGATCCGCTATCTGGTTCCTCACGGGGTCTGGGAGATCATTGAGCGGTCCGGGATCTACCGGGACCGCCCCTGACGGCCCGTCCGCGACAAGCCTCCGTCTGCGCGGCCAGGCTTCCGCCTCGCACCTCTCCTCCTCCATTCTTGGAACCTTCCACGGCTTCGAGTCCCCCCGCCGCCATGAAACCTTCCGTGCGTTGCGGCAGGGCTCTCATCCGCGGCTCCCTTCCGAACCCAAGCCAACGGGTGGGAGCAGCAGGGGGAGCGGTTCTTTTGAGGATTGCCCAAGTGGCAGTCGGGCGGGTCGGCGCAACAGGCCGGAAAAAGGTCCTCCCGTCGGTGGCGCGCGCGATCAGAGGGGAGGAGCGGCCAGCTTGTCTATCTTTTTCCCAATTTCCCTCCATTGAATGCGACTGAGGCCAAGCTTCTCGCGCACGCGTTCGGGGGCGGCATGGTTCTCTCGATCGCGGACCGCACAGGTCCATCGGCACATGTCAAACGAAAGGTGTTTGTTGAGCCTTGACGTCTGACCCAGATCCTCGAGAAGGTATTCGAGCCTGCGAGGGGACCAGGGGAAAACTCGATCTTTGGGACCATACTGTTCCACATACTCGCGGTAGGCCCGGACCCACTCTGCCGACAGGCGCAGCTTCCTTTCCTTGAACCGCAATCGAGGGTTACTGTAGCGCACGAAAAGATAAGCCTCTTCGGATTCCTCCGCCGCCACGTGGCTGAGTTTCAAGGCAAGGCATTCCCCCTTCTTGATTCCGGTCTCAAGCAGGAGGGCAAGCAGGGTGAAGGGTCGAGAATCGGGCTTGGTTTCCAGGGACCCCTGCCGCAAGCCGCGGGCGACCTCCATCACCGCTTGCTCCTCCGAAGCGGTGAGGATCTCGGGCAGCGGGCTCAAGACGCTCTCCTGGAGGATCGGCTGGGCAGGATCTGCGCGGATGGCACCCACTTGTTCAACAAATCGGAAGAAGCTCTTCAGCGAAGTCACTCGGCGGGCGTAGGTCTTGGGGCTGCAAGGGACACCCCGTTCCTTCCTCATCCATTTCAAGAAGGACTGCAGGTCTGGGGTTCCGATTTGTCCGATCGCTCGGCCCGCGCCGAGGTACCTGGCCAGAAGGCTGAGATCGGCGGCAAAGGCCTTGACGGTATTGGTGGCCATGCCGCTCTGCTCCAGGTGCGCTCTCCAGACCAAGAGGGCGGTTTTGAGGGAGGCCCCCGGGTGCATTGCAAGCTCCGCGGGTGCGACCGCCCGATCGGATTTCAAGTGATCCCCTTCGGATCGCCTTTCGCGGACCTCAGCCATGAGCGAACCCGCCTTGAATGCCAACCCTGCCGGGGCCGGAGGGCCCCTTCCGACAGGACCGCCCTCGTGCGCAACTCGTGAGGACGGCCCCTATTCTACGTCTCCTTCCCTGGGACGGGACCCCGGGCGAGGCCGAAGGGAGAGCGAGCCCGGCCATTCAGGCGCGACGCGTGAGGCTCCGGACCCCCTAGGGACCAAGGGCCTGCTGGAGAAGGGCACGAATCGCGTCCGGGTGGGGAAGCTGGACATCCGCCCCACCGGGAGTGATCCAGCCATAGCATTGGGTCGGAGAAAGGATCTGGAAGCGTTGGACACGGTCGGGACTTACGCTGGTTGCCATCCCGGCAAAGGGCCGCAAGTCTTGGAAGGTCAGGTCCCCGCTGACATAGGCACTGAGCTGGCTGAAAAAGGCGGGCAGATTGGCAAGAGCATTCAGGCTGAGGGCCTTCTTGGCGATTGCCACCAGGACCTCTTGTTGCCGGCGATCACGGTCGAAGTCGTTGGTCGTGTATCTCGCCCGGACGTACCACAGAGCGGTGGCCCCATCCATGTGGACGAGCCCGGCATGGACCGTGTACTGGCCGTATCCGGCCCGATGATCGGTGAGGGTCTGTCCGACTTGCACATTGATCCCCCCGAGCGAATTCACCAGCCGTTGGAAGGCCGAGAAGTCCATGAGCAGCCAGTGATCCACACGCAATCCGAAGTTGTACATCATGGTGTCCTTGAACAGGCCGAAGTCGCCGCCGGAGTAACCCAAGCTGGCCCCAATAGGGAAGGCGACGTTGATGCGCTGCATCCCATAGGCTGGGATGAAGACGTAGAGGTCCCGCGGGAACGAGATCAATGTGACGCTCCCCTTGGTGGGGTTCAAGGACAGAATGAAGATCGTGTCCGTGTGAAAGGACCCTCCAGCCGGGCGGACGTCGCTTCCCAGGAGGGCAATGTTCACGACCCCCGCGCCCATTTCGATGGGCATCACGGGGGAGGGAATGGCCGTCGGTGCAGGGTAGATCGGCCCGGCATACGGAGCCCATGGCCGCTGACCAGACGGAGGGGGGGTTGGCGTGACGAGACCGCCCGGCAGCAAGCCGCTGTTGTCAACGAACGGGGCTAGCTGTGTCGAGAGGCCCGGGAGAAACGGGGTGGCCGTGTTCGCCACGGGCAGGAACGGAGAAGGCGTGGGCGAGAGCTCTGCGGTTTGCGTGAAGACCGGGGCCCCGACCCCGGTGGATCCCAAGCCGCAAGCCAGCATCCCCACCGCGGTGGCCATCAGCCCTAGCAATCGGCCCAGCTGGTTCAATCTCATTCAAAGTCCTTTCTTTTCCTCGCACAGAATCCGGATCCCCTTCGAAAAGACGATTATAAGCGTGCCACGGTTCCGGGGACCTGGGTCACCCTTAAGGCAACTCTAACCTGTGGCGACAGGTGAATCCTGGGAAGAGAACTGTCCGAAGGAGCCAAGCCCAACTTGTTGGACGCGCGGGGGAGCGGGCCGCCCCAGGCTCGGGCTAGCCGGACTCAAATGGGAAAAGTGCCTGGAAGGTGGTTCCCTGATCCGGCGTGCTTTCCAGCCAGAGACGGCCACCAATCCGTTGGACGAGAATGTTGGCAACCGCCAGGCCCACGCCGAGATCTCCCAGTCCCTCGATCGGTAGCCCTGCGGTGCGGGAAACCCGGTCGAATACGCGTGGGTAATCATCGGAGGCGATGCCGCTGCCACTGTCGTGAATCGATATGAGCAAGGAGGGACGCAGGCTGCCCTCCACAGAAACAGCCACAGCGCGTATTTCGACAGCCTGGTGAGCTGGGGTGGCCAGGGCCGCATTGTGGATCAGGTGTTCTGCCACTTGCTGAAGGATTTCTGGGTCCAGCTGAACCGACGACAGTTCCTCGGCAACCTCCATGTGGATCACGAGGCCCTTCTCTTTGATGACGTCGCGGGATGATCCCAGGCACGACTCCAGGACCTCTTCCACGGAAAGAGGCCCCCTTTCCCCGGGCGTCTCTTTGTCGTGGATGAGGGCGACCTTTTCCAGAGCCCGCAACAGGGTGTTCGTGCGGGCTAGTGAGGCTCGCACGCGCTCCAGGGTTTTCTTGCTCGGGCCGCCATCTTTTCGACCTGCATCCAGGAGAAGGTGGTCGGCATAGGAGACGGCCAAGGACATGGGGTGATGAAGCTCCTTGATCAATGCCGCCACCAATTCGCGGTCGACCACGGGCAGTCCGGAAACCTCCCAAGTCCCACCCGGGCCAGCCGCCCGCTCCACTCTCTTCTCCGCCAATTCTTTTTCCGCTCGATCCAGAGCGAGGCGCAGGGCCGCAGTCTCGTCGCTGCCTTCCCCCGCCGACTCGGGCGGGGCCATCTGTGCGGCACTCACGAGATCCCGAGCGGCCAACAGGGCGTTCTGCAGCTTGCCCACGCGGTCTTCGCGCTCGGCGATCGCGTGAAGCACCTTCTCTTCAAGGCGGGCGGCTTCGTTCTCGATCGAAGTCCACGGCTCAGCCGCGGCGATCGGCTCCGCGACCGACAGCCCCGTCTGCGGGGCAGCCTGATCGCTGCGCCGCAGTTCGGATTCCAGTTCCGATATTCGGGTCCGCAGGTGATCGATCTCGGCCGTCCCCAGAATGGAGGCAGGGTGTGAAGGCGCTGCGGCTGGGCCGGGGAGAGCGAGTTGGTCTGAGGGTTGGAGCGCGAGGGACAGCGGCTGGGCGAACCATTCGAGTGCGTCTTGGTCTTCCTGAGTCCATGGGGCCGATGTGCGGGCCCTGGTCAGCAGAACGGCCGAGGGCTGGCCACCCCCAGCCGGCAACGGGATCAGGAGAGCCGAGCCGGGCTGGTCCAGGCCCGCCCCGTCGAGTACGATACGCAGATCGGGGGGCGCTTCATCGATCGCAATTCGGACGCTCCTTCCGTCCTGAAATACGGTGGGGAGAAATGGACCCTGAGCGATCTTTTGCCTCAGCTCGGGGATGGCGGAGGAACTCTGGCAGTCAAATCCGCCAACAGCCCGAAGCTCGGCAGTCTTTTCATCGAGAGCCAGAAGGAGAGCCGCCTGGGCATTGGCCACCTGACCGATCCAAGCCGCAGCCCAAGCCGCGCGCTCTGCTTCCCCGCCTTCTGGTTCGAAAAA
>JBEKHT010000047.1:0-18649 GCA_050012135.1 Anaerolineales bacterium | reverse complement strand
CTGAGAGACAAGAAACTCACGGGTCCCAGGGAAAAGCCTACCCAACCAACTACTGCCGACTGACCCATAGGGGGGTGGGTCAAATTTCAACCGGTGAAAGTGGGTCAATTTTGAACCGGTGTTGACACTCCCGACCGAGGGCAACAGTGCCATCGCTTGGGTGTCCAGAGCTCTGCGGCGGCGACGAGCTCGGGCCACTGGATGGGAAGGCTGGACAAGAGGCTATTGGGCCTGAGCCGGAGGCGGTCGATGGCCCATCCAGAGGCCCAATTCGCCCTATGAGGGGCGGCCACGCGTTGCAGGGAGAAAAGCGGGGTTCGATCCTCCCGGCGCCGAAGCCCTTCTTGAAGCCTCAGGCCATTGGGCCGGTGGGGGCAAGGGCCGCTGGGAGAGAGCATTGTCGACCTTCAGAGGCGCGAGCAGGGCCGGATGGCAGGCATCCTTCCCGAGCCAGGTGTTCGCCTTGCCTTGAGCGAGCTGCACGAATTCAACGGAAATTCATCATTTTTACCAAAATTCCTTGACATCACTCCTGGCCAGGGTATAATTCATCCCGGTATGACCTGCGTGGTGAAAGACAAGGCATGACCTCACCAGACTGGAGCGGTCTCTCGGGGGCGGGGACCACACTCACCTGGGATGACAGCTTCCTTCTGGTTCAAGCTCTCCGGCGCGCTCATCCCCGAGCGGACCTTTCCAGCCTTGGGTTCCAAACCATATACGCGTGGATCCTCGAACTGCCCGAATTCGAGGACGATCCGAGTCTGGTGAATGACGATGTGCTCCTGGACATCTTCCGGGAGTGGCTGGAGGAGACATAGACGGAATGGCAGAAGTTCCCACACCCGCTGAGGCGGCGGTTCCAGGACCCTTGCGCGGGCCGGGTCTCGTCGCGGTGCTGGATCCCATTTACAACTGGGGTCGGCGAAACTCGGTATGGCCGATGTTCTTCGGTCTTGCGTGCTGCGCAATCGAGATGATCTGCACGGCGGCCAGCCGATTTGACCTGGGCCGCTTTGGCATGGAAGTGATGCGACCCAGCCCTCGTCAAGCTGACTTGTTGATTGTCTCGGGAACGGTGACGAAAAAGATGGCGCCGCAGATCGTCCGCCTCTATGACCAGATGGCCGAACCGAAATACGTGCTGGCCATGGGCGCCTGTGCTTCTGGCGGAGGCCCCTTCAAGGAAGGATACAACGTCGTTTCGGGAATTGATCAGTACATTCCGGTTGACGTCTACGTCCCGGGCTGTCCTCCGACCCCCCAAGCCCTTCTGTTTGGTCTGATCAAGCTTCAGGAAAAGATCGACCGCCAATCACTGCGCACGGTCTCCTGGTACCGTCGTGAGCCGTCGCAGGAGATCCCGGTCCCGATGCTCGGGCCCGACATTGTGAGCCCGAACGACGCGGAGCGGCTCAGGCAGTTGAGCCGAGCCGAGGGGGAGTCACCGTCAAGCCGAACGGCGACCGGCCCCGCCTCGGGCCCGGACCGAGGCCTCGGATGAATGCCGTGGCGCTCTCCCCGGCTGAGGCTGGTGGGACCAGCCCAAGGCTTGCCATGCTGCTTTCGCCGGATGACCGCCCAGGATATGGGGGGTATCAGGTTGCCGCGAAGGACTTGGTGGAGGTCGCGCGTGTCCTGCGGGACGAGTCCGGATACGTCTATCTTTCCTCAGTGACCGGCGTGGACTATCTTCCCCAAGGAAGGATGGAGGTCGTCTACCACCTTTACCGAA
Organism: Anaerolineales bacterium; assembly: GCA_050012135.1. GTDB lineage: Bacteria > Chloroflexota > Anaerolineae > Anaerolineales > RBG-16-64-43 > JBEKHT01. Next base: position 16,914 of record JBEKHT010000047.1, on the reverse strand, counting down.
TCGAGGGCGGGGGGGCATTGGCCCTTCATGTTCAGGTGCCGCGAGAGTCTCCGAGCGTGCCCAGCTTGGTCGGAGTGTTTCCAGGCGCCGAGTTTCAGGAGCGGGAGGCCTGGGACCTGCTGGGGATTCGCTTTGAGGGGCATCCGGATCTGCGGCGCATCCTGCTCTGGGATGGGTTTGCTGGCTATCCGCTGCGGAAGGACTGGACGGAACCCTACTACGAGGAAGACAGCAAACCGTACGCTTCGCGCTGGCCCAAGGGGGATTACCGCCGAAGTGAGGACGGCAATCCCTTCAAGGGGAATGTGAAGTACCCTCCCGGTTTTGTCCTGGAGGGGTGGACCGAAGAGGGAGACCAATCCTTGTATGAGGCCCTTGAGCGAGGCGCGCCCAAGAGCGCAGGACTGGCGACCGAGAGGCTGGTGGTCAACCTGGGCCCGCAACACCCTTCCACGCACGGCATTTTCCGTATGGCGGCCCTCGTGGAGGGGGAGACCATCTTGGACCTGAAGCCAGCCATGGGCTACCTCCATCGCAATCACGAGAAGATCGGGGAGCGCAACACCTTCCTGATGAACATGCCTTTCACCGATCGTCTTGACTACATCAACTCGCTGAGCAACAACTTCGGGTATGCCCTCGCCGTAGAGCAGTTGATGGCCATTCGCCCCCCGGAACGGGCCGAATACATCCGGGTGATCATGGCCGAACTGGCTCGGATCAGCAACCACCTGTGGGCGATCGGTTTCCTGCTGAACGATCTGGGGGCGTTTTTCACGCCTGCTCTATATGCCATTGAGGAACGCGAGTTGATCCTGGATGTTTTCGAGGCCACGGCGGGATCGCGCATGATGTGCAACTACTTTCGGTTCGGGGGAGTCGCACGCGATTTCCCCGAGGGGGTCCTGGAGAGGATCCGGGATCTGGTCATCGACCGGTTGCCGCGCAAGATCGATGAGCTGGATTCCTATTTGACCCAGAACGAGATCATCCGGGCGCGCACGATTGGGGTCGGCCTGCTGCCCGCCGAGAAGGCGGTCGCCTTCTCGACGGCTGGGCCGGTCCTGCGTGCCTCGGGAGTTGGCTACGACATTCGCAAGGCGGAACCCTACAGCATCTACGATCGGTTCGACTTTGAGGCGGCGGTCCGACCGAACGGAGACACCTATGATCGCTACCTCATCCGGCTGGATGAAATGCGCGAAAGCCTGCGGATCCTGCAACAGGCGGTGCGCGACATTCCTGGAGGGGAAATCCAGTTCGGCAAGCCGCAGTACCAGGTGCGCGTTCCCGCCGGGGAGGCCTATGGTCGAGTCGACGGTCCCAAGGGCGAGCTGGGCTTCTACCTGGTCTCCAACGGTAAGCCCAATCCCTGGCGATACCATGTGCGTGCCCCTTCCTTCATCAACCTGACCGCTTTGTCCGAGATGTGCCGAGGCAACAAGATCGCCGACGCCGTGATCATCCTGGGGAGCATCGACATCATCCTGGGCGAGGTGGACCGCTAGCTGCAGAGGCAATCGGCCGATATGTACGGTTGGGAAATCGTCAAGGGTTTGGGTTTCACCCTCAGGCACATGGTGGATACCTATGTCGAGGACATCCGCTGGCTCGGGCGAGGTCGGTACGGGACCCCTCAGGGCCTGGCGAGCCGAAGCAGCAAGGATGCCCGTGGGCTCTTCACCATTCAGTATCCCGAGGAAAAGCTTCCGGTCCCCGAGGAATTTCGCTACATCCCCTTTCTGGTCTACGAGGAGGGACCGGGCGGGCAGCGTCTGGACCGGTGTACTTCTTGCGGTATCTGCGCCAAGGTCTGCCCCCCCCAATGCATTTGGATTGTGCGCACGACGGACCCGAAAAGCGGCCGGCCCGTGCCGACACCGGCCGAGTTCTATGTCGACGTGGACACCTGCATGAACTGCGGATTGTGTGCGGAGTACTGCCCGTTCGACGCGATCAAGATGGACCACGACTATGAGATGGCTTCCTACAATCGGGCGCAGACCCATGTCTTCAACAAGGAACGCCTTTCCAAGCCCCTCTCCCACTACGCTGCCATCCGGCCCGGCAACTACGCTCAAGAAGAGGCAGCCCGCGCGGAAAAGGAAGCTCGAAGAGCAGCCAAGATCTGAGAAGCACCTGCGGGGGGTCTATGTACCACGAAGATGCTGAAATGCTCTTTCCGCTCCGCGTCAGTCACTCTCTGCGTGACCTGCGAGGGATCTCATGGCGCCACCTGGTCGATCGCGTCTCACGGCTGGAAGAGGACGATCCGGATGCCCTCGCTTTCGCCCTCATGATGATCCGCCTGGACGGCTGCATGACTTGCCAAGCTGACTCCTATCGGGCCATGCGGGGTTGCACCGCATGCGCCCGTCAGGCCGTGCTCCGTTTCCGGGGATCGGACCCGGAACTGGTCAAGCTGTATGATCGGGCCCACAAAGACATTCTGGTGTTTCTTGAAGACCGTCCGATAAGTGCCACAAAGAGGTGAAGGGTGACGCTGCATTCCAAAGCTACAGAGACCGACGTCCTGAATGCCCTGCGCAAAGTCATGGATCCCGAGTTGCACAAGGATCTGGTCACGCTCAATATGATTCGGGACCTCCAGATCCGCGACGGAAGGGTCTCGCTCACCGTCATGTTGACCACCCCGGCTTGCCCGCTGCGTGACCAATTGGAAGAAGAGACGGTTCGGGCAGTCCGATCCGTGCCAGGCGTGAGGGAGGCCAAGGTCAATTTCGATTCCAGTGTCCCCAGCGATGGCAAGGTCCGCGGTTTGATTTCGATGCCGGTTCGCAGCGCGTTGGCCGTTGCCTCTGGCAAAGGCGGCGTGGGCAAGACGACGGTGGCAGTCAATATCGCCGTCAGCCTGGCCCAGGCCGGAGCGCGAGTCGGCCTGCTCGACGCAGACATCTACGGCCCGAATGTCCCGGTGATGATGGGGTTAACCAGCATGCCTTCCCCTCAAGGCAACAAACTTACCCCCGCGGAGGCCTTTGGGGTGAAAGTCATGTCCATTGGATTCCTGGTTCGGCCGGGGCAACCGCTCATTTGGCGCGGACCGATGCTCCATTCGGCCATCCGTCAGTTCCTGGCGGATGTGGCCTGGGGCGAGTTGGACTATCTCGTCGTAGACCTTCCTCCTGGGACAGGCGACGCTCAGCTGAGCCTTTGCCAGTCCTTTCCGCTCACGGGAGGGCTGATCGTCACGCTGCCACAGCAAGTGTCCTTGGACGACGCGCGGCGCGGCCTGGAGATGTTCCGCGCGCTCGAGGTCCCCATCCTGGGCGTCGTGGAGAACATGAGCTATCTGGTTCTGCCCGATGGCAAGAGGATGGATGTCTTCGGAAATGGGGGTGGAGAAAGGCTCGCGCGCGAGGCCGAGGTCCCCTTCCTCGGGGAGATTCCGATGGACCCGGCCGTGCGCATTGGAGGAGACGCTGGTGTCCCCGTGGTTCTTTCCGATCCGGATTCGGAGGTCGGAAAATCTCTTCGAGAACTGGCCCGGCGAGTGGCGGCCCAGGTCAGCTTGGCCGCTCTTAGCGAGAGTCCCGCGATTCCGATCAAGACGGTGGGATAGGCACGTCCCTTTCCGGTCCTCCGCCACGCCTGCCGCGCGTCGGCCCGGGTGCGGTGGGGCGCAACACCGGCATGACCTCAGCACAGATGGGTGAAGAAGGGCAAGCCTCTCCGGCAGGCCCGGGCAGGGGATCAGGCAAGCCATTCGGTGGAGGAGTTCAGAGGTGGGTGAAACGACCGAACGGCAAGTGGACGTAGGCAAACCAGCCGTGGTGGGGGTGCGCTTTCAGCGCCTGGGCAAGACGTACCACTTCGATGCGGGCATATTCGGGGAGCAGCTTCGTGTCGGCGACCATGTCCTCGTGACCACTTCGCGCGGGAGGCAGATTGGCCAAGTGGTGCAGTTCGTGCCCGATCCCGTTCCGCCGACCGAAGGAACCTGGCGCGCGATTGATGGGCCAGCCTCGGCGCAGGACCTGCTCATCCAGCAATCCTGGAAAACCAGGGAGCCGGAGGCCCTGGTCAGTTGCCGGGAGAGATCGGTTCAGCTTGGGCTGCGCAGCGTGAAGATCGTGGCTGCCGAATACGGCTTTGAAGGGCAGCGCCTGACATTTCTCTTCACGGTGGAGGGAGAGGAGCACCCCGAGCTGAAGTCATTGCGAGCCGACATGCAGCAGCGCTACTCGAAGTCGCAGGTTGAGTTGCATCAAATTGGTCCGCGAGATGTGGCGAGAATCCTGGGAGGAATGGGTGCGTGTGGTCTGGAGACCCGCTGCTGCTCGAAGTTCCTCACCGAATTCAGCCCAATCTCCATAAAGATGGCGAAGGCTCAAGGGATCTCGCTCAACCCGAGCGAGATCACCGGCATGTGTGGCCGGCTCCGCTGTTGCCTGATCTACGAATATGAGCAGTACGTTCAGGCTCGGCAGCAACTTCCCAAGCGGGGCAAACGGGTTGCCACACCCCGAGGGGAAGGCAAGGTCGTTGACGTTTTACCTCTGAGGGAATCGGTTCTCGTGGATCTGGGCGAGGATCTGGGTGCAATGGAGTTCTCCAAGGCTGACCTTCAGCCGCTGGATGAATTGGAGGCGCTCCAAAAGAAGGCCAACGATCCCTGTGGTCGCCAGGAGGGCGGAGGGTGCACATGTGAAGGGAAGCCACCCTCTGGGGAGAACGGGGAAACTCCGCCCACCTCTTGAGGCCTCCGCCGAAAGAGCCCGGCTCTGGCCGGGCAATCCAGTCTTTCGGACCCTCTCGGCCCCATCTGGACGTACGCTTCTGTCGAGTTCCCGTTGTGGTCCTCAGATTGGAGGGCTTCTGCGGAGATCCGCTTATTGCCGCGAGGCGCGAGGAATCCAACAGGTGATGAGCGGGATTGCGTGCAGGCGATAAGGCATGGCGGCAGCCACATCTTTCTTTCGACGGCCGCAGGGCGCCGGATGGCTGATCCTGAGCGGGGGGCGCGTGGGTGACGAACAAGCCGCCCGCGTCCTGGGAGTGATGGATGTGGCCGGGCCCGTGGTCGTCGTTGTTCTCTCCGCGGGAGAAGTAGAGCAAGGGACATCCGAACTGGCCATCTTCACAGACCCCTCGGGATTGCCCGGCTCAGTAGGGGTCCTCGACCCAGCCGGGGGAGGAAACCCCTCTGTTTTGGAAGTCCTGGCTGAGGCGGCCTTGATCATAATCGCTGACTGCGGTCCGGACGAGTCGCTCCGCCAGGCTCTGGAAGAAAGCGGAGCGAGTGATGTTCTCCTGGAGGCTCTCCGAAGTGGCGCCGTGATTCTTGCGGAAGGAGCCGCGGCCGAGGTGCTTGGCCAGTTCACCGGGAGCGAGGAGCCTGCACCCGGGCTGGGTTGGTTGCCAGGAGCTGTGATCCAGACTCATTACTTGCCGGACCGTCCTGCCCCGCGCCTGCCTGAGCGTTCCCACCTCTATCGGTTGGGCTTGGGGGAAGGGGCCGTCCTGGCCCTAGGTCCGGGCGGCAGCGTGGAGGTGTGGGGGCAGCCTTCGCCCGTGGTTACCCTTGGAACAGGCTGGCTCAGGTGAGTGATTTCCCCAACCTCGCGCGCATTCCCCGGCGGGTCGTTTCGCTTGTTCCCTCCAGCACGGAGACGGTATTCGATCTGGGCTTAGAGAGGTTCCTGGTCGGGCGCACGGACTTCTGCACCCATCCCAGGGACAGGGTGGGGCTCGTGCCGTCCGTGGGAGGGACAAAGAATCCAGAGCTGCCCAGGATCCGCCAGCTCAAGCCGGACCTCGTCCTTGCCAACCAGGAGGAGAACACGGAGCGGGTGATCCGCGCGCTGGAGGCGGAGGGGATCCCAGTTTGGGTCGCCTTCCCGAAGACGGTGCGAGAAGCGATTTCCGACCTGCGGCGTTTGGCCTCCCTGTTCGCTTCCTCGCGAGCCTGCCAGCAGGTGGATCTGCTCGAGCGAGCGGTGGAATGGGCGGGAGAATCCGCGGCAGGAGATACGCCGAGCGTCTTTTGTCCGATCTGGCGGGCCGGGCCGGCGGAGATGCCCAGCTGGTGGATGACCTTCAACCGAGAGACCTACGCCCATGATCTTCTCCAGCTATGCGGTGGTCGAAATGTTTTTGCCGATCGGGAACGAAGGTACCCTTTGGCCGCTGATTTGGGAAGAGGTCCGTCGCGGGAGCTCGCCCGGCGGGACCATCGCTATCCTCGTGTGGACCTGGAGGAAATCCGACAGGCCTGGCCTGAGGTCCTCCTGTTGCCGGACGAGCCGTTTGGCTTCGGCGAGGCCGACCTGAAGTCGTTGGTCGCCCTTCTGCCAGAGGTTCCAGCTGTTCGGGACGGTCGCCTCCGTTGGGTAGAAGGAAGTCTCCTCTTTTGGCACGGGACCCGAATGGCCAAGGCACTGCAGACCCTGCCTGCCCTACTTCGCTAGAAGCCCCTCTTCCCAGGATCAGGTCTTGGATTTGACAGGCTGGGGCAATTGCGGTACCATTTGTGCGAATAATCATATCAATCGTATCAATCGTATGGGATCGGAGAGATTCTGGATCACATATGAACGAATTCATTTCCTACCTGGCAAACTGTCGCGATGCGAACCGCCGGATTCCGCCCCTGGTCGAGCTGGGCCAGGAGCTGGGGGTGAGCGTGGGCAAGTTGCGCGAGCAAATGGAGGTCGCCCGCAGCTTGGGCTTGATCGAGGTTCACCCACGCACCGGGATTCGGACCCTGTCCTACAGCTTCTTTCCGGCCGTCGAGCAGAGCCTGCGATACGCCATGGCCTGCGATGAGAGCGCCTTTCACCAGTTTGGGGAACTCCGCATTCGGGTAGAAGCCGCATTCTTTACCGAGGCCGCGCGTGTTCTGGAGGAGCCGGAGTTCATCCGACTTCGAGAACTGATCGGAAGGGCCAGGCAGAAACTGTCGGCGCGACCGGCGCTAATCCCACATGACGAGCACCGGGAATTGCACCTGACGATATTCTCCAGGTTGGGCAACCCGTTCGTCTCGGGTCTCCTGCAGGCCTACTGGTCGGCCTACGAGGCCGCGGGACTGAGTCTCTACGCAGACTTTGACTATTTGCAGGAGGTCTGGGACTACCATGAACGGATGATCGAGGCGATCATCCGGGGGGAACTGGATGAAGCCGAAAACGCCTTCCTCAAGCACACCAAATTGCTGCGCCATCGCGAAGGCCGAGTGGGGGGAAAGGCCAAAGCGCTCTATGTCAGTTCACATTCGTGAGGAACAGATATGAGTCTCCAGGAAACGCTGGCGAAGGAAGACCGGGCGGAGCCTGGTCGAATGGTGAATAACCTGTCAATCCTGGTCGCCACGGTAAACGGCTCGGGTAGCCAAACGGCGAACAACGTGTTGCTGCGTGCTCTGTTCAAGATGGGCATCCCGGTTTCGGGGAAGAACCTGTTTCCTTCCAACATCCAAGGAATGCCAACTTGGTTCACCATTCGAGCCAATCGCGAAGGATTTGTCGCCCGCAAGGAGAACGTCGAAATCCTGGTGGCGATGAATCGCACCTCCCTCCGGGAGGACCAACTTCACCTGGTTCCCGGGGGGGCCTGCTTGTACCCCGAGGATCTCCCGGCGGACCGGCTGCGTGCGGACCTGAGCCGTTACCCGATGCCGGTCACGCGCTTGGCGCGCGAATCGGGCGCGGAGGCCTCCCTGCGCCCGTATGTGGCGAATATGGTCTATGTGGGCGTGCTGGCCTGGGAGCTGGGGGTCGACTTGGCCGAAGTCGAGGCCGCGCTGCAGATCCATTTCAAGGGCAAGGCCTCCGCCGTGAAGTTGAATTTCGGTGTGGTCGAAGCCGCGTTCCATTACGCCACTCAGAACCTGCAGAAGAGAGATCCCTATCGGGTCGAGCGCATGCGTGGGACGGAGGGACTCATCTTGGTCGACGGGAACACCTCCGCAGCCCTGGGAGCCATCTATGGGGGGGTGAGTTTTGCCGCTTGGTATCCGATCACACCTGCTTCGAGTCTCGCGGAGACTCTGCAGGAATACCTGCCCCGCCTGCGAAAGGATCCCCAGGGCGGGAGAAACGACTTTGTGATCGTGCAGGCCGAAGATGAGCTGGGGGCCTTGGGCATGGCGGTCGGCGCGGGCTGGATGGGAGCCCGGGCCATGACCTCCACCTCCGGGCCCGGACTTTCCCTGATGGCTGAGTTCTCCGGTTTGGCCTCCTACGCCGAGGTGCCGGTGGTGATCTGGGATGTGCAGCGGGTTGGGCCGAGCACGGGATTGCCGACCCGGGTCTCGCAGGGAGACCTCATGTTCGTGCACTCCATCGGACATGGCGGCCAGCGCCAAGTGGTGCTCTTGCCGGGCCCCGGGGAGTGCTTTGAGTTCGGTTGGCTTGCCTTCGACTTGGCAGCTCGGCTCCAGGCACCCGTGTTTGTGCTCAGCGATCTCGACATGGGCATGAACCAGTGGATGGTGTCTCCGTTTCGCTATCCGGATCGCCCCATCGACCGAGGCAAGATCCTCACGGCGCAGGATCTCGATCGGCTGGGGGGATTCGCCCGATACCGGGATGTGGATGGGGACGGGATCCCCTGGAGGACACTGCCGGGGACTCCCCATCCCAAGGCGGCCTATTTCACGCGGGGTACAGGGCATGACGAAAACGCCGAGTACAGCGAGGATCCGGGGGTCTACGCGGCCAATATGGCCCGCCTGGGGCGGAAGTACGCGACCGCTGCAAAGCTCGTCCCGGCACCGATCCTTCGGTCGAACCCAGGAGCCCGAATTGGTTTTGTGGGCTTTGGATCGACCGATCCAGCGATCGAAGAGACGCGGCATGAACTCCTGGGGGAGGGGACGGTCACCGACTACTTGCGGCTGAGAGCCCTGCCCTTCACCCCGGCTGTGGAGGAGTTCATCGTGGCCCATGAACGCACCTATGTCGTGGAAATGAACACGGATGGGCAGCTCTTCTCTCTGCTGAAGATGGACATCCCGCAAGGGGCCACACGTCTTCGCTCGCTGGCCCACAGTGACGGGTTGCCACTCACTGCAGAATGGATTGCGGGCGCGTTCCGCGCACAGGAGGAATCATCCCATGGCCGTTGAAGCGGAGACGAAGCAAGGGAACGCAAACCTGATTGGATTGGAGAAGACGGAGTATCGCGGGCTGGAGACTACCCTCTGTCAGGGCTGTGGCCACAATTCGATCACCAGCCAAATCGTGACGGCCTGCTTCCAGCTTTCGATCCCTCCGGAGAAGATCGTTAAGGTAAGCGGGATCGGATGCTCCAGCAAGGCGGCAGCGTATTTCCTCAGCCGGTCGCATGGGTTCAACGGGCTGCATGGGCGCATGCCCTCGATCGCTACCGGCGCGGTGCTCTCCAATCCCGACCTGCACGCCATTGGCATGAGCGGAGATGGAGACACCGCCAATATCGGGCTGGGACAATTCAAGCATCTGGTTCGGCGCAACGTGCCGATGGTCTACATCGTTGCCAACAATGGCGTCTATGGCCTGACCAAGGGGCAGTTTTCAGCAACGGCCGACCAGGGCCTTGAACTTAAACGTGAGGGCCAGAACGAGCTGCCGCCCGTCGACATCTGCCTGGAGGCTCTGGTCGGGGGAGCCACCTTCGTCGCTCGCTCCTTTGCGGGGGATCCCAGGCAACTATCGACGCTGCTCAAGGCCGCCCTGGCTCACAGGGGCACGGCGGTGCTGGATGTGATCAGCCCCTGTGTCACCTTCAACAACAAGGATGAATCTCCCAAGAGCTACGCGTGGGGAAAAGCCCACGAGGCTCCTCTGCATGACATCACTTTCATCCCGTACTCTCCGGAGATGGAGATCGAGTATGCTCCCGGTGAGCTCAAGAGGGTCTCCTTTGAGGATGGTTCGGTCGTTTGGCTGAAGAAGGTGGCTGCCGACCATGACCCGGGCGACCGGCTGGCGGCCATCCGCCTGATGGAAGAGGCAAGAACCGAAGGCCACTTCGTCACCGGCTTGATTTACGTCAGCGCGGATCAACCCACCTTCGTTGAGATTTCCCGGATGTCTGAGACACCCCTTGCGCGTCTTCCAGACGATCGCCTCCGCCCTCTGCCCAAGACCCTCGACGAGATCAACCGCAAGTACGCCTAAGATCCCTGACATGGCCGCCTTGAACAAGGCGGTCATGCTTTCTCTATTCCATTGACGGGATCGGGGTCACCCCAAAGGCTCACGCGCCCAGGGCTCGGAACCCGCGCGAAGAATCCTCCAACTCAATCCATGAGCCTGAATACATAGGGAGGCTGGTGCCAGATCGCTCGGCGGAGCGTGGGAAGCGATAGCCGCATTTGCATTCCTGGGAGTCGAGGTCCCTTTGCCCGATCCGGCGTGGTCGGTGGGAAGCAACCTGCCCGGAACATCGATGCCTTCCTGCCGCAACCCCGCCTGCCCCCTGACCATCGGCGGCCAACGACGAGCCGCATCTACAGGGACCAAGAGGCGCTTGGGCGCGACAGTGCGTTGGGCAACTACAACCCCCATCCGAGGGTGCCATCACGGCCGCAATCCCAGAAGGGGGGCGAGATAGCTGGACTCTCGATTCTATGCGGCAAGCCATGAGGAAGAGCGCTGTCTGTCCCTAGGCCATCCTCTTTGTTGTGGCGGGCCGTCCTCCTGTTGGCCCTCCGGGCAGGGCTTGCCGAAATACGGGGGACTTAGCCCACTTCTGACGGCCCGCCTCCCTGCCAGAATGGCCTATTGTCAACTACTGGGTTGAGTTTTCCTCGGTCTTCCCTTCCCTTCGGTGCTGTTTCGGCTCGCCAGGGGTGGCGAGGCGGACGGCGGTACCTACGGACTCCTGCCTCTGCTGACGATCGCCCAGTCAGCGTGCCTGGGGATATTTGCATAGTCTGCCGGGAGGGCTCCATGCTGGATAAGAAGTGCCTGCCCGCATATGGCTCTTCTTCGCGGTTTGCGCTGGGTTCCCCTAGATCTTGTGGGCCTTTGACCCCCTTGGAAGCGGCCCAGGCACATGTCCACACGCCTGGGAAAGGCGGAACCGGGAGTGCCCCAGGGCAGTAGTTCCTGGGAGGAAACAGTGCGGTAGGCGTGGACAATGCAAGCGGAAGGTTCAATGGGATGCGATGGCCCCTGGCCCTTTTGAGGAGGCCGAGCGCTTCTGCCATGCCCAAGAAGTCAACACAAGAGCAGAGTTGTGCCGTTGTCCAGGGTACGAAAAAGGAAGCTCCCTGCCGCTCGCTGGCGCTCCCTATGGCTCTTGTGCATTTCGTTGGAACACGATCATCGACTCGCTCCCAAACGCAGTTGTGGCAACTTGCCAAATCGGATGGTAGGACCCCGTGAACCAGCCCTGTCCTTCGAGGGATTTACGGATGAACACGTCAAGCGTAACCAGGTAGGCGGGAGAAAGCTCCTGTACCAGCTCTGCAGGAATGGCATAGTTGCTGGCATAGTCGGACGGAGGAAGAGGGTAGTACTTCGCGGCCTCCGGCGTAACCAGCCCGACGGTGTCGAGAATGCGACAGTCGCAGTAGTAGCCCAAGGCGCCGATCTCGCTGGCCGCCACCACATCTCTTGGGCCGACTCTTGTTCTCAGGAGCTCACCCGCCTCCCGATAAAGGGTCTCGCGCTCTGTCCAGATGACGTTCGACGTCAGGCAGCCTGGACAACCCTGACCTGTGGGTCGATAGGACATCATTTGGCAGAGGACCAGGAGAGCCCCAAAGAGGAGGGGCAGGCCTTGCAGGATGCTTGACTGGCCAGCTTGAGAGATGCGATTGACGGTGATTGCCAACCCCGCTAGGAAAAAGGGAAGCGGTGCGAGCAGGTACCACTCTGCAATCGGCTTTTGGAGCAAACCCAGGCCAGCGTAGGCCCCGTAGTGGATGGCTGGGATCGCCAGAATCCAGAGGACTCTCTGGTCGAGCCCTCTGGCCACTTGGTTCAAGCCTGAGGCCCATAAGAGGACCAAGGAGTAGCCAAACAAGGCCACGCATACTCCGGAGAGGACCGGCAGGGAGACATAAATCCCTCGCGCGGCCACCCCCATAGGTCCAGCTGCGAACACCCCCGCGATGAAGTAGGCGACCTGCCGCAGGTTCTCAAGCGGGTCGATTCGATAGATTAGCCCGCTCTTGGCAAGCAGCGACTGGGGAATGAACGAGCCATACCGCCACCAGCTCCAAGCAACCCAGGGCAGCAGGACGAGGAGCATGGCCAGGAGCTCCTTGGCCGGAATCCTTCGCCCGGTCACGGCGATTCCCAGGCCTATGGCCAGCGCTGCCGAGAGCGAATCGGGCCTGGTCAGGATGCTCAGCGCCAGGAGGGCCATCGCCCAAAGATCTCTCTCTTGAAGGTAGAGAATGGCAGCCCCGAGCCACAACGCAGACTCCAGAGAGGTCTCCATCCCTCCCACGGAATAGCGAACGGCGATTGGATACAGGGCCCAGGCGAGGGCCAGGGACGTGGATGACCACCGGGGGAGGAGAAGGCGCTGCCCCAGGCGGAAGAGCAGGAGGGTGCTGACCGCATCGGCCGCCGCGTTAATCACCAGCGCAATCCAGGAGAGATCGCCGCGTGTCGCGGCCCGGATCGCGGCCAATAAGAGTGTGTAGAGCGGGGTCGACGTACCCAGGACCTGCTGGCCCGCGTTGTATACCAGGCCGAGGCCTTCGCTTAGGTTGCGCGCGTAGCGGAAGGTGATGTACGCGTCATCGACCGTCTTCGGCCCAATGGCGACCCGCACAGCCACGGCGAGTAGGGCCAGCGCGCCACAGGTGGCGAAGCTGAACCAGCCATCCTTTGCGCCCGGAGGCGCCCCTGTCAACTGCGGTGAATGCCCGTCGAGAGCCAGGGTCGAGGACCCGCGGGGACTCGAGTTCGAGGGGGATCCTGGGGCCCGTAAGTCTTTAGGCCGGCCCACAAGTGATCTCGTAGAGCGGGGCCCTGCCTCCGAGCATTTGGTAGAAGAGGCGCTGACGAGAATACCCTGCAACTTGCGCCTTCGAGGCAGTGAAGTATCCGGCCTGTGGTTCGGCCAGTTGAAATAGACGCTTGGGATCGGGTTTTCCGTCCATGTGCGCAACTTGCCCTCATGTTCAGGACATTCTGTACACAGTGTATAGAGGTTCCTGACCATGTCAAGGCGCTCCCGTGGCCTTTGGCGCCTGTACCATGCGGCTGCATCTGCGCATTGCTATGGCACCCTCGATTTCATTGGGCCGGGGTTGCGGTCGACGATTCCGCGACTGAGGATCCTGTGGGGTCGAAGCAACCAAGAGCACGACTATCGGAAATGTGATAGGCCTTCTGCGCCCGACCTCGGGTCTGGTCAGGTCGGGCCAGTGCCGCGTACAGGGCTGCTTGCTGACTGCGGATGGCCAGCATCTGCGTCTCTTCCCCCGGCTGCACGAAATGGACAAGTCGGAACATCACGGTCGCCTCGCAGTGGCCTATCAACCCCCCATCCCTGGTCGCTCTCCCAACTCCGCTCACCGCCCGGGATGCCCGCTTCGGGTCCCAACTTAAGGGCCGCAAGACATTCGATACAGTGTTTCCGTCACATGGTTCTTGCTGGGATCGGGCATTGGGCGGCCCGCCCATTAGTGCATGCATCGGCGCAACCAACCCGGACGGCCCGCTCTCTTGTATGAGGTGAAGTGGCGATTGCGCTAACATGGGACCAATTTGGCATTCTGGCGCCCTCGCAAATCGCTATGTTCTCCGCTCCTGCCGATCTTTTCTCCAGCCTCCGGTCGTTCACCGGGCTTGCCATGCGACGGGCCTGTGGGATATCTGATTGAGCGATCCTGGCTTGGTGGCGCACCAAGTCCCGGTTCCGGTGGCCTAGGATCTGCTGCAAAGTGAACATGTCCCCGCCGGATCGGAGGTAGTTGGTCGCGAAGGCGTGCCGGACCTTGAGGTGGTAGGGGTTTGGGACCCCTGCCTTCTTGAAGATGCCGAAGAGGAGGTGAAGCAGCGCATCGCGACTCATCTAGCGGCCAGCTCGTGCGACATACAGGGGAGCGTCGGCCTGCTGCCCATCCTCGCGCCAGGAGAGACCACGCCAAACGAGCCGCCGTGGCGCCTTGCCGAGATGATGGTGCGGCCCTTGCCTCCCTTGGCGCCGCCCTGGACCCCCTGCTTGATATGGACTTTCCCTGTCTTCGGGTCGAGCTCTTCGACCTTCAGTGCACATCGCTCCGACGCACGCAATCCTGTGTCCCGAAGGACCAGGAGGATTGCAGTGCCCCGGTTGGGGGTCAGCTGGCGGATGACGAATGTCCGGCGGACGGGAGCGGTCGCCTCACGAGAGTAGGAGCAGGCCATAAACATGAGCTCAACCTCTTCCCGACCGGGTTCGGGAATCGGGGTGTTTGGCGAGCGGGTCATGCGGCCTTCCTCCGTCGGGTAGGGGACACCGACATCAGGCTGTGTGGACCTGAAGAAGAACGAGAGCGCGAAGTAAACGTTGCAGATGGTTCTTCTGCAGAGGGGTTGGTCCTTCCCGAGGGATTGCTCCGACGGATACTCGGTGCGCGACCAGGAGGGCCCGATGGTCATGGCTGCGCCGGTGACCTCGGCGGCCTCCCAGCCGCTTGTGCGCCCGACCCACTTCCCCAGGTGGTCGACGCAGGAATTGATGGGGCGCTGGCTGAGGCCTTCCGGCAGCTTGGCGTGGGTGAAGCCAACGCGGGGCTGGAACCCGAGCAGGACGGCGAGAATAGACTGACCTGCATCAACAATTCCCTCGAGGCGCTTGTCGAAGGGCCCACCTTTGTCGCCCGCCCCTTCACCGGATATCCCAAGTACCTGTCAATCCTCCATAAGGCCGCCCCGGCCCACAAGGGCACAGTGGTTCTGAGTGGGATTAGCCCGTGCGTCACCTTCAACTACAAAGACGAATCCCCGAAGAGCTCCACCTAGGGGGACATCCGTGAGGCGCCTCGGCTCGATATTGCTTTCACCTCTACTCCCCGGAAATGTAATTCCGAGTATGCCTCGCGAGATCCAAGAAGAGTCTCCTTTTAGGATGGATCGGTTGTCTGGCTGAAGAGGGTTGCCGCGGACCATGATCCGGGCGGTAGATTGGCCGCCATCCACCTGATGGAGGAGACAAGAAGGGAAGGCCACTTCCCAGCGGGCCTGATCTGCGCGAGTATGGACCAACCGACCATCCCAGGGATTTCCCGAATGTCCGAGACGCCCCTTGCTCATCTGCGTGACGAACGCCTGCATCCTTCACCCAGGACACTCGAAGAGATCAACCGAAAGTACGCCCAAAAAGTCTGACAAGGCCGCCTTGAGTGAGGCCGTCATGCCTTTGTCGTCAACGTGTTTGTCTCCGGGGAAATGGTCTTGTGAAAACACTACCTCTGAATTCTGAAGGAACGAGCGCCCGTTTGCTTGGCGGAACCACAGCAGAGCAGATTCGCGTCCTCGAGTTACCTCATGGATAAATGTTACCGAAATGGGTATCGTCCAATCACGGGTAATTGTTACCGTGGACGGGAGGCTAATAGGCTATCCAGGGCCTCCTCGATCTCGGCTCTAAGCTTGACCACATCCAAGCCAGCGTACTCCTCCTTCAGCTTCTTCTTGTCCCTCTCGTTCACGCTCGGGGAGGCGAGCATTCGGTCGTAGGGTGTTTGGGGCACGTCAAAGACGCGGCGGACGTGACTTCCGGTCCGCACCTTCTCCTTGAGCTTAGTCACGGGGAGAAAGAAGTTGATGTACAAGCGATATGGGGCATAGAGGCGATTGAGCAGGTCAATCTGCTTACGGGTGTCATATCGCCGGTAGCCAGCGATGCGACGCACCACTGACCAGTTCTTCCCCGGCCTGCGCCAGGGCAGGCTGTTCCACAAAGGGATTGTCGTTCTTTCGCCGCTCGCGCCCGCGGGAGAAGGTGATCTGTTCTTGCAGGCAATAGCGAAAAAGTTCGTGGTTGATGAATTCAGCGCCGTTGTCTGAGTCCAACCCCAGCAGGGGAACCGGCAAGCGCCCACGAATGGCCTGCAGGGCTGCAAAGACGTACTTCTGGGCTTTGGTGGGCACAGCTGCCATCTCGGTCCCCTGGGACCCGGGGACCAGGGTCCACCCGGTGTGCACATCCGTGGCGTTCAAGGTTTGGCCGAATTCTCCGCGGGAATCCCCGCCGCTGTGATCGACCAAGTCGACCTCGACGAAGCCGGGGCGCGTCGCGTCCCAATTGGCGAACGTTCGAATGGGGATCTGGCGCTTGAGCAGGGTCCCTGGCTTGGTGAAACCCCGGTGCCGGCCGCCGGGTAGGCGGTGGGCTGAGCGAATCCGGTCCATGGTGGCAGGGCTAATCCTTTGCAGGTGGACGTAGCATTTGGTCGACACGCGGAGATGCCCCTGGCGGCGCAGGATCGGCAAGGTTGCATCCATGGCGACCCGCAGTCGCTGAGAACTGATCTGATCGAAGATCTGAGCCAATCTGAGCACCACTCGCTCGTCCTCGGGGGTATACCCCCGTGCCGGGGGCTTCCCGGCACCCGGGCGCGCGGCCGCCGGATCGGGCCCCGCCGGTGCCCGCGCTTCCCAGACAGCAGGGCACTCGCGTGCTTCCGATGGTAGCCGGTCGTCTTGACGAGCTCGTCCAGAATGATGCTGCGTTGCTTCTTCTGGGCGGCCCGATACCGTTTGCGCAGAGCTGCCAGGTAGTCCTCGGAGGGCTTGGAATCGCTCACGGAAAGGTTTCCTTTGGGTAACATTTTCCGTGAGTTGACGAATGACCTTTGGGTAACATTTATCCATGATTGGACGTTGCCTTTTCGGTAACATCTATGAAAGCGCTGCCTCTGTCAAGATCCAGATCAAGCGAGAACCCAAGGGTTTGCCTGCATGGTTCAGGCCGGTCAAACCGGAAACATCTATCCGCCCTCATGGGGGCATGAGC
>JBEKHT010000046.1:0-18651 GCA_050012135.1 Anaerolineales bacterium | reverse complement strand
CCCTCACGGGGGCCTTCTTCGCCGTGGAGCTCCTGCTGCGGATGTACGAGCGTAGCCGCTGGGCCCCCAGCCCTCCTCCCCTCGAGGATATGCCCGCTGCCGACTCGAGCACCGAGGGTGAAGACAGCGCATGACCCTGCGCGACTTACCTTCCGTGGACTCTCTCTTGCAGCGAGCGGAGGCGACGCAACTCATTGAACACTACGGCCGGCCTCTCACGCGGGAGGCGGTCCGGGCGAGCCTCGAATTGGCCCGGGAGAAGGTCCGCCTGGGCGAATCTCCGGCGAGCTCCGCCGAGCTGGTCCGAATCTCGGAAGCTTTCCTGTGCCAGTGGACAACCGCCTCTCTGCGGCCCGTGATCAATGCCACCGGGGTCATCCTGCATACGAACCTTGGCCGGGCTCCCCTTGGCCGATCCGCCCTGCAGGCCATACAGAGGGTCGCCAGCGGGTATTCCTCTCTCGAATTCGACCTGCCCGAGGGGAAGCGGGGGTCGCGCCTGGTCCACGTGGAGCCTTTGCTGGTGCGGTTGACGGGTGCGGCGGCGGCGATGGTGGTGGTGAGCAACGCGGCCGCTGTGCTGCTGGCTCTCGCCGCGCTCGCCAAGTCCCGCGAGGTGATCATCTCGCGATCCGAACTCGTGGAGATTGGTGACGGGTTCCGAGTGCCCGACCTGATGAGGCAATCCGGCGCTCGCCTCGTGGAGGTCGGAACCAGCAATCGCACCCACCTTTCGGATTATGAGCAGGCCATCGGCCCTCGGTCTGCGCTGCTGATGCGAGTGCATCACTCCAACTTCCGCATCATCGGCTTTACGAGCATACCCAGCCGGGCCGAGCTTGCGCGCCTCGCCTCCCAGCACGGGTTGGCCCTGCTCGACGACCTGGGGTCGGGTGCGCTGCTGGACACCTCGGCCTTCGGGCTGGGCCACGAGCCCACGGTGCAGGAGTCGCTGCAGGCGGGAGCTTCGCTCGTCATGTTCTCGGGCGACAAGCTCCTGGGCGGTCCCCAAGCGGGGATCCTGGTGGGCTCGCCTGAACTGATCGCGCGGCTCCGCCGTCACCCCTTGGCCCGCGCGCTGAGGGCGGACAAGCTGTGCCTGGCCGCTCTGGAGGCGACCCTGATGCATTACCTGCGGGATGAGGCCACCCGGGAGATCCCCGTCTGGCAGATGATTGCCGCTCCTGCGGCCGATCTCGAGACCCGGGTCCAATCCTGGGTCGCACGCCTTGGGCAGGGTCAGGTGGTGGAGTCGCGCTCCACGGTCGGAGGCGGCAGCCTGCCCGAGGAAACGCTGCCGACCTTCTGCCTGGCGCTGACCCCTGCTCATCCCCACCAGCTGCTCAACCGGTTGCGAGCTTCTTCGCCACCGGTGATCGCGCGAATTGAGGAGCAGCGCGTTCTCCTGGATCCGCGAACTGTTCTTCCTCCTCAGGAGGAGGACCTGCTCAGCGCGCTGGGCACCGCGACGCAGATTGCGGATGGCCCGGCCCTCAACGAGAGGAAGGCATGAAAAGCGACATCGATCGGCTGATGGCGGAGAGCGGAGTGGAGGCCCTGTGGGTCACGGGCCCCGCCCTGCACAACCCGCCCATGACCTACTTCACAGGTCTGGCGAACCTGACCCACGCCGATCTGATCAGGCGACGCGGCCAGGAGCCGGTCCTCTTCTACTGGCCCATGGAACGGGAGGAGGCGGCGCGGACGGGCTTGGCCAGCAAGAGCGTCAATGAGTACAACCTCCTGGAACTGCTTCGCCAATCCGGCGGCAGCAACATTCGAGCGACGGCAGCCCGCATGGTGCGGATTTTTGATGAACTGGGAGTCGCGGGGCCGGTGCAGGTGTACGGCCGCGTGGATCTGGGCCCGATGTACGGGGTGCTGACGGAACTGGCCAAGCTGCGTCCCGCGCTGAACTTCGTGGGAGAGGAGGAGCGTTCGGTTCTGGGCCGAGCCATGATCACCAAGGACAAGGCCGAGGTGGAACACATCCGCCAGATCGGGCGCATCGCCACGGAGGTGATGGAAATGGTGGCGGACTACCTCACCTCGCGCCCGGTGGAAGGCCGCCAGCTCTTGAGGCGCGATGGTCAGCCTCTGACCGTGAGGGATGTCAAGCGCAAGATCCAACTCTGGCTAGCCGAGCGAGGCGGCGAGGACCCGGAGGGGCTGATCTTCGCGATCGGCCGCGATGCAGGCGTGCCGCACAGCCCGGGCAACCCCCAGGACGTGATTGAGGTCGGCAAGCCGATCGTGTTCGACTTCTTCCCTCAGGAGGCGGGCGGCGGATACTTCTATGACATTACGCGCACCTGGTGCTTGGGTCACGCTCCCCGCCAAGTGGAAGAGGTTTATGACGATGTTCTGGCCGCCTATCGGCATGCCTGCGCGATGCTCGAACCCGATACCCTCTGCCGCACCGTGCAGACGCAGACCTGCCGCTTCTTGGAGGCTCGGGGTCATCCGACCCTGTTGAATTCGCCCCAGACCGAAGTGGGCTATTGCCACTCGCTCGGCCACGGGGTGGGTTTGAATCTTCACGAGGAGCCGCGCTTCAACCATTTGGAGGCGAATGGGGATCGCCTTCTGCCGGGATCGGTCATCACGGTAGAGCCCGGGCTCTACTATCCTGAACGCGAGTTGGGGGTGCGCCTGGAGAACACTCTCTGGGCCCGGCCCGACGGCACCCTGGAGGTGTTGGCGGACCTGCCACTGGATCTGGTGCTCAAGATGAAACCCAAGACATCCCCTGGCCGGGGTGGGTCGGGCGGGAAGGCGAGGGCTGCGAAGAAGTCGCCGGCGCGGAAGCGCTCGCGGAAGGCACCCGGGGGGCAGACCCGCCGGGGAAAGTAAGAGAGGCGGATTGGAAGGACGCTGGGGCTCCGCCCAGGTCTTTGGAGCACATGGCGGTCACTATGCCCGGACCAAAGCGCAAGTCGGAAGATCGGAATCTGCGAGTCCTCGGCATCGAGAGCTCGTGCGACGAGACCGCGGCCGCGGTCGTGGAGGACGGCAGGAGGATTCTCTCCAACCTGATCGCCTCCCAGGCCTCGCTGCACGCGAAGTACGGTGGGGTATTTCCGGAGGTCGCCTCCAGGCGCCACGTGGAGGTGATCGACCGGGTGGTCGTGGCTGCCCTCGAGCAGGCCCACCTCAGCTTCGAGGACCTGGATGCCGTTGCCGTCACGCGCGGGCCGGGTCTGGCGGGCTCGCTGGTCATCGGCCTGAACTTGGCCAAAGGAATCGCTCTGGCCAGCGGCCTGCCCCTGCTGGGGATCAACCACCTGGAAGCACATATCTACTCGCTGTTCCTGCTGGAGGAGACTCACCCGGTTCAATTCCCGGTCTTGTGCCTGATCGTGTCGGGCGGCCACACGGAGCTGATTCTGATGAGGGATCATGGCGACTACCGGCGCCTGGGCGCGACCTTGGACGACGCCGCGGGAGAAGCCTTCGACAAAGTCGCGCGCCTGCTTGGGCTGACCTACCCCGGAGGCCCAGCCATCGAACAGGCCGCCCGGTCCGGACGCGCCGAAGCCTTTCGCCTGCCCCGCGCCATGCTGGAGGGAACCTGGGACTTCAGCTTCAGCGGCCTCAAGACCGCTATGCTTCGTCTGGTACAGCGACTGCAACCGGAGACCCGGGAGGGAAAGCCTCTGAATACCGCTCGCCTGCCGCTGCCCGATCTGGCGGCCGCCTTCCAGGCCGCGGTGATCGAAGTCCTGGTTCGGAAGGCCAGCTTGGCGGCGCGTGAGTTTCAGGCGACCCAACTCTTTGTCGCCGGGGGGGTATCCGCCAATCAGAGCCTGCGCACGGCCATGGAACAGGCTGCTCCTTGCCCGGTACGCACTCCTCCTGCGGAGTTGTGCACCGACAACGCGGCCATGGTCGCGGCCGCGGGTTGCTATCGCGCCCTGGCCCGCCAAGGAGATGCGCTCGACATTGATGTGCTGCCGGACTGGACCCTGGGAGTGACCGAGGAAGGAGGAGCCCGGCCGCCCTGATTTCCGGTCTCGCTTCTCGTTTTCCTTCCGGAACGTGGGCTTGCTCCCCCGGGAACCCGGCACGCGCCCGCGAGGCGGCCGCTGGGATAATTGACGGACCCGAGCCACGGGGGTATACTCGCAACGAGCTCGGCAGAAAGGACAAACCGCCATGAGCGGCGCGGCAAGCAGGCCACAAGCTCTGGGTCGATGAGGCACCGGGAAATCCGCGTGCCTTTTTGTTTCCCTGCCTTCGGGCGAACAGGAGGCCGCTAACCATGGATCACGGGATGATTGGCAAGATCGAGAAAGCCAAGCGATATGCGGAGCAGCCGGAGCGCTTTCAGTTTCACACCTTTGAGTTGACCTTTCGCGGCGACAACAATGATCACGTGGTCAAATATGAGCGGGGATCCTGGAGTTGTGATTGCGAATTCTTCACGCTGCGCGGGGTATGCAGCCACACCATGGCACTGGAGCGCCTGCTTGAGCCGATGATGGCCCCCAAGGTGCCAGCCTAGGTTCCTCCCGAGGAAACCCAGCGGAAAGAGCCGCCCGGTGGGCCCAGACCCGGGGCGTGCGAATACCGACCGCTCCGTGTCCCCTCCGCCGCCAGCGGCGGAGGCGGGCCAGCGGGTAGGCTAGTGGACCTGCTCGGGGTTTCTTGACCTCTCCTCATTCTCCAGTTCATCCATCCATTTCTCCTGGCGGGCCAAACGGCGGAAACGGGCGATCAGGCTGAGCCCATACAAGGCCAACCCCCCCAGGATCACCGTATACCCGGCCACCATGAAGATGAGTGTGTCCGGAGTAGTCGTCTGGGTCATGTTCCCCTCCTACCCCGCTAGTACCCCGCTAGCAGCGCGCTGCGCCGGGCCTCCAACGCGTCCGCGCGCAGAGCCAGGCGCACGCGATAGACAAGCAGCGTCGCGTAAAGGACCGTGAAGGTCAGCAAGCTGAAGAGGAAGGTTTCGAGCATCTTGGGCGTCATGGCAAAACCGCCCAAGGCGCTGGCATCCCCGCTGCCGATGACGACCGGGTGAATGGTGCGCAGGAAGCGGATCGACAAGAAGGTGATGGGCACGGTGATGACACCCACAATGGCGTACACGGCCCCAAACCGGGCGCGCCTCTCCGGCTCCTCAACGCCCTGGCGCAAGAGGAGATAGGCGGCGTAGACGAGTACCATGACCGAGGTCGTGACCAGGCGGGGATCCCAGGTCCACCACGTGTTCCAAACGGGTCGGGCCCAGATCGACCCGCTCAGGATTGCGATCAATCCAAAAACCATCCCGATTTCCACGGAGGCGACCTGCACCAAATCCCAGTACCGTTCCCGCCGCGAAAGATAGAGGCCGCCCGTCACCGCGGCGACCACGAAGGAAAGCATCCCCACCCAGGCCGAAGAAACGTGGAAATAGAAGATCCGCTGAACCTCTCCCATAACCGCCTCGCGCGGCGCGTACCCAAACACCATCCCCAGTGCGGCCAGCAGAAGCAGAGCGGCGACCCCCGTGAGGGCCAAGCGTGTCGCGGACTCTCTCTCTCGTAGCATGACCTTCCTCCCGTGGCAGATCCCTTCCGCAAGGGTCGCGAGCTTGCGCCGATCTCACTCCTCGACCACGTACTCGAAGGCCATGTACGCCACGGCCACGAAGATCACGTCACAAGCGATCAACAGATTCAGCCACGGCCAGATCTGGTCCATGGGCGCGCCGCTGAGAAACCCCGCACTCGCGTTGACCGCCGAGATCAAGACCGGCAGCACGACCGGAAAGAGGAGAATCGGCAGAAGCACATCGCGAGTCCGCGCCTGAATGGCCATGGCCGCCAGCAACGTTCCCAGAGAAACGTACCCGATGGACCCCAGCAAGACCACGAGCAGGAGCCCGGGCTGGAACAGATTGACGTTGTAGAGCGCGCTGTAGATGGGCAGCACCAGCGCTTCCATGATCGCCATGAACAGGAAACTCCCAAGGGCTTTGCCCAGATAGATCGCGCTCCGATCCACCGGCGCCAGCAAGAGACCCTCCCAGCAGCCACGCTCGCGCTCCAGAGCCAGGGAGCGGTTGAGGCCCAACGTGCCCGCAAAGGCAAAGGTCACCCACAATACTCCGGGAGCCACCGCCTGCCGCAGCGGGAGGTCCAGCTCGAGCGCGAAGTTGAAGACCAGGAGGACGAGCAGGGCGAACACCAGCATGGCACCCAGCAGTTCCTTGCTGCGTAATTCCGCGGCCAGATCCTTCCACACGATCACTCCGACGGATCGGAAATAGTTCCCCGGGCCTGCGGGCCGGGCCCGCGCGCGATCCGTCTCAACCATGGGCGGCTACCGCCTGCTGATAAAGGGAGAGAAGCCGATCCATGGGGAATTCCCCTCTGTGAAAACTCGCCGCGATGCGGCCCCGACTCAGAACGTCGATGCGATCTCCCAATGGAGCCGCGCGCTGGAGATCATGGGAGGTCATCACGATGGTCCGGCCCTGGGAGGCGACCCCCTGCAGCAACTGGTCCAGCATCTGGCCCCCCTGCGGGTCGAGACCCGTGTAGGGCTCATCCAACAGCAGGATGGGCGGATCGTGCAGAAGGGCTCGGGCAAGCGAGAGGCGCTGCTGCATTCCACGGGAGAAGGAGCGCACGGGCTCACGCTGGCGCGACAGAAGACCCACCTGGTCGAGCAATCCACGAATGCGCGGCCCGAAACGATCCAGGCCATAGAGCTGGGCGTAGAAACGCAGATTCTCCTCAGCGGTCAGATCGCCGTACAAGAGCGACTGATGGGAAACGACCCCAATCTGCCTGCGAACCTGGGCGGCCTCCTGCGGTAGAGGCAACCCCTCCACCCAGACCTGCCCGAACGACGGCCGAATCAAGGAGGCCAGAATCCGGAGCAGGGTGGTCTTGCCTACCCCGTTGGGTCCGATCAGGACGACGAACTCGCCCCGCGAAACCTCGAAGTCGAGCTGTCGCAAGACGAGGCGCGAGCCGAAGCTCTTACCCAGTTTGACCGCCCGGATGCTCATTCGCGATCTGGCTCCTCCGAAGTCGAGGGCTTGAGCAGGCGGGCCTTCAGCTGCGTGCGGCGAATTCGGTAGGCCTCTTCCTCCAGTTCTCCCGCCTCGTGAGCGTCATCCAAGGCAGCGATCGTCCTCAGCAGGGTTTCGCGATCGGGGGCGCCCTCGGGCGGCAGGCCTCCGGGAGAGCGCTGCCGGCGCCAACCGTACAAGCCAGCCCCCAGTAGGACCAACCCCAGCACTCCCGCCCCGATCAGGATGAAAGCGGAGGCGGGCGATCCGAACTGGATCAGACTCTGCGACTCATCGAGCACGGTCAAATCCAGGACCTGGCCCGGGGAAAGTGCTCCGCCCGCGTACAGTTCGTAGGTTCCTCCCTGAATCTGCCGCGCGCCGCTATCCACGACCTGGTCGCTTTGCACCCGCAACGTCTGAGGCACCACGATCACCTCGCCGGCTAGCGGGTAGCGGACGGGAAAATTGAGAGTTACCTTGCGCGCCGCGGGCAGATCAAACGAGTACAGGACCTGATGGCTGCCCGAGCCGGGAATGACCGCCTGGGTGTCCGCGAACCCGGAGGCCGTCGAGAGGTACCGCCCCCCCAGGGCTCCATCCTCAAACTGCAGGTCCCTGGCCCCCGGCGGGAGATCGAAGACGAGGATCCCCCCGCCGGTCTGGGAGGCCACCACCGTCTTCTGTTCGGGGTTCGAAAAGATCGCCAGCACACCCACGCGCAGGATCCCTTGATCTGGCACGGATTCGACAAAGATGTGCTCTCGATCCATGCTCAGGAAAGAGGCATCGGTCGTCGTGTCGTAAACGCTCACCGGCAGGGAGATCGACCCGGAGCTGGAGGGGCCCTGCTTGAGCTCGGACGAGTAGGTTACGCCGCGATAATCCACCGAAGCGACCACGCTGCGGTCCGCCGGGAGTTCCACGCCCTCCAGCTCGAAGTTCCCCTGGCTGTCGGTGATGGCGCTCTGCTGCGCCGAGGGGACCGTTCCATGAAAGCTCTGCACCACGACCGCTTGGCCGGCGAGAGGCTGCTGGGTCGTGCCGTTGGTCACCTGGCCCACGACCCTCACCGTGCCGGAACCGGAGGAGGCGGGGGGAGGGGCGGGGCCCGAGCCTTGAACCATCTGGGCCGAGGCCCCCTCCGCCAGGCTGCGGACATAGGCAACCAAGCTCCAGCGCTGATCCTCCGTCAAGTCGGAAGAGGCGGGGGGCATGCCCGCAGGCGATCCTTGGGAGATCAGATTGTACAAGTCTTGGCCGGTCGCCCCGGCCAGAGTGGAGGCTTTGGTTAGATCGGCCAGAGGAGCGGGGAGGCTTTTGGCGCCGGCCCCGTCCCCTTTGCCTTCGGGTCCGTGGCAGGAGGCGCACTGCTGGGCATAGATTTGACTGGCCGGCTCCAGGCTGGAAGCCGGGGTGCCCAAGGCGAGAGCATAGTAGGTCACCTCCCAGCGTTCGGCGGCGCCCTGAGCGCCGCCGAAGGGCGGCATGAATTGCTGCAGGTCGCCATTGGTCACCAGCGCGAACCATTGTGCAGGCGAGGCCAGACGGTAGATCTCCGGGGCGGCCAGGGCTGGAACCGGGCTGGAGAACTGGGCCGCCAGCGGCCCGTCCCCCTGGCCGCTCGGGCCGTGGCAGGGAGCGCATTGATCCGAGAAGAGGGCAGCCCCGTGCTGCAAATCGATTTGATCGGGTGGGATCGCCTCGGCTGGGACCGGGGAGACAAATGCTTGGGAAGACGAGGCGGAGGGCGCCAGTGCTCCTGGGGGAGGCGTGATGTCCTCGGCGAGGGAGCAACTGGACAGGATCAGCGACATCCCGGATAGCAGGGCGAACCCGGCGGCACGCCGGAGCCTGCGGACTGCGCGAGCCCGACCCCTTGCGGGCTGCGGACCATGGCACAAGACCCACCTCGCTCTTGGTGCGCGACTAGATTCCGTGATTTAGGGCCACCCCACAATGAGGGCAGAACCGATCCCCCACTTGGATCGCCTGGCCACACCTCGGACAAAGCCCAGCCCGGCGGGAGCCGGCTTCTTTCTTCTGCGCCCGCGCTGCCCTCCGGCGCGCCCGAATCTCGTCCTCCAGCCGGTCGGATTCCAGGCGGGGGGAGACTGGCGCTTTCCGACGAGCGGCAATCTCCCGCTCCAGAGATTCCTCTTGTTGGGACCGAGGCCGGGCGGCTAGGCCGCGCTGGCGATCCAATTCCTTGAGCAGTTCCGCCCCGTGCGCCAACAAGGCGGCGCGATGAGGGGAATAATCCTCCTCCGAGACCTTCCCGAGGGCGTAATCGAAGTCCAGTTCCCGCATCGTCTCGATCACCTGGTCCACCTGCGCCTGGAGGGAGGAAACATCAGCGGGCACGGCGGATCCCCGCCGCATAGGGCGGAGCAGCGGTTGCGCCAGGACCCACCCGACGAGCACCAGGACAGTCAGAGCGACAATCCAGCCGGACGGATCCATTATCCAGCCACCAGAGGATCCAGGATGGATTGAAGCTCGGCCAGGGTGGTCGGGCCGATCTTCACCGAGGCCACGTGTCCGGAGCGGTCAATGAAGTAGGTCTCGGGAACCCCGCCGATTCGGAAACTCTGGGAGATGCGCGTGCCCAGGTCCGGACCGTTCGGATAGGTGATGCCGAATTGCCGCAGGTAGGCCCGCGCCTGGGGCTCGGTGTCAACGTAGTCGATGCCCAGAAAGACGACGCCGGATTTCTGGTACTGCTGAAATGCCGCCTGGAGATCGGGGGCCTCTTGTCCGCAGGGAGTGCACCAGGAGGCCCAGAAGTTGACCACCACCACCTTGCCCTGCAGGTCGCTGGAGTGGATCGCCTGCCCGTCAAATGTGGTCAGGGTGAACCCGGGAGCCAGGCCGCGGCTGATGTGCCCCTCCTGGGTCCGCCACAACCCGAATCCCATCAGGGTGAGGAAGGCCAGCACGCTCCCCCAAACGACCAAGCGGGCCAGGCTGATCCTGGGAGCGCGAGAGGGGAGGCGCGAGGAGGGTTCCATCCTCAGCTCCGTTTCCTCAGCTGCTCTTCCAGTCGCCGCGCATACTCATCCTCCGGTGGCGATGGCGGAGTCGACTCGGCCTGGCCCGGCCCGCGGCGCCAAGGGTGAACGGCCCGGTACAGGAAATAGGCTCCCAGCACGAACGCCAAGGGGGGCAAGACATACACCAGCAGGTTCAGCCCTTGAGCCGGGGGGCTGGCCAGCACCCGTTCGCCGTAGGCCTGCACGAAGTAATCCTTGATTTGCTGTGGAGTCCACCCCTGGCCCAATTCCTCCCGAATAATGGCGCGCCATTGCTCGCAGGCTTGGGTCGGACAGACGTCCAGAGGAACGTTCGCGCAAACAGGGCAGTACAGTTGCCGCGCCACCGCGTTGACCTGGTCTGCAGAGGGGGTGGGCGGCGGAGCCGGGGCCTGGAACGCGACGGCATGACCCCGCGCCAGGAGAAGACCCGCCCAACCTCCCAGAAACCCAATCCAAAACAGAGAGGCCAGCTGCCGGCGGATCGCGGGACCCTGCCGGGCGGCCCTACTGCTTTGCGGGAACATAGGACCAGTGGGGAGCACTCGCCCGGCTCCGCCGCCGCTGGGGGTCCGGCCAGGCCGCAACCAGGGTACCCAGGATGAACACAACCGCCCCGCACCACAGGAAGTTCACCAGCGGGTTCCAATAGATCTTGAAGGTCGCCCCGTTGGACGCGATCGGTTCCCACCCGACCAGGATCAAATACAGGTCGCCCTGGACCGTGCTGTAGACCCCGGGAATCGTCATGGTCTGTTGAGCGACGAAGTAGTAATCGCGTCGCGGGTGAAGCTCCGCGACCTGGTTCCCACCGTGGAACACCGCTATCACAGCCCGGGTCACATCGCGTTGATCATTCGTCGTCCACTCGCTGATCGAATCGTGGCGAACGGCGTACGGCCCCAGCTGGATTTCCTGACCTTGCGCAATCGTGCCCTGCGTCTGCTGTTGGAAGAATTGACTTCCGACAATACCGATCGCCATGAGAACCACCCCCAGATGGATCACGTAGCCCCCATAGCGGCGGCGATCGCGGGCCACAAGGTTCCAAAGCGCCACGGGCAGGGCTTCCGGGTGGGTCCGGCTTCGCGCGGATGCGCTGCGCCAGAACTCATCGAGGGTGACGAGGGCCACCAGGCCCGCCAACCAGAATCCAAGCAGTGCCCCAGGATCGGATAGGCGTGCCACCGCCAGCAGGACGGCGAGCAGCACCAGGGAGAGCAGGAAGGGTCGCAGGATCAGCCGACCCAGATTCTGGAGCGCGGTGTGCCCCCAGGCACTGAGAGGAGCGATGCCCATGAGGAGTAGCAGCCCGGCAAAGAGAGGGCCGGTCGTGCGCTGATAGAAGGGGGGGCCGACCGTGACCTGCTGCCCGGTGAACAGCTGCGAGATGAGAGGGAAGACCACGCCCCAAAAGCATGCCACCACGATGGACAAGAACAGCAGGTTGTTGACGAGGAAGAGTGTCTCCCGGGAAAGCAGCGAAGTCAGGTGTTCTTCTCCGCCCAGGTCATCCCAGCGGGAAAGCAGAAGGGCGAGAGAAATGATGCAGGTGCCGCCGATGAAGACGAAGAACACCGGGCCAATCGAGGATTGAGCGAAGGCGTGAACCGAGGAGAGCAGCCCCGATCGGGTGAGGAAGGTAGCGAAGATCACCAGCGCATAGGTGAGGATGATCAGCACCATGTTCCAGCGCTTGAGCATCCCCCGCTTCTCCTGGATCATGACCGAGTGGAGAAAGGCGGTCCCGGTCAACCAGGGCATGAAGGCCGCGATCTCTACCGGATCCCAACCCCAGTACCCGCCCCAGCCAAGCACG
This sequence comes from Anaerolineales bacterium, assembly GCA_050012135.1. Classification (GTDB taxonomy): domain Bacteria; phylum Chloroflexota; class Anaerolineae; order Anaerolineales; family RBG-16-64-43; genus JBEKHT01. The sequence goes on along the minus strand of JBEKHT010000046.1, from coordinate 6,791 downwards.
TCATAGGACCAGCGCGCTCCCAGAACCAGTCCCAGCGACAGAAAAAGCCATCCCACCAGTGTCCAGCGGCGGGTGAGCCGGATCCAGCGGTCGTCGCTCCGGCGCGTGATCAGCGCCGCCATGCCAAAGGAGTAAGGGATCACAAAGCTGACAAAGCCTAAGTACAACATCGGAGGGTGAAGGATCATCCCCGGATGGCGCAACAATGGATTGAGCCCTTGACCGTCGGAAGGGATCAGAGGCACCGCTCCGGCCGGAGGAAACATCGCCGCGAGGGTCTGGCCGTTGGAGGCCTGCCAAAATCGCGAAAAGGGATTATCGAAGAACAGCGCCAGGCTGAGGAAAAAGGCCAGCGTGACCAGCACGACGACGACGACCCAGGGCAGGAACTCGCGGTCGCGGTCCCACCGGCGCAGAGCCGCGACCGAGGCAAAAGCCGACATGAGCCAGGACCAGAGCACCAGCGAACCGGCTTGACCTCCCCAAAGGCTGGTGACCTTCAGGTAAGTAGGCATGCTCCGGCTGGTTACCGACCAGACGAATTGGACCTCGAAGTGGTTGGTCAGCAACAGCCAGATCAGGGAGAGGGCCGAAAGTGTGATCAGCGGCCAAGAGAGGAGCATGGCGTTTCTCGCGCTGAGGATCCAGCGCTCTTCGCGAGCCAGAACGCCATGGATGGAGGCCCCGATGCCATACAGGCACACCAGGAAGGCTGTGGCCAGAAGGAGGTACCCTAGGGTTGGAAGCATCCCCGCTTGCTCCTCAGGCCCTCGGCGCGGGTCGCCGGCCGGGCCCGCCGGGCGAGTTGCCTAACTCACACCTGCCGGATCATCGCTCCGCGCATGGGCAGGCGGGCGAGCTGCCCTGCGGACGCTGGAATCGAAAGCTTCGAGTCCCAGCCGGACGATCGAGAAACTCCCCCTCGGGCCCGACTTCATCGAGCTGGCCCAACCACAGAGGAGGCTGTCGGACAGACGGCCTTCCCGGTCGTTTCCCAGGGAAGGCGAAGATGTGCCTGTCCGGGCCAGCGGCCGTGCGCCGGGCCATCCACGATCGGCACTCCGCCTCGATAAGAGTCCCCCCCTCCCAAAGTCCGCCTCGGCTCGGGTGAGGCCCCGGGACACGGCCCACCCCTGGAATGCAATCCGGCCGGGCCGAGGTGAAGCCAGCCTGAGGTCCATGTTCGTTCCCTTCCACCCTGCGGCGGACGGGGAGGCGGCCAGTCCTCGGCCCTGGGTGCGGCGAATGAGATTTCCCCCCGCGACCGGGGCGACTCCATCGGCCGCCTAGCCCTGCGTTTGATTCGGGAGAGCATCCTGGTAGCGGGTGGGGCACTTGAGCAGGAGTCCGTCGGCATGGAAGACGCCGTCCGGAGCCAGGTGACCTGTGATAATCGCTTGGGCCTCGTCGCGCAACAGATCGGGCTCCGGGCCCAGGTAGATCACCTGCATGTGCGCGGCCTCGGGGTTCAGAACGGCGGCGTGGAGCACCGCCGCGAGGCCTCCCTCCCGATTGACCTCGTTCATATCCCCGGGAACGTTGGCGATGGTGAAAGTCAGACGAAGGTCCTTGGCATCGTAGCGTATGCTACTCCCGATCACGGCCCCCGAAACCTTCACATTGCGGCCCTCCAGGCTGGCCGCGCGCGACTGAAGTTCCTGGACCGTCATGAAGTATTGCCCGGCGACCTGGGTGGAGGAAATGATCAAGTACGCCACCGCCACCACGATCAGCCCTCCACCGATCAGGAATTTCAGCCTGCCCCCCGAACGGCGCGGGGCTTGCGCGCCCACAACCTTGCCCTTCTGGGTCGTATCGGCAAGAGCATCCATGGCGTGCTTTCCTCCCAAGGACCTGAGGGAACTCCCATGAGGCGAGCAACACCCGGGACCGGCTTCTTCCGGCCAGAACTGGCACTTAGCCAGCCTGACGCATATCGGTCAGGCACGGAACGTTTGTCGGGCAGACCGAATTGTCCTTTGCCCAGATTAGCCCCGGATGAGAACCTCCTTGGAATCCGACTAACAGGATTAGCTTTTCCTCAAACGGGTCCCACACATCCGGCAATAGAGATCTGCTTCTCCGGCCGGATGGCCGCAGTTGTGGCAGAACCGCGCAGGATGGGAAGTGCTTGCCCCCTCTTCGCTGCTCTCTGGAGGTCTTCCCCCTGGGTCCGTTCTCGCTTGGCGACGCCCTCGCAGGAAGAAGACGGATCCCACGACCACGAGTGCGACTCCTGTGCCGCCCATGACCCACGGCCAGTCGAGCATGCGCTCCCAGGCCGAAGGAGGACCGGCGATCGGTTGCATGGGCTGCAAGCGCTCGAAACTCAACGCGGAGCTACTCTTCTCGTAAACGAGCGCCAGGGCGACTTCTTGCCCGGCCGGGCTGGGACCGAGGGAACGACTGAAGTAGAGCAACCCGTCACTCCCCAGTGCGGCCACCCCCAGGGGCGGAGTGATCTGCATCGCCGTCGCTCCCGCAGGCTGTTGCACTTGGATCGTCAGGTCCTTGACCTCATAATCGCCGGGCCAGAGGTACGCGTATCGATGCTCGGCCCCCTGGATCTGAAGGGAAGGATCGTAGTACTCCAGCTGAGACACGGTCGTTGGCGCGCTGAAGCTCACGACCGACCAACTACCCGAGACTTCCCGATCGTAGGGAAGATTAAGCAACGAGCCGTCGGGCTGCTGGGCGGCGACCGCGCTCGGCTCGCCGGCGGCGGCCGGGATTCGAAGCTGCAACGGCTCCGGCAGAGCCGTTCCGGCGGGGAGGTGGATGCGGTATATCACCAGCACTCCCGGGCGATCGTACTCAGGCCAAAGGTCAACCTCCAGCCGGTCCAAGACAAGATTCGATCGGGCTGGAACGCGCAGAAGCCCCAGAAGAAGTACAGCGGAGAAGGCCAAAGAGAGCGAGCGCACGCTGTTGGTTGGGTGGCGGGGCCGGTTCATTCCTGGCCGCGCCGCTACCCGCCTGCGACGGTTTCCCTCCAACCCAATGGCATGATAGCCGAACGATCTGGATGGGGTTCCCTCGGCCCGCCTCCCAGGACGAGCTGGATCCGCACTGGGCCACGACCAACCTGGCCGAGAGGAACCCTGGAGGAAAGGGCCCGCAGGCATTCCAGTTCCGAATATAATACCGCAGCGCCTCGCGACACAGGACCCAGCCTTCTGCTCCAGCCCTCGATCAAGAAATGAGGAAGGCAGCATGGCTCCTCAAAGAGAGACCTATGCAGTAGAACTGGCGGGATTGAAGCGCAATCTCCCGCTTTTCGAGATCAAGCCCGGGCTGCGCATCGCTATCCTGAACATCCTGGGCGATACCGAGCTGGTTCAGGCCTGCGCGCAGGCCCTGGCGGCCCTGCTCAAGGACAAGCCGGTCAGCCTGCTTGTGACGGCCGAAGCCAAGAGCATCCCCCTGGCTTATGCGCTCTCCGTGGCACTGGGCAAGCCCTACGTCGTTCTTCGCAAAGTCTACAAGCCCTATATGGGAGAGGCAATTCAGGCCGAGACCCTCTCCATTACGACGGGCGCCAAGCAGACCCTCTACCTGGATGAGAAGGATCGCGAACTTGTGCGGGGCAAGAAAGTCGCCTTGGTGGACGACGTGATCAGTACCGGATCAACTCTGCAGGGGATGCGCCTGGTCATGCAAAAGGCCGGAGCCGACGTTGTCGCCGAGGCGGCGATCTTCACCGAGGGCGAACGGGCGAAATGGCAGAACATCACCTCGCTCGGCCACCTGCCTCTTTTCACCTGAGGGAGCCTTCCCTCCCGAGGGCTGCCTCCAGGGATAGAGGAGACGCGATTTGCCAACCTGCCCTCCCATCGATCCCAGGCGGGTCGGCCCTTGGTCGGACAAGGATGGAGAGGTATGTTTGCTGCGCTTGGAAAAGACCGCCGCAAGGCCGAAGAGGAGGTGAGGCGCGAGGGTCGCCTTCCACCCGGCCAGTCGCTCACCCAGAAATTTCCAGTCCTGCACTACGGACCGGTCCCTCGGTTCGACCCGGCGCAATGGGACCTGCGGGTTTTTGGTCAGGTGGAGAGAGAAATGCGCTGGAATTGGGAGGAGTTCAGCCGACTGCCGCGGACCCAGCTCAAGATGGATATCCACTGCGTCACGCGCTGGAGCAAGTTTGATACAACCTGGGAGGGCGTTTCCCTGCGCGCCCTGGTGGATCAGGGAATCCTCCAGCTGAAGCCCAGCGCCCGCTTTCTCATGCAGCATTGCGAATATGGCTTTACGGTCAACCTGCCCTTGGAGGTCGCCCTGAGCGAGACCTTCTTGCTCGCGACCCATTTCAATGGAGAGCCCTTGAGCCCTGAACACGGGTTCCCATTGCGAGGGGTGGTGGGCTACATTCCTGGCAGGAACGACCGAACGACCCCCTACTTCTGGAAAGGCGGGAAATGGCTCCGCGGTCTGGAGTTCATGCGCGAAGACCGCCTCGGGTTTTGGGAGCAGGCCGGCTATCACAACGAGGCGAACGTCTGGAAGGAACAGCGCTTCGCCTAAGCCATCTCCAGCTCCGGCCCTTCCGGAGGCGGCCTCCCCACTTCCCGGGAGGGCGAGGTGCCTAAGCGCCGCTGGCCGGCTCTGGATTTCTTCCGCAGGCTGCGGCCTGCCTCCCCTGGGGCCCACGAACTCTCCCCGCAGGACGCTTTCCGCGCGCAGCGCGAGCATATGGTCGAGGACCAACTCGTCCGGCGAGGGATTCGCGACCCGCGCGTGCTCGCCGCGATGCGCGAAATCCCTCGGCATCTGTTCGTGCCCGGAGAAGACCGGGGCTTGGCCTATGAGGACATGCCCTTGCCTATCGGGCGCGGCCAAACGATATCTCAGCCCTATATTGTGGCCCTGATGACCGAGTTGCTCCAATTGAAGGGGGGCGAAAAGGTCTTGGAGGTGGGAACCGGTTCGGGGTATCAGGCCGCCCTTCTCTCGGTGCTGGTAAGACAGGTGTTCAGCATGGAGCGCTATGAGCCACTGGCACAACAGGCCCGGGACACCCTCGCGCATCTGGGGTACCGAAACGTGACGGTCCTCGCCGGGGATGGGTCGCGCGGCCTGCCCGAGCAGGCCCCATTCGACGCTATCCTGGTGACCGCTTCGCCTCCTTCGGTTCCCCCACCCCTTCTGGAACAGCTCGCCCCGGACGGCCGGCTGGCCGTTCCCACAGGGCCAAGCGGCGGACAGAGGCTTGAACTCTGGACGCGCCGCGAGGCCGAGTGGGATCATGAAGACATTCTGTCCGTTGCCTTTGTTCCTCTCATCGGCCAATATGGATGGAGCCATGAGAGGTCGCGCTGAAGCCGCCGGGTCGCCCGATTCCCAGCCCCCTGTGCGACCGGATGGGGTCCGGGGGGATTGGAGAGGACAAGTCGAGCAAAGCACGAATCGTCCGAGGGGCCGGAATCCCCCGGTCGCCGTGTTCGCCTTGGTCCTCGGCCTGTGTGGATGTCTGTCCGAGGGATCCCCCACGCGCCCCCCCAGGGCGGCAACCGTGCCCCCGGCCCCTCCCCTTGCCAGCGCCACCTCACTGCCAACCCCCCTTCCGATCTCCACCTCACCGCCAAGTCCACTTCCGACCTCCACCCGGGCGAGCCCTTCGGCCACCCCCTCCGAGGTTCCGGCCTTCTCGCATGTCTTCATCATCGTGATGGAGAACAAGGAGTACAGCCAGATTGTGGGCAATTCGCAGGCCCCGACGATTCAATCGCTCATCCAGAGGGGGGGACTCCTCACGAACTATTTCGCCATCCGCCATCCCAGCCTGCCCAACTACCTGGCTATGGTCGGAGGCAGCACCTTCAACCTCAGCCGGGATTGCGACCTTTGCCACGTTGACGCTCCCAACCTGGCCGACCAGATCGAGGCGGCGGGACGTCAGTGGAAGGCCTATAACGAGGACATCCCGGCTCCCTGCTTCGGGGTCAGCGTGGGTGAATTCGACAAGAGCCACGATCCCTTCCTTTACTTCGACTCGATCCGTCAGAACCCCGAGCGGTGCGCACCGCGGGTGGTCGCTCTGGACAGCTTGCCCACCGACCTGGCCTCGGCCAATCCCCCGGATCTGATATGGATCGTCCCGAACCTGTGCGACACCATGCATGATTGCGACATTGCGGCTGGCGACGCCTGGCTGGCCCAGTGGATCCCCCTGGTCACCCGGTCGCCGGCCTTTCAAAACGGCGGGGTCCTGTTCCTTACGTTCGATGAGGGCCTGACGGACCGGGGCTGCTGCGGTGCCGCGGGGGGTGGTCAGATAGCCACGATTGTCCTTTCCCCGTGGGTCACGGCGGGCACGCACGACGGAACGTTATACACGCATTATTCCCTGCTGCACACCATCGAAGAGGCCTGGGGGTTCAGCCCACTGGGAGCGGCCGCCGGGGCGACCCCGATCACGGGCATTTGGCGTTCCCCCGCCTCGGAAAGCCGGTAGGGGAGGAATCAAAAGGGGCTGTCCATTCTCAGCCTTCCTGGACAGCCCCTGCGTGGCTTGCTCGGGTTCAGGTCGTGAGCGGTGAGGGCCGGCTACTCGTAGCGCAGGGCTTCGACCGGTTCGAGGCCGGCGGCCCGCGAGGCCGGATAGATGCCGAAGAACAGGCCCACCGCCGCCGCGAACAGCGTCGCCAGCAGGACCGAGGTCAGGGTTACCACCGGAACGAAGCTGGTGCCACTGGACGAGGCAATCCGCCCGATCACCCAGGCCAGCCCGCCCCCCACCAGGATCCCCACGATCCCGCCCCCCAGACTCAGCGTCGCCGACTCCGTCAGGAATT
>JBEKHT010000045.1:0-18916 GCA_050012135.1 Anaerolineales bacterium | reverse complement strand
GGGAACCTGCGACCCAAGGGTCCACATGCCGAGGCAGGGAGGGATGAAGTGGCAGCAGTGTGACGCCGCACCATCGGCCCGACTGTTGCAAATCCATGAAAAATGAGTATAGTGAAGACGAACAGGAGGCAGGGATGTCAGCGTTTTCGTGGCGGTGCCAGTATTGCGGCTGGGCTTTTCAGATGAGTTCTGAGGCAGTTGCGTCTGCCCTCGCAGCTGCCGATGAGACGGACGCCAGGCATCATGTCGAACATTGCCCGCGCTGCCGCAAGGCACTCAAGATCCCTGTCGATCAACTCCGGCGCCACGTTCCAGCGGGTGTCCTGGCCACTCCGCCGGATCTTCGCCCCGTAGCCACCACTAAGGAGGAAAGGATTGCCATGAGCGAGAAACCCCCCTTCCCCCCCGTTGGAGGACCGAAGCCCGAGCCGGGACAGCCAGTTAGGCCCGAGGGTCAAAGGCCGCCCTCTCCGCCTCAACCTCCAGCGGCCCCGCCCCATCCAATGACTCCGCCCTCCCCTTGGACTCCACCCCCGCCCCCCGGCCCCGCCATGACACCCATGGTGTCTGAGCCAAAAGCGCCGGCCGCGGCGCCCGTCGTCTCCACCAAGAGACCGGCGAGAAAGGCCGCCAAGAGGCCAGTCAAGAAGGCCGCGCGCAAGGCCCCGGCCAAGAGGGCTGCAAAGAAAGCTGCGAAAAAGAGAGTCCCGGCAAAGAAAGTATCAGGGCGCAAGTCAGCCAAGAGGTCGAGGAGAAAGTGACCCCGGCCGGGCGAGGGGATCTGCCAGGCCGGTGATGAGCACTTAGGCGCCGCCACAAATACGATGAGGAGCAGCCGGGCAGGGCTGCTCCTCTCGCTTTTCAGGAGCCCAGAGCTCGCCCTCGGCTCAAACTCGCTTGACGACGATATCGCTGATCACGTTAGCGGCCTGATCGCCTCGATCCGCCGCGTTAGACAGGTGGCGGTAGAGCTCCCGCAGCTTTAGCATGGCAACGACGTGATCCAGGTCCACGGGCTGGTTGAACATGGCTCCCAAGGCTTCCCGGTAGACGCCTTCGATCCGGTTCTCGAGCGCCTTCGCCCTCACGGCATGGTCCGAGGCCACATGCGGATGCTCAATGAGCTCGGTGACGCCCATGAAGATTTCCCGCGCGGCATCTGCCAGGAGGCTGGCCATCCGTTGCAGATAGGAGTTTGGCTCCACCCGCAGGATGACCATCTCATCGACCGTCGTGTTGGCGTAGTCGAGCACATCGTCGATCGTCAAGGACAGGGCATAGATATCCTCGCGATCGAAAGGAGTGACAAACGTGCGGTTCAGTTCGTCGATCAGGATCCGCCGGGTTTCATCCGCGGCGGTCTCGATCCGCGCCACCTGCTGGGCCGTCTCGTCGCTCGGATCGCGCATGTACTCCATTAAGGCTTCCGATCCGGCGACTGCGTACTTCGCCTGCTCGACCAGCAGGTCCAGGAAGCGGCTGCGGCGTCTTCTCCAGAAGCGAATGGACATCAAATTCCTCCTCCATAAAGGTTGGCCCTCTTCTGGGGCCCCAGCCGAATGCTCACACGTGCGGGTCCCCTCGGGGGAAGGTCAGGAGCGGCTCGGGAGCTTCGGGGAGTGCGGGCCGTTCCGGTTCGGGGGAGGCCACTTGAGTCAGGAAAACCCCTCCCAGTATAAGTCCTCCACCGATCCACTGATCCGGCAGCACTCGTTCTCCCAGGAGCATGACCGCCATGGCAGCGGTGAGGGCCGGTTCGAGGGAAGCCACCAAGCTCGCGACGGTCGGGGAAAGGTACCGTAGAGAGGCCGAAAAGAGCCCGTAGCCGAGCAAGGTCGGCAGGGCCAGGAGCACAAGGCCCGCCAGCTCGCGCGGCCTGAGCGGATACCCGGGCGAGTGCGTCAGCCCCTGCACGAGGAAGAGAGCCGCTGCGGCGAAGACAAACCCGTAGAAGGTTGCCGTCCAGGTATTGGCAAACCTCTTGGCGGCGATCTTCCCGGTCAGCCCAAAGAGGGCGAAGGCCGCACCTGTCCCCACTCCGACCAGGATGCCCTTTCCGCCCAGGCCCGCCGTCGGGCCGCGACCAAGCGTGGCGATCAGTGCCACTCCACTGATGCCCAGCGCCACGGCGCAGACCTTCCAGCCACTGATCCCTTCGTGCAGGAAGAGCCACCCGATCAACACATTGATGGCGGGGGCAACGTAAACCAGAACCGTCGCGAGAGCGGCACCATTCATGGCTACGGAGAAGGTCCACAGCCCATTCATCGCCGCCAGGGCGACGCCCCCATGAAGAAGTAGGAAAGGCACATCGGCCATGCGGATTCGCAACACTCCGGGCCCCGCCAGACTTAAGACCGCGCACAGTGCAAGCGCCACAACGACATCACGCCAGACGGCAAGCGTCAACGGGGCAATCGCCGCATTGGAGAGAAGCGTGCGCATGATAATGGAGGTCGTAGACCAGCAGAACGTGCCCACCAGCGCGATCGCAACGCCCTGGGATTGTGCCCTCACGGAAATCCGGCCGGATCTCATCGGCCCCGCCATACTTGCAGGTGCAGCACTCGCCTGCTGATGCTCCGGAGCTTGACGCGCTCACCGATCTGGAGGCCCGGGATCCAGAGGATCCCTGAGCGGTCACAAATCAGAGGCCATCGGTCGCGCAGCTCAACAGGCAGATGATGGGCTGAGAAGAAGTCGCGGAGACGAACCTCGCGGTCCAAGCCGAGCGGGCGAAATCGATCCCCTCTGGCCCGCACGCGCACTTTCAGATCCCCCTCGATCCGATCGTGGTCCAGCCAGGCCTCCCAGCGGCCCGAACCGCGTTTCACTTCTTGGACGTCCCAATGACTGGCCTGCTGGCCGTCGATCACCCAGTCCAGCTCCCCTAACCTGAGCTGGCCTTCGAGAGGAACGCCCGCACCAACCCAATCAGGGGGGGTGCGAGCCCCTGCGGCTTGCCGCCCCAGAACCAGTGCCCCGTCCGACAAATGAAAAGTGAGCCCTTGACAAATCCCCGCTCGACCCGTCCGCGGGGGATGCGCAGCGAACTCGAGAACTTGTTCGACGTGACGGTAGGCGAGATCGCGCGTTCCCGGCAGGAGCCGCTGAAAAGCTCGCCGAACTAGCCCCCGGCGAATTCCCTTGGGCTGGGCTAGAAACTGCTGCCGAGGGACCCGGACTTGGTCCGGGCTCACCTGTACGCCAAGCTGGAGCCAAGCCCGATTCACTGCGCCCTCAAGGACTTCCACCTCGCCGGCCATCACATCGGCCAGGCGGCAGAGAGCCGAGCGCAGCTCCGGGTTGTACTTTTTCAAGAACGGGAGCAGATCGGCTCGCATCCTCCCCCGCAGATAGGCTAGTCCGAGATTGGTTGGGTCCCGCCGGGCGACGAGGCCCCTCTCCCGGCAGTAGGCCTCGGTTTGCTCCCGCGTTACCTTGAGCAAGGGACGGACCAGAAAGACCCGTCCCTGGTCCAGACCTTCAACCCACGCCCCCAGGTCGTGGACCATCGGCATCCCTCTCAAGCCCTCTGGGCCTGCTCCCCGCAGGAAGTGCATTAGCACGGTTTCGGCCTGATCGTCGGCGGTGTGCCCCACCGCAATCCAGCGCGCCTCTGCCTGAAGAGCGACTCGTGACAGGAAACGATAACGAAGAATCCGACCGGCCTCCTCGATTGATCGACGATGCTCCTTGGCCCAGTCATCAACGCTTTCTCTCTCGATGACGCAGGGCAACCGCCATTCGCAGGCAAGCCTCCGGACAAACTCGGCCTCGGCCTCACTCTCGGGGCGCAGAGCATGATCGAAATGAGCCACCACGACCGGGTGGCCCAGATCTTTTAGCACGGAGAGCAGCGCCAGGCTATCGGGTCCGCCGGAAACTCCCACGACGACCCTCGCGCCTGGAGGCAGCCCGCCGCCGGAGAGCAGCTCTCGTTGAATCGCTTCTGCGAAGGTCATGCCAGCGATTATATTCAAGCTCAACGATCTTGGGGCGGCCTGTCCGCGCGCAGGCATCCGGCAGACCCAGAAAAAAGGGGAAAAGCGCCTGCTCGGCAGCTGCGGGCTACCGGCTCGCTCAGCGAGTCCCTTTCCTGCGACGAGCCCGTCCGGATTCAGCGAGTTTCTCGGCCCGACTTGGATCGTGAAGAAGGTGCCGCTGGCCCCGGCAACTCGCCGGGAATGACTTTTCGGGCTTTCCGGGCGGCCTCTCCCGCAGGGATCCCGTACGTGGAGAGGGCGTCGACCAGCTGGCTCACGTTGGTGTGAGGCGCATAGATGCGCCGAGTGGTCTCGATGCTCGAATGACCGAGCAAGGCTTGAAGCAAACCCAAGTCCATGCCCTCATCCCGCAAGGACTGAGCGCGAAAGTGGCGGAAGGCGTGGGGACCGCTGCCGGGCTTGAGTCCCAAGGCACGAGCGGCCTCTGCGACAACCCGCCAGAGCGTCGTTCGCGAGATGCGGGCCCTCTTCCCTCTGCCATGACTGACAAAGAGGGGAGCGGGAGCCGAGCGAGCCATCCGCATCCGCCGGACTCCCAAATCCTCGCCCTGACGCTCTCGTTCGGCAAGGTACTCGCGAATAGCATGTTGAGCTTCCTGGGTGAGAATCAGTGTCCGCGTCTTTCCGCCCTTCCCAGCCACCTCGACGGTAGTGGCATAGCCCTTGTCCACCCCAGCGCAATCGAGCTGCGCGACCTCGCTGACCCGCCCGGCCGAGGAATAAAGCGCGTGAACCACGGCCCGATCCCGAAGGATGACCAATCGCTTCCTTTTCGAAGCGGGATTCCTGGCCGGCGGAAGGGGCAACTCGTCGTAGAAAGCCAGGATCGAGGCCAAGCTCGGATCCGGGTGACGGGGAGGGTAGCGCAGCGCCCCGCCGCGGGTCTCCTCCTTGAGCTTCTCCCGCGCCTGATCCAGCCGAAATGCGGGGGGCAACTTCCCGCGCGCATACAGCCATCCGAGGTAGCGCTTGACGGCTGCCACGTACAAAGCGAGGGTGGCCGGAGAATACTTTCTTTTGGATCGGAGCCAATCCAGGAAGGACACGAGCAAATCGTCGCGTATGCCGGCCGGCGAAAGCGGTCGTGAAGGCCTTGTCCCCCCATAGCCCGTCTGCACCGCGAAATCCTCCAGCGCGACAAGGGCCCAGCGGTAATTTTCTCGGGTTCTCTCCGACTTGAGAGCGGCCTTGAGAAAGTCTGCCGCCTGGACAGGCAACTCGGATCTGGCTCGCTTCCCCTTGGTCTCCAAGCGTTCTCGAATTTCAGGCATGGTCTGACCGCCACCATTCGCCCGTTGGGTGAGCCCCATGATCTCGCCTTCCCATGGCTGGGCCTCCCCCTAGTCCCCCGGATCGCGCACAGAATTGGACCCCGAGGCCCAGGATGACCGCCTCTCCCCACCGCCTTTCAGCCCCCGCGGGCATAGATTTCCGCGGTCTTGGCGCTCATGATGAAGTCATTTTGATGGAGTCCCCTGATCTTGTGGGTCCACCAGGTCACCGTCACCTTGCCGTACTCCGTCAAGATCGCCGGGTCATGCCCCTCGCTTTCGGCCAGCCCCCCCACGCGGTCCGTGAAGGCGAGTGCCTCCCGAAAGTCCTTGAACTTGAAGGTCCGCTGCAGCCTCTTGATCCCCTCCCTTTCGAGCACCTCCCAGTCCGCCAGCTGAGTCCGGAACTCTTCAATCTGTCCTTCCGTCAAGGGGGGCTCTCCTCCCCGACAGGGAACGCACTTCATCTTCATTAGGTCGCTCATCTCTCGCTCCATAATTCGAGAACCTTGGCACCCACAGGACGACGTCCACAGTCGGCTCGCCTCGCCGGTTTGGGCGCACCAAGCGAGCCGTTCCCGCCGTTGCTCTCCTCGCCCCTCCGATTCTAAACGATTTGCGGACAGCAACCAACCGTGCGTCCCTTGTCGGACCGCCCCTCTTGCGGTAGAATGCGGCAACCGAGAGGGGTTCGATCGAGGAGGGGCAGGCAGCCTGAGCGATCAGGAATGCGGCCCCTGTATCGTGCCCGCGCAAGGGACTGTGCAACAGCGCCCGCCTCCTGTGTCGGGTCCCGGGCCAGTGCTACCCGCAGGGTCCTCGGTGGATCGATTTGGGCTTGCAGTCGTCGGTTCCGTGGCCTCCAGCCCAAGAGCGTCCTCAACCAGACCCCCGCTGTAGCGCAACTCACAAAACGCCTGCGCAAGGGGAGGTGCCCATGGGAGATGGATCTCCACAGGGAGCAAACCCAGTTTCTCTTCTGCAACTGAAACCCAAGATGGAGCTCCACGGCCAGATCACACGGGTTGACCTGTACGGCGCCTTTGTGGATGTGGGCGCGGAGAAGGAAGGCTTCGTTCACCTTTCGGAGCTCCGTCATGGGCCGGTCAACAAGGTCGGGGAAGCGGTCCAAGTCGGCCAAGGGGTCACCGTCTGGGTGCGAGCCGTCGATCCGGGCAACGGGAAGCTCGAACTGACAATGGTCAAGCCCTTGGCTTACGATTGGTCCGAGCTGAAGAAGGGCATGACCGTGCACGGCACCGTCGTTCGGCTGGAGAAGTTCGGCGTCTTTGTTGACCTGGGGGCAGAGCGGCCTGGCCTCGTCCACGTCAGTGAGCTGTCCGGCAACTATGTCAAGGATCCTGCCGACATTGTGCACGTCGGCGACGAAATCGATGTGCGTATTCTCGAGGTCATTCGCAAAAAGAAGCAGATCCAGCTCAGCCTCAAGGCCCTGGAGATCAAGGCCGAGGAGGGCCCTGCGGAGCCTGCCGAGGAACCCCCGATAACGGCCATGCAGGCAGCGTTTGAGAAAGCTCGCGAGACAGCGGACCGCCAGGGGCAGGCGGCCCCAGGCCCTCGAACGAGAAAGTCCAATACGGACCTCAAGAGGCGAGAGCAAGAGGAGATCATTTCGCGCACCCTGGAGACCTCGGTTCGCAAGCCATAGCCCTCAGCCGGGACCTCCCTCACTCTAAACAAATCAGGCGAGCCCGGGCTCGCCTGAGGTTTGGATGCCTGATCGTGATCCCTTGCGACTTCCAATCTTCGCCTGGCAAGGCTCTGGCCTAGGTCTCCTCCTCGTCGTCCTCCCAGGCCTCTTCCTCCTCTTCCTCCACTTCGAAACCATCCTCTTCGTCTTCCCACTCCTCCTCAAACTCTTGTGCTTCCCATTCCGGCGGAGCTTCGGCTTCCTCAGTTTGCGAGTAGGTCAGGCAACCTGCGTCCGGATCGAGTTCGATGGCAGCCGCCCCGCAATATCCCTCCTCGAGGAAAACACAATCGAGGTAGCGACAACGGATCCTAGGCATTGCCCCTCCTCAGACCGGATTGATTTGGCTGCCGGGACGCTGGGCCCATAAATGAAAACATATCATGCTCGAAGGATTTGTCAAGGCACGAGTTTCGCCCCAAGGGGTGCAGCCACCAGATGAAGGCCGCGCTGCGGAGTCCTCCACTTCTTTGGATCACCGACGCAGGCCAGCCGCCCCCAATGGAATCGGATCGTTTTTCTCCTGCTCCCGAGCGTGGCTGTCCTCTCTTCGGCTAATCCTCCAGGAGCCACACCTCCACTGGCGATCCGGCGGGAACACAAGTGGTTCCAGCCGGCAGGCGAATCAGGGAATTGGCACGCACCAATGCGGAGAGTGCCGAGGAGCCTTGGTTTCCGCTGAGGCTCACACGCCATTGCCCAAGATCCCACAGGCTCCGCCCTCGCAAGTAGGTTTCTCTCCCGTCGGATTCGAGATCCTCGGTCAAGCGCGCCGTGACCCTCGGCCTCGGCCGGGGAACGGCCCCCAGCAACGCGGTGATCGCGGGCCGAGCAAACAATTCAAAGGTGACAAATGAGGAAACGGGGTTTCCCGGCAGGCCCATAACCGGGACACCCCGATAACGACCGAAGGCCAGAGGTCTACCGGGACGGAGGTTCACTCTCCAAAAGGACAGACGCCCCCTCTTCTCGACGACTTGGCGAACGTAGTCATAGGCTCCAACCGAAACCCCCGCGGATGAAAGAATCAGATCGGCGCCCTGGTCCAGGGCCGAGTCGAATCTCAATCCGATCTCCGCCGGATCATCAGGTGCGATCCCCAGTAAGATTGGTCGACCTCCCGCCTCGCTGACCAGAGCCTCCAGCATCAAGGAATTGCTCTCGAAGATCTCGCCCGCCCGCAGAGATCGGCCCACAGGCACCAGTTCACTTCCCGTGGAGACGATGGCGATCGTGGGGCGTTGAGTGACCTGGACCGAGGCTTGGCCCAGACTGGCAAGCAAGGCGATCTCCTGCGGACGCAAGCGGGTGCCCCGCGCTAGGATTCTCTCCCCCACCTTTATGTCGAACCCCCCGGGCCGAATGTTTTCGCCTGGCTGCATCTCGGCCAAGATCCCGATTTCCCCGGGAAGGGCTGGGCGCATGGCGTTCAAATCCGTTTGCTCGACCGGAACGACGCAGTCGGCTCCCGCAGGAATCGGCGCTCCGGTCATCACCCGGGCGGCCGCCCCCGCGGGAAGGGAGGCAGGCGGCGAGTACCCGGCGGGCACATCGAGCACGACCTGAAGTCGGACAGGGTTCCGCCGGGACGCACCGCGCACATCTTCGGCACGCAGCGCAAACCCGTCCATCGAGGAGTTGGAGAAACGGGGCAAGTCCTGGTTGGCAACCAGGTCCATTGCCAACACTCGTGCCAGGCCGTCCCGCAGGCTCACCTCTTCCCCGGGCAGGCTGGTGAATTCCTTCAGCAAGCGGTCACGTGCCAGTTCGACGCTCAGCAACGTGCCGGTCACCTCTCTGCCTCAGCCTGGGAAGACAGGGGCACGGGCGGGCGAAAGCACCCGCTCTGCGCTGCCTTCATCCAGCCCGTACTCGCCGGGCTTCCATGACGTTGGGGAGAGCCTCGACGCGATTGAGTACCCGGCTTAGTTGGCCCAGGTCCGTGACCTCCATCACCAGATCAATCATGGCCAGGTGGGCTTTGGTGCTGGAGACCACATTGCTTAGATTGATGTGTTCTTCACCTACCACGGTGGACACATCTCGAAGCAATCCCTCCCGGTCGTAAGCGGTAACCCGCACAGCCACCGGGTAGGTCCTTGCCGGGCGCCCCCAGGAAACGTGCAACAGCCTTTCCTTGTCGCGCACGCGCAGGATGTTGGGGCAGTCCGTGCGGTGAATGGTGGCGCCTCGCCCGCGGGTTACGTAGCCGACGATCGGGTCTCCCGGGACCGGCTTGCAACAGCGGGCCATGGAGGTGAGCATGCCCCTCAATCCGGTGATGTTCACATCCGGTGTGGTTGTCTCGGAAGGAGGGGTGAGTGCCGGAAACTCTTCCAAGACTCCGGACTCGGTCTCGAGAATCTTGGCCACGATCCTGGCCGCGGTAAGATCGCCGGAGCCGACCGCAGCAAGAAACTCGTTCAGGGTGCCATAGCCCAGCCCTTTCCCCAGGCTCTCGAGGGTGAGACCCTCCACACCCAACCTGCGCAATTCGCGTTCCACGATTTCTCGGCCTTCGGAAATGCGTTGGTCCTGGTCCTCTCGCTTGAACCACTGTCGGATCTTGCTGATCGCCCGTTGCGAGCGCACGAGGCGCAAATCCGGGTTGAGCCAATCGCGGCTCGGTCCCCCATTGCGCGTGGTGACGATCTCCACCTGATCCCCCGTCCTCAGGCGATAGTCCAAGGAAAGGAGCTTGCCGTTGACCCGGGCTCCCCGGCAGCGATGGCCGATCTCAGTATGAACGTGGTAAGCGAAGTCGATAGCCGTAGAGCCTGCGGGCAGATCGATCACATCCCCCTTCGGTGTAAAGGCGTACACGCGATCCTGGAAGACCTCCGATTTGAGCGCATCGACGAATTCACCCGCATCCTGAACCTCTTGGCGCCAATCCATGAGGCTGCGAAGCCATAGGATTCTGCGCTCGAAGGCTTCGTCGCGCCGCCCCCCCTCCTTGTATCGCCAATGGGCGGCAATCCCAAGATCCGCGTTTTGGTGCATCTCCGGGGTGCGGATTTGGACCTCGATGGTTTTTCCATCATCGTAAACCACCGCAGTGTGCAAGGACTGGTAGAAGTTGTCCTTGGGCGAGGCTATGTAGTCGTCGAAGTCGCCAGGCAGGGGGGACCAGTGATTGTGAATGACGCCCAAGGTCACGTAGCAACTGGGGATGTCCTGGACGATGATGCGGACGGCCCGCACGTCATGGACCGATTCAAACGCCACGCCTTTGCGAAGCATCTTGCGATAGATGGAGTAAATGTGCTTGGGGCGGCCGCTTACCTCCGCCGACAAGCCCGCTTCGTTCAGCACCTCTCTGAGGCGCTGGACGATTTGCGCCATTTTGTCCTCGCGGTCGGTCCTCCGCTCTTCAAGCTTTCCGGCGATCTCCTTGTACACCTGCGGGTTGACGTAGCGGAAACCAAGATCCTCCAGCTCCCATTTCATTTGCCACATGCCCAGTCGGTTGGCCAGAGGGGCGAAGATTTCTAGGGTTTCCTGCGCAATACGCCGCCTGCGCTCCGGCTCGAGGTGGCTGAGCGTGCGCATGTTATGAAGGCGATCTGCCAGCTTGATGATGACGACACGCACGTCATCTCCCATCGCAAGGAAGATCTTGCGAAGGCTCTCAACATCCATGTCCTTCCGACGCGCCGACTCTTGGACCCCGTCCGGCCGGCCATCTCCCTTTGAAACCCTGGGCAGATTGGTAAGCTTGGTAACCCCATCCACCTGCTGGGCGACCTCGTGCCCAAACTCGCGCTCGATCTGCACCAACGACACACCCCCATCCTCAACCGTGTCATGCAGCAGGCCGGCAGCAATAGTTGTCGCCGGAACCCCAAAATCTGCCAGGATCTTTGCCACAGCCAGGCAGTGCTGCACATAGGGTTCCCCCGAGGCGCGATACTGGCCATCGTGAGCCCGCTCTGCAATCGCGTAGGCCCGCTCGATCATCTCCCTCTCCGAGAGAAGAAGATCTGGCAGGGATTCGAGAAGGGTTTCCAGTTTCATTGACCACCCAGGCGACAGCCCTAGTATACCGCCGGGAAACCGCTATGATCCCCGGCTCCCAACCCGACCAGGACCTGGCACGCAATGTGCACTTGAAAGTCAGAGGCTTCCGGCGGCATGAAACCGCCCGGCCGCACCCCAACGCAACTCGATCGCGGGCCCCTTGGGTTCATCTCAAGCAGCGGAGGTAGGCATGGCGCTGGTTGGAAAGGGCTTCTTCATCTGGCAGGTCCCGCTCTGTGACGGGGGGAACGCAGCCAAGATCGCTTCGCGCGCCGCCCAAGCCGGGCTGTCGCATGTTCTCCTAAAGATCGCGGATGGACCTTACGCCTATAATATCGACTCGAAGGGCCATGACCTGTTGCCCGCCGTGGTCTCGGAGCTCCGCGCCCGCGGCGTCAGCCCCTGGGGATGGCATTACATCTACGGCATCAATCCAGCGGGTGAGGCGAAGATAGCGATAAGTCGCACTCTCCAGCTCGGTTTGGACGGCTACGTGATCGATGCGGAGATGGAATTCGAGAAGAAGGGCATGGCGACGCAGGCGGGCACGTACGTGAAGCAGCTACGTGCCGGTCTTCCCAAACTTCCTATCGCGCTGAGCTCCTTTCGCTACCCGAACGTTCATCAGCTCTTCCCCTGGAGCACGTTCCTTGCGAAATGCGACTTCAACATGCCCCAGGTCTACTGGGAGCAGGCTCACAACCCGCAGTACCAGCTGCAGCAGTCGGTCAAGGAGCTGACGGCCTTGAAGCCCTCCCTCCCGGTCGTTCCGACCGGGCCTGCCTACTCGAATGCCGGCTGGACGCCGACGGCAGCCGAGCTCACCCTATTCCTCCAGGAGGCCGCGGCGCTCAAGCTCACCGCGGCAAACTTCTTCTCCTGGGAATATGCCACCCAATCCGCCCACATCGCCTTGTGGAATGCGGTGGCGAACTTCAAGTGGGGCCAGGCGCCTCCCCCCGCCGACATGGTCGATCGTCTGGTCGCGGCCTGGAACTCACACGATATCCCGACCATTCTCGCCCTCTACCAGGGCAATGCGGCTCAGGTCACGGCCGCACGCACGATCGTGGGTTCGACGGCGATAACCGCCTGGTATCAGGATCTTCTGACCAACTTGCTGCCCAGCGGGCAGTTCACGGTTACCGGTCGAAGTGGAGACGGGAATTCCCGGCATTTCACCTGGACCGCGACCAGTACCGCCGGCAAGGTGCTGGACGGCAACGACACCCTGGGCCTGCGAGACAACCTGATTCAGTATCACTACGCCTACTTCAACATCTCGCCTTCCTGACCGCTCAGGGTTCCTATTGGCCTCGGTCGCCCCTCGTCCGGCCTAAGGCTTTCCCCTTCCTGTACCGCTTCGATTTCCGCGCCGTGCTGTCGGGGCGGGCCGGAAGTTTCCCCCGGCCCAATGGAGGCCGACCGCGCCCTGTGGGTTGGTGCCCTGCACCGGAAGAAGGGCGCCGGGCCGCCTGCGCACCCAATGGTGGGCTCTCCATTGCTATCACCGCGGAGATCCTCTGCCCTCTGCCGAGCTTCACGGCGCTGGAGGCATCCGAGCTCCGCTTGCGACGGGAGAAATCTCCAAGCTGCTGGCTTTGCACGGAGCCATCGCTCAGGCACAGCAGGATTCGCGTCTTCCCTCGGCCCGCGACCGCACCCACCAGACGGCCTCCCAGTTTGGCCTTCCAAGCCCTCGTCCCCACCCCGTGCCGCCCTTGCGGCGGAAACTCTGTGATGGACGTTCGCCTCGCGCTGCCATCCTCCCCCATCATGAGGAGATCGCACCTGGGCTGGATCACCCCCGCCCAGGCAACTTGATCGCCACCACGGCCCAGCCGGACCGCCAGAACCCCGGCGGCAGAGAGTCCCGACGGCCGAACCTCCTGCTCGCTGAAGCGGATGCTCATACCCGCCGAGGTCAGGAGGAGCAACTCATCCTTTCCACTCGTTGCGGCTGCCCAACCCAGCCCATCCTGGGGCCCGAGTTTGATGGCTGAGACTACCTGCGGAGAGGGCCGGGGGAGATCCTGAAGGCGCGATTTCTTGACCATCCCTCGTCTGGTGACCAATGTCAGGTAGCCCTTCCGATCCTTCGCGGAAGGCGGCACGCTCACCGCGCACTCAACTTTGCTTGGCCCTTCCAGACCGCAAAGGGCTGAAAAGTGCACACCGGGCTCATGAGCTTCCCGCTCGGGCACCGCCTCAATTGGAATCCCGGCCAGCCTTCCTTTTTCGGTGAGCAGGTACAGGGTATCCCGTGTGCTCGCCCGAAGCACAGCTTTGAGCGGGGTGTGGGGAAGCGGGAGCGACTGGCGGGAAGGGACGCCGCGCGAGAGCAAACCCGCATCGGTCAGGGTCAGCCAGACCATCTCCTCAGGATGATCGGCCTGCGCGGCGATGGGCAGGTTCCGCAGTTTGTCGCCATCGGGCAGGATCGTCGTGCGACGGCCATCTCCGAAGCGCTGCTCGAGCTGCTTGAGTTCCTCGATCAGGGCCTCTCTCTGCAACTTCGGGGAGCCGAGGACGCGCTCCAGGGAGGTCATGAGCGCGACCTTTTCTTTGTATTCTTGCTCGATCCTCTCGCGCTCCAGCGAAGCCAGCCTTCGGAGAGGCATATCCAGAAACGCCTCGGCCTGGACTTGTGTGAGCCGATAGCGCTTCTGCAGGCGCCCGGAGGCGTCCTCGGCCGTGCGCGCGTTGCGAATCAGCCGGATGACTTCCTCTAGATTCTTCAAGGCCACGCGCAGACCCTGGAGGATGTGAGCCCTTTCGCGGGCCCGAGCCAGATCGAACTGGCTCCGGTTCTGGATTACCTCCAGCCGATGGTCGAGGAACACCCGTAAGGCCTGTTTGAGCGAGAGCAGCCTGGGCTCGCCTCGAACCAGGGCCAAGAGGATGATGCTGAAGGTGGTTTCCATCGGGGTGTGCTGGAACAGGTTGCGCAACACGCTTTCCGCATCCGCTGAGCGGGCCAGCTCGATCACGATGCGCATTCCCTGCCGATCCGACTCATCTCTCAGATCGGCAATTCCTTCCAATCTGCCCGCCCGTGCGAGTTCCGCAATCCTCTCGAGCAGAGCGGACTTGTTTACCTGGTAAGGCAGTTCGGTGACCAGCAGGCGGGCCCGCCCTTTGCCAGACTCCTCCCAGTGGACCTTGGCCCGCACGGTGATCTTGCCCCGTCCCGATCCATAGGCAGCCGGAAGTCCCTCCTCCCGGCCAGGCCGATCGAGGATCAGCCCGCCCGTTGGGAAATCCGGCCCTTTCACGAACTTCAGCAACTCATCCGTGGATATCTCTTTGGTCCGCGTCCACGAGCGGAGCATGAAAACGAGGGCCTGGCACACCTCTCCCAGATTGTGAGGCGGAATGGAGGTCGCCATGCCCACCGCAATCCCCGTGGCCCCATTGATCAGCAGACTCGGAGCGGCGGAGGGCAGGACTTGCGGCTCCTGCAGAGTGCCGTCGAAGTTGGGGGCGAAGGGGACCGTTTCCTTGTCGAGGTCGGCCAGCATCGAAACGGCCAGCGGGGCCAGCCGGGCTTCGGTGTAACGCATGGCGGCCGGGGCATCTCCATCCATCGAACCGAAATTGCCCTGGCCCTCGACCAGGGGGTAGCGCAGGGAGAAATCCTGGGCCATCCGCGCCATGGCTTCGTACACCGCCATGTCCCCATGGGGATGATATTTCCCGAGGACCTCGCCCACGATGCGCGCCGACTTCTTGAAGCCCCCTCCGGGATGGATATTCATGTCGTGCATGGCGTACAGGATTCGGCGCTGCACGGGCTTAAGGCCATCCCGCGCGTCGGGCAAGGCCCGCGCCACGATGACGCTCATCGCATAATCAAGATAGGCCTGCTGGACTTCTTCGTCGATGTCGACTCTTTGGATTGTGCCTAGCTCCATCTTCCGCCTCTCTCTTCCGGATTCTCCCCGCCTAAGGGTACCCTCGGGGAGTGGGCCGCCAGGAAGTCTTGGACTCTCTCAACGCGAGACACTCGATCGGCTCCCGCGAGGACCAAGCCTCTTTGCCTTTACCTAGGCCTTGGCCCCGGTTATAATCCGCTTTACGGGGAAGTGCTGGAACTGGCAGACAGGCATGACCTAGGATCATGTGCCGCGAGGCGTGAGGGTTCAAGTCCCTCCTTCCCCACCAGCCTAGCGTGCTGGTCGTCCTCGCCGGGCAAGCCGAGATCGGATGTCGCGGCAACTTGCCCGGCTTATCTTGCACAGAAAGGAAATTGCAGGAACGTATGAAGACCCAGGTCGAACAGACGGGGGAGTGCGAGGCTACCCTGACGGTGGAGGCCGAAGCAGAAATCCTCGAGGGGGCCATGAAGCGGGCCGCGCGGAAGCTGGCCGACCGAGCCAGCATCCCCGGCTTTCGCAAGGGGAAAGCCCCCTACTCCGTGGTTATCTCGCACCTCGGCCAGCAGGCGGTCTTCGATGAGGCGGTTGACTTGCTCGGCCCGGAGGTGTACCGCAAGGCCCTCGACGAGAGTGGATTGAGTCCGGCCCGGGCGGGGACCTTGGAGGATATCGTTTCTCGGGAACCGCTGGTGCTGAAGTTCACGGTTCCTCTTCAGCCCGAAGTGGCCTTGGGCGACTATCGCCAAGTTCGCGTGCCCTTCGCGCTGCCGCCCATGCCCGCTGAGGATGTCGAGCGGATGATGGAGAACTTGCGGCAATCCCAAACGATCCTGGAGCCGGTCTCTCGCCCGGCCCAGGAGGGGGACGTCCTGGTCGCCAAGGTTCAAGTTCAAGCGCTGGACTCGCAGGGGAAGCTTTCCCCTCTGCCCGCCGCCATGAAGGCGGGCCCCGACGACCAATCCGGCGAGGAAGTGGAGCTCTCGGAAGACGTGGGCGGGAGATTCCCTGGGGCTGGCGCGGCCATCTTCGGCATCCGCGAGGGCGAAAGTCGCGAGATTGAATTCACCTACCCAGAGGCCTTCCCCGTCTCGACCTTGCAGGGGGTTCATGCCCGCCTATTCCTCACCTGCCTTGCCGTCAAGGCCCGTCGCGTCCCTGAGTGGAGCGAGGATCTCGTCAAGTCCGTGAGTGAGTACTCTACTGTCGAGGAGCTGCAGGCCGGGGTGCGGACCAGCCTCGAGGCGAAAGTGAAACGCGATGCCGAGGGGGATTATGCAAGCCGCGTTATCGATCAGATGATCCAGGGAGGATCCGTCCGCTACCCCAATGCCATCCTGCGGGAGGAGATCGACAAGATGGTCAAGTCCCTTGCCCGTTCGCTGGAGCGGGAAGGCGTCACCTTGGATACGTATTTGAAAGGTCGCCCGGAAGGCCGCCCGGGCCTGGAAAAGGAGCTGGAGCCCAGAGCGCGCGAGCGTCTCACCCGCGGGTTATACCTGGCCGACCTCGCCCAGAAGGAACAACTCGAGGTCCCGGAGGGGGATGTTGACCAGCGGGTGCGCAACACCCTCGCTTCGGTGCAAAGCAAGGCGGATCCAAAACAGCTGGAGCAGATGCTTCGGGATCCCGCGCTCCACGAGATAATCTACGAGGACCTGCTCAATGACAGGGTAGTTGAAAGAATAATCGCTATCGGCAAGGGGGAGGCGCCTCCTCTCCAAGCCCATGAGGATCTGGCCCCAGCCGCCACGGTACCCCCCCTCTCCGAGCCTATGCCGTCCAACGGAGGTATGGAATGACTCTCCTCAGTCCGACGTCTCTCATCCCCATGGTGATTGAGACCACCAGTCGCGGCGAGCGCGCCTACGACATCTACTCGCTGTTGCTCCGAGAAAGGATCATCTTCCTCGGGACCCCGATAAACGACCAGATCGCCAACCTGGTGGTTGCCCAACTGCTGTATCTGAATCGTGAGGATCCCGAAAAGGAAATCCAGATGTGGATCAACTGCCCGGGGGGTGGAATTTACGCAGGGCTTGCCATCTATGACACGATGCAGCAGATCTCCAATCCCATTGAGACCTATGCGGTCGGGGTGACGGCCTCCTTTGGAACGGTTCTCTTGGCGGCCGGCACCCACGGCTCGCGCTTTGCTTTGCCGCACGCGACCGTTCACGTGCACCAGCCCCTGGGCGGCGCCCAGGGTCAAGCCTCCGACATCGAGATACAGGCCAGGGAGATTCTACGGCTTCGCGATCGTCTCAATGCCATTATGGTCAGGCATACCGGCCAAACCCTCGAGGTGATTGAGCGCGATACCGAGCGCGACTACTACATGGACGCGGAGGGAGCCGTGAAGTATGGGATCGTGGATCGAGTCCTTGAGGAACGGGAGAAACAAGCGACCAAGGTGAAGTAGACGCAGGGAGGTGGTTTTCCCGATGGAATCCACGAAAGGCCCGGAGGCGGTCCTTGGCTTGGCCGACATCCGGGCCTTGATCATCGACATGGACGGAGTCCTCTGGCACGGCGCCGTCGCCAACCGCGGATTCATTGAGTTCTTCGGATTCCTTCGAAGCACGGGCATCCGTTTTGTCCTGGCCACGAATAACCCGACCCTCACGCCCAGGTCGTACCTGCAGAAGCTCATCGGCCTGGGGGCGCAGGTGCAAGCGGATGAAATCCTGACCTCGGCTCAGGCGACCGCGGAATACTTGGCCAAGACTGCTCCATCCGGTGCCAAGATTTTCGTGGTCGGGGAAGAGGGAATCCGATCCGCTCTGGCTGCCGAGGGATTCCGGATTGCCGATCTCGACGACACGGATGCGGATTTTGTCGTGTGCGGGATGGATCGCGAACTGAGCTGGGAAAAGCTTTCCGGGGCAACCCTCAACTTGCGCCGCGGGGCCGGATTTATTGGCACCAACGACGATGCCACCTTCCCCACGGAGCGCGGGACTATCCAGGGGAACGGCGCAATTCTGGCGGCCCTGGCCACGGCCTCGGGCTCGAGGCCGACGATCATCGGGAAGCCCGAGCCGCTCATGTACCAACTGGCGATCGAGCGGCTGGGTGAACCGGCGCGCCAGACGGCGGCGCTGGGAGATCGCCTGGAGACGGACATCCTGGGTGCCCAAAGGGCGGGGATCCCAAGCATCCTTGTGCTCAGCGGGGTAACTACCGCCACCCAGCTGAGGGCTTCGGCGACACGGCCAACGTGGGTTTTCGCAGGACTCCCCGAATTGATCCAAGAATGGAAGTTGCAGCTCACCTCCCATTGAGGCGCAGCTCCCTTGTCCTGAGCTCCTCATGCCGCACGCCGCCCTCCACGACCTGACTCTGGAACATCTCGAATTGACTTTGGCCGAGTGGGGACAGCCCCTCTATCGAGCCAGGCAGATCTGGCACCATCTTTACTCGCGATGGGCCTTCTCCCCTGGCGAGATGACCGATCTCCCCGCTTCTCTGCGCGAGCGGCTCGGGCAATCGTTCGATTTTCAGCTGATCCACCCTCTTCGCGAGTCTCGCTCTGGCGATGGGAAAACCCTCAAGATCCTGTTTGAACTGCGGGATGGCGCCACCGTGGAGACTGTGTTGATGGGGTACGATCAGAGACAGACCGCCTGCATCTCGACGCAATCCGGTTGCGGCATGGGCTGCGTCTTCTGTGCGACCGGACAAATGGGTTTCGGTCGCAACCTCACGCGAGGCGAGATCCTTATGCAGGTTCTCGACTTGGCGCGCAGGCTATCGCTGGAGGAAAGACGGCTCTCCAATATCGTGGTGATGGGGATGGGCGAGCCCTTTCACAATTACGAGGCGACCCTGGGGGCTTTGGACACGCTCAATCACGTCGAGGGGATGAACTTTGGCGCGCGGCGCATTACCATTTCGACCGTGGGACTCGTGCCCGCCATTCGCCGCTTTACCCAGGAGAGGAGGCAAATCAACCTGGCTGTCTCTCTTCACGCGGCCAGCGACGAGCTTCGCTCCCGTCTCTTGCCGGTCAACCGGCGCTACCCGCTTGAC
>JBEKHT010000044.1:0-20089 GCA_050012135.1 Anaerolineales bacterium | reverse complement strand
AGCGGATGGGCCAGGCGACAACATGCGCCGGAGGAACTCCGCGGTGGTCTTCTGCTGTCCGAAGCCCGGTCCCAGGACCATGGCCTGGGCCTCGCCCATTTCGCGCAGCAGGATTTCGGCGGCCTCTGCCGCGATTACCCCCAACTCATCCGGCAAGATCATCCAGGTGGCTTCGGGAATCTGAGCGGCAGCCACTGGGTAGATCGCTGAGGGGACCGCCACGGTGACCAACCCGGCTCCGACACGATAGGCCGAACGTGCCGCCAGAACGGCGGCACCGGGGAAGTTGACGGAGCCCGCCACGATGACCGCCCGGCCGAATGTGCCTTTGTGGGAGAGTCGCGGCCTTTCGGGAAGCCAGGGGCGAAGATCCTCAGGCGTGGGGAACTCACTCTCAATGCCCTTCAGAGCGGGCGTGTCGGGGTCCAGACCAATGTCGCCCACGATGATCTTGCCGACATACTCTGCCCCCGGAAATCGCAGCAACCCTTTCTTGACCGCGGCCAGGGTCACGGTGAGTGTGGCTCGAATCGCTTGGGGAGCCACCTCGCCCGTGTCACAATCGAGACCGGAAGGGCAATCCACGGAAACCACGATGGGTGGCGTTTCCCGATCCTCCAGCCTCGCCTTGGCCTGGGCCAGCAAATCAGCCGGAACCCCTTTCAGAGGCGGCCGGGTCCCGGTTCCAAACACGGCATCGACAAAGCAAGCCGTCCGCCTCAGCTCGCGATCGAATTCTGCTCGTTCCCCCTCCTGGGCCAGGTCATGCACGGGGATCCTTCCGCCCAGGAGTCGGCGCAGGTTTGAGTCGCTTGAGGCCCGCTCCTTGGTGAGGAAAACGACGACCTCGGCCCCTTCCAGTGCCAACCAGTGCGCCGCCACCAGCCCGTCGCCGCCGTTGTTGCCCGGTCCGGCCAGGACGAGGATTCTCTGACCTGCCAGCGGACCGAATTCCTTGGCCATGGCTCGGGCCACGGAATGGCCTGCATTTTCCATCATTCGATCGTAAGCAAGACCGCTCGCGTCGGCCTCCTTTTCGACATCCCGCATCGTCCCCACGCTTACGATCTTGGCCATTTCACATCCCCGTCTCGCGCGAGGCAGCACTCCCTTTGCCTAGCCCCACAGCCCCACGGAGACATCCGGCAAGCCCAAACGCTGCAGGGTCTCGGGCAAGGGCTTGCCCGTGCGCTCATCCCAGCCGCGCACCCGGTAGTAATCGGTCAGGAGTTGATCAAAGTCCGGCACAAATCCTGCCGCGCCACCCTCGGTGAGAGCGTGGGCGAACTCCTTTGGCAAGCGATCATTGGCTCGGGTCAACCCCAGCCGGCAGTTGATAGCCCGTTTGAGGTTCCACGCTCTTTCACCTGCCCTAATCAGATCCTCGAGATCCCCGCTCCAGCCAATCGCGGCGTGGACCAGCTCCTGGACCTCATGTGGGGGGATGACCCCAAAGATGCACATGACCAGGCTGTTCAATACCGTGACCCAATCCTGATGCCGCGCCACGTTCCTGGCTTTCCCCTCAATCTGGCGCGGTTCCATGAACTGCACTCCCACCTCCTCGAGGGCGTTACCCGTCTCCATCAGATAGTAGGGTCCCTGATTGTGACAGGCGCCTCGAGGGGAAGTCGCATACACCAGAGCCATGCCCGAGCCTCCGCGGGGGTCGTGGTAGGCGAGCTCCAGACCGTTGACCTGGTTGGCTTTTTCCTCAACTCCATAAGCCCGGGCCAAGGCTCTCGACCCTTGTGCCAGAAGGGGACCCAGCCCCCTCCCCTCGCCGGCCTGCCGGACCATCGCCTCCGCCGCAGGAACGCTCCCCCACTGCAGTTCCACCCCGTCGGTATCCTTGGCCGTCAGGACGCCCTCAGAATACAAGAGAAACGCAAGCCCGATAGTGTTGGAGAGGCTGATGGTGTCCAATCCGAACCGATCACACATCTCGCCCAAACGCGTAATCGCGCTCAATTGATCGATCAACAGATTTGGGCCGAAGCCCACGATGGTCTCGTATTCCGGCCCCTTGCGATTCTTCCCGTCGCTGAGTGCGACTTTGCGCCCGCAGGCAATCACGCAGGCATGACAGGCCGCCATGCCTGTCAGGATGGTTTCCGCCATCGTCGAGCCGCTGACCCGATCCGCCTCCTCCATCCTTCCGCCGGTGTAGTATCGTTTTGGCATCAATCCAAGGAGATCCAGGAAGTCGAGCGCTCCGGCCGTCCCCAGGGAGTGCATCATGGTGGCAAAGGCGTTCTGCTTGAGCTCCCGGTTCGCTCGGCTTCGTAGTTCGCCGTAGGTCGTGGGGTCCCAATATCGGAGCGGCTGCCCGCCCTCGACCGCGATCGCCTTGAGGTTCTTGGACCCCAGGACAGCGCCCATCCCCGTGCGCCCAGCGGCCCGACCGTGGTCGCACAGGACGGCCGCCAGCGGGCTCTGCATCTCACCTGCCCTCCCAATGCAGGCGACCCGGGACCCGGGGCGGCCCCACTCCTGCTTGATGAGGTCCTGCGTCTCATAGGTGTCGGCCTTGCCCCACAAGTGCTTCGCTGGGCGGATCTCAACTCGATCTGGGGTGATCGACAGGTAGACCGGCTCGCTCGCCCGTCCCTCCAGCCAGACGCCGTCATAGCTGGCGAAGCGCAGCTCGGCTCCAAAGAATCCACCGCAATTGGATTCCCCCCAAAGGCCGGTCGCCGGCGATCGAGCGCAAATGACCCAGCGCCCGACGGTCGGTCCAGCGGTTGCACTCAGAGGACCGTTCAAGAGGACCAGGGGGGACTCCGGCGCGAGGGGATCCGTCTCGGCCCGGAGCTGCGGGTACAGGAGGTGCGCCGCCAGGGAAGCTCCCCCCAGGTAGTTGCCAATCTCTTCATCCTCGACCTGGAATTCTCCAATTTGGCCGGAGCCCAAGTCAACACGGAGGAGGCGCCCAAAAAACTCCTTCATCCCAGAT
This sequence comes from Anaerolineales bacterium, assembly GCA_050012135.1. Taxonomy (GTDB): domain Bacteria; phylum Chloroflexota; class Anaerolineae; order Anaerolineales; family RBG-16-64-43; genus JBEKHT01. The sequence continues at coordinate 17,133 of JBEKHT010000044.1, read as the reverse complement.
CCCTCCTCATCCCAAGCAGCCGCAAGGAGTCGGCGAAGTGGCTGCGTCGTCGAGGCCCGAGGCGATCGAACGAATCGGGGAAGAAATCCTCAGTGTTGCCGGCCGTCAATCCTAGCCCGGGCGCTTTACGGCGAGTCAGGCGCCAACGCCAGAGCCGACGAAGTCGGTATCGACGGCCCTGCATTGCCGGACAAACTCCAACACAGTTGGGATGCTGCGCATCATCACCGCCATATTGCCCTTGACCGAAAGCCGACCGGTCATCATGGCCGTGATCGGGTCCAGCTTGCCTTGAAGGATGGCCACGAAACGCGAGAAGGGTGCGCGCAGGACGAAAGCGGCCACAGGTAGCTCCCCTGCAGCCAGGACTCTGGCCGCACGGCACTCTCCGTGCCACAGGTCCAGGTACATGCCAACAGGCTCCTTAAGGTCGCCCTCGGGATCGAGCACGACGCACATGTCGCCTTCCCAGTTCTTGGCGATGTCGCGGTACGTTTGGCTCTGGTTGAGCTGATCCTCGAGAGCCTTGAGCCATGCCTCGCTTGGAAACGGGATGCCCATCCTTCCCTCCTTCTGCGTCACGAGGTCGAGAGTGAAGTTTCATTTCACGGACCCGCACTGGAGGAATTGCGCGGCCGGACATGGGGAGGCCGCTCTTCCATTCTAGCACCGAACGATTGGGAGGCATGAGCCGAGCGGTCCGCGGCGACCGGTCGCGTTCTCTACGCCTGCTGTCGGAGCGGGCACGAACGACCCTCGCCTGGGGCGGGTACTGCGGGGGACCAAAAGGCGCCCCTGGCGGGACTTGAACCCACAGCCTGCGGATTAGAAGCGGGCGGCAACCCGCTCGTGTTCGGCAATGTTGGACTGCTGAACACCGAATCAGGAAATCTCACAGTCCAATTGCCTCGCCCGGGTAATGGGCCGACATTCGCGGCGCGCGATTGTCAACCGGATGGGGATCCGGAGGATCACCAGTTGGTCGGTCATGCCTTGATGACTGATCTGGTGCGCCGTTTGCCGTCATCCGCTCAAGGACGCCAAGTGGCGTTCATGTGGCCGAGGTCCATCTGCTTACGCGGTCACGGGCGTGGAGCTCCGCCACTAGGTAAAATGGAGACGTGACCACCCCTGCACCTTCTCGCCGGGTTGCGATCCTCGCACCGATGCGACCCGAACTCCGCCCCCTTGTGCGCTCCCTCTCCCTCAGCCGGAGGCGATCCGACGATGGCGCTCTCATCTCGGGCGTGGTCGGCCGGGTCGAAGTCGTCGCGACGACAACAGGGATTGGAACCCGCGCCGCCGCGCGCACGGCGGAACGTGTCCTCGACTTCACCTCGATCGATCATCTCATTGTGGTCAAGATTGCGGGGGGCATTGGACCGAGCGTTGAGATCGGGGACCTCGTCGTACCGGATCTCGTCATTGACCTATCGACCGGCACCGAGCATCGGCCCACCCTTCTTGGTTCCACCGCCCCCCGAGGAACGCTGGTCACATCGGACGAGCTGCTGGTCGACCAGGACGACCTGGTCCGCCTCGAACAACAGGGCGTCATTGCAGTCGATATGGAGACCGCCGCGATCGCCGCGGTCTGCGAGGATCGGCACTGCCCATGGTCCGTGTTCCGGGCCATTAGCGACCGCGCCGACGATGGCTCGAGCGACCCGGCCCTGTTCGACTTGGCTGGACCGGACGGCGGCCCCAATTTCCCTGCCCTCGCGCGCTTCGTCTTGAGTAAGCCGTGGCGCGTTCCGAAGCTAGCGCGCCTCGCCCGCAGCATGAAGCACGCTACGAACACAGCTGCGTCCGCGGCCGTCAGTGCCCTCGAGAAGATGTAGGCGGCCCGATGGGCCGCCCAAATGGAAAGGCAGCCTGTCACGGCTGCCTCTCCATTTCATCCGGGAGGCCCCCGGACTCGGCCTGTGACCCGTGTGGCTCCAGGCCTAGCGCCCCTGCACGGACTTGAACCGTGAACCAGATGTTGTGCAATAATGAGTGGGTAATTCTGCCATCTGGGCTTTCGTTTCCAGCGAAGCGCAAGCCCGCTACTGCTGAGCCCATCCATAAGCACGCTTGGGCGGTACGAGTGAGTGCATAGATTGCAGAAAGGAGCATCTATGAAACGCAGACTCTCACGTCGTGATCTTCTGAAATTGACGGGTGCCATGGCCGGTGCCGGCGTGGTGTCCGCTTGTACACCTCGTATCCTGACCACCAGTCCGTCCCCAAGCTCCAGTCCGACGCCACCCCCCGCCCGATACCACCGGCGTGTGTGACGCCAACACACCCCTCCCTGTGCCGTCACCGAAGCCGGTCAGTACGAATTTTGATGTTTATGCCTACTATTTGTATTTTAGAGGCCTCACTAATGGAGCGGATGAGAGTACTGGTTACGGATACGCAACGGTAGTGCCCCTTTATGGGGAGCAACAAGACCCTCGCACCATGAGCATAGACATAAAGTGGGCGCGAGAACATGGCATCACAACTTTTGTCATGCCTGTAGCATTTCCCGATTCACCTTGGGAGAAACGAATAGATACATTGTTTCTGCCCGCAAGTGATCCGCCTTTTGAAATCAACTACTCTCTCATGTTCAACGCCGGACCTTATCTTCCTGGAGAAACGCCCGCTTACCCATTGTCAACGGGTGTAGTCAAAGAAGCAAGAGAATTCTTGTCTGGGCACCTGCAACACCCACGCTACAAGAGACTACCGGACGGGAGGCCGGTCATTTTTTATTTCGAGGCAGGCCTGGTCGCTTACTTTATGGGCTTGGACGAATTGGAGAAAAGCGTAGACCTGTTGCGTAGCAATCTGGGTGAAGACATATTTCTTGTGGGCGATGTAATGGCTGAACCTTTTGCAGTGAAAACTGACCCCAAATACCAGAGCGCAGACTACATCCGCAGACAGGTAAAACTGTTTGACGCCATCACTTCCTACTACATGTGGCGAGCAGGGTATGAATGGCACAGCCTTCAGGACTTCAACCATGTGGTGACGCCGTTCCAAGATATGATCATAGGCTACCAGCAGGCCTGTGACCTGTGGGGGACAATTGCTCACAAGTACGGAGCCAAACTGGTCCCACCGATATCACCCGCGGGAGTCTCAGACCGTTTGCTCTATGAAGCGGGCCAATACACATTCCTAGTTGACAGACATGAGGGTGTATCTTACGATACAGCCAAAGAGATGGCGGAAATAGGCGCCAGGTATGCCGAGCCGGATTTGAAAATGACGATCGTTGGAGCATGGAATGAATGCAACGAAGGGGCCGCCATTGTTCCTTCGAAGGGATTTAAATTCGGTCCGGCTCACGCGGTCAGGGATACATTTGCCATAGAACCCACTGGTGGTTGGCCCGAGGATTATTATCCACCGTCTTAAAATGCAGAAGGGCCAAGTGCGGGCTAACATCGGCACCAGCGGACAGCGGCTGCGCCGCTCACGAAGGGGGTTGTACATTTCCCTTGACATTCCCCAAGCTCGAGTCGGGGGTACATCAACCTTGCCTCGTGAGCCTGCGGATTAGAGGTCCAGAGGTCGCTGGATCCCCCCGCGGCCCCGGCCTGCCGATCCGGGGGCTCCACTGTCCTCGGGCCAGGCGAGTCCAGCCTCCGCCATCAAGAAAAGGAACCGAGGCCATTTCAGCCTCGGTTCCTTGTTTCTCGTTCTGATGCCTCAGACTCTATGGTGCCGCTTCCTTCGCTCTGGGCCAGATTGGCGGGCGAATCGGACTCCCAGTTGGCCGAGCTAGGCGGGTCCGCTCCGCCGAGTAGTCAGGCCGCTTAAGGAAGTCCCGGACGTTATAGCGGCTTCAGAGTCAACTTGATCGTGTGCGAGCTAACGAAGTCCATTCCGGCCATGACGATCACAGAGATCTTCCCCTGGGTGTCTGTGGCAAAATTGAGCGTGACGGAGGCCTCGGATAGGTCGAGGGCGGTGGCGGAAGCTGCGGCTTCCTTGACAGCGGCGCTTATGACCGTGATTGCCTTGGCAAGTTGCTCGCTGATCGTTTCAGCCCTTGGCTCCAATGCAGGTCGTTTAGATGGCACGAGGGTCAATTGGATCGTCTGGGCGTCAGTATGCTTAGCCGAGGCAGAAAGGACCACTCCGATTATTTTAGGCGATTCGGCACCCCCCGTGTAATCGAGCGACGTCTTTAGCTCAAGCTCAATCTTTGCAATCTGGTATCCGTTGCCCCGGATCCTGGACTGGACCTCCCCGATAGCCTGCTTGACTTCTTGAACGATCTTTGTCAATTGATCTGTCATTTTTTCGCCCCTCCCGGGCATCCAGTGCTCACATGATGGTCAGGACGAAGAGTCTAAGCCGGTGCACAAGCTGTAGGTGTGCTATGAGGTACTGTCAAGTGTTTACGGGGGCAAAGCTGGGTGCCGACCCGTTGGGCATCACCTCCCTTCCCGGATTGTCATGTCGCTTTCGATGATTGGAAGGCTTCTCGTCTCACGCGACCCCTTGAAAGTCCATTACTGGCCCAGCCAAGTCGACCAATAGACACTGGGCAGATCGCACCAAGCGATTAGTCGAGACCTAAGTCATGGCGCCGACGCCTCACTCATCATAAATGGATGGTGATGGCAGGACTCGAGGTTTGCCACGCCCCGCCCTTCACCGGGCGATGCTCGAGGGCTGCGGCTATGGTACCCGTGGTGAGGAAGCGGGGCGTGGTTTGGAACCGAACGCTGTGCGAAATCAGCTCTCATGTGCTTGCCGACCTTCAGGTTTCCATCCTTGCCTTCAGGTTCGCCAGGACCAAGTCCGACTCACGCTCGTTCTGCTTGATGATGAACGCCTCAGCCAGCTTGCCAAGTAGGGGAACGGGCACTTTGTATTCCACCTGCACGGTCACTTTTGTGCCGCCAGCCTCCCCCTTGTAGGTCCAGATGAACCTGCTCTGGATCCCTTTCTTGCTCTCGGTTACGTTGCGCTGGTTGGCGATAAACTCGGTGGTCTCTGAGGCGCCTTCGAGGCGCATGCCGGCCATCTTGTACGTCCAGCCAAAGTTGTACCCGCCGGCGGGCGAAGGCTGGACGTCTTTCACCTCGACCATGCTGGGCCAGATCTCGGGCAGGTTCCTGGGATCGGCCATGTAGCCGAATACCTTTTCGACGGGGGCTTTGATCGACACGGATTTCTCTACCTTGGCCATTCTTTCGCCTCCTCTCCGGGACAGCTAACTTGGTGTGCCGATTTCGCACAGCTTGCCGAATGGAAGGGGCATCACCTCCGCGCGCAGCCCAACTAGCGATTCAACAGCGCCCTTGTGGGCATGGTTGGCCAATAAAGGGCACGCGAACTGTCGGGATACTGTTGCGGCTGGTCCATCTGGTCCACCTGAAAAGCAGTTCAAGAGCAAAATGGAAATGCTGGTATGCGTACCCTGTTGCGGGCAACGACAGACTCATTCTCGCGCAGCTCGGCGAGCAGGTCATCTCCAACTCCGCGGGCCGAATGACATGTAGCCAAGCCGCAGCCCGACCGAACAGTCGGCGCCTAAGGACGGCACGGGGCTTGATTCGAGGTGCGTGAACCTGTGCCCCATGCCGTCTCCAAGCCTAGCTCCGCGCATAGAACACGATGAAGGCAGCGGCAAAGCCCACCATGAGGACAAAGCCGACCCACCCGAAGACAGGGAGCGCTGCGAAGAGGACGCCCCACAGAAAGACCAGCGCGGCCAGGACGGTCCAGACGATCTCCATCTGAACCACGATTCTCACCTTCTCCCAGACCGTCGCCTTGTAGGACAACCACGAGCTGGCCGCGAAGCCAAGCATTGCCGCCCCTACCAGCCTGTAAGGTGGAACCTCACGGACGGGAAACCCAACCAAGGTCCAGGCTTGCGGCAATAGCAAGAGGGTGAGCCCGAAGATCAAGGCAACAATAAAATGCACGAGGAATGTCGTCTTCAAACCGGTAGCCATCTGCTTCTCCATGCCGACCTCCTCTCAACTCGAGAGCACGGAACCGAGGACAAAGTTGGGTGTCGATCCCTTCAGCATCACCTCGCTTCCCGGATTGTTACGTCGCTTTTGATGATTGGAAGGCTTCTCGCCTCACGCGACCCCACGGTAGTCCATTCCCGCCCCGGCCAAGTCCACCAATAGACACTCGGCAGTCCGGGGCAAGCGATTCGTCGAGACCTAAGTCATGGCGCCCACGCCACACTCACCAAATAGGTTGGAGCCACAGCCCTTGTGCTTTGTGGGTTGCCCCTGTCTCTTCACAGGAGTCCGGCATCATTCGCTCCTCCTGGAAAAAGACAAATCCGGCCCATCGATCCGGCCGGTTTCACTGTTGGCTCTCCGCTGGCCTAGTGACCAACCGCGGCCAGCGGGTCAAGGCTTCCAGATCAAAAAGACGTTCTTCCCTAGCAGAGCGACTGAGACAAAGTGGCGGTTTCCCCCAAGAATGCCGTGCGAGGCAGAGGTGCTGCGGGTCCCCTTGGAGCGACGTCCCAGCTCTGTCCCGACGCCGGGCGGCACGTCACCCTCCACTATACATCCGAATCAACTAATGCGCGCCTTTATTCATTACATTTGAAACAGTCACGGCGGCAGGTGGGCGTGGCAACCCCGAATGTGGTCGGCCGCGCTGCTCCTGTCAATCACTTGGAGGCGCAAGACACAATCGCCTGGCCCGCCGGTTCAGGTCAGACCCTCTGCCAACGCGACCCCCCGTGGCTGAGGGGCCAATGCCGAGATCGCCTTCGTACACAAGGCAAGAGTCTTCGAGGTGGTTGAGGTGGGCTCGCCTCAGCGGACCGTTCAGCTTGGGAGGTTCGTTGGCGATGCTAGAGAATTACACGGCCACACTGGGGCCCGATGACGTGCGCCGGTTCCTCGAGGTGATGTGAATAGAGAATCGGCCCATCACGGCCGCCTCTCCCGTGCATCCGGGAGCAGCCCGGACTCGGCCTGTAAGCCGTGTGGCTACAGACCTAGCGCCCCTGCACGGACTTGAACCGTGAACCTGCGGATTAGAAGTCCAGAGGTCGTTGGCCCCCGCTGGTTCCCGGCCTGCCAATCCGTGGGCCGGACTGACTTGAGGAGGTGCAGGCCCAGCGCCACGCTACGAAGAAAAGGAATCGAGGCCATTTCAGCCTCGGTTTTCTTCCTCTCGTTCTGATGCCTCAGACCCCAATTGACACATTGATTCTCTTGCAGGTCTCCGATCTAACATCCTTCGCGGACTCGCGGCAATAGCGGCCGGCTAGACTCAGTTTCCGACCTAGGGGATACCCCTCCCCACTCCACCTTCCTCCACGTCATTGTCCCTTGCGCTCTTCCCGATTCACCCACCTCGACCTGCGGGGATGAAGTTTTCGGCTACCGCAGGCAGTGGCGAGGATCAAGCCGAGAATTCTAGTCAGCGGCGCCCTACCTCTTCACGGATCAGCTCCATACTGGCCCCCTTGACGGATCAGGCCACGAAGGCCTCACGAATGTGGCGTCACGTCTGTCCACGTGTTCGTGTTGAAATCGTAGCTCCAGGTTTCGCCTGTGTAAATGGGATTACCACTGAAATCGAAGGTCCACGCATAGCCTGTGTAATTGGAATCCACGCCACCAACCAGGCCGCCAAACAGAATGACTCGATCCGCGGCGGTGCTATACACCATGGCGGACGAAGACAGCTTGCCGCCTGCCGTATTCGGTTCCAGCTTCGTCCAGGTATTGGCGTTGTAGTCGTAAGCCCAGGTCTCATCGGTGCCCACGTCGTAATAACCGCCGGACACGATCATCCGGTCCGACTTGGCATCGTAGGCCATCGCGGCGTTGTCGCGGAGGTCAGGCCACAGTCCCTTGCCAGGTTTGATCTCTTGCCATGTGTTCGTGTTGTAGTCGTACGACCATACCCCTTGGTCCTTCTTTACTGTGGAATCCTCATCCCAGCCAGTATCCCCGCCCCACATGATCACCCGGTCGGCCTTCGCGTCATAGGCCATTACTTGGCTGTTCTGGAGTGGAGGGCTGATACTCGGCTTCATGTCGGTCCAGGTATTCGTGTTGTAATCATACGCCCAGGTGTCGTTGTACGAAGACCCGTTGCATTGCCAGCAACCACCGCCAAAGAGAATGATCCGGTCCGACGCCGAGTCGTAGACCATTCCACCGAAACTACGACCCGGAGGCCCTTGCGCCAGCTGCGTCCATGTATTCGTGTTGTAGTCATAGGCCCATGTGTCGTTCAGATACCACTGCTCAGTAATCGCTCCACCGAACAGAATGATGCGGTCGGCCTTGGCGTCGTAGGCCATCGCGGCAGCAAATCTAGCCGTGGGTCCCGAAGGCGGCTTCATCTGGGTCCATTTATCGGCGGCCACGTCGTAGGCCCAGGTCTCACCATTCCAGGGTATTGGGTAACCGGCGAACATGGGCCCCGCAAGCCCGCCAAACAACATGACCCGGTCGGCCTTGGCGTCGTAGGCCATGCCCATATACTTCCGAGGGGATGGGCTCAGGCTGGAGAACTCGGTTGGTGACGCTATGGCTGCTACAGTCGGTACTGCGGGGGGCGTGGGTGGGGCTGGCGTAGCCGTAGGCGGCGCGGGCATAGCCGTGGGCATCGGCGTAGCCGTGGGTATCGGCTGGGATGTGGCACATGCCCCTGAAAGCACCAAGACCAAGGTCAAGCCAGCCAATTGCAATAACAGTCTCTTGTGATTCATGGTCCTCTCCTCCATGGGCCTTCGGCCGAGAGGCATGCCTCGGTCTGCGCAGGCCGCAGAACTATCCATCATCCGGACATCTTGCGATCCCGACCTCCTGTCAACTCGAGAGCACTCAACGGAGGCAACGTTGGGTGTCGAGCCCTTGGGCATCACCTCCCTTCCCGGATTGTCACGTCGCTTCGACGATTGGAACGGGCGTTTCACTCACCTGGGCAGTCCGCAGCCACAGCCCCAGCGCTTCGCGACTCACCCCTCTGCCCTTACAGAAGCCCCACCTCATCCACTCCGCCTGACAAAAGCAAAATCCGGCCCATCGATCCGGCCGGTTTCACTGTTCGCTCACCGCTGGCCTGGTGACCAAGCACACGCCAGCAGGTCATTGCTTCCAGATCAGAAAGACGTTCTTCCCTAGCAGTGAGACTGAGACAAAGTGGCGGTTTCCCCCTACAATGCCGTGCGAGGCAAAGGTGCTGCGGGTCCCCTTAGTGCCGCGTACAGGCTCTCTCCCAAGCTTGCGGGATGGCGCGTCAACTACGTACTCTACACCCGAATCAACCTCTGGGCGTCTCCATTCCATGTAGTTGTAACAATTAGGGCGCAAGGCAGGGGAGTCCGAGCCGACTTGCATGGCCCCCTCACCAGCCGCCTTCCCAGACGGCGAACGCCCAGACGGCAAAGGCGATGATCGCCAGCACCGGATCGCCTCCGCAGGCAACGATCCCGGCCAGCAGAACCATGGACGGGACGATGAGGGCCCGGACGCCTTGTCTCTTTCGGGTCTCGCCACGAGGGGCCCATTTTCCAAGACGATGCCAGCCAGGACAGCGGTAGCCTTGGCCGACCTCATTCAGGGGCAAGAAGTTCGCTGGCGATGGCGGAGAACTACCTGGGGACTATGAGGCCAGATGACGAACGACGGCTTCTCGAGGCGGAGTGAAGAGAGAAGCGGCCCGTCACGACTGCCTCCCTCGTTCATCCGGGGGCAACCCGGCGTTGGCTTGTGAGCCTGCGGACTAGAGGTCCGACGGCCGCTGGTTCCCGGCGGCCCCCGACCTGCCGGTCCGGGGCAGGTTGGACTGGTCTCAGAGCAGGCGAGCCCAGCCCCGGCCACCACGAACCGCGGACGCAATAGCACAATTCGAGTTTGCCCTTGACGTAGTACTCGACTAGAGACCATCCCCGGATAAAGCCCACTCCTAGACGATCGGACACGAATTTGCAGATCTAGTACACATGCTCCATAATGATTGAGGAGGGGGCCGTAAGCGACACAGCCTCAGGGGCCGTCCCACCCCAAATCGTTTCAGCAAAAGTCAGGCTGCGTAGATGCCATAGCTTGCGATTTCGAGGTGCCACATGTTTGAATCCGAGCGGACCATTTCAACTCAGAGCGGCCGCGAGATCCGGATCATCGAGGCGGGCCAACCGGACGGGGTACCCGTCTTGGTCCACAGCGGAACACCATGCTCGAGACTCCTCTACCACCTCTGGGTCGAGGACGCAGTTTCCCGCGGCATCCGGCTGATCGGCTATGACCGACCTGGCTATGGAGGTTCCAGTGCCGTTCCGGGCCGTTCCGTGGCGAGTGCGGCGCACGACGTGGCGGCCATTGCCAAGGCCCTTGGGATCGCTCGCCTGTCCGTTTGGGGAATATCAGGTGGAGGCCCGCACGCTCTCGCCTGTGCTGCCCTGCTGCCGGATCTGGTGGTCGCCGCGGCTGCGCTGGGCTCCCCTGCGCCCTATCCGTCCGAGGGGCTGGACTGGTTTGCCGGGATGGGTGAGGACAATGTGACGGAATTCAATGCGGCGCTCGCAGGCCGGGACGCGCTTCAGTCGTTTGTGGAAACAAGTGCCCCGGGGATGTTGGCTGCCGATCCCGAGTCGTTCGCTCAGGCATTTCGTTCCCTCCTCAGTCCGGTGGACGCCGCGGTGTTCTCAGCCGACTTCGCGGCCTTTTTCCTCAGCTGGATTCGCGAAGCCATCACCGAAAGGAGGGATGGCTGGGTCGATGACGACATTGCCTTCACAACGCCGTGGGGTTTCGAACTGGACCACATTCAGATACCTGTTCTGCTTTGGCACGGCAAGCACGACCGGTTCGTGCCGTTTTCTCACGGCGAGTGGCTTGCAGGGCATATCCCCAGTGCGGACGCTCGGCTCTCGGCTGACGACGGTCATCTCACTCTCGCCCTGCGACGCATTTCCGATGTCCACTCCTGGCTCCTTGCCCGGATGAAGTGAATTGGCCAGCCACCTCACGCGGCGCTGGGAGCCAACACGATTACCGGAATCTTCCTGGGTGCACAGCGCTTCTCATACGCGGCGTCCCCAGGATACACCTCCACAGCCTTACTCCAGCAAGCTTCTCGCTCTGCGCCTTCCACTTCCCGAGCGATATAGTCCTGAGTTCGATTGCAGAAGGTCACCGTGACCTTTGGACTTGCCTTGAGGTTGTAATACCAGGACGGATGACGCGGCCTGCCCCAGTTCGAGGCAATCACGATGAGATCCTCGCCGTCTGGAGTGGCTACTAACGGCACGGAGCGAGGCCTCCCAGTCCTGGCGCCTTTCGTCGCGACCGTGACAATCGGCAGTCCACCCAAGGCCTCCGTGAGCGTGCCTCGGCCTCCTGACAAACGCAGCGCGATCCGATCGAAGACATGGAGGCTGGCAGAGAAGAGCCGGGCCCCTGGACGCGATGCTCCGGTTCTCTTCATGGTGGTATTGACCCAACTGGTGCGTGCCTCTTGCAGCATCATGGCGTCGCCCTTTCCGATACCTGCCGACTCTCATTGCAGCCCCTGTCGCTCAACGGTAGTCCACCAAGGGTCTCGAGCTATGATGCCCGGCTCCGCCGAGCAAGGCTGGTTCGACTCGAGGCAAGAATGGCAGGGCAATAAGAAGCCCACAATCGCCAGCCCTCCGCTCCGCTGTGGCAGACCAGGGACGGGATGAGGCTTACCCAACGAGGGGTGCAGGCCCTATTCGCTCGCCTCAGCAAGCGGGCGGGCCTCAAGGTCACACCACACGCGCTCAGGCGCACCTTTGCCCTTATGTCCTTGAGGCAGGGAATGGACGTGATCACCATCTCCCGTCTCATGGGTCATGCCACCACAGAGATGACCTCGCACTACTTGATGCTTTCTGATACTGACTTGCTACGCTCCCACGAGGCCCACGGGCTTGACTCATGGCTGTGAAGGGATCCACTCCCACTGCCCCTTGTGGCCGGCCCGTCCCCCTCGCGTCGCGCTACGAGGGGCAATCTTTCAAAAACGATGCCGACCAGGGCGAACGCTAGCCTTGGCCGACATAGCTCAGGAGGAGAAGGAGACTCCAGGAGGTAGGAGGCGACCCTGCTAGGGCCACGGAGGTCAAGCCGAATCAGTTCAACATGGTCTCACGTTGTTCACATTTTTGGAGTTGTCCTGCAATCTACCGCCGTACATTGGCCCGCCCCTAAACCCGGAAAGGCGATCGTATACTTTGCAGACCCAAATGAAGATGGCGAACCCTGATTAGTTCGTCATCTTCATTTGGTGCTATTCTCGTTTTGAATTCCTCTTCTTAGCTGGTTTCTTCTCTTTTAGAGGCGCCTTGACCCTCAGTAAGGCGACCATCGCCCCCTTGAAGTCGAGGCGAAAAAGGGATATTGGCTTTTCGTTAGTTGTCTTCCTATTCGCCTTCTCTGTGTTGTCGCTTACAATTTATCCTTGCCTTTCTCTTCGGTATCAGCGACTAGCAGGAGTAAATCACCACTGGCTTCAAATTGATAATAACCCAAAGCCGAAACTCCTTTAGATGCCTCAATCAATCCCATCATCTTGCTAGGATTAATCTTTCCTCGCAATTGTTTTCTGACAGCTTCATATTTCCCACTTTCTTTAACCTTCTCCAACTGTAATGTCGCCCTTCTAATTCTTGCCAGACCATGAATAATGTTGTATATGATGTTTGTCGCTTGTTCGCCTTCTTGTCCAAGATAGTGACCTGTTGGACTGATAGCAATAGCGTAGCCCAACCCAATCATCTCAAGTTTGACATGCGCCCATTCTTGATAAGAATTCTGACTTGGCTCACCATCTGCCTTTAAATAGATTGCAAAATTCTTCGCCCAATCGTCAACCGTAACTGTACGACGAGTGTGTTTTTCTTCATCATAAACTGCACCAACATTTTCCATCCATTTATAGGTTTGAATTGCCAGTTCCTTATAATGGGTTAATGCGTCTTCATCTTCATCTTTAGCCATTCTTACCTCTCTAGCTTATCCGACCATGTCTTCAAATCTGTTGCTAAGTTGCGAACCAAGCGCCCAACAAACTTCCTAGCCTCAGGTGACATCTTCTGTGTAGATTTCTGCCAGTCAGGCAGAAAGGAATTGTGAACTTGACGGATACTATCAATGATCGCCTTCACTTCTGGAGCATCGCGCCACCCCTTGTCGGCTTTTGGAGTTCGTTCTCGATAAAGTGTATCATGTGCTCCGTATTGATCGGCTCTGGCCTTTACACGCTCAGGATCATGAAGTACAGGGCTATATTCCCACTGTAGAACTTTTTTCTTTGCCTGTTCGCCAGGGGCAGCCTTGACAGTCTCAGCCACACGGCGAGTTTGATCTGCTGTAAGTCCCTCTTTTGCGGCCTTCTTAATTACAGCCTCACGATCTGATTGCGGCAACCCACTTTGTCTTACCAAGCGAATATGATGTTCTGTTACTGTTCCCTTGGGTGCGCCGACCACGTCTGCACCTCTAACAATCATTTTTTGGATTTGGGGGCTTTCTGTCAAAAGCGCCATATAATGCTGTATGGAACTTTCGCCCATTATCCCCCTCCGCGCCATATCCTTCTGTGACCAGCCAGTCTCTTCCTGAACTGCAAAGAGAGCCTTAGCAATATCAATCGGAAACATTTCTTCTCGTTGCACATTCTCGATCAATGCCTGAACCAGTACTTCCGTGTCATTTACTGCCTCAACGAACGCCTCTGCCTCTTGTAAGCCAGCACGCCGCATTGCTTTTACGCGGCGATGACCATAGACAAGCTCAAACTTGCCGTTTGTGGGTCTAACTTTTATCGGAACGATTAGCCCGTGTTCCTTAATAGATTGGGCTAATTCTTCCAGTCCTTCTTCTGACCAAGTTTTTCTAATCGCACGAGGCGAAGGTTTGATGTCGGATAATTTGATTTTCATTTTTCTTCCTCCTAATTAGAGATTTGTATTGTATCATTCGTAGGCCATGACTAAGAAGCGTAGATTTCCCCTTGTTTTCGCTGAGGAAGCCGCCAAACAGGTGAACAATACATGGTGGTCGGCAGTGTAGAGCTTTCCAATAATTGGGCAAGGGTTGGCCAACCGAGAACGCCGGCAGGAGGGGGTGTGAGGTGTCAGTTGTAGCTTGACAAAGCGGCTGCGTCTGCTCGCTCGCCGGCGTGCTGGACGCACCTTTGAGGGCTGTGAAATCGGCGTGAAACCTCGTGCTACAGTGCACGATACCGTCTGAGAATAAGTCTTGTGATCTCTCTCCCTGTTCCGCGCTCCTCGAAAAGTCTCTCCTCACATTGAAACTCGTACCTCTGAGTTTCGATGACGAGGCCTGCGAGCTCAACTCGAGTGGCCGGATCGCACTTGCCCGAGTACTCCTTGTTATCCTCTTCCGAACGCAGTCTCCACGATCCGGTGTTCTCGTCGACCTTTGTGAGCCTTCCCACGAGTACCCGCTTCTCCAATGCAATGTCGATGCGGCTGCTTAGGGCTTCGTACACCTTCCTGGCTTGAGCAGTGAAGATCTGTTTCCTGGCCTCGAATCGTCCCTCGGGCATGGACCACTCATAGGAGATGGGCGTCGAAGTCTCAGCGACAAACTTGAGCAGGTCCTTGTAAGCAGTTGCGAAGTGTCCCCCGTATTTGGCTACCGCCTCGATGGATCGGTCCTTGTCGTCGACCTCCCGAACAACATCGTCTAACACTTCGAGGGCCCTTGCGATCTGGGAGTAGCCAAAGAGATCCGCCGGGGCAGCGGTTTGCACGTAGAGGGTAAATGATCCCTGAGAGAATCCGTAGACCTCGAGCTGGTATTGTTCGGGAGCAGCCAGGATCTCGCGCATGTCCGCACTCAGATCGCGCAAAGCCTTCTGGTAGGCATGGGTCACGACTCGCTGCAGCAGCCGCACGGCCTGACTTAAGTGTTCCGCGCTGATTTTGGACTCTTGCTCTGCCTCGGGAGGGGACAGGCTGTAGCGTATGATGGCGCGTCGTCGTCGAATTGCCTCCCTTGCAATGTCCTCGTCTGGCGGTGGGAGTTCCGGTAGCAGGAATCCAGGATCAGGCAGCCAGTTCTGTGAAACCTCGCTGGTCTGAATCGGCGTTATTGTGATCTGCGTCAGATCGCCGCCGGCGACTTTGCCTACGTAGAACTCGCCTGTTTCTGACGTCTCAAAGACCGCCCGAAGGTCCAGCTCCCTTGCGATGAGATGTGAAAGCCGACCCTGTGATACTGGGACGGTTAGGTATGTGTCTAAATTGTCCTCCTCTTCGACCAGGAGACAAACGTAGTGCATCCCTACTTGGTCCCTGGCAATGAAAACCTGTGGCCCGTCGTAGTGAACTAGCGTTTCCAAATGGGCAAGGGTGCGCATGGTTACCAAGAGAGCTTCAGGGTTCCAAAATGGGCACGGAAGTGGTAATCGGGTCGAAGTCCACGGTCCTCCACCATGAGTAGTGCTCTGGATCTCGACCGGTTTTGAGTACAAGCCCGCTGTCGGGCGGGAGGGTTATGCAAACCACCTTCATGCTCCTGTTCTTGAACCTTGTCAGTTTCGACATGTTCAGGCAACTTTCATACGAGGCAAGCAAAGAACAGGACCTGGCCAAGCACTCACCTGCGCTGAACGCCTTGGCCGGATAGAGCATCTTGTGAGACCAGAAGTCGCGCTCTGTGGGAGGTATTGACGCTACGAGGCGATAATACGGCTCATTTTGGGGCCGCACGGCGTCATGCGGTGGGCAACCCGCAGGGAGAGGCTCGGCCCAATGGAGCGCAGCTACCTCCCCTGCCATCGTCGCTTGTCCCCCTTCCAGGCCTATCAGGTCCCCGCCGCACCTTTGCCAGGCGAGTCAGCGCTTTGCTTGCCACGGAAATTGTACCCATCTTGCCTGCTTGTGCAAGTGTCGAATGGAACAATGCCCTCAATCTCAGTATTAGATCCAATGCTCGCTGGGAGGCGCCTCACCCCACCCCACCTGGGTGATAGGCTGATGAGTGCCGATGGCCTCGCGGAGGAATACCCAGCATCCGACGGCAATGGGCGAATTTCCGGGCGGCCCCGATTTGCCTGCCTTTGCACGCTTCGTCTTGAGTAAGCCGTGGCGCGTTCCGGAGCTGGCGCGCCTCGCCCGCGGCATGATGCGGGCCTCGAACTCCTCCAATGGCAAGCTCACGTCATCCCGGCCGCTGTGGAGGGTGCCGGTGCCTTTGCGATTTCCTCTTACTTTGGCCATGCCAGCATCACCACCCCTCAACGTTTATGTCAGTCGGGCCAGAGGTCTCCGGGAATGCGCGGGAAGCGGCAGAACAGCCCGGGGCATAGGCCTAACTGCAGACTTGGAACGTGGCGGCACCAAGGCCGATAGGAGCGGAATTCGAAAGCGCGCAGAGATGCAGGGCATTAGGAGTTTGTTGAGGGTGGGCCGCATGGGCCTCGAACCCACAACCTGCGGATCAGGGGTCAGAAAAGCCGGAAGGCTTAGATCGGCGCTCCGAAGGTGTCGGTCCAGAGCAGGGCAGAATCAGGTTCGCTTCGGCGGATGTGTGGGGGAAAGAGCATCGGGTGCAGCCTTGATGCCTTGCCTGGTCCCGCCGCAGATGGCCCGACCGGAATCCCTCTTTGCTAAAAGTCGTGATTTTGGAGATCTCAAGGGGAAGCACACGAACACTGCAGCAGAGGATGAGGTCCCCCTTCCTGAGGGTTGACCAGCCCGTGTCGGAGCAGTAGCGCACCCGGCTGGGTCTTCCAGTCTCCCTGCCCAAATCAAGGTGCCAGCATGCTTCACGCACGCAAAGCTGACCGTGACCGACGGAGTAAGCCTCTCGCGAAAGGGCATGATCTGTGCCAATGGCGGGATGCGTTCTGTGGGCACTTCCACCCGGCGACCAATGCAGTTTCGTTGCGGTCGGTACAAGGCCGCGCAATTCCCTACGCGAGTTCCTACAATAGATTCAGTCCACCATGGCAGGACCCAGGGGGCGTCAAGATCTTTGTGCGGGGGAGGAACCGCCACGTGGGAGGGTGGCCAGAGCGGACAATTCCCGCCGTTCAGGCATGATGGGAATTGTTGGGGTCGCCTGACTGCTCGGCGCAATCCCTTGTCCACTACCACTGTCAACCAGGGGGAAGGCCATGAAGAAATGTCCCTACTGCGCGGAG
>JBEKHT010000043.1:0-20619 GCA_050012135.1 Anaerolineales bacterium | reverse complement strand
GCAACGTAGGCCGCCAGGGCCGAAGCCCGCTTCAGATGCACCAACAACTCCAGAGTGGCCAGGGAAAGGGTGGACGAGCAATACACTACCCGTGTCCCAGCACTGTTCCAGCGGCCGCCGGCTCTCTTGGCCCCCAACCCCTCAAACGCGCTGTCCTCGTGTTTTGCCTTGGCCACCCGCCATACCCGTACCAGGCGGGTCATGCGGGCATGCCTTCTTCCAGGCGCTCGATCAGGCGGGTCACTTCTTGAGCCCCTAGGTCCGTGCCGATCAGGTCCAGAGGCGGGCGGCCGCCCAGGGCGACTTCCGGCGAGATCATCCACTCCCTGGCCGCATCCATGTCCCCCTCAAAAAGCTCCACCGCCATGGCAAAGACCCTTGCTCCCCGGTACAGGCGGTCGGACTCGTAGGGGCTGAGCACGCCCTGCGCCTTCCGGTGGGTAATGGTGCGCCTGGGTATGCCGAAGGCCTTGGAGATCTGTACCTGGGTGAGCCCGGCATGATCCTGGAATTCCTGCAGCGCATGAAACGGCAAACCTTTCCGCATCAGTTCGGCCCTCAAGGATTTCCGGATTCCCAGCACCCCTTCTGCGTCCATTCTCGCGCCTCCGTAGCATATTTGCCTCCATATTAGCGCAATATTG
Source organism: Anaerolineales bacterium (assembly GCA_050012135.1). Lineage (GTDB taxonomy): Bacteria > Chloroflexota > Anaerolineae > Anaerolineales > RBG-16-64-43 > JBEKHT01. The sequence goes on along the minus strand of JBEKHT010000043.1, from coordinate 19,975 downwards.
CCCCTGCGTCAAACAAAGCGGCGGGTACAGGCAGGGAGGGAGAAAATGTGCGGGCTGGCACCCGGAGGGCGAGTCTCTTGCCGGACCACACTCAAAGACGAAACCGAGCCGGGAAAGTGGAACTGGGAGAAGAGCCTCGAGTTCTCATACTCATATCGTGAGCAAGGCACTCGTTATCTGGACCGGATCCTTGCCGGGCCGGCAAGGATCCGATGGCTCCCATCGGAATGATCCGAAGAAGGCGGGCCTTCTGGCGTCCATAATTGGGGTTGATAGGAGGGGTCTGGGGTTGCAAGGGGAAAGACGCATCGTGCGGGAAAATGTCTCAGGGAATGGTTCCTCACGATGTCGGATAGGCCTGCAACTAGATCAAGATGGCCGCGGCCGCATCTCGCGCCAGGTTGGCTCGATCGAGGCGTTGGGCTGTTTCGCACAGTGCGGCAGAGAATGGCGATCGCGACGGATCGGTCAGCCTGCCACCACGACCGTCAGCTCGAATGTCCTGAGCGGCGGGACGCCAAGCTCGAAGGTCCGATGGTAGACCAGACTGAGGGTGGCTTGCCCTGCACGAACAGCCTTGAAGGTCAGGGTCACCAGACCACCCGCACCAACCGCCTGGCTTTCCGGCACCAACTGCGCCTCACCTTGCTGCTCCAGGATCGATTCTGCTCCGGGCAGAACCTCCCACGTGTATCCCGTCGTAGGATTGCCCTGCAGTTCGACCTTCAAGGTCTGGCCCTGGTGCAACTCAACCGTCGAGCCGGCATTGTTTTCAGTGACCTTGACCGGCCCCTCGTTAGGCTGTCCGCATGCGGCGAGGACACCGCCAAGCCCACAAAGCAGAAACAGGAAGACAGCACGAGTGGTCATTTCCTCGGTCCTCCTCATCTCTGCTGTGATTCCGAGGCGGCAAAGGGCGGTGCGGACTGGATTCTGCAGCAACCGGGCAGGCTCGGCAACTGGCCATTCGGTGCCGCTCGCCCCGTTGGTTTCAGCATGTCGTCTCGCTCCGACAGGGTTGCCCCCTTTGCCCCGCACGGATGGTTCAAACGTGTGTCCGATAGCAGTTGACCCCCAGCCTGCCCTGGCCAGCCGGGATCGCGACCTTAGGATCTAGGTGACTCGGCCTGACGACCAGGGTCCGGTTGTGCCCATGCTGGCATGCGACCGCCGCAAGGTCATCCCTCTCCTCCAGAGTGTCCGCAACTGCAGATGAGACCTCACATCTCATCTTGCTCTACGCTGCCGTTCCATTGGCTATCCGGCCAAACGCCCCTCCGGGCGGGTTAGGCAAAGGATTCCAGAGGGGATCGAGCCGCAGCCAGTCTCACCGAGGCCCGAGAGGCTCACCACGGTTCCCCTCCTCGATAGATTGCACCACGACTGCAGCCCTGAGGTGTGAGGCGGAGCCTCCCACAATCTCGGACACGGGTTTCGGCTGGCAAGACAACTATGCCATGATGGACACCATCTCCAGAACTTGTTCTCCCAAGCCTGCATTGCCATCTATTTGAACTTGCCGCTTCGCATCTTCCCGGCTGACCCCCTTGGTAAACAGCCGCCATGCCAAACCCTGGTCAATCCACACACAGCAGGCGGCCAGAGGGTCTCGACCTGCAAATAGTTTCCATTCAAAGCCCTCTCTGACCAACGACCATTCTCCGCCGGCTTCTCCAGTAATCCGAACCGAAACACTTGTGCCGTTCTTGGCTTTCAAGTTACGAAATGTGCGCGGCAGACCCCGCATAAACGTATCGAGCACGGGAGATAGCCAAGCGCGCGCCATCAGCAACGGTTGATCAACTGCTTCACGTATGTGCTGTTGGTGCAGCCATTTCTCGGTGTATTCGCGCGCAATGTCAAACCAGTTGGGGGGCAAGCTGTCGCTTGCCCAGGCGACCGTGATTCTGGCCAACTCATCTTGGTCAAGACTCCTAAAGTGATCGTAGAGGTGACGATCGGTAAGATCGAGGAATTCAATCACGATTTCAGGGCTAATCCGCCGGGCTGCTTGAACCCATATCTCGTTGTCGTGATTGATTAGACTCACCAGTTCGTCATAATCCCGGACAGGATTCTCGGGGAAAGCGAATGGATCAGTGCGGTTCCACAGTCGACCGAGATTCCCGCCGAGCAAGTGCGCCGCCACATCCTTCACGGACCAAGGTGAGCAAATAGTAGGTCGTGCCCAGTCGGTCGGCTGAAGCGATTTGAGAACCGTTAGCAACTCGCCGCTCAACGGTGGAAAGAGCTCGACAACATAGATCGGCTCAACTGGTTTCATGGCTCTTCAGCTCACGACAGGTCCCGAACATGTCCTGACATTCTTCGCAATTGCCATCCAACCATCCATTATACGGACTTCTCTGGATTCCTCGCCGTGGCCCGGGCCGCTTCGACAGATCCAGCCCCCACCAACATGCTTGGATCGGGTCCTCGGCTGGCGCAATCCCGATCCAACTAGTTCAATTCAATTGCTTCTGACTGGTCATCGTCGGTCACCTACTCTCCACCAAAGATCCGCCCATGGCATCCCCCGGACGCGGCCGAACCTGAATGGCACAGCAGGGTGTCTCTGGCAACGGGTTCCCTGCATGGCGCCGGATCCTTGAGACTGTCTCTTAACGTGGGGCCTTGGGCAGGCTGGCCCAGCCCGCGAGTGCGCCCACGGTGCAGGCGCCGAGGGGACTGAGTCCCGACCCCGCTGCGTCAAAGCAGAACCGATGACGTTTGAGTTCCGCTTCCTTGTTTCTTGCTCTCGTTCTTTACCAACCGATAGCGGGACGATTCCCTCACAATCCTCACGTACTCGCCAAACCGAAGACTCGCAGATCTCGTAGCTTGGCGACCTTTAGTTCCGCTCTGTCACAACCAACCTGTCGGATCTACAGCCCACAGGGCTCACGCGCACATGGCTTCCCTCTGATTCTCGTACCAGAGACTCCGCGTCTTCAGCACGGGTCCTCGGAATTCATGCCCTGATCTGACTGGCAGCCACCCCGGAAACCGGCCAGCCATTCTCCGCATGAACCGGGCAGGGTAGTATCGCCCCTCGTTTACGCTTGTTCTGACTTGTGACGCGCATTGCACCTGGACCAGCCGTCGGGGCCAAGTCACTTGCTCATCCTCTACTGCAGGTTGGTCTGCCCTTTTCAGATCCGGATCCTTCCGCGGAGTCAATTCTTTGGAAGTTCGATACACAAAGGGTATGATATGTGGGTCTTACTGACCGAACCATAGTGGGGCTGACGATAAGTACCCGGCAGAGGAGAAAACCCATGGGCATCACAAGCAGACTACTGAAACAAAGCCAAGAACCGATCGGTAGGCTCGGCAGATCATTAGCATAGGATCGGTGTTTCGAAATCGGTTAGGAAGGGATAGATGCTTCAGGCTTATACGCTTCCACTGGCGGATCCGCAAGCCACGATCGAGAGTGTCGGCGGCAAGGGAGCCTCTCTGGCTCGTCTTTCTGCGGCAGGGTTGCCGGTGCCGGATGGTTTTCAAATCATCACGGCCGCCTATCGCCGATTTGTGACGGGGTGTGGGCTGCAAGAGCAGATTCTGGCGGCCGTTTCCGCCGTCACTCCGGATCAGCCGGCAACGCTCGAAGAGGCATCTAGGCGGATAGGGAGTCTTTTTGCCCAGAGTGCGATGCCGGAGGATATTGCCGAAGCGATTCGCCAGGCGTATGCCGATCTGGGCGGGGGGGATCTGCCCGTCGCGGTGCGTTCCTCCGCCACCGCAGAAGACCTGCCTGAGATGTCGTTTGCCGGTCAGCAAGAAACGTATCTCAACGTGCACGGGGAAGCGATGGTTCTGGAGGCAGTCAAACGCTGCTGGGCTTCGCTGTGGACCGCGCGAGCGATTGGCTACCGCGCGCGCAACGGGATTGCGCCCCAGCAGGTGAGCCTGGCGGTGGTCATACAGGAACTTGTACCAGCCGACGCAGCCGGTGTCATGTTCACAGCGAATCCGCTGACGGCGGCACGCGACCGGGTAGTGATCAACGCGGCCTGGGGGCTGGGTGAGGCCATTGTCGGGGGCCAGGTCACGCCCGACACGGTCATAGTGGATAAGGCCTGCGGGAAGGTCACGGAACAACAGATCAGCAGGAAGGACATCATGACCGTGCGCGTCCAGGACGGCACGCAAGATGTGCCGGTGCCGACAGACCGGCGCACCCAGGCGGTGCTCAGCCCGGCGCAAGCCGCCGAACTGGCGCACCTCGGCGTGAAGATCGAGGAGCTTTATAGACAGCCGATGGATATCGAGTGGGCTCTCGACCATGGCCGGTTTTCCATATTGCAGGCCCGCCCGATTACGACCTTGCGCGGCCACAATCCGGCGGCCGGGGAGTGGAACGACAGCCTGGCAGGTGATTACCTCTGGACGAGAGCGAACTACGGCGAGGCTGTGCCCGACGTGATGACGCCCTGCACCTGGTCGCTCGTCCAGATCCTGTTGGACAATGCGGATCCGTCCGTCGGGCCGTACCGCCAATACGGCAATATCGGTGGACGGCTCTTCAATAACCTGAGTATGGCCGCGTCAGTGGCCGCAGTGTTCTGGATAAACCCAAAACGCTTCGCCAGGATGATCGAGACGGGCTTCGGGCGGCTTCCGGAAGGCCTGGAGATTCCGATCGTCCGCATGTCGCGTTGGCACATACTGCGCATGGCGTTGCCGCTTGCCGTCCGCACATTGTCCCAGATGCGCACCCACCTGAAGAGACTGCCGGCGTTCCTCGCTGAGGCTCCAGCACAATGCGAGGCGCTTAAGGCTCGGATTCGGGTGGTCCACAACCCCACGGAACTGGCCGCTCTCTGGCAGACCGATATCGCACCGTTCTTCCTTGAGTGCTGCCACATGGTGCAGGCCACTGCAAACCAGGGCGGGGCTGCTATCCTCACGATCCCGGGCAATCTGCAGAAGCTGGTGGGAGAGGGAGACGCCAACGCCCTGCTCACGGGGCCGGGCACCGGTTCAGGCCAGTTGGCCAGTCTCGGACCGCTGTTGGGTCTAACGCAACTAGCCAAAGGCGAAATCGACCGTGCGATCTTTGCGCGGCAATTCGGTCACCGCAGCCCACACGAGGCTGAACTATCCATCCCGCGCCCGGCTGAGGAGCCGGACTGGATCGACAAGCAACTCGCCGGTCTGCGCCAGGCAAAGGAGGATGCCACCGCGTTGCTCGCCCGGCAGGAGACCACACGCAAGGCCGCATGGGAACGGCTGCACGAGCGTTACCCGCGGAGGGAAACATCGGTACGCCGCCAGATTGACCGCTGGGCGGCGATTGCCCGCGAACGCGAAGCGGCGCGCTCCGAGATGGTTCGGGCCATCTGGGTGCTGCGCTGCTTTGTCCAGCGCGCCGGCGCACTCACCGGGCAGGGCGAGAACATTTTCTTCCTGTCGATTGACGAGATTCTGGCTCTTCTCGGGGGGTACCAGGCATCCCTTGCCTACATCCCGGCCCGACGCGCCGCCTATCAGCGATACTGCGCCCTGCCGCCGTACCCGGTGCTGATCCGCGGGCGATTCGACCCGTTTCAGTGGGCCGTGAATCCTGAGCGGCGCAGTGATATATTCAACGCACCAGGGAGTAGCCTGCCCACCCGTGGCGCCATCACCGGCTTCCCGGGCGCGGCTGGGGTCGTGGAGGGCCGGGTGCGGGTGATCGCCACCTTCGAGGAGGGCGACCAATTGCAGGCCGGCGAGATCCTGGTGACAACCGTGACCAATGTAGGATGGACGCCGTTGTTCCCGCTTGCATCCGCCGTGGTTACCGACGTCGGCGCACCGTTGTCGCACGCCGCCATCGTCGCGCGCGAGCTGGGAATTCCAGCGGTCGTCGGCTGCGGCGATGCTACGATGCGTCTAAAGACGGGCGACCGCGTACGCGTTGATGGTGGCAAGGGACTTGTGGAGATTCTAGGCTGAAGACACTTGTCAATCGGATATCGATCACCCGAGGCATACATCGTGACTCTGCAGCCACGGCGCAAGCACACCACACCACTCAGGCCCTAGAACGGTCCAAGAATCGGGGTCCATGGCGCCAAGTCACAAACACCGCACATCGCGAAGCCCTTGGGGCGTAACCAGGCGGCCTCGAATACGGTGATCCGGTTGTGTGAACTAAGGCAAGAAATGTCCCGTGGTCACTGAGAGAATAGGGAGTTGACACGAATGACAGACAAGACAAGCAAGAAGAAGAAACGAATGTCCAAAGGGCAGCGTACACACGTGCGGCGGCAGAAGCAGGCGGCCCGCAACGCCGGCACCGCTCACAAGTAGCCGAGCAATACCCCGCGTCCATCGAGAGTACCCAGGAAGCTGTATCAACTCGGGATTGTGCGCCTGAGGCGGCCTTTGTCTCCAGCGCACAGCATATGGGAGACTGCATTCTTCAATTCGAAGAAGAGGACGACCCATTGGACGCTCAATTTGCCGAATACTTCATCAGCCGCTGGAAGAACTATTTTGCGCCGGCCGAGCTACCGATCTGCTATTTCTACACCGACCAAGTGGGGCAGGAAGATCAGAAAGAAACGATGGTCGAGAATCGCTGCTTGATCGGCAACCTCACGCGAGTACGGCAAGGGTTCCCGTTCGTGTACGACGCTACGACTCCCGGATGTTCCGGAGGCAAGCGCTACACTGGGTTCACGAAGAAACTCCGGCCGAAGTTCGAGTATTTCTTGTCCTGCGGGATTCCAGGGGAACTGGAAGGGGAGCGCTACAAGAAATCCCCCGAATTGGTCAGCGAATACCTCAAAGAACATCCGCCTTTCGAAGCACCCGGGAAGTATCTGGTCTTCAAGCGGCTAGACAGGCTGGCCCGCGAAGAACAACCTTTCGCGGTCATCTTCTTTGCCAAACCGGACGTGCTCGCCGGCCTGTTCGCCTTGGCCAACTACGACCTTGTAGAAGCCGACGGGGTCATCACGCCGATGGGCTCGGGGTGTGCGTCGATCATCAACTATCCGTACTTTGAAGCCGCCTCGGGAAAACCAAGATGCGTACTTGGGATGTTTGATGTCTCCGCCCGCCCGTGCGTTCCGGAAAACGAACTGACCTTTACGGTGCCTTTCGAAAGGTTTAGCCAGATGGCGCTTTACATGGATGAAAGTTTTCTGATCACCGCCTCCTGGAGTGCGGTAAAGAACCGGTTCCAGTCACACCCGAGCGGATTACCCCTGTCCTAGCAAAGATCCCCCGTCCTTGCCGCAATTGACCCGCACGATCGCCTGCAGACAAACCGGCGGCGTGATTGCCAAGGAACGAACCGTAGAGGAACCCCTGCGATCAGCAGCCACCACCTTCGTCAGGCACAGTCATGTGGAACCAGAACTGAGGCTGGCCCGGCAGGACGAAGGCGCATAACCCGGCGAGCTTCGGTTCTGTGGGCCGGCGAACTCAAGGGAAAAAGGAAGTCGCAGACCAAGTTGATCTGCGACTTCCTTTTCGAACCACAGACCGCCGGACCGGCAGCCGGGAGTCAGGTGGTTCCCTTGCCCGCATCCCCAGCGCGGGTCAAGCCCCGCTACCTGCCTGTCATCTGCCCAGGGACTGAGGTCAAACATGCCCCTGGCTGGCTGCCTCCAAGGGTCACAGGATCCTTGACGCCAGCGGGATCTTTCGGACCAGGAAGGCGACCGCAAAGCAGACGGGAACCCCGATGATGGCCATCAAACCGAACTTGAGCAACTGCTCGGGATGGATCCCACGCAGCCCCAGGGCAAGGAGAACAATGATTGGGGCGTGAATGATGTAGACGGTGAAGGCGTGCTGGGTCAGAAACCGTCCGAGCCGTCCCTGCCGATTGAGGAAACGGCGGAAGAATGTGATCAGAGCCAGGCACATCCCGACCGCGAAGAGCGAGTCCCAGAGCGCATACGCAGCGGACTCCCAGTGTCCTCCGCCGAGGAAGTACACTTTTCCGTGGAGCGTTCCGCTGAGCGCTAGCGGGAAGAGGAGGATTGTCGCCCCCAGCGCCACCGCCAGGCCTACCTTACCCATCGAGCTCGGGACGTTCCGCAACCAGTTGCAACGAGAGGCAACAGCCCCCAGAATGAAGAAGCTAAGATACTGGGGGAGGTAGGCCGGGGTCGGGAAGCCAAGCACCGGCACGGAGGCACCCAGTGGCACCACGATCCGGAGCAGATAGCTGACCAGCGCCAGCGCAAGGACGAAGACGCCCACCGCCGCGTAGCCGGGCGACCCAAGGTTGCTCTCCGGCCGCGGCGCGCGGTTCCTTCTCGCTACCCGCCAGGCCGCGTAGCCGATATCGAAGATCAGCAGCATCTCAACGAACCATAGGGGGCCGGCCTTGATCCAGCGGGGGTATTGTTGCCAAGTGAACGCTGTCGTGATCCTGGTCCAAGCGGCCGGCATCTGGTAAATGCCGATCGATGCGATCGGGCCAAGCACGAGCATGAACACGATCAAGGGGATGCCAAGGCGGAGCAGCCGGTCCTTGAGGAAGAGCGCCCATCCCTTGCGGTCGAACGATCCCGGCGCGAAGTACCCCGAAAGCAGGAAGAAGAAGCCCATGAAGTAGGCCTGGTTGACGAGCGCGAACACGAGCAGCACCAGGTACGCCAGCGAGTCCGTGGACTTAGGGGGTTCCACGTAGTAGAAGGGTGTGATCGCCCCATAGATGACGGCCAGATGGTGCAGCACGACCAGGATTACGAGCGCGACCCGCAGGTGGTCGACGAAGAACAGGCGTGTTGCCGATTTATCAGGCGCTGGGTGGGTAACCATAGGATATTTCGCCCCCTCCCAAGACAGAAATACTTACCCTTTCTCGGGTCCCGAGCCTCTTCTCGATACGGAGGGAGATGAAGTCATGGCGTGTCCGAGGAGCTTGCCAACTTGAGACACTTTGCCTGCTCCGTCCCACCTTCGAGGGCAAGAGGCCATGTTTATCTTTCTTGCTGCTGCAGCGACTGGAATGATTCCAACAAGAATTGTCAGCCTAGCTGGCGCTACTCCAAATTCGTTGACCAAGCAGTTGAGCCTATCGCTGCAATCGATACAGCAATGAGCGTACCTGAGTAAGCATTCTGCGTCGGCAGCAGCACCTCACGCCCTCGCCCGGCATCGACCCGGATCGGACGTGCAATATCCTCTCGCGACCGATTCTGTCAGGTTGTCCAGGGGTCAATCCGCCTGTCCTCCATGGTCAAGCCGTTTCTTCGGTCCGTTTGCTCCGGATCGTCCACCCTGGAACAGGCCTTCCTCCGCCCGACCAGACCCTCCCGCCTTTCTGTTGTTCTCGCCATGACGCGGGAGGTTACCCGCACTGGGATCCGTCTGACTGCCGATCGGTGTTCAGGTCATCCGCCGAGCGTATTTGCGCCGGTGTGTCTCAGTTGACCGCGGGCGAGCAGGATCACGGCCGCCAGGATCAGCGCACCACCGACCAGGGTCACAGGTCGCAAACTCTCGCCCAGGAGCCACGCCGCCAACACCACGGTGACAACCGGTTCCAGCGTCGAAAGCATCGAGGCATCGGTCGGCCCGACCCGCTTGAGTCCAGCCAGGAAGGTAACGACCGGGATCACGGTCGAAACCAGGGCAATCCCGCCGACGGCCATCCATCCTGCTCGCGTCGCTGGCCAGTGTGGTCCGTTGACCGCCGTGAAAACGCCATAAACCCCCGCCGCCGAAGCAAAAATCACCAACGACGAAGGAGCGGCCGATACTCGTCGCATCACGCCTGCACCGACGATGATGTACACCGCGTAGATTGCGGCCGCCGACACCGCCAGCAAAATGCCCGTCCAGCTCCCTCCTTGAGGGTTTGCGGTCAGGCCAACTCCCAGGGTCGCCAGACCCAGGGCGCATGTCTTGAGGCGCGTGACCCTCTCCTTAAGGAACAGCGCTGAGAGAATGAACACAAATGCGGGGTAGAGGTAGAGGAGGAGGGCAGCCAAACCTGCTGAGGCGTATTTCACGGCGCTCAGATAGCAGAAGGACTGCCCGACGTAGCCGATGGCACCCATGCCGATCAACTCGACGAGGATCTTCCCGCGAGGCAAGGGCTGCCGCGTGACCAGGAGGAGGACCACCATGACCAGTGAAGCGATTGCGAAGCGCATAAACAGGAGGGTCGGGACGTCGATCCCGTCTGCATAGGCAAAGCGCCCAAAGATGGCAAGCGTCCCAAAGGATGCCGCCGAGAGAATAATGAGAATTAGGCCGCCCTTGCGGCCCGTGGTCCGCATCCTGTAGTGGTTCCCTCGCTGCTCCACAAAGCCCAGCGGCCAGCAAGCCGGCTGCCAGTGGCATCACCTGGGCGGGATTTCGGGCTGAGGCATGCCCTTGAGCTCACGTAGTCTCATGGCCGCCCACGCAGAGAAGGGGGGGCAAGGTCAAACCGGCCGCTGCGAAGCGGAACCACGTGACCCAGGGGCAAGGCCCCGTGGCAGCCAAGAGCTTCGTTCAGACTCCTTCGGGCAATCCCCGACTCATGCTGCGAGCCGACGGTTGTCGTGCAATTCTTGAAGGATTGGAAACGCGCTGATTGTACCCTCAACAAGAATCGAAGTTCCCAGAGCCTCGGCGTGCCATTGTCCTCGAAGATGCCTGCATTCCGCATTCAGCCCATTTCCGCAGAATCCCCAAGTTAGGTCCCGCCCTCACGTCGCAGGGCAGCAACCCTTTGGGCCGACGATCTCCGATTGCGCATCGGCCTCAAGGATCCCCGGTTCTGGCATGTGCAGGATTGAGTTGAAATACACATGAGTTTGGCATGGCACCCGAGGCGCCGCCACGGCCAGAACGAGCTCAAATTGCAGCCAAGCGGCGGCTCAGTTCGGGCTGCGCAATCCCTCCCCTCTCCCTTCACATTCTCTCCACAATCTGCTGACACAATCTCCGAAGATCATCGTATCCCAACAGGAGGTTGGCATGTTCGCAAGAATTGCATTCAGAGTTGTCGCATCGGTCGTCCTTGTGCTCTTGCTCCTCGCCGCTGCCGGGGGCATCTACTGGGTCGCGTATCACGCCGGTCTTGCCCAGGGAGTGCAGGAAGGCAGGTCGCTGACCGGAGGGGCCGCGCCAGCCCCCATCTACACTTATGGCCCGTACTGGTTCCCGCCCTTCGGATGGGGACTCGGTTTGCTGGGTTGTCTCGTCCCGCTCGTTTTCCTTTTCTTTGTCTTCTCCCTGGTGCGTCTGCTGGTCTGGGGAGGGGGTCGCAGACATGGTCACCGTGGATACGGAGGGCCAGGGTTCTACGGACACGAGGGTGGACCCGGGCACTGGCATGAGATGGCCGAGGAATGGCATCGCAGGCAACACGGCAAGGACGCCGGCAGTGCCTCTCGCTCCGAAGGACAAAGTCTCTAGGACAGGCCACAGTGCTCCAGGCTCCCGTCCGATCGCGCTCGATGAGACTCCCGCCGGCGCTCGCCTCGTTCATGGGCACCTGGATGCAGACGACTGCCAGGGGTTCCTCGTCTTTGAGCTGACCGACTCGGCTGGCTACCTAGGATTGGTGGGCTTTGCAGCCGGGGCCCCTTCTCTGCTGCTGGTGCTCCACGGAGGAGTGGTCAGCGATCGGATCTCGCAGCGCTCCGTTCTGATGGTCACCCAGACCTCGATGATGGCACTGGCTTTCATCCTGGCTGGGTTGACCTTCGCCGGATCGGAACCGTGGCCTTCCCGGCCTTCAACCGTGGCCTTCTCTTTCGTACGCTGGGGCCCTCGGGCCTTCTTGGCCATGGTGGGCACCGCTTGGGGGATGATGGTCCCCTTCAACATGATGAAATCTATCCTGCTGGGCGAGGCCGAGGATGGCCTACGCGGCGGAGTGATGCCTTTCTACACCTTGAGCACTGCGGGGCTGGTCCCGGTCGGCGCGCTCGTCACAGGAGCCGCGGCCGCACGCTTCGGGGAGCCGCAGACCGTGCAGTCCAGCGGCGCCTTTCTTCTGGGCTTTGCCGTCGTGCTTTGGCTTCGGACTCCTGGGATCAGGGGCCTCGGGTAGATTGCGATCGGGCGGCCGCCTGTCACAGGCCTGGCGGAGGCAGGTACCCTTTTCGCAGTTGCATCTCAGCCTCCTTTGCGGTTGAATCAGAAAGAGGAGCGGGGCCTGATGCGGACAGTTCTCGTGGTCGACGACGAACCAAAAATCGTCCAGCTCGCGCGGGATTACCTGGAGCGGGCCGGCTATGGGGTGACAGCCGCCCACGACGGGGAGGCGGCCCTGAGTGCCTACCATGCCGACCGGCCCGACTTGATCGTTCTCGACCTGGGCCTCCCGATTCTGGACGGGCTGGAGGTCATCCGCCGCCTGCGGCGCGAGTCGAACGTCCCGATCATTGTGCTCACCGCCCGCGGGGAGGAAACGGACAAGCTGGTGGGGCTTGAACTCGGGGCCGACGACTACATGGTCAAACCCTTCAGCCCGAAGGAACTCGTCGCCAGGGTCCGCGCGGTTCTGCGCCGCGGTGAGGGCGGAACGGACTCCAGCCTTGACACCCTCCGGGCTGGGGATCTTCTTCTCGATGTCCCTCGCATGCGCGTCACCGTCAGCGAGCGGGAGGTGGAGGTTACCCCGACCGAATTCCAGTTGCTCGCCGCCTTGGCGCGCCAGCCAGGCCGCATCCTCACGCGCGCCCAGCTTCTGGACGCTATCCACGGTGTAGCCTTTGAATCGTACGAACGGGCGATTGATGCCCACATTAAGAACCTGCGCCGGAAGATCGAGCCGGATCCGCACGAGCCGCGCTACATCCTCACGGTCTACGGGGTCGGCTACAGGTTGTCAGAATCATGAGATCCGAATACCCCTACCCGCCTCACCCGAGCCGCACCCACCCGCGCCATCGGCCCCCCTGGTGGCCGGAAGGGGAGTCTTGGCCACCCCACCCGAGGTCACGTTTTCGACCCAGGCACCGCGTGCATCTGTTCCGCTTGGCTTGGCGGCTGTCGACCCTCTTCCTTCTTCTCCTGATCGCGGGTGCAGGCTGTGCCGGAACACTATGGCTCGTGGGGCTGCTCGGGTCGAAATTGTCATTATCCGGTTTCTTGCCCTGGCTGGCGCTCGCATCCTTGATCCTTGTATTGTTCGCCCTCGTGGCAAGCATGCGGGGGGTTGCCTGGCCACTGACAGACTTGATTGACATCGCCGGGCGCGTGGAAGCGGGGGATTACTCGGCTCAGGTCCGTGAGCGCGGGCCGCGCGGGTTTCGCACCCTGGCCCGCGCCTTGAATTCGATGACCGAACGCCTGCGGGCGAATGAAGCGCTGCGCCGCAACTTGCTTGCGGACGTGACCCACGAGCTGCGCACCCCCCTGGCCGTGATCCAGGGCAACCTGGAAGGGATGCTCGACGGGGTCTACCCGGCCGACGCTGGGCACATCGGGCCCATTCTCGAGGAGACCCACGTGCTCTCGCGGCTGATCGATGACTTGCGTACCCTCTCGCTGGCCGAGAGCGGCGCCCTCGAACTGCACCGCGAGCTGACCGACCTCGGAGTCCTGGCTTGCGATGTGGCGGCCTCCTTCCGCGCTCAATCCGCCTCAGGAGGCATCGCGCTCGAGGTGGATGTGCCCAAGGACATGCCCTTGCTGGAGATCGATCCCGTGCGGATTCGTGAAGTCCTGGCTAACCTCACGGACAATTCCTTGCGTCACACCGCCCCGGGGGGTCTTGTGCGAATCTCCGCATTGCTTGACGAGCCGGGTCGTCGCGTCACCGTCTCCGTGACCGATAACGGGGCCGGCATCGCGCCGGGCGACCTGCCGTACATCTTCGATCGGTTCTACAAGTCGAGGGACTCGCGCGGCAGCGGTCTGGGCCTGGCTATCGCCAAGAACCTGGTCGCGGCGCACGGCGGCGAGATCCACGCCGAAAGCGCGCTCCGGGTGGGCACAACGATCCGGTTCTCTTTGCCGCTCGAGTCTCAATAGCCGGGATGGCTACCCTTCATGATTCCAAGGGGCCGATATCCCTGCAGGGGCATCCCCTGCCAGGCCTGGCGAGGCGCTGATCCGGATTGCGAGAGCCCGATTCGAGGTCGACCTGATCGCAACCGAAGCCAAAGCGGAGTGGTCCGGATGGAAGCGGAGATTGTTTGCACGGCACCTGGACAATCCCTATGGCAAGGATTCCGGAGACTCTTCTCCGGGGTGATCCCACGCCCTCTTTCTTGAATACCTTTTCCCGGGTCGCCAGCGGAAATGCGGTCGTCCTGGACGTTGGACCGGGCACGGGTCATTCAAGCCTGGCGATGGCCCGCAGGCTAAGTGCAAGAGAGGTGATTTGTCTTGAGGTTTCGGAAGAAATGCTTGAGAAGTTGAGGCGACGGGCTGCAAGGGAGTGGCTCGAGCACAGGATCCACATCTTGCATTCCCCGGCATCCGCGACGGGGCGTGGGAGTGAGACCGGACAATCAGCCCTTGGTGGCCCAGACGAACAGCCATCCAACCCCCTCCTCGATCCTCCATTCCTTGAATGGCGACCGCCTGAGGAGGCCCTGAAGTTCAGCCGGGGTGTAGCTCGCCAGGAGCGAACCCAGGGGTTCATTTGCAATCCGCAGGGCCCGGGGCACAACAATAGCCTGCGCAAATCTCAGGAACCAAGAGAAGATTCGCCGGGAATCCCTTCGGAGGTCGAAAAGGAGAAGCCGCCCTCCGGGGCCGAGCACCCGGTAGATTTCCCCAAGTCCTCCCGTGGGATTTGACCAATGGTGGAGCGATAGGGTGCTGATCGCGAGGTCAAGACTGCTGTCCGGGAGTGGCAGTCTTTCCACCTCTCCTCGCCGGAACTCCAATCGTCCTTCCAGCCCCAACGCGGACGCCTTGGAAGTGCCAGCCTTGACCATTTCCCCGGCCGTGTCTATCCCGATGACCCGCAGATCACCAAATTGCTCTGCGATGAGGATTGCCAGTTGGCCTGGCCCGCAACCGATGTCAGCAAGGGTTCCTGCGGGCTTGCACCGGGCAAGTCGAGCGACAACCATGCGGCGGAGTAGTGAAAACTGCGGCCAGTTGCTGATCCGATCATAGGCGAATGCCGTGTCGGGGTTCTCAATCCCCCCCAGCGCCGGACTGCGAGGTGGATGTGTTCGCCCGAGGGCCAGTGCTGACACGAGGACGGCCAACCCGACCAGGATGAGAATGATCCCCGACCACATGCGATCTCCCTCAGCTTCCCCTCATGCGCAAACGACCAAGCCCCGGGCCCATTCGCCAAGACGAGAAGACAGGCCAAACGCTCGAGTCACGATGCCTTTCGAATCCAAAACCATTCCGCTGAATCATGCGAGAACGACCGGCCTCATTGGCCTGTGCCGCTTCCGAAGCCGATCGGCCGGCTTTGACGACAACCGATAGCACTACGGAGACCCTTTCCTCACCCTTTCTTTCAAAGAGAAGACCGTCATGGCCTGCGGTCTCCGCCATCCTTTCAACCCGCTTCGTTCCTCCCCTCTGGCCCCTATCTCCCTGCCATGCGCAGCCAGAACCCCGGCACCCAGAAACCGCCGATGTGGAAGACCGCACTCACCACGATGCCCCCCACGAGCATTAGAACCCCAAGGGTGACCAGGGCATAGTCTTGCCAATGGAACTTCAATTGATACAACCAAGTGCGCCGGCGCTGGCCGAAGCAGCGCAAGTCCATGGCGTTGGCCACATCCTCGCCCATGAGGATGGAGTTCATGGTGATCGGCACGATGAGCGGCGCGACATTCAGGATCTGGCGGATAATCCCCCCCTGCAGGCGTTCTACCTCGTAACCCCGGGCCCGTTGGGCGTCAACGGTCGTCTCGAACTCGCGTGCCAGTGTCGGCACGTAACGGAAAGCCAGTTCCATCGAGTAGGCGAATCGGTCCGGCAAACCGAGGCCGCGAAAGGTCACCCCGTAGAGACGGGGGTCCATCGTGAAAGGGATGACCAGGAAGACCGCCGAGATCCCGCCGATGCGAAGGACCTGGCAAATTGCGAACCACAGCCGTTCGTACGTCAGGCCGGGATGCCAAAGGCCCAGCCGGAATGGCAGCTGCAGGCCGCCCGGCCAGACTAGGTTCCCGCCGGGCGGGACGACTCCTCCCGCGCCGCCCCCGGTGATGATCGTATTCACCACGATCATCACGAACAGCAGCACACCGACCAGCATCCACCCGCGCCGGACGTCGACCCAGGGGGCTCCGCCGGAAAAATACCAGACAAAGCCCAGGACGAAGAAGAAGAGCAAGAAGCGCGCATCCCAAAAGATGGTGGTGGCGAATAGGAAGGCCAGGGAGAAGATCCAGCGCGCCCGCGGGTCAAAGCGGGACATCAAAGTGTTGCGGGGGCGATAGCGCCAGGTGACAAGCATGGAGGCTCACGAGGGGGCGACCGGCGACCGGTCGCCCCCCGGCGTTTCATTTCCTGTTACCGTCCGGACCGCTTGACGATGGCGTCGTAGGCAACCATCAGGATCGGAACCAGGATCAACCCATTGATCAGGTTCGGTATGACGGCCGGCAGGAAATTGCCAAAGATGACGGTGTGGATGTCCGCGCCGGAAACCCACATCTCAGAAACCGAGGCAAGCGCCATGCCGACCAGGACGCCGATGATGACGAACAGCTCGGCCTTCAGGATGGATCTCGAGCTTCGATAGGAGATGATCGAGAGCGCGATCAGCCCCGGAATGAGGCCCATTAGGCCGTTGCCCAGGTCCCACCAGAACCAGAAGCCGTAGCCAGATATCAGGTCGCTGATGATGTTGCCGATGAAACCCGCGACGAAGCCGACGATCGGGCCGAAAACGACACCGAAGAACATCGGGATGGCGACGGCCGGGCGGAAGGACACATTTCCGGCGGATGGAATTTGCAGGAAGTTGGTCGCCACGGCCAGCACCGCATACAGCGCCGCCCCGATCGCCGCGTACACGACCTCCCGCGTCCCGAACTTCCAAAGCGACTTCTTTTCCATGTCCCCTCCTCAAGTTGGATTGAGCCGGAGCCGGTTTCCGCGCCGCACACGCGGCGCACTTAAGTTAACTCACAATGTGAGCGAGAGTTTCAGCCCGGAAGAATCTGCCGGTCCTTGGAAGCAGTTCCAGGTTCACGTGTAGGAGCGAAGTCGGCAGAACCCGCCAGTCTTCCAGGAGAGCCTCCTCGCGCAGCACCTCCTGCGGAGCCCCATCCGCCACAATCTCGCCGCCGAAAAGCAGCAGGATGCGCGTGGCATAGATCACCGCCAGATCCACATCGTGCGTGATGAAGATGACCGCATCGAAACCCGGCATCTGCAGGATCGAGTCCATGAAGGCCATGTAATTCCAGTAATCCTGGCCGGCCGTGGGCTCATCCATCATCAGGATCCGCGAGCGCATCGCCAGCACGGCCGCGATGCTGATGCGCTTCTGCTGGCCGAAGGAAAGCGCCAGCGGCGGCATTTGCATCTCGCTCTTGAGATGCACGGTATCGATTGCCCATTCGACATTCCTGGCGATTTCCTCGGGGGCCATCTTCAGGTTCTTCGGCCCGAAGGCCAGTTCCTCGGCCACCGTGGGCGCGAAGAGCATCTGCGTCGGGCTCTGGAAGACGTAGCCGACCGTGTGCGCCGCCTGGGCCACCGTCGATTGGCGCGTGTCCCGCCCCTCGAGCAGGACCCGCCCATCGGTCGGCTTGAGCAGCCCCAGCGCATGCTTCACCATGGTCGTCTTGCCAGAGCCATTGTGGCCCAGCACGGCGATCACATCCCCCTTGTTAATGGAGAAATCGAGCCCTCGCAGGACCTCGGGGTCTTCCTCACGATAGCGGAAGTGCACTCCCTCGAACTCCACCAAGTGCTCCTTCCCGCTTCCCGGCCGAATCGCCGGCTCGAAAACGGGCGCAGGGTCCCGGAGCGCGCGTTGCATGACGGCCGAAGCGGGCAGCTTGATGCGGTGATAATCGACGGCTTGCATCAACCCCTCGGCCTCGCCCTGGTAGACGATGCGCCCCTCATCCATATACAGGACGATTTCCGGGTGAATCGCGAGCACGTCCTCAACCCGGTGCTCAACAATCATTACCGCGATCCCCTCGTCGGCCAGCTGGCGGAAGGCCTGCAGAGCCTCGCGCGATGAGGCCGGGTCAAGGCTCGCCAGAGGCTCGTCCAGCAGGAGAATCTTCGGCTCCATCGCAAGGATCCCGGCCAGGGCAATCTTCTGCTTCTCCCCACCCGAGGTCCCGAACGTTTCGCGGTCGCGCAGATGCTCGATCTTCAGCCGGGCAAGCGCCTTCTCCACGCGCGGAACGATTTCCTCGCGCGGGAGCCCAAGCGATTCCAGCCCGAAAGCGACCTCATTGAGGACATAGCTGCCCAGGATTTGGCGCTCAGGATCTTGCAGGAGGGTGCCCACCATCTGGGAGATTTCCTCCATGCCCATCTCGCGCAAAGACCGACCGAACAGGCGCAGGTCGCCGGCCAGGTCCCCTTTGTAGGTGCGGGGGATGAGCCCGTTGATGCAGCGCATCAGGGTGGTCTTGCCGCAGCCGCTGGATCCGGCAACCAGCATCACCTGGCCGCGCTCAAGCCTCAAGCTGACGCCCCGGAGAGCTTCCTCCGCCCTGCGCCAGTAGCGAAAGGTAAGGTGATCGATCGCAAGAGGAGTTTCGCTGGTCAAGGACACGCGAGCGTCTTCAAGGGAAGATGTACAGGGTCTTCTTGGTATTCCTCGAGATCCGTCTCAGACAAAGACCACTTCAACGGCGTCGCCGACCCGGGCACCGAGCGCCTGGGCGGCGGAACCATTGACGATCGCGATCTCAACATGGTTCTCACTGTCCACCAGGGCGATCAAGTCTCCGGCTTTTCCGTGTCCGTAGGACTCAGACAGCCCCGGGACCTCGCGGCCGCGCAGGCGGAAGACAGGCTGCTCCCTCCCGAGAACCTCGGCCGCCGGCAAATCCGTGGTCAGATTGCCGAAAACATCAATCACGGTCACATGGGCCTGCCAGCCCTCGGCGGTGCGTTGCGGACGGAGCAGCTGGATCCGAACCGGGTCAGTCACCGGCGGCCCAAGGTCTCCGAAAGAAACGCCACGGGCAAGATGGGCTGCCACCGGCGAGAAGATGTCGCGCCCGTGGAAAGTCCGGCTGACATTGGGGAGGAAGTAGCTGGTATTTGTCAGCTGGACGATCTCCAGCCCCCAGCCGTTCCGTCTGGCGTCCTCATACATTGGGGTGAAAAGGCCGTTATCCGGCCCAACGAAGAATTGCCCTGCCATACACGCGGCAATGGGGCGGCGCTCGGTCCCCACCCCCGGGTCGACCACGGCAACGTGGACCGTCCCAGTCGGAAAAAAGGGGTATGCCCGCCAGAGGGCTAAGGCCCCCTCCAGCACGTTCTGCGGGGCGATCTCGTGGCTGATGTCGGCGATCTGCGCTTCCGGGCAGATGCTCCAGATAACCCCTTTCAGCGTCCCGACAAAACCGTCCTTGGTGCCAAAATCAGTGGTAAGAGTGAGGATGGGCACAGTTCTATATTATCCGATTGCCCAGCCGCAGTCCACACTATTTCCCCCTCGAAACCCTCAAGCCCGTCCGGTCGCCGGAGGGAACGTCAGGGAAGATCTCGCGTGATTCAGCGCAGGCAGATGGCAGGGACAGACTATTGTCGCGGGCCCCTTTCTGCCGATGACGTATCCCGAAGGCCGGGGGCCTTGTTCCTGACCCCGATATGCGACGGCCCGCTCCTTGGCGCGGATGGCCAAGGGAGAATCCGGCAATCCGGGTCCGAGGATTCCGCTGCTACCCTCACCTCCCACGTCAACGACATCACCGATCTCTACGGCGGTCTCCGTGACCAAGGCCCAAAGCGCGGCGATCCCGACGGGAAGCGTGCGAAGGAGATGAGCCGGTGGCACTTCGCGACTTGTTCGAACCTTCTGCCAGGTTTATCCTCAAGATGCAGGAAATGGGGGGATAAGACTTAATCAGGAACGAGGTCGGAGTCCTTCTCCTCATTCCCC
>JBEKHT010000042.1:15000-21014 GCA_050012135.1 Anaerolineales bacterium | reverse complement strand
GGGCGGCAGGGGCGGCAGGGGCGGCCGGTGCAGCAGTTGAGCTCATGACAACCTCGACTTCGGACGGAGGATCCCGGATTGGGTTGGAGGAAAGCGCCGAAGAAGGCGCAAGTCTACTTCGGCCCGGTACAATCCGCAAATCTCAGCGCATCGAGACCCCGGTTCGATGGCCTGCCCGCCACAACATGCGCCTTCGATTGACAGCGCGCGGATCGGGGTGCTAAACTCCGATGGCGTGCCCCGGGGGGGAAGCAAAACGGGAGCCGACAAGTGAGCATTGTCAGCCGGTCAATCTGAGGGCCGGCCTCATGCAAGAAACTGACCCGAATCAAGAGTGGCTCCGGCAACATCCTCTGCGCCAATAGACCGATGCCTCTCCCCCGAATACCCCGCAGGAACAGAGCCCCGCCCAGCCTCGCGGCCCGTGCTGAAGATCGTGACAAAATTCGATGGCCGCGCGAAGACGACCTCCCACCCATTGCACCTCCACGCCCGCCAATAATTGATCGTGGTGAGGCGAGCAGAGCAGGCAGACCAGCGCAATCCCCTCAGACCACCTTCGCACCGCCCCGGGTCCCGCCCCTCCAGGTGGGCCGTGGGGGGCCCGATGGTTCAAGGAAGGGCCAAGCCCCTCTGGCTCGCACTCAGCGACGGCCGACCCAGCCAGAGGAACCCAGGGGATGCGCCTCATGCTGCTAGGCTTGGGAATCGCACTCCTAGTGGTTGCGGCCAGCCTGTTGGTGCTCGGACTGGGAGGGGTGCTATCTCTGCAGGTCACGTCGCGTCGCCCGCGCCAGCAGGATCGCAGTCCCTCTGAGTACAACCTGGCGTATGAGGAGGTGAGCTTTCCCGCCTCCGACGGACTGACGCTGCGGGGATGGTGGATTCCGGCCCAGGGATCTGCCCGCGCCGTGATCCTCCTGCATGGCAAGTCCGGGAGCATGGATCCCGATGTGAAATATGCCCCGGCCCTGCATGCCGCCGGTCTTAACCTCCTCATGTTCGATTTCCGTGCGCACGGCAGGAGCGACGGCACGGTCAGCAGCCTGGGGTACTTGGAGCGGCGGGACGTGCTGGGCGCGGTCCGCTGGGTTATCCAGAAAGGGATGCGCCAAATTGGCCTGCTCGGATTCTCGATGGGAGGCGTGGTCGCCATGCTGGTCGCGCCGCTGTGTCCCGAAGTTGGGGCCGTGATCAGCGACGGGGGGTTTGCGCGGCTCACGACTGCCTTACGGGAGGGAATGCACGAGAGGGGGATTCCCCCAGGGCTCTGTTCGCCGCTGGCCTGGCTCGCCGTGACGATCACGAGCCTTCGGGTCGGGGCAAATCTCTTCCGGTTTCAGCCCGTGGATTGGGTTGGTAAGATCAGCCCTCGCCCGATTTTCTTCATCCACGGCGAACACGATCCCTACCTGCCGATGAGTGAATTCCGGGAACTGACCGGTGCGGCGGGGGAGCCGAAGGAAGTCTGGAGCGTTTCACAGGCCAGCCACCGCAACGTTGACGAGGGGTTCCCCGAACAATACCTCGCGCGGGTGGTACGCTTTCTGGATCAGCACCTTCGGCCATAGGGACTCCCAGACCTTCCTCCCTTGCCCTTCTTCCGAGCACTGCCAGAGCCTCCAGACCGAAGAACCCCTCCTCAGCAACGTGCCGCAACGCAATTCGATCTCATTTCTCTTTCTCTTAGAGGGGGCGACAGAGCTCTTGCTGTCCGCTACTGCCTGCGTTCCGTCTTGCAAGTAGGTAAGGCAACTCGACCATGCTCATGTGCCTCATCCTGGGGCTCTGGGCAGGCACCTTTGCGCGCTGCCCGAAGAGGATGAGTCCGCCCGACCCATCTCGGGCACCCCACGCGAGATGCTCAAGATACTCGCAAGACGCAACCCTAGAGAGGGAGACTTGGAAATCTCATCAGCGTTCTTGACTTCAACCAAGCGTCCAGGACTCCGCTCCTCCTCCCACCCCGGGCTCAGCCTGCGCCTGCCTCCGAGCTGAGATAAGGGGAACATGCCGGATGGGGCGGTCCCAATGCCCCAGCAGCGGCTCGAACGCAGCGCCTAGGCTGGCGCCGCGTTGCGTTTCGCTCGAGGAGTACCGAACCGGGCCGTTGCGCTTCAGGCGTGATCCCTCTTCACGACCTCCCCGCCAAGGGGACTCCCCAACCCGGCTAGACGGGACTCGATTGCTCCCTTGCCGAACGGCCTTCTCGCGCTAGCCTCGCGGACAAACCCACGGGCGTTTGGAGAGGGACTCGCGCCCCCGAGGTCTCCCACCCAGGGAGCGCGGGCGATCCGGCCCGAGGACGCTACCGCCGACTCGGCCCTCTCCACCCTAGCCGTTCTCCCAAAGGATTCCCATCGAGCCCCGGCTCGAAGGGATTCTCATGCCCAACTCACCGCGGTTACACAGATTTTGCACTGCGTTCACCCCCACCATATGGGATTGAGGTATGGTACCCTCGGACACGAAGATCGCCAGAGGGACACCATGAATGCGCGCAAACGATGGATTGTGATCCTTGCGGTACTTACCTTGGGACCCGCCTGTGCCGGCGTCGATCTCGGTGGTTACGCCCAGTCGCAACTCACTCAGCTCGTTCCGAGCCTGGGAGAAGCCACCCCTGGCCCAACCTCCACAGCCTCCTCGCCCGCCAGTTCGGGCCTGAGCGGAATCCACAAGATCCAGCACATAGTTGTCATCATGCAGGAGAACCGTTCCTTTGACTCCTACTTCGGCACGTTTCCCGGGGCGGACGGGATCCCCATGAAGGACGGAGTGCCCGCGGTTTGCGTGCCAGACCCGGTGACACATGCCTGCGTCCGGCCCTATTACGACCCTCACGACCTCAACCATGGAGGGCCTCACGGCTCCAGCAATGCCGTGGCTGACATCGACAGCGGCAAGATGGATGGCTTCATCACCCAAGTGGGCCGGGCCCGCCAGAAGTGCGCGGACCCCAATGATCCGACCTGCCGGCTCTCCGGCGGCACCGACGTGATGGGGTATCACGATGCACGTGAGATCCCCAATTACTGGGCGTATGCCGAGAACTTTGTCCTGCAGGATCACATGTTCGAACCGAACGCCTCCTGGAGTCTGCCTGCCCACCTCTTCATGGTCTCGGCCTGGTCAGCAACCTGCTCGGTCCGGGGAGACCCCATGAGCTGCAAGAGTGATCTCAACAATCCGGGGGGCACCCACGGGACGGTGACCGCTGGGGCGGACTTCGCCTGGACGGATTTGACTTACCTGCTCCACCAAGACAATGTGAGCTGGGCGTACTACCTGGCGCAAGGCAGCGAGCCCGATTGTGAGGACGACGGGCAAATGACATGCGCCCCCATCCCGCAGAAGGCAACGGTGCCGGGGATCTGGAACCCCCTGCCGGATTTTGACACGGTAAAGCAGGATGGGCAGACCAGCAATGTCCAGGATTTGTCGCTCTTCTACAAGGCGGCAAAGGACGGAAGCCTGCCCGCCGTGTCCTGGGTTGTCCCGAATGGGGCTGACAGTGAGCACCCTCCGGCGCTGGTCAGCGTTGGCCAGGCGTATGTCACCGGCTTGATCAATGCGGTCATGCAAGGACCCGATTGGAGCAGCTCGGCGATCTTCCTCTCCTGGGATGATTGGGGGGGCTTCTATGACCATGTGGTCCCCCCGGCGGTCGACCAAAATGGATACGGGCTGCGGGCGCCGGGGATCGTCATCAGCCCCTATGCCAAGCGGGGGTACATCGACCCCCAGGTCCTGAGCTTCGATGCCTACCTGAAGTTCATCGAGGATGACTTCCTCAGCGGAGAGCGGATCGACCCGAAGGTGGATGGGCGCCCGGACTCTCGCCCGGATGTGCGGGAGGACGCCCCGCAGCTGGGGGACCTAAGTGCCGACTTCGACTTCAGCCAGACTCCGCGGGCCAGCATGGTCCTGCCTTTGCACCCCGCGCCTGGCCCGGCTTCGGTGGGGTAGATGGCCGGCCAAGTTGTGCCAGGGGTTCTTTTCCCTGCGGGATGAGGCCTGGATGCGGCGCTTTTCCGAGCGCCGCATCCTTTTCTTCCGGGTGCCCTTCTACCAACCTCAGAGGCCTATTGCAATCGTCATACAAGCTGGGGGCAAGCATTGCAGGCAACGTGCACGCCGCGGGCCTTTCTCCCCAGGAATCCGCTGGATTCGGGCTGGCTGTCCTGCCGGGAGGGGGATCAGCAAGGCAATTGCAACCACCCTTCCAGGCCTCACCTGCGGATAATTAAGGCAAGAGACAAGGGAAGGTCGGGCTCCAGCTAGCCCCTGCGAGGGCGGCGAGGAAGCCCGGGGAGGGCAAAATGACCGGCTTTGATGTTTTCCTCGATATCCTGAACTTCCTTCTTCAGCCCTGGTTTGGATGGCTGCTGCTCATCCCGGTCGCGGTCCAGGTGGCTTTGCCGCTCATGGGCTGGTACCGCACGGGAGCGCGTCAGGACCCCCTCGCCTATCGTGCTCGTGGCGATCTTGGCCAGCGGGAGCGACCTTTGTATCAAGCGCTCATGGCCCCTGCGGCTGAACTCATCGTGCTCTGGACCCTCCTGGTAGGGGTCCGTCTCTACTCCTCAGCCCTGTGGCCGAGGGGCAACCTGAGCGTGACCCTCAGTTTCGGAGACGCCCTGTTTTCGGCCTTGACTTTAGGTGCCCTGGTCGGCTTGACGCTTCTGTGGGGGCGGGAGGAAGGGCTGATACGATACGGAGAGACTCCTTCCCCTTTTGAGCAGGACCTTGAGGGCCTTTCGCCTGAGGCCTTCAAGGTGTTCGTGGCGGTCCTGTTCCGAATGCGAGGCTACCAAGCGGCCGTAGGCGGGCGAGCCGCAGAGTCGGGCCTGGACCTTCTCCTGGAGAATCCAGCCGGGTTGCAGGAGGTCGCTGTCTGCCTCCCGCGCCCGGTGCGAGAGGTAGACCGGGATACCTTGCGGCAACTTCACGCGGGGATGCTGCGCACTGACAAAGCGGTGCGGGGATATGTGATCACGACCGGCACGTTCAGCCCCACCGCCGAGAAATGGGCTCGCACCCGCGCGATCCGCCTGATTGGAGCCAAGGAGTTGAGGCAGGCCGTGCGGGCGACCCCACGCGAGGAGCTTCCCTCCCCGGTCCCTGCGCTGGTGGCCGTGATCGCCTGACCGACCCGAGTCATCCAATTCGAATTCTCGGTGGGACCTCCCCTCCCTTGAGCCGCCCCGGCCATCCGCCCGGGGCGGCTTGGTTTTCCCCGCCATGAGGTCGGGGGAGTCAGCCGGGGCCAGGAAAGGAAGGACAAAAAAGAGTGGCCTCGCGCGAACGCGGGGCCACGGAATGCTCAGATCTCTTTGGCCTTGACCTACTTTCCCAGGCCGTTGCCAGCCGAGTATCATCGGCGCTGGCAGGCTTAACTTCCGGGTTCGGGATGGGACCGGGTGTACCCCTGCCGCTCCAAAGACCAAAGAGACTGCTCTTTACCGAATAGGATCGAAGAAGAATTCCAAGTTCTCCGCACCGCGGATAAGCCCTCGGCCATTAGTACGGCTTGGCTCAACGCATTGCTGCGCTTACACCTGCCGCCTATCAAACAGGTAGTCTTCCTGCGGCCTTACTCCCTTAAAGGGATGAGGGACCTAATCTTGGGGCGAGTTTCCCACTTAGATGCATTCAGCGGTTATCTCTGCCAGACGTAGCTACCCAGCAATGCCGTTGGCACGACAACTGGCGCACCAGAGGTCTGTCCACCCCGGTCCTCTCGTACTAGGGGCAGCTCCCCTCAAGTCCCTAACGCCCACAGCGGATAGAGACCGACCTGTCTCACGACGGTCTGAACCCAGCTCGCGTACCGCTTTAACGGGCGAACAGCCCGACCCTTGGGACCTTATTCAGCCCCAGGATGCGATGAGCCGACATCGAGGTGCCGAGCGAGGTCGTCGATGTGAACTCTTGGACCTCACCAGCCTGTTATCCCCGGGGTAGCTTTTGTCCGGTAAGCCACGGCCCTTCCACTCGGTACCGTGGGATCA
>JBEKHT010000042.1:0-10000 GCA_050012135.1 Anaerolineales bacterium | reverse complement strand
TAGACAACAAAGAAGACGTGATGCCCTTGCCCCCGCTTCGGGGCCTCATCTTCATCATCTTCGTAGCGGTGAGCGTAAGGTTGGCCACGGTCGCTGCGATCATCACTTGGAAGAGAGTCTTAGCTTGTCCGAAGTAGCGCGATTGGCGAACTCCCAACTGGATCAGCCGCCCGATGCGGTGCTCGGCGGCTTGCCGCTTCTCGCGGTACTCGCAGAACTACGGACTGGCTTGCAAAGCCCGGGCCTCTTGGATCAGGCGTTCCTGCGGATGGATCATCACCACCCGACCCTGGCCCAGACGGGCTCGCGTGCACGCCTTGCGCAACAAGCACTCGTCACACACTGCCCCCTCGAACTGAAACGCCCGCTGGGAGATCGTTCGACCATTGCGATCCTTGTGGGCGCCACAGGGGACCGTCGTGTGGGTCACCTCTCCCGCTGGACAGGTGCACGTCCCCTGGGACCCGGGGACCAGGGTCCCGGCTTCGAGATCGATCAGGAATGCCTCCTTGGTGAACTGGCCCTGGTTGTCTGGGTGGGCGACCCTCGCTACCAGTTTGCGCCCGGCTTGCTCGAAGATCTGACGCGTGGCGCCATCCCCAAAGGCACAGCCCGCCCCGTTACTGTAGAGTGGACTTGGATTGACTGACGGGGTAGAACAGACGAGGGAGTCAGCCATCGTCCGTCTACCCCGTCGGCGTCTGACCTGGGAATGAGGACCCAGCCCGCCCTGCGCTGCGAGCGCCAGCCCAGGATTGTCCCCCAGGTCCGCCTGGCGGCACCGTCCAAAGCGTATCGCGCCATGAGCGCCTTAACGGGACCACGATCGCCAGCCCAACGCCGTCGGGCCTCTGGCCAGAAGCCTAGGAGGTGCCAATGCCAGTATATCTCGGGATTGATTGGAGCCAAGCCAAGCACGACGCCGCGTTCCTCAACGAGGCTGGGACCCTCGTCGCCCAGCTCACGCTTTCCCACCGCCCGGAAGGTTTCCTCCAGCTGGACGCCACGCGACAGCAACTGGGCGTTGAAGCGCCAGAATGTCTGGTCGGGTTGGAGACCGCACACAACCTTCTGGTGGATTTCCTCTGGGATCGAGACTACACCCAGATCTACGTCTTGCCACCGAAAATGGTGCAGCGCAGCCGGGAGCGCTACCGCCAGAGCGGCGCCCGTTCGGATCCCAGCGATGCCTTCGTCATTGCCGACATTCTGCGCACCGACCGAAATCGTCTCCAGCCCTGGTCCCGCGACACGCTGCTTACCCGTCGGATTCGGGCTAAGGTCAGTTTGATCCATCATCTCACCGAGAGCAGTGTGCGCCTGTCCAATCGCCTGCAGGCCGTGCTGGCTCGCTACTACCCGCTGGCACTTCATGTCTTCAGTGAGCCCACCGGCCAGATTGGGCTGTATTTCCTGGAAACATACCCCACGCCCCAGGAGGCAGCCGA
Source organism: Anaerolineales bacterium (assembly GCA_050012135.1). Classification (GTDB taxonomy): domain Bacteria; phylum Chloroflexota; class Anaerolineae; order Anaerolineales; family RBG-16-64-43; genus JBEKHT01. The sequence goes on along the minus strand of JBEKHT010000042.1, from coordinate 8,552 downwards.
ACTGACCCTGGAAACCTTCCAGGACTTCGGCCGGCGACACCGCTACACCCGCCGTGACGCCCTGGCTCGGAGTTTCGGCCGTCTGCAAGCCCCCTATCCAGAAGCCAGCCCAGAGATTTCCCAGATCTACCGGCAAGAAGCAGTGTTGCTGGCTGGCCTGCTCCTCGAACTCACCCAGGCCAAAAAGGCAGCCATGCGCGGCTTGAGAGATTTGTTCCGACAACATCCCGACGCCGCTGTCTTCGGCTCACTGCCAGGGGCGGGAGATCTCTTGGCACCCTCCCTGCTGGCCAAATTCGGGGATGACCGCAGACGGTTTGCCTCGCCCGCCAGTGTGCAGGCGCTGGCGGGCACATGCCCGGTGACAAGGAGCTCAGGCAAACGCAGAACCGTCAACTTTCGCTATGCCTGCGATCAGGAGCTTCGCCAGGTCGCGGTGCAGTGGGCTCGTTGTTCACTCCGCGAGTCTGCCTGGGCGAACGCTTACTTCGAGAGTGTTCGCCCCCACTGCCGTACCCAGAGCCACGCCTTTCGTTGCTTGGCTAACCGTTGGCTAGCCATTGCCTGGAAGCTCTGGCAAACCGGCGAACGCTACGACGACGGCTATCACTTGCGTCAGCGAGCGCTCAGAAGCCTTCCACGTACCTGAAGTCTGAATCCGAATCACTCTGGCTCAAGGCCGGAGACACGACGTACGATGGGCCTCCCACCCACAAAAGCAAGCGCGTCACCGGAGCCGAAGCAAGCCGCTCGGCCCCGACATGCCTGCGCGCCATCGCTCAGAATCCCCTCTTGACAAAGCGTATCCTGGGCGCGCGGGCCAGGGTCCCCGATCGTCTCTTCGACTTCGATCCCGGTGTTCGCCTCACTCGCTTGCACCAGTTCCAATGCTCGCTCGCTGTCCACCGCATTCGCGCTCAGCATATCCACGGCGGTGATCAGTTGACTATCCGGATCCACGGCCACGGCCGCTTTGAAGCCCACGAACCGTTTGCTCGCGCTCTTGCCCGTCCTGGCGTCCGGGCCAGGATGCCCATGGCGCATCTCGGGGTCCTGGACCGAGACGATCCGGTCCGGGGTCACCCCTTGCTTCAGGCGTGGATCCCCCTGCTCCCCGGAAGGACCGGGACCCCCAGCTGGCCGTTCCACATCCTGCAAAAGCAGCTGTGCCAGGAGCTGCGCCGCTTCGAGAATGGCCTTCTCTTGGTTGCTCTCCACCGGGACCTGTTTCAGCATTTGCCGGGCGGTCTCCAGCAGACGGTCGGCGTCGGCCACGATCGATTTCAAGAACTCGGTACGTGCCTTCTCGTCGCTCCAACCCGCCCTCAGTGGTCGGGCCGAGGGTCGATCTCCGCCTCGCCCTTCACGCTCGAAGCATAGTAGCGTCGTCCCAGTCCCTGTTGCCGCGCCCATACATCGGGCTGCGCCCCCGCCGCATTCTTGGCCAATGCCCAGATCAACTTCTTGATTCCATCCGCAAGCAGGTTGTATGTATCTTTCACTGCCCCACGGCCGAGAATGGGGGTTGTGTCAAGCACCACTTTCATCTTCCGCCCCTGCAGGAACCCCAGATGCGGGTTCCGGGGGAACCCGCTCTCCTGGGCGTATTCCAGACTGCGCTGAAAGATCGCCCGAATGTGATCGTGAAGGATGAGCTGGGCTCGGAACAATTGCAGAGTGCTCTTCCCGAGGAACACTGGGACGGTGTGGCAAAGGGACGCTCATCTATCCTGATCCCCAGCGCCACCTTCCAGCGCATATCAAAGTCGGCACGGGCCTTGGCTTCGTCGTCCGACGCCCGATCATGTGCCTGCAGCAGCAAGGCTGTCGCCAAAAGGCTCGGCGGCACGCTGTTGCGCCCATTGTCCGGACAACCCGTCCTGAGCGCACGGGTCAGGATACAGCCGGCCAAAGTCCTCATCCCGAAACAGGTTCCCTCGCTCAGTGGCCAAGAAGCCATAGAACGAGTCCCGCCCAACGAAATCGAGGTACACATGATCCGCTTCAAACATTCCGCGCTGAGGGGATCGCTTCCCAAGCATCAAGCCCTCCTGTCATCACCGCCAATGACAACACGCGGGCTTGATCGCAGATTTACTTTTCGGCCAGACTTCTAGGTCCTGCCCGCCGCGAAACGGGAGGATTACGCCGCCCCCAGTCCAAATTGGGGATTCGCGCTTGGGCCGCCCGGCAGGGGGCTTGCCCGGCACCCCTTCCGGCCCATCCCGGCGCCAAGCAAGCAACTCACCCGCCGGCTCGCAGGTCGCCCGACGGGTGAGGGCACTTAAGCGGAGGTTCGACTGCGCGGCCTCAGCCGCTTGCCCTAATGGCAAGTCATCTTCGCCGAACCTTGACCGGAAATCGAATTGGGGCTGGTAACCTGGACCTTGAACCAGTAGCTGCCCGTCGCCCCCACCCGGTAGGAGTCCAAGTAGGATTGCGTCCCGGATGCAGAGAAGGTATAGGTCTCCGCAGGAGCCGTGTGGCCGTCGCTCTTGATACGCTGGAAGGTGAGCGTGATCGGGCCATTGTATTCAATCTTGAAGTTCACACCGAATGTGTAGGGGAAGGTCCCGCACGCAATGTCCTTGCTCGAGGGACTCAGGTCCACGCCGACATAATCGACAAAGGGTACAGGGGGAGGCACGACCGCCACGATGCTGGTGTCCCCTTGTGTCTGCGTGGCGGAGGAAGCAACCCAGCAGTACCGCCCAGCATGGCCGGGATTCTGGATGTACCACCAGCCCCCAGGCGAGTCCCTGCCCTGGATCGGCACGGTTTGGCCAACGGCCAACGATCCCTCAATCGAGTAGACATCACCCGGCCCGAAGCGACAGGCCACGTCCTTGTCGATCGGGCTGACCATCGGGGGCGAGGAGGTGGCGGTTGGGGGGGCGGTGGTGGGTGTATCGCTCGGGAGCGGCGCGCTCGTTTCGGTCGGGGGCGCCGTCGTCGGCGCGGAGGGCACGTTCGGGGAGGCCTGCGGCGGCACGGCAGTAACCCCGCCTCCGCCGCCCGAATTGGGGCCGAGGTTGAAAAGCGGGAAGGAGCACGCCATTGTTAAGCCGATCCAAACACTGAGTATGATAAGTGAAGCCCGGTTCCGAATTGCCACTGATCCTCCTTTGAAAGAAATGGGCTGCCGCTCGCAGAGACTGCCTTTACAACTCGGAACGTCCCTCGATGGCGCGCGCCAGGGTGTTCTCATCCGCGTACTCAAGGTCGCCGCCAATCGGTAGGCCGCGCGCCAGCCTTGTCATCTTTACCCCCATTCCCTCCAGCTGCTTGCTCAGGTACATTAACGTCGCTTCACCTTCCATCGAGGGGTTGGTTGCAAAGATCACTTCACGGATGCTGCCCGCTCGCACGCGATCAATCAACTCGCGGATCCGCAAGTCCTCTGGCCCGATTCCCTCGACCGGCGAAATGGCCCCGTGCAGGACATGGTACATCCCGTGGTAACTGCGGGTGCGCTCCAGGGCCAGGACATCCAGCGGGGCTTCCACCACACACACCTGGCCCGCATCGCGAGCCTCATCGAGACAAATCTGGCAAGGATCCTCATTTGCATCCGTGATGTTGAAGCAGCGAGAGCAGAAGCGAGTGCTCCGACGCAGCTCGAGAATCGCCTCCCCCAGCGCCTGCACCTCTCCCTCCGGACTCCGCAGGAGATGAAAAGTCAGCCGGGCGGCCGTCTTCGGTCCGATGCCGGGCAGACGCATCAATTCTTCCGTGAGGCGGGATATTGACTTGGGGATCGGCATAGGTTTGAATGAAGACTCGAATCTGGCGAAGCCCGCGTTAGGACGAGGTGAATCCTCCAGCCAGGATGCCCAGTCTCCTGGCGGCCAGGTCGCGCGAAGCCTCGAGGGCCTGATTGATCGCCGCCTTGAGAAGATCCCCGACCACGTCCGCCTCCGTAGACTGGAGGAACTCCGCAGAAACCTCCACCGCCTGGCATTTCTGATCCCCGCTCATCACCATCGTCACCGCGCCGCCACCCACTCTCACGGTCACGGTCTCGTGGGCCAGTAGGTCTTGCACCTGCGCAACTTGCTCCTCCAGCCGGCGAACCTGATGCGCCTTTGCGGGCCCGGAGGAGGAGGGAAGAGGAGGCTTGCGCCCTTTGGCCATGGTTCTCTCTCGCCGATCAGGGTAAATCGATCGAATGGGCTCCCAGTTCGCGGGTCGCCGTATCCACCATTCCGCCTTCGATGCGCTCAGGCAGGCCCCCTGATCCACTGGGGCGGCCCAGAACACAGCGCACCCGAAGCGGCTTGCCAATTACCTCCGCCAAGACCCCTTGCACGGCCGCAACTGTCTCGGGTCGGGCCGCCTTGGCTCGGGGCAACTCGCTCTCGAAGGTAAGGCTGAGCACCTCTCCCTCGAAGGAGTAAAGGTGCCCCTGCCCAAAAAGGGTGTGGGCCCGCGTGTCGCGCTCGCGAAGCAAGGAAAGAACCCGCGGCCAGATCTCGCTGATGCGGGTGAGAGAAAGGCCGGGTCCCCGGCGGGATTCCGGCATCGCGGCCTTCTCGTCCCTCACCCGGGTCGCTGGAGCTTGCCCGTGGTTCGCTGGAGTTCGGACCGTTGGCTCTTGCCCCAACCCCAAAGGGGGTCGCCGCTCATTTGTAGCGGTGCCGGCCTGGGCGGCAGAGGTCGCAGGAGGGACCGCGCCGCCCTTGGCTCCCCCCTCGACACCCACGGTCTCAAGAAAAGCCAACTCAAGAGGGAGCTCGGGGCGCCATCCGACCCGAGTGTCCGCGGCCGCGACATTGAAGGCCCGAATAGCCCTCACGATTTGGCTCAGGCCCATCAATCGGGCCATCTCTCCCATCGCCGCTTGGGTCTCGGCCGGCGCCTCAACTAGGTCCTCGCTCCCCATTTGTTCCAGAAGCACGCCCCGAAGGTAGTCCACGATCTGACGGGCGAATTGGCGAGTGTCGGCCCCAGAATCAATGGTCGCGTGAATGAGGCGGAGCCCTTCGCCCAGGTCTCCTCTCGCCAGGCACATGACCAAGTCTTGCGTCGCCTGCCAGGCGGCAGCCCCCAGCAGGGAGAGCACAGCTTCCTGCGAGATGTGGCCACCCAGCGAGGCCATCTGATCAAGCAGGGACAGCGCGTCCCGAAGGCTACCTGTCGCCTGACGCGCAATGGTGCGCAAAGCCTCTGGCGAGGCATCGATCCTCTCCGCCTCTGCCACTTTTCTGAGATAGGAAGCGATCTCTTCCCCACCGAGCCGATGAAATTCGTGGCGTTGGCAACGCGAAACCACGGTGGCTGGGAGCTTGTGGATTTCCGTCGTCGCCAGGATGAAGAGTACATGGGAGGGCGGCTCTTCCAGGGTCTTCAGCAGCGCATTGAAGGCCGCTGTTGAGAGCATGTGGACCTCGTCGATGAGATAGACCTTCCGCCCCCCCTCGTTGGGCGCCAGAGTAACTCGCTCGCGCAAGTCGCGAACATCCTCGACGCTCGTGTTGGAAGCGGCATCAATCTCGATCAGGTCCAAATAGCGCCCTTCATTGACAGAGATACACGCTTTGCACCGATTGCAGGGTCGCGTCCCGAGATCCTCGGAGGCGCAATTCACAGCCTTGGCCAGGATTCGGGCGACCGTCGTCTTGCCGGTTCCTCGAGGCCCGGCAAACAGATATGCATGGGCCACCTTTTGAGCCCGCACGGCATTGCGCAAGGTCTGCACAATGTGGTTCTGACCAACCACCTCGTCCCAGACCTGGGGTCGAAGCTTGTTGTACAGCGCTTGGGTCATGACTCGGCTCCGAGCCGGAGTGTAGCAGACTGGCAATCTCTTGACAAGATGCTCCGCCTCAGGCCTCGGCGAGAACCTGCCAGAAACCCTACAGGCCGCGGCCCGTCTTCACTCGAGCGCGGATCATTTCTTGTTGCGGGCCGGGTTGCCAAGGTAGGTGAGCGCCGCCCATCCAGCGCTCCCCGGACATTCGCCCAGGCGCACCTCCGAGAGGGAGGACCCTCTGGGGGGGCAGGGAGAGGGCACTGAGGGAGTCGGGTTCCATCCGCCAGTCGGACAGGAGAGTCGCGGAAGCCGTGGGAAGGAACTCCCACTCTTGGCCGACCCGAGGGTTGTTCGGCAGGGAGAAGTCTCGCTGACCCCATTTTGTGGTCTCGTCTCGCGATGCTCGCCAGGGTGGGAACAGGGGAGCCTGCCAGCCGCCGACCACGCTCGAGTCGCGAGCATGCCGACCGCGGCGTTTGCTCTTGGGATTCCATCACGGTCCAGTTTCCCCGACCCTCATGGACGCTCACGCGGAGGAGTCATAAGAGTGCCCGGGTGCGGTCCGGGCGCCATCCTGTTCTCTGGGTTTGCGTCCTAGCCGGAACGTGGATTGGATCTGGACCCGGCCATGACAAGCGGGCTCCAAACGAGGCCGGCTGCTGCTTTGCTGTCCGGGACGGCCGGGGAGACAGGTCATCTCGCCGCGACGAGTACCGCCACCTGTTGGCCCAGACTAGGGCACCCAGCCGGAGTATCTCACCCGCCCAAGATTGTCGAGGAGCAGGATTTCCTCGCCCGTTTGCCAGACCGATTTCGAGCTGCCCCAGTACAGGTCAGTCGAGGTATCTGTGCCCTTTTCCGTATGCACCCAGACTGCGCCCCCCGTCTGCAACGAGAATGCCGGGAAAACGAAGTCCGCGCCGGTCATAGAGTGAAGGCGCCATCCCGTCAAGTCAAAGCCAGGTCCCGGATTGTCGACCTCGACCGCCTCCTCCAACAAGTCCCCCGCCGCCCGGATCTGTGCGACGCGCGGCCAAGGATACGGCTCGCCCAACTGGGGGGTGATGCTGGCTCGGGGCGCCGGAGTTTCCGTAGGCCCTGAGGGCGGGATCAGGATCACTTGACCCACCTCCAAGCGATTGGGGTCGCCCAACTGGTTCGCCGCCAGGAGGGCGTCGACGGTCACCCCATACTCATTCGCGATCGTGCTCAACGTGTCCCCCGACTGGATCGCATACATTTTCGGGGTGGGAGTGATGCGCTCAAGGGTTGGCAAAGGAGAGCTGGCGGGCGCCAAACCTTTGGGGGTCCGAACCTCCTTCGGGGGCGCCTCTGCACGCTGCCAAAGGAACAGGACTGTCAGAGTGACCGTTGCGGAGACCAAGGCATTCAGGGCGAGGTAGAATAGCCAGCGCCGCGGCATGAGGCACCTCTCCATTCCGGCCACCATCGGCCCGCGGCCAGTGTATCACCCGCGAGCGAGCCGGGCAACGCGGCTTCCCTTCGGCGACGAGGGTACTCGGGTGCCTTACTTGATCGATGGGCACAACCTAATCGGGCGTTTCTCCGGTCTATCGCTCAGTGACCCCGAGGACGAGCGCAAGCTCCTGGCCCTTCTGGAAAGATTTGCAAACCGGGCCCGGCGCCACGTGGTCGTCTTCTTTGACCGCGGCGTGTCGCCCAGCCCTTCCCTCGCCCGCGGGGCGGTCGAGGTGCACTTTGTCCGCCCGCCCCGAGCGGCCGATGACGCGCTCCTCCACTACCTGCGGCAACTCCGAGATCCCGGTAACTGGACCGTCGTGACCTCCGATCGGGAGCTGGCCCAGGGCGCAGGGTCTCGCGGGGCGCGCACGCTGGCCTCCGAACGATTTGCCCAAGTCATGAGGAAGGCTCTCCGGGAGGAGCCCAAGATTGAGGCCTCCGAAGAGGCCTCGGCGGAACTCGACGAATGGATGGACCTTTTTGGCGGCGAAAAAAGCTGAGCGAGTGCGGGGGCGCCAACCGGAGGTGACTATGGGCCCGGATGGACTCGAACCATCAACCCGCTCCTTATGAGGGAGGTGCTCTGCCGTTGAGCTACGGGCCCCGCTCGGTACGACTCCACAGGGAGTGTCCCCCTCCCCGCCGCCAGATGGAATCGGCCTTGCGATGGAGGGCTTCCTCCGCCCTGGCGAATGGAGGGGAGAGCGGGCGACGGGATTCGAACCCGCGGTGTCAGCTTGGAAGGCTGATGCCTTGCCACTTGGCGACGCCCGCAAAGTACCCGGAGGTCCCGGGTATTCAGTCGGGGTGGGCGGACTTGAACCGCCGACCCCCGCGTCCCAAACGCGGTGCGCTACCAACTGCGCCACACCCCGGGCGGTCGAGAGTATAATGCTCTCCCAAACTCGGGTCAAGCAATCCCAACGACCTCCACAGAATCCTTCGCGGGTCTAGCCCTCCCCCGACCCATCCCAGCCTCTCTGCCAGAGGACGCCCATGACCTTGAACGATCCCTATCAGTTCCTGGTTCGATACTACGATCTCCAGAACGCGGACCTTACCGAGGACCTGCCGTTCTGGCTCGAGCTGGCGCAGCAGCGCCAGGACCCGATCGTCGAGTTGGGTTGCGGCACCGGCCGCGTCCTGCTCCAATTGGCGCGCGAAGGTCACGCCGTAGTCGGGGTCGACCGCTCTGCGGCCATGCTCACGCGAGCCCGAGCCCGCCTGGATTCCCGCCCCGAACTCAGGAATCATATTGAACTGATCCTCCAGGATTTCACTGCCTTAGACCTGAAGCGAGCGTTCGAGCTGGTCCTTA
>JBEKHT010000041.1:0-21092 GCA_050012135.1 Anaerolineales bacterium | reverse complement strand
AAGTCAAGGAACGCCAAATCTATTGCTGAATTGCGACGTTCCGCAATCAAGACCACAAGGGTCTCAGGGCCCATGATCAGGGGGCCCGGGGGATTACCCCGCAGCACATGGTTGACACCGCCCCGCCCCGGTGCTAACATCGCGTGTCAAACGGATCTGAAAAGGCAATGATTGCGAGGAGTAGGCGGATAACGGCTGCCAGAGAAGGTCGGGCCGAAGGCTGAAAGCCCCCTCAGCGCGTTTCGCCAAAGGTCGCGCGATCGCCCGCTGCAGAAACGGACTCCGGATTAGATCAGCGCGGGGTGGCCCGTTATCGCCATTGAGTGTGCACCCCGCGGGGTCTTGAGGGGTGCGAAGCGAGGTGGTACCGCGAGGGGCCAACGCCCCTTCGTCCTCGAGGACGAAGGGGCGTTTTCCATTGGCGCGGATGGGATCCTGGACGGGAGGCCGAATTGGAAAGGCAACCGCTAGCTAAGACGTTTGATTTTGCGGCCATCGAACAACCGCTGTACCGCTGGTGGGAACGGAACGGGTATTTCCGTCCCGCCAACGATCCCACCCGCCCAGGATTCGATCCCTCCCGGACGCCTTTTGTCATCGCTATCCCCCCTCCGAATGTGACGGGCGAGCTGCACCTGGGGCATGCGATGTTCGTCTCCATCGAAGATCTGTTGATCCGCTACCACCGCATGCGAGGAATTCCTACCCTATGGATCCCCGGATCGGACCACGCGGGAATTGCAACCCAGTTGCAGGTGGAGAGAATGTTGGAACGCGAGGGAAAGCGCCGCGAGGATCTGGGCCGCGAAGCCTTTGTCGAAAAAGTCTGGCAGTGGAAAGAAAAATACGGCGGCATTATCTTCGATCAACTTCGCCGCCTGGGGGCAAGTTGCGATTGGGAGCGCACTCGTTTTACCCTCGATGAGGGCCTTACCCAGGCCGTGCGCCACGCATTCGTCAGCCTGTATGAGAAAGGGCTGATTTATCGTGGGCCTCGCCTGATCAACTGGTCCCCCGGTCTCCGCACCGCGGTCAGCGATCTCGAAGTGGAGTACTCTGAAGAGCCGGGAACACTCTATTTTTTCAAGTATCGGCTCCAAGATTCAAGCCAATACATTCCGGTGGCCACCACCCGACCCGAGACCATCCTGGGCGACTCCGCGGTGGCGGTCCATCCCGAGGACGCACGCTACCAGGATTATGTGGGCCGAACCGTTCTCGTCCCCATCCTGGGCCGGAAGATCCCGGTCATCGCCGATGCGCGCGTCGATCGAGAATTCGGTACCGGAGCTCTAAAGATCACCCCCGCACACGATCCCACAGACTATCAGATCGGACTGGACCATGGATTGGCGATCATTCCCATTCTCGATGAGCGCGCGCGGATCAACCGCGCGGGGGGATCCTACGAAGGTCTGGACCGCTTCGAGTGCCGCCAGCGCATATGGGGCGATATGCGCGAACAGGACCTGGTGCTCAAGGAGGAACCCTACCTGCTGCACATCCCCCGCTCCCAACGCGGGGGGGAAATCATCGAACCCATGCTCTCCACGCAATGGTTCGTTCGCATGAAGCCTCTGGCGGAGCCCGCCCTGGCCGCGGTGCGGGATGGGCGCGTGCGCATCCTGCCCGAGCGTTTCGAGAAGGTCTACACCAACTGGCTCGAAGGCATCCAGGACTGGTGCATCTCGCGCCAACTATGGTGGGGACATCGCATCCCGGTTTGGTACTGCCCGGACGGCCACATGACCTGCTTCCTCGCAGAGCCCGCCCAATGCAAGGCATGCGGGAGTCATGACCTGAGGCAGGATGAGGACGTTCTGGATACCTGGTTCTCCTCGGGTCTGTGGCCGTTCTCAACCCTGGGATGGCCCGAGTCCACCCCCGACCTGCGGTACTTCTACCCCACCACGGTGCTGGAAACCGGCTATGACATCCTTTTCTTCTGGGTGGCCCGCATGATCATGATGGGGATCGAATTCACCGGCCAACCCCCCTTTGGCACTGTGTACCTTCACGGCATCATACGCGACAGCCAAGGGCGCAGGATGTCCAAGAGCACAGGCAACGTAGTGGACCCGCGCTGGGTGATGGATGGGGCCAGCGTGGAGCAGATTCGAGCCTCCGGCACGAGCGGTGAGTTAGCTGAAAAATACCCCCAAGGCATACCCGCCATGGGGACGGATGCGCTTCGATTCACCTTGCTGACCAGCGGCAGCCCTGGCAACGATTGGAACCTCAGCCTCGAGCGAGTCGAAGCAAACCGGAACTTCGCCAACAAACTCTGGAATGCGGGCCGGTTTGTGATCGGCAGTTTGGAGCGCGTGCCGACGGGGAGGGATCCTTCCGGCCCCAACGCCTCTCCAACCTTGGCGGACCGATGGATCCGGTCCCGACTCTCCCAGGTCGTGAGCACGGTCACGGCTCTGCTGGACGGCTATCAATTCGGGGAGGCTGGCCGCCTGGTGTACGATTTCTTCTGGAACGAATTCGCCGACTGGTATGTCGAGATCTCGAAACTGCAACTGGCGGAGGGAGGTCAACGAGCCTATGGGACCGCGCTCTTGCTTTCTCAAGTGCTGGAGACCAGCCTGCGCCTGCTCCACCCCTACACCCCTTTTGTGACCGAGGAACTCTATGGGCACCTCCGACGCGCGTGCCAGGGAGTGGGTCCGGACTTCAACCCGTCTGGGGGATGGCCGGAGGCCCTGATGATCGCGCCTTGGCCAGGAGGGCCGGCTGCCGTCGACCGCGAGGCCCTAGAGGACTTCACGCTGTTCGTGGAAGTGGTTCGGTCCATTCGGAATCTGCGCACCCAACGCAAAGTCCCGGCGGCTGCTCGCATCCCAGCCCGGATTATCAGCGACAAACATGTCGCCACAATGAGATCCATGGGGGCTGCCTTGGGGTTCCTGGCACATCTCGACCTGGCAAAGGTGGAGTTCCTGAAGGATCCACCCGTTGAGGCAGAGGGCTGGGTGGTCTTGGCAGCAGGTCCCGTCGAGGTGCACCTCGCCCTGACCGAAGCGACGGACCCGGCCGTGGAGCTGGCTCGTCTCAAGAAAGACCTAAGCCGGGTGGAATCCCAAATCGATCGCCTGCAGGCCCTGCTGGCAGGCGAGTTTGCCAAGCGGGCGCCCCAGGCGGTGGTGCAAAAGGAGCAGGCAAAGCTCGTCAACCTGCAGGAAGCGCGGGAGAGGCTTCTTCAGCAGGTGGACACCCTCCGCCTCGCGTGACCTTGTGAGACTCAGGCTGTCAGCCAGAGGATAACCGCGCATGTCCATCCAAGCTCCGGTCCTTTTCGAAATCACGGCCAGCGACTCGCACCTGGCCATATTGCTTCCGGTCATGAAGATGCTGCGCGAGGGGGGGACCCCACTGGTTCTCTTCTCGGACTGCGAAATCCTTCGCACGGAGAGCCGGATCTCGCCTCTGGAGGAAGCCTCCATCCCCTTTGTCCGATTGGCGGAGCACCCCCTGCCCGGCCCGGATCTTGACTGGGAACTGGAAGCCGTGCCTCTCCGGGCGCGAATTGAAGCCGAAGTAACTCGGCTTCACCCCTCGGCCGTGGTGGTGCTCAACGATCGCAATTTCCCTTCCAATACCTACATTCGCCGCGCGCGCAGGCTGGGTATTCCGACCCTTCTCGTTCAGGAGAGCTTGCGCAAGGACCTATTTCAAGAGCCCACGTTGCGCAAACTGCTCTTTCGCTGGAGGAGGAGAATCCTCTTCGGGATTGAGGGAGGCCTTCGCAAGTACGGTCAGGGGAAGTGCGATTGGTATGCGGCCTGGGGAGAGACCTCCGTGCAGTACTTTCGCAAGGTCGGGGTATCCCCAGACCGAATCCGCATCACGGGCAACCCCCGCTTCGATCAGTTGGCCACCGCCCGGCGGGAGCGGTCCAACCAGGCGCTGCGCGCCGGACTGGGATTCGCCCCGAACGGATTCCTGCTGACCTTCCTGAGCAGCCCGATCGAAAAGATGCTTCTGGTGTCGGCCCGGGAAAAGGAGGAGGCCTTGGCCAGATTCCTGAAGTGGGTGCAAGACCTGCGCTCCGAGCCGAGTTGGAGGGAACTGGGGGTGGTTTTCAAACTCCACCGGGGAGAGAGCCCGGAACGCTTCCGCGACTTTTTGCGGATGAGCGAGGCCCAGGGATTTGCCCGGGTCGCGGAGGCGGAGCTGTACCCTTTGGTTTCGGGTTCGAACGCCACGCTTATGTTCAGTACCACGGCCGGCCTGGAGGCCGCCCTCCTGGGCACTCCCGTCGGAATTCTGGGACTTTCCAAGCCTCTGGACGACTGGGATCTGGTCGGGCGAGGAGTTGCCACAAGGGTTACCAGCCTTGAAGACCTGCGGGCCTTCCTGCAGAAAGTGAACACGGTTCACGATCTCGGCCTAAAGGTCCGAGAGGCGGCCCATGCCTATTTCGCCCATATTGGCGAAGCCAGCCAGCGCGTTACCCGGATGATCGAGCAGGTGGCCCGCGGGGAGATCCCTCAATAGAAAGGGTCCCTGCCCGGCGCCTCCCGCGGGTCCCATCCTTGCCGGGACCTTGGATCCGGCGTATATTGGTCAGCAGATGAGCCACGACTCAAGGGAATCCTTCCCCAAAAGGACTCCGCATCGCTCGAACTCCTGGCTGGTCGCCCTAGCGGTCCTGCTGGTTCTTCTCCTGCTCGGGGAACTCTGGAGGCGGATTGGGCAGGCCAGTGATCTTCGCGCCCTCCAGGACCGGCTTGCGGTTCAGGTCACGGCACTCGCAGGTCAATCCAATCAACTGGGCACGTCGATCGCTGGGGCTCACAGTGACGAAGCCGTCGCGGAGTGGGCGCGCAGTCAAGGGAAAATGGCCCGGCCCGGAGAGGTGCTCGTGCAGCCCGTGACTCCCGCGGGAGCTCCGGCGGCACAGCCCACGCCCACCCCCCCACCCCAGGTTCCTGCGAACTGGAGCATCTGGTGGGAGTGGCTGTGGGGCCAGCACTAAGCCTGCGCCTCCAGCCGGTTCCCGCGCCCAGGCTAGGCGCGGATCGTGCGATAAAAGAGGGGTAGGGAATCCACCGGCCGCCGCGCGATCCGAAACGCCGGCTGTAGTTCCTCCAGTGCTTGCTCGAGTTGTTCCTGGGTGCGGGCATGCACATCGCACAGCGCATCCCCCAATTGGACCTTGTCCCCCACCTTGTGCCGCAAGACTATCCCGACGGCGTGATCTATGGGATCCTCCTTTCTGGATCGACCCGCACCCAACTGCACTGAGGCCTGACCGATCAATCTCGCATTGGCTTCCGACACCCAGCCCTTGCTCCAGGCGGACAAGGAGCCTCGGATCGGAGCCGAGGGCAGGAGGTCGGGGTCGCGGATGAACGCGGGGTCCCCGCCCTGCGCTCGGACGAGGGCTTCGAACTTCTCGAGCGCGCGCCCCTCGTGGAGCGCGGCTCTTGCCAGACCACGTCCCCTGGCCAGGGAAGATGCTTGGCGGGCGATCACGAGCATGTGGGCCGCTACGGTCAGGCAATGCTCCTCAAAATCGCGAGGTCCCTGCCCCTGGAGGGTGTTCACCGCTTCACGCACCTCCAGCGCGTTGCCCACCGCTCGGCCAAGCGGCTGATTCATATCCGCGATGAGCGCCACTACCTGGCGACCGAGACGGGTGCCAATCTGAACCATGAGCCGACCGAGGCGGGAGGCTTCGCGCACGTTCGGCATGAAGGCCCCCTGACCGGCCTTGACATCCAGCACGATTCCCTGGGCTCCCCCCGCGAGCTTTTTCGACATCACGCTTGAGGCAATCAGCGGAATAGAGGGCACCGTCGCGGTGACGTCCCGCAGGGCGTACAGCCGACCATCGGCGGGCGCCAATTCCGCCGTCTGACCGCACAGGACGAGTCCCACTTCTCGGAGTTGTTGCAGGAACCGGTCGCGGGAGAGCTCAGTCTGGAATCCGGCGATTGACTCCATCTTGTCGAGCGTTCCTCCGGAATATCCCAGCCCCCTGCCCGACATCTTCCCGACGGGGACCCCACACGCGGCCACCACGGGTTCTACGACCAGGGTCGTCTTGTCGCCCACCCCTCCGGTGGAATGCTTGTCCACCGCGAAAGGGACAACTCGGCTCAAATCCAGCATCTCCCCTGAGCGCGCCATGGCCAGGGTCAAATCGGTCGTCTCGCGCAACGACATCCCCCTCCAAAGCACGGCCATGGCCCACGCGGAAACCTGATAATCGGGAATCTCGCCGGAGGTGAGACCCGCCACGAAGGACTCAATCTCTTCGGTGCTGAGTTCGGCTCCATCTCTCTTACGGGCGATGATATCCACGGCGCGCATCTATCACTTCCTGGCTTCGCTTGGGGCGGCGGTGTTCCTGTCTTGTTGTTCGGACCCTGTCGAGTAAGTATAATGCACCGATATGCTGACCTCCATCCTGCTGAGGCCGAGTCCCGTCGGAACCCCTGTGGACAGCGGCCCGGGGATAGGAAGGACGCTTTCAAGCGGCGCTCGCCAACCGTTGCAGAGGATCTGTCAGGGAATGGCTGCGGCCAGCCCTACGGAGGAATCTTGACCGGCATTGATCTGCTCTTGGAGGATGGCCTGGTCCTCACGATGGATGACAGCTATCGGCTGTTCAACCCGGGGGCCGTTGCCATAGATCAGGGCCTCATCGTGGGAATCGGCGAACAGGCCGAGCTGGAGCGGGAGTTTGAGCCTCGGGCGCGGTTCGCCTGCCGCGGACGCATCGTCATGCCGGGTCTCGTGAACGCCCACACGCACGCCCCCATGAGCCTGTTGCGGGGACTGGCCGACGATCTCCGCCTCGACGTTTGGTTGCTGGGGTACATGATCCCGGTGGAACGCAAGTTCGTCGACCCCGACTTCGTTCGCCTGGGAACCAAGCTGGCCTGCGCCGAGATGATTCGGTCGGGGGTCACGACTTTCGCCGACCTGTATTACTTCGAAGAGGAAGTAGCCCGGGTCACCGCGGAGGTCGGAATGCGAGCCCTTTGCTCGCAAACCGTGCTCAAGTTCCCCGCGCCGGATGCGACCTCTTTTGAAGATTCCCTGGCCGCCTGTCGCGAATTCATCGTCCGCTGGAAGGGCCACCCCCTCATCGTGCCCTCGGTAGGACCACATGCCCCCTACACCTGCACGGCCGAGATCTTGAAGGCCTGCGCCGAACTGGCCGTCGAGCTGGATGTCCCCTTGCACACGCACTTGGCCGAGACTGCCCTGGAGGTTGAAAACTCGCGCCGCGAAAATGGGATGCCGGTTATTCCCTATGTAAAAAGGCAGACGCTGCTGGAGGCGAAAGTCCTAGCCGCCCACTGCGTGCACATCGACGAGGGGGAAATGCGCACCCTCCTGCACGCCGGCGCGGGAATCGCCCACAATCCCTCGAGCAACCTCAAGTTGGCCTCGGGGGTCGCCCCGGTGGTAAAGATGCTGGAGGTCGGGTTGAACGTCGGGATCGGCACCGACGGGCCCGCCTCCAACAATGACCTGGACATGTTTGAAGAAACCCGCCTGGCAGCTTTCCTCGCCAAGGGGATCTCGGGCATCCCCACCGCGCTACCCGCGCGCGTGGCTCTAGCCATGGCGACGCGCTTGGGGGCGCGGGCTTTGCACTTAGGGGACATCACCGGCTCGTTGGAGGTCGGGAAACGTGCCGATATCATCCTGATCGATCCGAGTGACGTCCATAGTTCGCCCGGGTTCCAGCGCAGCCCGGACGCGGTCTACTCACGTCTGGTCTACTCCGCACATGCGGCCGACGTGACGGATGTGATGGTCAATGGCCGGTGGCTCATGCGCAATCGCCAACTCCTGACCCTCAACCAAGACGAACTACTGCGCAACGCCCAGGAAATCGCCTCCCGAATCGACGCCTTCTTGGTTGAGCGCGAGACCTCCGTTCTCTCCAAGCTCGTCGCTATCGGTGGCACCACCGAGGCGGAGTCATTCGAGGTTCAGGTGAAGGTCCGGCTTGAGGACCCCGAGCCAGTTCTGGCGAAGATGGAATCCCCGGAGTTGACCACCATCCGCCATCGCCATTACCGCGAATACGACACTTACTTTGTGTTCGCCGATCCGGAGCAGGGTCGTCTGCGCTACCGGGAGGATGAGTTTATTGACGAGAGCGGAGAAGTGTACAACGTTCGCTACCGCCTGACCCTGACCGGGCCGGCCCGAGAACAGGAGTTCCAGCATGCCGTTCTGCTGTCCCGCTCGCGATTCCTAGCTGCCGCAACCCACAGTCTCAGGTTTTACCGGGAGTACTTCCAGCCCGGGAGTGAGATCGAGGTTCAGAAGGATCGGCGGCGCTGGCTTGTGCGCTATCGCGACACCGAGTTCTTCATCAACCTGGACCGGGTCGACAAGCCTGCTCTGCACGGCCACTTTCTGGAGGTTAAGAGCAGAACCTGGTCGCGCCGCGATGCCGAGAACAAGGCCCAGATGATCCTTGACATCCTTTCCCTCCTGGGGGCAGGCGAGGCGGAAGCCACGCCCAGCGAGTATGTGGAGTTGGCTTACCCCGGATCCTAGATACCGGCCGCCCAGACCGCCCCCAGCCCAAGAATAGCCAAATCTCAAGCCTCCAAACCCTTTGGCCGAGACGTGTGCAAGCGGCGTGCCCGTAGGCACACTACTTGCAACTTGTGGCCTTAAGGGTTTTGACCTATACTCCGTCCCCTCGGGCGCCAATTCGGGCGCATTCCAGACAGAACCACCGCCGAGGCGCGGATTGCGGCCCCCTGGAGGAGACGCAATGTATACTGCGCAACGCAATCTGCCTCGCCTGCGCCAGACTGCAACGGCCCACCTAGCCCAGACGATGAACCTTCTCGGGCTCTCGCGAGCCGAGCTCAACCAGTGGTTGAATTCTGTTCTCGCCTCCAATCCAGCCCTGGAGCTGGTCAAGCCCGCCCGCTGCCCGACCTGCCACCGGCCCCTTTACCTGCCCGGCCCCTGCCCGGTGTGCCACGCCCCCAGCGATCAGCCCATCGTTTTCCTCTCCCCCCCTCCGGTCCATTCGGCTTCGAGCGAGAGCTTGGAGGATCTCCCCGAACCCGCCCAGCCGGAAGGGCTGCGCGAGCGGCTGATGAAGCAGATTGGCCCCGAGCTCGATGACGAGCAGCGCCCGGTGGCGGTTTATCTTCTTGCTCGCCTCGACGAAAATGGCCTTCTATCCGAGAGCCCGGCCGAGGCGGCCCAGTACCTGCACAAGCCGCTGGCCTTGATCGAGCGTACACTCCACACGATCCAGCGAGGTGACCCCCCCGGCATTGGCGCCCCCTCGCCTGTGGAGGCCCTGCTTATTCAGGTCGATCAACTCAGCGAGACGAAGCCCGTTCCCGAATGCGTCGGCCCCATCATCCGAGACCACCTGGAGGAACTCGCCCGAGGAGAATACGGAACGATTGCGCGCCAGCTTGGGATCTCGCGCGCCCTGGTCGAGCAGGCCGCCAGATTCATTCACCTCAATCTGACGCCTTATCCCGGCCGGGCCTTTCTCGGATCCGACCACGCCCGAGCGGCGCCTGAACCGGACCGCTACACCGATGCCGAAATGACCTTTCGCCTGTCCCCGCATCAGTCCCACGGCCCGCTGATCGTGGAGGTGTTCGCGCCTCTGGCGGCGCGCCTGCATGTGAGCTCGGAATTTCGTGAGGCCCTGCGCACCTTGGCAGGCGATGAGCGGGACAGCTGGGAGGCCAAGGTCGAGGAGGCGGCCCTGGTTGAGAAATGTCTCCGGCAGAGCCAGAACACCCTCCTGAGGCTGGCCCGGGCCTTGGCCGAGGAGCAGCGGGAGTTTATCCTGGGCACGGACCGTGATCTCAAGCCGTTGACCCGCGCCCTCGTGGCGAAGCGCCTGGGGGTTCACGAGTCGACGATTTCGCGCGCAGTCAGCCGCAAGAGGGCCGCGCTTCCCAATGGCCGCATTATTCCCCTCTCAAGATTCTTCGATCGGAGTCTCTCCGTTCGGGATGAGGTCCGCACCATTATTGCCGGGGAAACCGAGCCCCTCACGGACACCAAGGTCGCCGGCATCCTGCGAGAACGGGGGATTCCGGTGGCGCGCAGAACGATCGCCAAATACCGCGCCATGGAAGGGATTCTGCCGGCCGCACTCAGGAAGGCACAGCGGTCGCAACGCATGGCTGCTCTGTCAACCCCCTAGACGAAAGCAGGTAATCAGCGGATGTGGGCGCTGCGTCCCACTTCAAAATCCCGAGATCGTCTCTCGTTCCAAGCCCTGGGACTGGGGGAGATGCATCACGAGGCGCTCTTCGCCGTCGCCGCTTCGAGCGGGGCGGTGCTGGATGCCAACCCGCTGGCTGGGCGCAGGCTGGGCACCCGTCGAGAGGAGCTGATCGGCCGCTCCCTGGCGGAATTGCTGGGGGTTCCAGAGATCGGCCCCATGCTCTCCAGCTTGGCGCGGGGGCGGCCCGTGCGCTGGACGCAACGGCTCAGCCTGCCGTCTGAGGATCCGCCTCATCTCTGGGAAATCCAAGCCATTCGCCTTCCCGGCGAGGATGAGCCCGATGCCCTGGTGAGCCTGCGCCAGCAACCGGAGGCGGAGTCCTCCAGCTACCCACGCCTCCACGAAGGCATCCAGTTCTTGCACTCATTCGTGCAAGGCATCAAGGAGGAGGGATCGCTCCAAGAGTTGGTGGCATGGGGCGCGCAGCTCCTGCAGGCGGACTACTCGGCCGTACTGCTCTCCGAAGGAGAGGGCGGGCCCCCAGCCCTCGCCGCCGAGGCGGGGCTGCCTCCCGGCCTTCCCGCCGATCCTGGGCTGACGCTCAAGGATCTGTCAAGCGCATCGTACGTCTGGCACCTGGGCGACCCGGTGGAGACTCCCCTGGCAGCCTGGGCCCTTTCCGCCGGATCCCGGCAGATTGTGGTGCACGATCTGAATCGCTCCGCGCCTTTGCGCGCCCTTCTGCTGCTCGGGTGGAAAGAAAGGAATCCCCTGCCCGATCCTGCGGCACTGAGTGCTCTGCTCTCCATTGCCTTGCTGGCCGAGCTGCGCGGCCGAAGTCTGGAGAAAGGGCTCAAGGAGTCCGTCGCACAGCTTACGCAATTCCGCGCCATCGCCGAGAGCCTGTTGGAGGCCACCCCCCAGGCGGTGCTCCTGGCGGCTGAAAGAGGCGACCGGGTGGTGCGCGCCAACCCTGGCGCCGAGGCGATGTTTGGCTACCTTTCCAAGGAATTGGCTGAAATGAAGGCCGAGGATTGGCTGACCGCTCCCGAAGCCGTCATGGCCCTGCGAGCCGCGAGCGAGAGCGACCGGATCCAGGAAGCCAGCGAGCTAACCCTTTACCGGCGGAACGGCGAGGGATTCCCAGCCTTCCTGCGCGCCATCCCGATCGCGCCGCTGGATATGGGGGGGGAGAGGCAGGTGCTGCTGGTCATCAGCGACTTGGCTGTCAGCCAGGCCGCTCAATCCGAAGTTCAACACTTGCAGCGGCAGGCCGTGCTGGGATGGTTGGCCGCCTCTTTTGCTCACGAGGTCCGCAACCCGCTCAACAACCTTTCGCTGCAATTGGGTGAGATGAACGCCCTGCACGATCTCGAGCCAGGGCTGCATGAGTTGGTCGCGGAAGCCCAGGAGGAATGCCGGCGCCTGAGCGAGATCTCCCGACGCATGCTCGATTTCGCCCGAGGTCAGGACTTTCATCTGGTTCCAACCGCCATGCCTGAGCTGGTGAATCGGGTGCTCCAGCGCGTGCGGCCCTCTCTCGACCGATCGGCGATCCAGACCCATCTCACCGTGTCGGAGGGAGTCCCGCCAGCGCTGGCCGATCCGCTTTCGATCGAACAGGTCATCCTTAATCTGGTCGACAACGCGGCCAAAGCAATGCCCCAGGGGGGGCATCTGGCGATCAGCCTTCAGGGGACCACCCTGGCCAGCGGTCGGCCAGCGGTCGAAGTCCGAGTGGCGGATACGGGCCAGGGCCTCCCGGCCCAGGTTCAAGAGCATCTGTTCCAACCCTATGTCACCACGCGAGCGGAAGGGCACGGGCTGGGCTTGGCCCTCTCCAGACACATCCTCGATGCCCATCATGGCTCGCTCATGGCCGAAAGCTACGCGGGGAGCGGAACGGTCTTCCGGGTTGTCATCCCCGCGGCGACGGAGGAAACCTGATGTCGTACAGCATCCTCATCGTGGAGGACGAAGCCAAGGCACGTGGCTCGATGGCAAGGATTCTCAAGGCTGACGGATTTGAAATCCTGGAGGCGGCGACTCTGGGGGACGCAAGCCGCACGATTGACACGCAACTGCCAGACATCGTAATCTGCGATTTCAATCTCCCGGACGGCCACGGGCTCGATCTCCTCCGGCGGATTTCCAACATGAGGCCTCGCCCACAGACCGTGGTGGTCACCGGCCACGGTAGCATCGCGACCGCGGTCGAGGCTACTCGACTGGGAGCAGTTGACCTGCTCGAAAAGCCTCTCGACCCGGATCATTTGCGAAGTGTGATCCAGCGGACGGCCGAGGTCGTACGTCTGCAGCGCGAGCTGGACTACTACCAAAGGTCGGCCAGAGCGGAGGCGCTGGAGTGGATTCCCGGCGAAAGCCCGGCCATGCAGCGCGTGTTGCACGAGGCCCGGCGGGCGGCCGCCACCTCGGTTCCCATCCTGATTTCGGGCGAAACGGGGACCGGCAAAGAGGTCCTGGCCAGGGCGATTCATCTGATGGGCCCGCGGGCCGCCAAGCCCTTTTTCCCCATCAATTGTGCGGCGTTGCCCGCCGAGGTGATTGAGTCGGAACTCTTTGGACACGAGGCGGGGGCCTTCACCGACGCGCAAAAACGGAAGCCCGGATTGGTGGAGGCGGCGG
Source organism: Anaerolineales bacterium (assembly GCA_050012135.1). GTDB lineage: Bacteria > Chloroflexota > Anaerolineae > Anaerolineales > RBG-16-64-43 > JBEKHT01. Next base: position 8,248 of record JBEKHT010000041.1, on the reverse strand, counting down.
ATGAGGGCGTCCTCTTCCTGGATGAGATCTCCGGCTTGCGCCTCGACCTTCAGGCCAAGCTCCTGCGCTTTCTGGATGATCACGCCTTCCGCAGGGTGGGCGGGATCGCCGAACTGCACACGGACGTCCAGGTGATTGCGGCGACCAACCGAGACCTGGAGCACATCAGTCAAGAGGGGGAATTCCGCGAGGACCTCTACTATCGCCTGAAGGTTGCCGACATCCACTTGCCTCCTCTGAGAGAGCGAAAGGAAGACATCCCAGCCCTGGTCGGGCTCTTCCTGCGCAAATACAATGAGCGCACAGGGGCCTCATTGGGCGGAGCCACTCCACGCGCACTTCAGGGCCTGGCCGCTCACCCCTGGCCAGGGAACATTCGAGAGCTGCGCTACGTGGTGGAGCGAGCCGCCATGCTTTGCGACGGCGCCGAAATCGACGTGGGAGATCTTCCCGGAGATTTCGCCGGCTTGCTCTCAGAACCGCCCGCGGTCAGGCCATCCACCCGCCGCGCGAAGGCCTGAGCCTCCCGGACTCGGATTTCGAGGGAGAGCGGGAGCTGCCGTGCGCAGCTCCCTTTTTTATCCGCCCAATCGCCTCCATTCCTTGGCACGCCCCTTGCACCCAACCCCTCAAGAAAACCGCGAGAACCTCGGGAGGTCAACATGATTTCCGGATCGATGAACTTGCAGGATCTTCAAATCCTCATCGCGCTGACCGCGATGGGTGCGGGCCTGTGCAGCCTGGCGGCCGGCATCTTGGTCCTTGCCAGCAGCGGGTTTTCACGGGACATGCACACTCTGGCCGCACAGTCTGCCAAGCTGGGTGCCAAGGCAATCACTCACGATGTCACCGGGCTGGTGACGGACGTTTCCGACATTCTTGGGGTGATCAACCAGCTGACCAAGACCTCAACCGGCATCGGCGTTTTCTTGATGGCGATGGGGATCGCGATGATGGGCGCCGCCTACTTCATCGTGTTGCAAATCCACTGGGCCGTGTAGCCGGAGCCTAGGCGCGGGGCCCTCCTTCCATCCTCTTCCCAAGGAGTGACATGGTCACTGAACTCAGTCTGCTTCAGCGCCTCGGCGATGCCATTCCCTCTCCCTCCTTGAGCTCCGCCGCACGAAGGCTGCGTCAGGAGGCGGGCCTTTGGCAGGCCCTGCATGAGGAGGAGTTCCTGCAATCCTCGATTCGCATGGCGGGCAAAGATCTGGGTCGTTATCGACCTGCCGTTCTGGGATTGCTCAAGGCCAGGGAAGCGGAAGCCGTCCGTTACGCGTTGGAGCCCGAGGGCACGAGGGCCGACAAGTCGCTCTCGGGGGAGCTGCAGACGCGGGCTCGAGCGGCGCAAGAGGCTCTTGCCAAGGGAATGCCCGGCAGCATCTCGGAATTCGCGCTCGCGGCCCTGTCGATCGCCACGAGCCCAAGCCCGACGGAGCAGCTTTCCCGGATGGGGGAGGCCGCTCCCCAAGTGCTGATCTACCTCCTCGGCCTGCTGAGCGACGGGCAGGCGATCGGCTCGGTCCTGGCGTCCAGACTCCCCGCAGAGTCGGCCGCCGTGATCCATGCGATCCTTGCCAATCTCGAGAGAGAATCCTTGGACCCGTTTCTGGGGTCCTGGCTCCCCCTTCTCCAGCCGGATCAGATCGTTGCCCTGCTCGAGGCGGCTCACGATCTGGGAGAACTGGACCTGGAGCGCAACATCGCTACCGTTTTCAATAGCCTGCCGGGCACGCCCACGAACTCAGCCTCTCCCTCTCTCCAGACGGAGTCGGCCCAACCCGGCGAGCTAGAAACTCTGCTGGCAGCGCGGGTGAGACGGGCGATGGGATCCGAGGAAGCCTCCCGGGAGAATCTCGAGCAGCTCGTGGAGAGCGCGAAGCGCCGGGCGGCGGCTTGGACGAGCGAGCTGGCAAACGACGCCCTCCAACGCAATGATCCGGTTACGGCTCTGGCGGCCTTTCAGGAATTGCAGGACCTCCTGCCCGATTCCTCCGAGGCCAGGACGGGAATGGCACGAGCTTTCGTCCGGCTGAATCGGTTCGGAGAAGCGCTGCAGTTGATCCCCTCCAACCCAGAGGATCCGGGAGATTTGTTGGCCCTCGCGCAAATCCATGCCGCGCAAGGGAATGGATCCCTGGCCCGCCAGTTCGCGCTCCGCGGCACTCAAGCCGATCGACGAGAGCATGTCTCCACCCGGCTCCTGGTCGAGACGGCTCGGGCGATGGCCGCCCAGGGAGCTTACCCGGAGGCGTTTGAGATCCAACGCTGCGTTGTGGACAGAAAGCCCTCCGACCCTGAGGTCTTGCTCGACCTCGCCAACTACCAGGCGGGCTCGGGGAACTGGGATTCCGCCCGAAGCACCGCCTTCCTCGCCTGGACCCTGGATCCCACCAGGACCTCGGCTCTGCAGGTTGTGGCCCAGGGACACGAAATGGTTGGCGATTTCCTGGAGGCCCAAGACTGCTGGCGTCGCCTCGTCCAGGACCGGCCGGCCGATTCCGAGGCGGTCCTGCACCTTGCCCAGACGAGCCTCCAAGCGGGGGATTCCGGCCAAGCCAGGGACGCCGCCCGCAGACTCTTGGCCATCCACCCTGACTCAGGCGAGGCCCATGCCATCCTGGGGGCGGCTCTTCTCGCGGAAGGCGACCTGAAGGGGGCCCAGGCCACCCTGCAACAGGCGACTCAGATCTCTCCCTCCTCCACCCTGGCCTGGAAAGCACTTGCGGAACTCCATGAAAAAGGCGGCGACCTCGAGAGTGCGGCGGCTGTCCTGCGGGCCGGGGTCGAATCCGCAAGCCGACCCGGAGAACTCCTGCTGGTCCTTGGCAAACTGGCACTCCGGAGAGGCCTGCCCACCGAAGCCGCGGCCGCTCTTCAACGCGCAGTGGCTCTCTCACCGAGAGATCCCAAGCTCCTGCAGCCGTTGTCCGAGGCGCTTGTTCATTTGGGCCGCATGGCCGAAGCGGAGCAGGCGCTTCGAACTGCGCTGCAGGTTTCACCGGCACAAGTTGAGCTGATCCTGGCTCTGGCCGATCTGCTGGAGACCGAGGGACGGTTGGTCGATGCGCGCGCCGCCCTGGAGAGCGGCTTGAAGGTTCGCCCTGCATCGACTGCTCTTCTCCTCCGACTGGGCAAGATCCTGATTTCCCTTTACCACCAAGGCGGGGACCAAGAAACCCCTCTCCTCAGGCAGGCCATTGATCTGCTGCAACCAGCCCAGCAGCAAGGCGGCGACCCGGCCGATCCGCCCTATTTCATTCTGTTGGGGCAGGCTCTGCTCCTGGATGGGAAGCCGAGGGAAGCACTGGCCTCATTCACTCGCGCCCTTCCGCTGGAAAGCTTGTCCTCCGTTCCTTCCGCTTGCGAGGCTCATCTCGGCGCGGCTCAGGCCTTTCTCCAGCTGGATGATTCTGCCTCGGCCGTGGCGCACGCGCGCCTGGCCCTCCAGGTTGCCCCCGACAATCCATCCTCCCTGCAGATGCTCGCTCGAGCATGTGAAGCGGCAGGTTCCCTTGAGGAGGCCCGCGAGGCCTATCAGCGGTTGCTCGCGCTGGTTCCCGACCATGTCGAGGCCCTTCGCGGCTTGGCCCTGGTTCTGCGGAGGGTGGGGCAAACCGACCAGGCCGTGCCGCTGCTCCAACAGGCCACGGAACTGAGCCCCAACCAGGCGCCCGGCTGGGCCGATCTCGCGGAAACCCTTGTGCTGAACAATCAGATCGACATGGCGCGGCAGGCCATGGCCAAGGCCGTCGCAACCGCCTCCGGAAAGGATCGGGAGATCCCCATTCGCGCCGCTCAGTTCCTGATGGACCTTAAGGAGTATGCCGAGGCCGCTCAGCTCCTGCGCGACACTCTCGAGCACGACCCCTCGGACGTGCGCGCGCTCGACACTTTTGGCCAGGCGATGTTGCGTTCCGGCCAATTCGAGGAATCCATCGAGGCTTTCTCGAAGGCAACCGATTTGGAGCCTGCTAACCCGGATCTTTTGGCGCACGCGGCGGAGGCCTACTGGGAGGATGGCCGCCGAGGAGCCGCGATTGCTCTCTGGAAGAAAGCGATCGGACTTGGACCGAAAGCCCGGGCCCTGACGGCTCGCTTGGCCGATGCCCTTCTGTGCACAGGAGGGTTTGGCGAGGCCGTGCACTACTTTGAGAAGGCCATCGAAATAGATCCCTCCAACCCTCAGCTCCTAGCCGCGGCCTCGCAAGCCGCGCTCAGAAGCGGTGACCATGCTAAGGCGCTTGCCTGGGTCCGACAGGCGATCGAGGGCGACCCGGGCAGCCTTGAGGCCCGGAGACTGGAAGCTGAGATTGCGCTCGATTCCGGCGCGCCGGACGAGGCCCTGCGGATCACGGACCAGCTGGTTAGCGAGGCCCCCGAGGATAGTTTTGCCTGGGCCTTGCTGGCCAAGAGCCACGCGTGCCTGGGTGCTCCTGCTCCTGACGCAGCCCTTCAGCACCCGGCCCTTCTGGCGCTGCAGAATGCCCTGGCCCATTGCGGGTCATCGCCGGAGGGGATGTCGACCACGGCAGAAGCCGCTCTTCTGGTCGAAGATTACCCCTCCGCCATCCGATTGCTGGAGGGGCTCAGCCAAGCCTACCCCGATGCGGGGGACTATCCGCTTCGTTTGGCGGAAGCCTTGACCGCTCGAGCGGAGGCGTTCTTCCGCTGGCAGTCCGCTCACGCTGCAGACAGCCCCGGCTGGGCAGAGGCACTGTCCTCGGCCACGGCCGAAGCCACCCGCGCTGCCCTCGCCCAGGCCACCTTCTTAGGGGCCCCCAATGAGATCATCGCGACCCTAGGCGCGCGAATCTGCCTGGCCTTCGCCCATCCGGATCCTCGGGAGGTGGAGGATCTTGAGCACCTCGTTGCGGAGAGTCCGTCTACCCCCGCCTTGGTTTCCCTGGCTCAGGCGCATTTGAGGATGGGCGACCCATCCAAAGCGAACCAATGGGCAGCGCAGGCGGCACAACTCGATCCTCGCAATGCCACCGCCTGCCTCGCGCTCGCCCTGGCCCAATGGAAGATGGGAAAATCCGACGAGGCGCTGCGGAGCCTCGGCTTGGCCAGCGATTTGGCCTCTTTCCTCCCCTTGCCACACGGCATCGCCGCCCTCATTCACGCAGCCGCGGGAAATATGGAAAAGGCCATCCCCTCGCTCCAAAAGGCGGTCGCTCTGGCTCCGCACGTCTCGACCTGGGAGCATCTGCTGGGCCAATGGCTGGGAGCCCGGGCAGAAATCGAGGCCTCCATTGCGCATTACCAAAGGGCGGCGGAGATATCTCCCGAGAATCCAGACTACCAGATCAGCTTGGCCCGTGCGCTGCGTCGCGACGGCGACCTGCAGGGCGCGCATACCCACTATCGTCAGGCCCTCTTTCTCTCCCAGGCGGTCTCGCCGCAACTCCTGGCCGAAGCCGGCGAACTGGCACTGCAGGCCGGGAATCCCCAAGAGGCCACGGAGAACCTCCGCAGGGCCCTCGAGACGTCCTCCCCAAGAGCGCCGGTCGAATGGGGTCTCTGCCTCGCGCGGGCCCTGGTCGCCACGGGCCATCGAGCCGAAGCACGAAGGTTGGTCGAAAAGGTAGGGGCGGACACGCACTATCAAGGACAATCGCTCTCCATCCTGGCCGAGATCGAGGAGAGCGAGGGGCATTTGGATCAAGCCGCCGAGCTATTGGGACGGGCTGCTTCTCTCCTGCCGGATCCGTTCAATGAGACTCTGCACCTGGCCCAGCTCTGGACCCTTTCCGGGAAACCCGAGCGGGCCGTCGAGGCTCTTCTGGCGATCGAACCCGCTCATCCGAATTCCGACGCTCTTTCCCATTCCCTGGCAGAAGCGCTGCTTAAACTCGGAAAAGGGGAAGAGGCTCTCAAGCGCGCCCAAACGGCCGCGGAAGCGGCCCCACGACGGGGGGAGCACTGGCTGCTTATCGGCCGCGTAGCTCGTAAGCTGGGTCAGATCGACCAAGCGCTGGACGCCGTCCGCCGGGCCCGCGAACTGGATCCAAAGGACTGGCGAGCGGACCTGGAGTTGGGACTCGCCTTGGAGAGTCAGCAGCGCTGGGATCTCGCGCTGGAGGCCTATCGGGCCGCCGCGCGGCTGAACCCGACCAACAGTGAGGCGATGTACCGGATGGGAGTAGTCCTTAAGAATCTACGCTCCTACTCCGAGGCGACCGATGCGCTGCGCAAGGCTGTCCAGTTGAACCCGAGCAATCTGCCCGCTCACAAATTGCTATCCGCCGTGATGGCACTTGGCCTCGTTTATGGCCTGCCCGAACTCGCCCCGGACAAGAGGTGATGTGTGGATCGAAAGACCCTGCTTAGCCTTGCCGATGCGGCCCTCACCGTGCGCGCCTCGGCCTTCGCGCGCGATGCCTCCCGGAGCTGGCTGGGACAATGGCCTGGCGACTTCCGCGTGCGGTATTTCCTGGCCCAGGCCTACCAGCAATTGCGCGACCTGGGAGCCGCGGCCAGGCACATTGAGATCGCTCAGGTCGCGGATCCCGAGGAGGTTGCCTTCTACCGGACCGCCAGCGATATCCAGAGCGCCCTGGGTCAGGAAGGGGCCGCGCGCGACTCGCTGGGGTTCGTTTCGGCACTCTCAACCGACCCGATTCCTTCACCCCTGCCCCTGCCTTCCTGGGCGGAGCTGCTGCATCAGGGATTGGCGCAGGCCCAGGCTCACAATTACGCCGAGGCCCAACGGATGTTGGAGGAGGTCGAACGGGCGAGGCCCGACTCTCTGCTTCCCGCCTGGGCCCAGCTGAAAACTGCGTGGCTGGCCGGCGACTACGAGGCGGTCCTGTGCCTGGGGGCAGCCTCTCGCCAGCGTTGGCCGGGCTGCCCCGCAATCTTGCTGGCCTTGGCGCAAGCCTCTCTGGCCACCGGGAAGAGCACCCAGGCCGTGGAACTTCTCCACCTAGCCGCCGTTGCCGACCCCGCCCACGAGGTGGGCGCGCGTATGCTGGGGGCCTTCAACCCCTACTTGGCTCTATGGCCAGCTCAACTCGAAGCAGACATTCGTTTGTCCATTCCCGCGGCGGTAGCGTTCGCCGCGGGAATGAACAAGCTGTCTGGGACAACCGCGGCGGCGCGAGCCGCGGATGGATCCACGGAGACGCCTACCCTGGACCCGTCGCCTGTCGCTGGGGCGGAGGCCGTGGGCCCACCCACGAGCCTCCTGGCCGACGAGGCGGGCGCAGAAATCCGTCCGCTACCGGGGGAGCGCTTCGCTGGTCCATCCGGTGGGCCCCCCTCACCCCCAGCGCCAGCGCCGGCAGAGGCCTCGGTCCCGGTTCCCACTTCAGTCGAGGCGCCCGTCGAAATCCGTCCATTGCCCGGGGAACATTTCCAAGGACCTTCAGGAGCGTTGCGCCCCAACCCAGGCGCGCCCCAGACAGCCCATGGGACGCCCCCCTCGGGTTCCACCCAGCCAGCCGATGCCCAAGCTCAACCACAAGAGGACGAGGACCTCATCCGGGTTCGGGCAGAATTGGACCGGGTGGCGCGAAGGCTGCACATGCGCAAGAAGCTGGCGGACGAAGAACGAAGGCGACCCAGCCTGGTCGTGCTCTCAAGTCTCGCGAATCTGCAGAGCCAATACGGGCCGAGCGCGACGGCGGCGATTTGTCAATCCCTCGCCTCCCTGGTTCGCTCCCAGCACGCCCGCAAGGGCTGGTCGGCCTATGCCATCTACGTCGATGACGCGGAAGCCCTGACCCCCTTCCAACTGGAGAGCGTGACGGCTTCCAATGCGGCCGACGTGAAGCGCCTGGTTACTCAACTGGATTCCGCCCTGGCGCGGCGCGGCGAGATGATTGGTGCCTTGCTCATTGTCGGTGGGCATGACATCATTCCATTTCACCGGCTTCCGAATCCCGCCGACGACGACGACCACGATGTCCCTTCCGATAATCCCTACGCAACCCGGGACGAGAACTACTACGTGCCGGAATGGCCCGTGAGCCGCATCCCCAACCCAACAGGCAATGACCCTCAGTTTCTCCTGAAGGCCATCCAGAGAATCATTGAGGCGGCTCCCGCGAAAGCGCCGAGCCCACTGGCTCGATTGTTCGGGTGGATCAGGCTGCTCTTTCATCCGAGGGTGAAGCGCTTTCGGAAAAGCCTGGGGTATACGGCAAGCATCTGGCACTCTGCCTCCCTGGGGGTATACCAACCGATTGGCCAGCCCAATTCGATGTTGATTTCGCCTCCCACGGATGCCGACACACTGCCGGCC
>JBEKHT010000040.1:0-23505 GCA_050012135.1 Anaerolineales bacterium | reverse complement strand
CATCACGAGGATGCCCGGCCCGGCAATGATCGCAAGAAGCCTCAGGAACTTCAGGATCCTGCGGTTGGTATAGTAGGCCCTCGCCGCCAAGTCCATCCTGGGCCTCCTTTCCTGACAGCATGCTTTTCACCCCGGGCGGCCTCGGGGCTTGGGCCCGGCCGCCGCCGTGTACAGTCCGCCCGCCGGGCTCTTTCCTCAGCCGCGCTGGGGAGCAACCCCACGGGGCCTTGCTTAATGGAAAACGCCTCCCGATCAGACCAGGGAGGCGTTCGACTCACACACGTGCGCAGGCGGCACGATATGCCGTCCGACGGCCCCCACTGGTCGAGCTTTGGCACTGCGTAGCGTAGGGCACTTGCCCCCAGCCACTTTGAGCAGAGCCTTACTCCGGCCCTGCCTGGTCTACCCCTTGGCGTCTCTCGACGTTTCGGGGCAGCGGCCTGTATCTCACGCAGACGCCTCGCCTAACGAGGGACAATGTTCGGTTGTCAACTGGCTTATATCACGCGCAACCCCCTTCGTCAAGAGAAATCAGCCACCCGCTGCGGGGGACAGTGGGTGCGATCCTCCATCCGTCTGCCGGCCACGACCGCATCCGCCCCACGTATGGTGTTTCGACCCACTGGCCTCTATTCAGACCGGCCGCATCGGAATTGCTTTGCGGTCCGAGTCCACGCAGGCAGTCAAAGTCCCTACGGGGGCTTGGCCGTGGCGACCCGCTCGACAACGCTAGGTATTCCCCCGGGCGGGCCGAGCTGGGGTTCTGCGAATTGGAGAGGCGGAGCGCGGGTCCCGGATCGAGCGGGAGCCTGCCCGTCATGGTGATGGCGATTGGGTGGAATCCTGCCGCCGAAGAGACCTGCGCCTGCCCTTCTTGGAATCCTTTCCCTGGGCCAGAGCGCGTCCCAGACCCGCCGCGACAACTTGCGCCGAGGTTAAGGCCAACTCCTGAAACTGCACAGCCGAGACGAACTGGACTGGCCGGATGCGAGGCATCCCCTTGCGGTGATGGTTGGGTGAGTCCAAGAGAGGCGCTGCGCGGCGCACCCCTGAAGGGGCCTCACGACGGGGTAGCTCCTTTGGTCCCCCAGATGGTCACGCCAATGAGGTTTTCCTCAATCTGGCTGTTCTTCAGCTTTGTTTCGGCGACCATATGATGCAACTCCTGAGGAGTATAGGCCGCCTGGATCGAGGTGATCAACCCCGGACGCATCGAAGCGGGGCTCATGAAAAGCCATAGAAAACCGCTCAGCAGGGGGTTCATGTCCCGCCTCAAGTCCGAGATGAAGTACTTGCCTCCCGGCTTGAGCACACGCCATATCTCATCGAAGGCCCCCCGAGGCTCAGCCCATTCGTGCAATGAGCCGTTGGTGAAGACGGCCTCGAAGGTGCACTGCTCGAACGGAAGCTGGTCGCAGCTGCCCAGATGGTAGTGGGCCCGCGGCGCCAAGCCATAGGACAAGGCATTGCGGCCGGCCAGCTCCTGCATCTCCGGGCTGATATCCAAGCCGGCCAAAGAGGTCCCCTGAGTGTGCTTGAGCCATTCCAATCCCAGATAGCCCGGGCCGTGTCCAATCTCGAGCACGTATCCCCCGGTAATCCCATGCTCCAAGAGAGCGCGGGTCTCGATCCAGCCCCTGTCACGCAGATTGCGTTGCATCAGGTCATAGCTGGCCACGGTAAATTCGCCCTGGATGCCGCGATCGGTTTCACTAATGCGAACTTTCGTCATGGATTCCTCTCCTTGCCCCCTATCCGGGCCATCCCGACATGAACCTTGCGAAGAAGAAAGAGGGCTTCCACCCCCCTTTCTCCAACTTCTGCAATAAGCCGCTCGTCCAGTCCAGTTCGGCCCGGGCATGAACAACCGAATGTTCGAATATCGCGGACGCGATGCGCGGAACCTCAGCTTGAGACAGCTGCTCAGCCTCGTGGGCCTGGATTTGATCGACCGTGGCTTGCAAGGCTTCGACCCGTGCTGCGAGATACGCTCTCACCTCCGGCAACGGAAGGACCTCGATGAAGAAAAGGCAGATGTCAATGTCAAAGAGCTGCCTCTCAAGTTGCTGCCATTCCTCGCGCAACAGACGCAGGAACTCGCTCCGGCCCGATTCGCTGATCCTGTAAACACTGCGCGACGGACGTCTGCCCTTCCGCTCATCTCCAACCTTCTCCACAAGATGATCCTCGGCCAACTTGTCCAGAGCGAAGTAGATCGAACCAAAGGCAATGGAGGTCCAATCGCCCATGTGCTCCTCAACGATTTGCTTGATCTGGTAGCCGTAAAGGGGGCGCTCACGCAAGAAGCCCAGAAGGACCAGGCGCACCGACATCTTTGCCTCCTCCATGAGTTCTATATAGAATATTCTGTCTTATATATTGTGACTTGGCAACTCATTGATAGAAGAAGTCAGATCAAGCATCATCTGTTGCGCGGTTCGATAATCAAAAAAAGGAATACCTGTTTCTAAATAGCCCTTATTGATGAAGAGGACTTCACGTGACGGAACCGGACCCCCGACTGGAGCAACTGGTTTTCAAATTGAGAGGAAACGATCGTCGCCTCACCGCGCAAAGGTGGAACTGGCCCGCCTGACCGCTTCCCATCCGGGCCACCCAACCGCCTCTAAGCTCCATCGGCAGGTCAAGGCTCAGTTCTCCGCCATATGTCTGGCGACCGTGTACAGCACCCTGGATCTGCTGAGAGATCTGGGCGAGATCCTGGAGATCGACCTGCACGATCACACGCGCTACGGTCCGAACAAGCCCCCTGAGATGGTCCGCAACTTCGTCATAACTCCTCCAAGACAATTGAGGGGAACGGGACCGCCGAATTCTGTGCGCCTGTCATGGTCTTCGGCCATCTCCTAAGCGGGTGCTGTCTACCCCGAGCATTGCTGCCCTTAGGGGGCTGCGGGATGAGCGTGCGAGGAACTTGGCGCCACCGGACGACGACCAGAGCAACCCAGTCCGTGGCATTCCGCCAGGGGCGCGACTGGACTTTCTCGGTGCAATGGCTACTTGTTGCGAGAATAGGTTGGCTCCCGGCCCAGATGAAGAGCTTCGGCCAGCCCCACTTGAAACCCAGGGCGTGTCAAGGGCATCCCTGGCCCCAGGGGAGGATCATCCCCTCGGCCCGAACCCCGATCTCATCCATTTACCTGGTTCACGCCCTCCAGGTTTTGAGGGTGGGACACGGCGCAGATTGGAGGATGTCTGTCACGGGGAAGACGTGAGCCCCCTGGGTGGTAATCCGTGTTGATCCACGATTAAATGAAGGGAAAACATTGTCGTTGAGGAGGACCCAGATGTCCAAGAGCACGGACGATCTAAAGGCCGGATTCGCGGGCGAATCCCAGGCAAACCGCAGGTATCTCGCATTCGCCAAGAGGGCGGAAGAAGAAGGCCATCCTCAAGCGGCCAAGTTGTTCCGGGCGGCTGCCCACGCCGAAACCGTCCACGCACTGAACCATCTTAAGGCGCTGGGGGAAATCAAGTCCACCTCCGAGAATCTCGAGGCCGCCGCCCAAGGGGAAAACTATGAAGCCGTGACGATGTACCCGGGCTTTGTGCGGGACGCGGAAGCCGATGGCAATAGGCAGGCTTTGCGCTCCTTCCAATACGCGCTGGCGGTGGAGAAAGTGCACGAGAGTCTCTACCGAAAAGCCATCGAGACACTGGGGAAGGAAACCTCCAACGAAGACTACTACGTGTGTCCGATCTGCGGCTATACCCACTACGGCAACGCGCCAGAGAAGTGCCCAGTGTGCGCAACGCCTGGCGCAAAGTTCGAGCGGATCAGCTAGGCCAAAGCACCAAGATCGACTGCGCCACCGGTTGCATGTGCAGTTGCTTTGAAAACCGCTGCGCCCAGACCTCGTAGCCGTTGGGATCAGCTTGATCCTGCCACCCGAGGCGGGAGAGGCCCCTTGGCCGGGGTAGGTCTCTCCAGCACCCCCAAGGCCCTTCGGTATGCTGGCCTTTCGGTATCCCTTGGGCTCCTCGCCCAATATCCAACGGTCTGGCACTCACGCCTTGCAGCATGGGTCGCCCGGATCCCTTTTGTGTTCTTCCGGTATCTCCTGATCGTCGTCGCTTTCACATCCTTCATCTTTTCGGGCGGATGGAGAGGCGGCCAGCTGCCCTTGCTGTTGCTTTTCGCGAAGTATTCATGCGGTTCCTTTGATCGAACCCGATGCACCTCAACTCCAGGACCTTTGCGGTCGGTTCCGTTTTACTCACCAGCATTTGGAGTTGCCTCACTTTTCTACTGTGTGGCTCGTCGAGCGAACCCTCACCCGCCGCATCTGCCAAGTGGGGTTCTGCCTGATGCGGGTTCCACTCAGTGCTCTGTTGGGCGGTCTCTGGAGCTCTGGTTGGAGGGCACGCTGGCCGCCGAGCATCGTTCCACCACGGGTTCTGCAGGCCGTTTGAAAACGCAGCTGCGCTCGACCGCAAGGAGGTAATCCGAAAATGAAAAAGGGGCTTGTTGCAGCTCTGCTCGCCTTGGTCCTGGCCGGCTTGGCTTGTGGCGGGTCCGCTCCACCTGGCGCCATCCCGACCCTTTCTCGGTCTCCATTCGAATCCGGCCAGACCGCCTACGGGTTTTTTCCAACCCCGCCCGAGCTCAGCACGCAGAGCGTCCGGGACACCTACAAGGCCATCGCCCAACACGCCGACGTCGTTCTGCTTCAGCAAGCCATTCCCTGGAGCGATTTCTCCCAGGGTTCCGAGACCAGCTCCAAGGCCATCACCGACATCCAGAATCAGTACCTTCTCGCCCACCAGAACGGCCTGGACGTAATCTTCGTGGTTGACCCGCTGAACGGACTCAATCGCCGCGAGTTCGCCGGCCTACCCTCCGGATGGAAGGCGAGCTTTGGCAACCCCCAGGTGCGCTCCGCTTTCACGAACTTCACCCTTCGGATCGTTCGCGAATTCCACCCCCACTACCTGGGACTGGGCTCGGAAATCAACACTTACCAGGATACCCATCCTGAGGACTACCCGAACTACCTCAGCCTGTATCGCTCCGTCTACGATCTTGTCAAGGCGGAATCACCTGACACCCAGGTGTTTGTAACCTTCCAGTGGGAAGAACTGAACAACCTGATCCAGGCCATCGCGGCGGGGAGGAAACCCTATCAGACAAACTGGGATCAAGTCGAGGCCTATGAACCGAAACTGGACGTTTGGGCCATATCCACATATCCATGGGTCGGCTTGCCCAGCGCGGGGACCATTCCGGCGGATTACTATGCCCCCCTTGCGGGCCGGACGGCGAAGCCGCTGGCGGTCGCCGAAGGCGGAATTCCAAGCCAAGATAATGGAGTGGTCAAAGGCTCGACCCAATACCAGGTGGAGTACCTCAACGCGATTCACACTCAGCTGGGCAGTCGCCTGGCGTTCTGGATCTACCTGACCTTCAATGACTTCAATCTCGCATCCTACGCTCCAACCCTCATCTTGCAGGGGCACGCCGGTGACCTGGGTACCCTCGGCTGGTTTGACGCGTTGGGTTTGGCAAAATCCGACCGCACCCCCAAACCTGCCCTGGCTGTGTGGGACCAGTTTCGAGGAAACCGTTGATCGCTTGAGATAGATCGCCCCCGGAGAGAATTGGGGCCCCCGCCCATTCCTTGGCTTGCCCCGTGCCAAATGGAGGATGCCGAGGGGAAGGTGGACAGGTCTCGCGATCCCCCCCGTCCCAGCGGTTTGGCCTGCACCGAGGCGTGCTTCCCGTGAGGTCCATCACAGCCTTGATCCCGGGATGGCTCCAAGGGAAGTGCCAGTTTGAAGTGCGGCCAACTTGTGCAACTGTGCTACGATGCCTACCAGGCTCTGGGGCGCAAGAGTCCGGGCCAATCCTGGGGCGAGTCATGCGGCCAGTGGGGACGCTGTGATGAGCCCATGCCCGCGGTTCCAGGTTCCTCTCCAGGGCATCCCAGTGAGAAACATCGGCGGCCTTGGCCCCCGAATCGCCCCGCCAATGCGCGACGCTTGCAGGAAGCGTCGGGGACTTGGTCGAAGCGCGCGAGTGCTCGCGGCACGCCTCGGCAGAACCGCTCCTGGGTCGATTGGGGTGGCCCCCGCTTCTCGATCTGGAGCACCCCGAGTCAAGTTGAGCGGAGATCTCGCGGCCGGAAGAAAGGATGGCGATCTAGTGGTCAATTCCTGGCTCTTGCGCGCCCACTCAAGAAGATCGGAAGCGGGATTCTCTAATCCCCGCCTGGGATGGTCGCCGCTCCTGGGTTGAGTTCTGGCAGCGGTCGACCAGGGCCGGCAAGGTTCTGTCTTCCCTTGCGTTCCCGGGTTCCCTTGAGGTGAGACCATGGCGTTGACAATCGATGAAGCCATCAGCCGAGTCCCCTTCTTGGCAGGACGTTCCGATCTCGCCATCTCGTGCCTGACAGGGGGAATTACCAACCTGAACTACAAGGTCAGCTCGGGCGAGGGCACGTTTGTCATTCGCATTACGGGTTCGGACACAGAGCTCCTCGGCATAAACCGCGAGGCGGAGCATGTCGCGAACCTGGAGGCGGGCAAGCTCGGCATAGCTCCTGAGGTTCTCTTTTTCATCCAGCCCGAGGGCTACCTTGTGACTCGCTACGTTCTTGGAGTCCCTGTCCCTCCGCCGGAGATGCGCAAGATCGACAATCTGAGGCGCGTCGCCGAAAAGCTGCACCTGTTTCATAGGAATGGACCGCCTCTGCCCGTCCAGTTCAACCCCTTCCGGCGGATCGAAAGGCTCACCGCCGTGGCCCGCGACCATCAGTGCCGCTTTCCCGGCAATTTCGCATGGATCATGGAGCGCGTGCACGAGGCGGAAAGGGCCCTTCTCAAGGATCCGTACATTCCGAACCCTTGCCACGACGATCTCCTGAACCTGAACTTCCTTGACGAGCAGGGTGAGCTTCGCATTCTGGACTGGGAATATGCCGGCATGGGTGACATCTTCTTCGATCTCGCCAATTTCAGCCATCATCACGATCTTGACGACCACCAGATTGAGATGCTCCTGGAGTTCTATTTTGGAGGGGTCTCAGCGCCCCGAGAGGCCCGCCTGAGGCTGATGTGGCCCATTTCCGAAGTCCATGAGGCCATGTGGGGAACGGCCCAATCCGGAATCTCAAAACTGGACGAGGACTTCCAGGGGTATGCAAGTCACTGGTTCACCCTTGCGACCAGAGCCATGCAAGATAGTCGTTGGCAGGGTTGGCTGAATGCGATCGGTGACCATAGCCACTCGTGACGGTCAATTGCGCATGGGAAACCCTGCGCTCGCTGTGGTTCCACCTGAAAACCGGAAACCCAAGCCCTAATTCGGCC
The DNA here is from genome assembly GCA_050012135.1 of Anaerolineales bacterium. Classification (GTDB taxonomy): domain Bacteria; phylum Chloroflexota; class Anaerolineae; order Anaerolineales; family RBG-16-64-43; genus JBEKHT01. Next base: position 16,176 of record JBEKHT010000040.1, on the reverse strand, counting down.
CATTTGTCCTCCTCAAGCTCAAGCCTGACCCTCCCACCCAGGCTTGGGCGCAAGCCTGTTCCACCTTCTCACCGATCACTTGCCCTGTCCGAACTCATGGACGAATGTCAGCTCCTGCTCTTGCGATTACCGATCTAATCGAGTATACTTGTAGAAAGTCACTATCTACAAATATTTTCTTTCTAAAAACATTCCCTATGACTGATCCAAGAGTCCGATTTGATGAGTTGATCGCTGCGCTGAGAGAACGCGATTTCCGGCTGACCCCCCAGCGGGTCGAGTTGGTGCGTTTGATAGCCGCCAGCGAAGGGCATCCCAGCGCGGCTCAACTCTATGCAAGGATCCGGACCCAGTTCCCGACGATGAGTCAGGCGACGGTCTATAAGACCCTGGCCCTGCTCAAGGAAATGAACCAGGTATTGGAGATCGACCTGCGGGGTGATGGTCACTACGATGGCAATCGACCTCATCCCCATCCGCATTTGATCTGTATGCAATGCAGCAAGATCGTGGATGTGGATGGAGCTCTGGACCTTGATCTTTCCGCTGTGAGGAGGTTAGAGAAGACTTCGGGTTTTCGGAACGTCCGCCCCCAAATCGCGCTCTACGGACTTTGCCCCGATTGCAGGCAAAGCGGTTAATGGGCCGCTCTCCTATTCGTGCGCTGGGGATAGTTGTCATGCAATAGCATTTGTTGTCAAAAGGAGGTGGCTTAACAGTAAGGATCACTTTCCCAGCCCAGGATCAAGCCGACACCCAGAACCCATTCGCCCATTTCAGATAGGGAGACTCCGATGGCTAAGAAGAAGAAGTTGACTACCGCACATGGCAACCCGATCGGCGATAATCAGAATTCGCTGACCGCCGGTCCGCGCGGCCCCCTGCTGATGCAGGACTACCAACTGCTCGAAAAAATGGCGACCTTCAACCGCGAACGCGTGCCCGAACGCATCGTGCATGCCAAAGGCTCGGGAGCCTTTGGCACTTTCACGGTCACCAAAGACATCACCAAGTACTCAAAAGCCGCCATTTTTTCCAAAGTAGGCAAACAAACCCCCTGCCTGATGCGCTTTTCCACCGTCGCGGGGGAACGCGGCGCAGCGGATGCCGAACGCGACGTGCGCGGCTTTGCGATCAAGTTTTATACTGAAGAAGGCAACTGGGATATGGTGGGCAACAACACCCCGGTCTTCTTCATCCGCGATGCCTACAAATTCAGCGATTTCATCCGCACCCAGAAGCGCGATCCCAAGACCAATATGCGCTCTCCCACCGCCATGTGGGATTTCTGGTCACTCTCGCCAGAAAGCCTGCACCAGGTGACCATCCTGTTCAGCGACCGCGGTCTGCCGCAGGGCTACCGCTTCGTTAATGGTTTCGGCAGCCACACGTACAGCTTCATCAACGCCAAGAACGAACGTTTCTGGGTCAAGTTCCACTTCAAGGTCATGCAGGGCATCAAGAACTGGACAAACGCCGAAGCCGCAGCGGTCGTCGGCAAGGATCGCGAAAGCTCGCAGCGTGACCTGTTCGAGGCCATCGAGCGCGGCGACTTCCCTAAGTGGAGATTCCAGATTCAAGTCATGCGGGAGAAAGAAGCCGAGACCTACCCCATCAACCCCTTCGATCTGACCAAAGTCTGGCCGCACGCCGACTACCGCCTGATCGAGGTCGGCCTCCTGGAATTGAACCGCAACGCCGAGAACTATTTCGCCGAGATCGAGCAGGCCGCCTTCGAACCTGCGAACATCGTCCCCGGCATCGGCTTCTCACCCGATAAGATGCTCCAGGCCCGCATCATGTCCTATGCCGATGCGCACCGATACCGCGTGGGCGTGAACTACGCCGGATTACCGGTCAACAAGCCGCATTCCGAAGTCAACACCTACCACCGCGACGGCAACATGCGTTTCGATGGCAATGACGGAGGCGCGATCAACTACGAACCCAACAGCTTCGGCGGCCCGGTGGAAGACCCGCGCTATTTGGAACCCCCGCTCAAGATCTCCGGCGACGCCGACCGCTACAACCCCCGCGAGGGCGCCGATGACTACATTCAGCCCGGCAGCTTGTTCCGCCTGATGAACGCCAGCCAGAAGGAACAACTCTTCAGCAACCTGGCCGAAGCCATGCAGGGCGTTCCGGAACGCATCGTGGTGCGCCAGCTGGTGCATTTTTACAAGGCCGACCCCGATTACGGCCGAGGCGTGGCCGCAAAACTCGGCCTGGATATGAAAAAGATCTCCGCCTGGGCAAAACTGCCGCTCAAAGACCTGTTCGAGAAGACATCCGAAGAAAAATACAGGCGCTAAACCAAGAGACATCTCAATAAGTGCAGGCCGCCCGGCAAGTCTCGCAGGGTCATGAATTTGGCCCTCACCCAACCGCCTGTTCTGCCCTCTGCAGAAGAGGCGGTTTGCACTTCCTTCAAGAGATTGATCACGATGGCAAAGATTCTGTCCGGGCGATCCCGGCGGGGATGATTGCCATCGGGCCAGGCAAGTCTGGCAGCGGAGATCTCCAAGAATCAGGGTTTCGCGATTGTGCATACTCAGAGCAGTGGAACCAAAACCAGACGGCTACTAGGGGATACTCTCCCGAGCCGGGATTATTGTGTGTTCTACCACCGACCCCAGGGCGATGAAGATCGCATCTTGCCGTGTTAACGAATTCATCACAGCGATTCCCCCAGTTCTCCCCCCAAGCTTTGGCTACCTTTTCTTCGCCCCTTATCAATGTCCGAACTCATTCCTGAAGATCAGTGGATCGGCCTCACTTCGGCCCAAGAAAACAGAGGCGATGAGCCCCTCCCCCTGTTCCCCGTGCCGTCCTCCGGCGGGAGTGGATTTGGCCACGCCTTGGGCTCCCGATTGTCATCTCCCCGCCTCTGGCACGACCAGCACTCGTCATCGGCGGCGTGGGACTAAGCCTCGGGCAACAGCGGTTCGGCGAGGCCTATCGCCCCGCCGAAGTGGCGGGAATGCCCTCCGCCAACAAGAGCCCGGCCCTTCTCTTGCTCCCGAGTGGTGCGGGCGTCGCCGCAGAAACTCCCCATCGGCTCCTCCTTCGGCCTCCCCTTTGGCGATGGACAAGTCGGCAAGGGCTGGCCATCATGAAATCGGCAGGCGGTTTTCGGCGCTCATCACCGGACGCCGGACGACAGCATGGACTGCGTCTCTTGGCAGATCCCGGTCCCCCCGCTTCTTGCATCGACCCTCAACGATGCGATTTGGGGGTATGTGTTTGTTCGGCGTGGCTTCGAAACGGCCCTACTCAGACACGCCCTCAGCGAGGGGATACTATTGAGGATCTTTACGGCGGGCTCATTTCCCGTGTTACCGACCGCCTGGCCGCCCGTCTCTCCCACAGCCATGCGTTCGGCGGCTCCTGCCATGCCGATGTCTGGAGGGTCCCATGTTGAGATTCGAGGACTTTGAAGTCCTAACCTTCGATTGTTACGGGACCTTGATTGATTGGGAGGCCGGGATTTGGGCGGCCCTCCGTCCCGTCTTGAGCAACCATCACATTCAAATGGCTGTTGAGAAAGCCCTCGAACTTTACGGCGAATTGGAGACCGAGGCCGAGCGCGGCGAATATCATGAATACCGAGCCGTGCTGCAAATGGTGCTCGAGGGGTTTGGCAAGAGACTGGGGTTCGCGCCAACGGAAACCGAGCTAAAGGGTTTCTCCGGGTCCGTAGAGAACTGGCCAGCCTTTCCTGACTCTGCCCGGGCCTTGATTGCGCTGAAGGGGAAGTACAAGCTCGCTATTCTTTCCAACATCGACGACGACCTCTTCGCGTTCTCGGCCCGCCGACTGCAAGTGCTATTCGACTGGGTGATCACCGCCCAACAGGCAAGATCCTACAAGCCCTCCTCGAACAATTTCCATCTCGCGCTGGAGCGAATCGGGCTCCCCAGACAGAAGATCCTGCATGTGGCCCAGAGTCTCTTTCATGATATCGTTCCGGCAAAACAGCTGGGGTTTGCGACGGTGTGGGTAAACAGACGCCAAGACAGGGAGGGATTCGGAGCGACCCCTCCGGCCCAGGTCGAGCCAGATCTTGAAGTTCCGGACCTTGAGACACTGGCCAAGATGGCGGGGGCGATATGACACCAAGAGAGGCCGAAACGGGGCGCGGCCCCGCCCACCCCCACTCCAACCCTGTTTCGCACCTCTCTGCCCCGGGTGCGCCCCGCCAGAATGCGGTGCGTGTCCTTTTCGGGGCGCTTCGGCACTTGACCGCTTGTCGCCCAATGCATACAATCCCACCAAACCGCCCTGGGGAAACCGGTTGCAGCCCTCGACGAATCCACAGCCAATGGCCGTGCCCCTGGCCGGTTGGCCTTGGGGGCCAATTGCTCGGATCTCGTGAGGGTTCTGCCGCTCTCCACCAATGAAGGGAGGGATGCCCCAAAGCCCACAAGGGTATGAGAAGCTTGGTCCCCGAATCTCGACTAAGTTGATCCACCTTGGGAGGAGGAAGGGAATGTCCAAGAAGCTGGCACTGCTTTCGTTGTTAGTCATCGGCACGATGGTGATCGCCGCTTGCGGAGGGTCTGGGCCAGTTACGATCAAGGTCGCCACCCAAACCCCGCTTTCGGGCGGCCAATCGGCGATCGGGGTGGACATCAAGAACGGCGCCCAACTTGCCCTGGAGCAGTTGAGCGGCCCGCTCACAAGCATGAGCTTCACAGTTCAGATGGCTCCGTACGACGACCAAGCCAATCCGGACATTGGTGTCGCCAACGCCAAGCAGATCGTCGCTGACCCCACCGTCCTGTGCGTGGTTGGGCACTACAACTCCGGCGTTCAAATCCCCTCGTCCGAGGAGTACCACAATGCCGGTCTGCCAAACGTCTCACCCGCCAACACGAACCCGAAGGTGACGACCCGTGGCTATCTGGAAGTGAACCGGATCGTTGGGCGCGACGATGTGCAGGGTGTAGTTGCGGCGGACTTCGCCGCCTCCAAGGGAGTCAAGTCGGTGTACGTCCTGGACGACAAGACGACCTACGGCGAGGGCATCGCCACGTTCTTCCAGACGGAAGCGAAGGCCAAGGGGCTGCAGGTCTTGGGCTTTGAGGGCACGGATGAGAAAGCCAACTTTGATGCTCTCCTAACCCCTGTCCTGGCCGCCAACCCCGACGCCATCTTCTTCGGCGGCATCTACGATCAGATCGCGGTGTTCCTCAAGGCGGCCCGGGAGAAGGGATTCAAGGGCATGCTCGTCAGTGATGACGGGTTCGACTCGCCCGAGGCGGCCCATATCGCCGGGGACTCGATCACCTCAGGCACTGGCACATACTACTCAACGGTTGCCGGGCCGGCCAAGCTGTACCCAGGGACGGCCAAGTTCCAGGTGGACTTCAAGGCCCGGTTCGGATCCGACCCGAAACCCTTCGCCGCGCAGGGCTATGACTCCATGGGTATCTGCCTGCAGGCCATCCTGAATGCGGCCAAGGCCAATGGCGGCAAGGCGCCGACTCGCAATGCAGTTGCCTTGGCCGTCCGCGCACTCAAGGACTACGCTGGGATCACGGGCACGATCAACTTCAACTCGATCGGTGACCTGACCAAGGCGAACTACTTCGTGATCCATGTGGTCTCGTCGGACCCGGCCCAGTGGGACAACAACAGCGTGGATGAGACCCTGTCCGTCGCTCCACCTGCTCCTCAATAAACCTCCTGACTGCCCGGCCTCCTCTGCCTGAGGAGGCCGGGTCCTCATCCGGGTGCCACGATGCGACGAATCTGGAAATCCCGCGCTCTGCGCGAGTTGCTGCGCCCTCTGGGTCAGGTGATCCTATTCGTTGCGGGAAGCGGTGCGATTCTGTCCGCATTCATGCTGATCCTGGCCCTGATCCTGCGGGGCTCCGCGCCCGACAAGGCCCTCCTCGACCGTGAACATGTCGATCTGTTCACGTTCACCTTGACCAACCTGCCCCAGGTCCTGATCGACAGCATCACCTTGGGCTTCGTTTACGCCGCCATCGCACTGGGCTACTCCATGGTGTATGGGGTGCTGGAGTTTATCAATTTCGCGCACAGCGAGATCTTCGCCACCGGCGCCTTCGTGGGCGTAGAGATCCTGATAGCGTTGCAGCTGGCGGGCAGGCTAACCGGGATCTCCCCCTGGGCCGCCTATGGCTGGCTGGCCCTGGCCCTTGTCGCAGGGACGGCCGCTGCCGGAGGCCTGGCCGTTGTCGTCGAACGCGTTGCTTATCGCCCCTTGCGGGCGGCCCCCCGGCTCGTCCCCCTGATTTCGGCGATCGGCGTCTCTTTCTTTCTACAGGATGCGATCCGCCTAACCGAGAGCTTGACCACCGGCCAGTTCTATCGGGTCTTCCCGGATTTCGGCAATTTCGAGGTGCGCCTCCCGCTGGCCAGGATCGCCCTCGGAGGCACGCCCCTCGAATTGGGCATCCAAATCAAATCGGTGGTCGTCATAGTTTCGGCCCTGCTTATGCTCATGGGGCTCAACTTCCTGGTCAACGCAACCAAGATCGGAAAGGCTATGCGGGCCGTCGCCCAGGACCGATCGACAGCCAGCCTGATGGGCATCAACGTCAACCTCATTATCTCCATCACCTTCTTGGTGGGCGGCGGACTGGGAGGGGCAGCCGGGCTGCTGTATGCCCTGAAATTCCTGCGCATTGACCCCTATGTGGGTTTCTACCCGGGCCTGAAGGCCTTCACGGCCGCCGTCTTGGGCGGTATCGGAAACCTGACCGGTGCGCTGCTGGGAGGGATTGTCTTGGGAATGCTGGAGAATTTCGCCGGCGCCTTCCTGTCCGTCTACACGATGGGCGCCGCAGGGGTCGAGTACAAGGACATCATCGCCTTCGGCATCCTGATTCTGGTTCTGATCTTCCGGCCCACCGGTCTGCTGGGGGAGGAAGTCGGACAGAAGGCCTAGCGAGGGGGTACATCCTACGCGCGGCGGGACCAGAACTCCAGCCGTCTCGGGACTTTGGTGGAGGCTCAACGGCAGGAAAGGTGATCCATGGCAAATGACCTTAGAGCTCGCCTTCTCGGGTCTGTGCGCGCCTTGCGCGAGCCCTTGAACAAGGGATCGGCTCCCTATGTCCTGTGCCTCTTGTATCTGGCTCTGGGCACCTTTCTGGTTTACCTGAGCCCGAACTCCATCCTGGCCTTCCTGCTGTTCGCCTCCTCCGCCTTGCTGATCTACTACCTGCGCATGAGCACGAGGGTCAAGATCGTGCTGGCCGTGCTCATCACGCTCGTTTTGATGCCCGTCCTGGGAATACGCAACATCTTCTATCTGGAAGTTGCTTTCCAGATTAGTGTTTATGCCGCCCTGGCCCTGGGGCTGAACATCGTGGTGGGATTCGCCGGCCTGCTGGACCTGGGCTACGTCGCATTCTACGCGCTGGGCGCCTATACCTGGGCCATCTTCGGATCGCAGCAGATGTTCCTCCTTCACTCCGTCCCCGGAACCCAGCCGGGAACGACGGCTTTCTTTCTCCCGGCCAATGCCTTCTTCCTTTTCGTCTTTGTTGGGGTGGGAGTTGCCGCCCTGGCGGGCATTCTCTTGGGTCTCCCGGTCCTTCGGCTTCGCGGAGACTACTTGGCCATCGTCACCCTTGGATTTGGCGAGGTGATTCGAGTGCTGGCCAACAACCTCGACCACCCGCTGAATCTCACCAACGGGCCGCAGGGCATTACCCCGATCCAGCGTCCGGTCTTTCCCACGGCGCTCTTAAACGCCTTGCGGGTCGTGCTCAACCCACTGGTGGGCCACAACGTGAGCAACTCCGACTTCTACGACCTCTTCTTCTACCTCGCCGCCCTGTTCGTGATTATCGTGGTGATGACGGTCGCCCGGCGCCTGGATGACTCGAAGATCGGCCGGGCCTGGACGGCGATCCGGGAGGATGAGACCGCCGCCATCGCCATGGGGGTCCCACTGGTCCGGATGAAGCTGATGGCTTTTGCGGCCGGAGCCTCATTCGCGGGGGTCATGGGGGTCCTGTTCTCCGCCAGCCGGACCTTTGTCAGCCCTGAGTCGTTCACCTTCCTGCAGTCCATCGGGGTGCTGTCGATGGTCATCCTGGGTGGATTGGGAAGCATCCCGGGAGTCATCTTGGGAGCCGCCGTGGTGATCATCCTCAACCTGCAGGTCCTGGAGGCCCTTTCCCTGTACTTCAGCCAGCTGAGGCAATCGAACGCGGTCATTCCGATCATCCACTTTGCCTGGAAGAACCTCTCCACCCAGATTGACCCCGCCCAGTACCAGCGCATGCTCTTTGGGGCGATCCTGGTCCTGATGATGATCTACCGCCCGGCTGGCCTGATCCCGGCCGCGCGGCGCAAGCGCGAGATCACCGGAGAGGACAATAGTTCCGAGGCTCCCAAGGGGGAGGTGCCCAATGCCCCTGCTTGAAGCCCGCGGGGTGACCAAACGCTTCGGGGGGCTGACCGCAGTCCGCCAGATGGATTTTTCCTTGGAAGCCAACAAGATCGTCAGCATTATTGGGCCCAACGGTGCAGGCAAGACCACTTTTTTCAACAGCCTGACGGGGATCAACCGGCCCGAAGAGGGAAAAATCCACTTCGATGGCCATTCGCTCGTTGGCCTGCGACCCGATCAAATCGCCGCCTTTGGGATTGCCCGCACCTTCCAGAACATCCGCCTCTTCGGGGCTATGACCGTCATCGAGAACATTCTGGTGGGGATGCACGTCCGGCTGCGTCAAAGCGCGGTGGGCACCCTGCTGCGGAGCGGCTCCTTCCGCGAGGAGGAGCAGCGCGCACACACCCGAGCCCGAGAGCTGATGGACTACGTGGGGCTCTCCGGAGTGGGCGACGAACTCGCGCGGAACTTGCCCTACGGCGCGCAGCGCCGCGTCGAGGTAGCCAGGGCGCTGGCCTCCGACCCCAAGCTTCTGCTGCTGGATGAACCGACCGCGGGAATGAATCCTCACGAGACTTCCGAGGCGATGACCCTGTTCCGCCGACTGCGCGATGAGCTGGGCATCACGATCCTCCTGATCGAGCATGACATGCGGGTCGTCATGGGGATATCCGAGTACATCACCGTGCTGGACTATGGCGAAAAGATTGCGGAAGGCCTGCCCGCGGAGATTCGCTCCAACCGCCGTGTGATCGAAGCCTATCTGGGCAGCGGGGCCGCTGCGCAGGTGGCCGCCTAGGAGCGTGCCATGAGCCTTCTGGAACTCGATGGGATCCATTCCTACTACGGCCGGATCCACGCTCTCAAAGGGATCTCCCTGCATGTGGAAGAAGGCGAGATCGTGACCTTGATCGGAGCCAATGGGGCAGGCAAGAGCACAACTCTGCAGACAATTTCCGGGCTGGTGCGCCCGCGCGAGGGAAGCATCCGGCTGGACGGCAAAGCGATCACCGGCCTGCCCGCTCATGAGATCGTGAGGGCCGGCGTGGGCCACGTCCCCGAGGGCCGGCGGATTTTCCCCCGCCTGACCGTGCAGGAGAACCTCGAGATGGGAGCTTACACCCTCTCCGATCCTGCCGAGGTGGAGGAGCGGTTGCAGTTTGTGTTCGGCCTCTTCCCGCGCCTCAAGGAGCGCAGCGATCAAAAGGGAGGCACTCTTTCGGGGGGTGAGCAGCAGATGCTGGCCACCGCTCGCGGGCTAATGCTCAAGCCTCGCATCCTCCTCATGGACGAGCCCTCGATGGGCCTGGCCCCCTTTCTGGTCGAGGCGATTTTCGAAGTCCTGCGCAACCTGAACCAGAAAGAGGGCGCGACCATTCTTCTGGTTGAGCAGAATGCACACATGGCCCTGCGGGTCGCCAGCCGTGGCTACGTTCTCCAGACGGGTTCGATCGTTCTCGAGGACACCGCCGCCGGCCTCCAGGCAAACCCGATGGTCCGCAAGGCCTACCTGGGCGAAGAGTAGCCCCTTCCGGCCGTTGGTCGGTGAACGGTAGATGGCGAAGTGCAGGCACCTGCGTCCCCCGAGAAGATCGCAGGGATCACGCGTCGTCAGAAAAGACATCCCCGGACCAAGGACCGTCAAGGCCAAGACGCTTCCTCCGATCGTCAAGCTTCGCGCCCCCCATCCCAACTCCCCGCCACAAGTCCGTACCCAACCTCACGGGCCCGAAACGGTCCCTCTGTAATCGAGAGGGATCGCCGCGGCCCCCACCCTGCCCTTGCAACTTTCTCGGGGCCACCTGAAAGATCGCGGCCAACAGGCTGGGACTACGCATTCCCGTGCTTGACGAACGTGCCCCTCTCATACTCCGCGAAGGCAACCTGAAGTTCCTCTTGCGTATTCATCACGATCGGGCCATACCACGCGATCGGTTCACCAATCGGTTTCCCGGAGATCAGAAGGAAGCGAGCGGGTTCTGCCTCGGTCGAAATCACGATTTGTTCGCCCGCCTCGAACAAGACCAGGCTCTCATTCGAGACAAATGGGCTCCTCTCGAGATCGAAATAGTTCAGCCCGTCGACCTCGTAGCCAAAAGGGTTCCTTTCCATGCCAAATCGAGCCCTGCCTTCGAAAACATAGGCAAAGGCCGTGTCCCCTGGCTTGGTCGGGTGCACGAACTCCGTCCGCGCGGGCACGCTTATGTCCAGGTATTGTGGATCGGTGAGGATGTCGCGCACCGGCCCCCGCGTGCCCTCCACCTCGCCGCAAACGACTCGGATTGCGACACCCTCGTTCGTGGAGACCACCGGGATCTCATCCCGGGTTACCTCGCGATACCGAGGTCCCATCATCTTCTGGGAAGCAGGGAGATTGGCCCACAGTTGAAACCCACCCATGTGTCCTGCGGCATCGCCTTTGGGCATCTCCTGGTGGATGATGCCACGGCCGGCAGTCATCCACTGAACTTCTCCGGGGCGGATCACCCCCTGGTTGCCCAGGCTGTCCCCGTGTTCGAGGCTCCCACGCAGCACGTAGGTGATCGTCTCGATTCCACGATGGGGATGCCATGGAAACCCCTGGAGGTAATCACGCGGATCGCTTGAGCGGAAATCGTCAAGGAGCAGGAACGGGTCAAAGGTGGGCACCTCTCTGAAAGCGAACGCCCTCTTCAAGTGAACCCCGGCACCTTCCAGGGTGGGCTGGCTCTTGATGACCTTGCGGATCCTTCGATTCTTGTCCATCTTGTCCCTCCGTGTCTGCGATCCCATGGCCCAACCACCGCAGCGTCCCTGGCAACCAGGGATGATCTTGGCTGAGCCGGAGCGCCTCGCGATTGTGCAGCCCAAGGCCGTGGACCGCGCTGCCATCGGATCAATGCTACCCATCCGATGAACCCGGTGCGCCTCACCCTGCGCAACCAACCCTTCTCAGGCTCGGGCTCGCGGATCGGAGAAGGGACAACAGGATGACTCGCCGGGAGGCTAAGACCTGGGCGACCAGGGGTTCCTGGTCCCGGTTTGAGCCCGGCACGGCAGCGAGCTTATTCCCGTGGCAGTATAGTTCCACCTCTCCGGGGTCGGCACGTCCATGCGAATGATCGGACATGACGGGGGAAACGTCTGTCCCTGGGTCATTTCCCGGCAGGACGACACTGGCACGAGGAATCCTCTTCGTTGGGCCCCTTCTGCTCCGGATCCTTCGCAAGCAGACCCGGGCTGAGCTTCAGGCCAGTTCAGATTGGCGCTGGCCGACCCGCTGATCCTTTCCAGAAAGACAGAGATCTTCAACCCAGGCCTTGACAAATCGATAAGAATCCAATAATATCAAGCAGACTTAACTATTATGACTGCGAAACAAATGAACCCCTCCGAGGAACTGGCTGGCCTGCTGCGTGAATGGACGGATGTATTCATGCGCCGATCCATGCGCAGCCTTGTCCGCTACTCCAAAGGGATGGGGCTTTCGCTCTCGCAGGTCGGCGCGCTTTTCCAGATCTACCGCCGGGGCTCCTATGACGTTTCTGATATCGGCGGCGAACTGGGCGTGACGAACGCGGCCGCAAGCCAGCTGCTGCAGCAGCTGGTCGAGCGGGAATTGATCAGTCGCTGCGAAGATCCCCACGACCGCCGCATCAAGCGCATTCTCCTCACGGAAGAAGGCCGCCAAGCACTGCAGGAGATCCGCACCCGCCAGGGTTGGACGTACGACCTGGCCCAGGCCCTGACCGCGGCGGAGCAGGAAAAAGTGATTGCAGCTCTCCGCATCCTGATCGAGAAAGCCGGGCAGCTCGAAGACACTCCCGGCGATCGTCCCCGCCCATGAATTTCAGGAACAGGAAGGGTCCCCATTCCGCCGTGGGAAGGAGCGGCACGATCGGCCTTGCCAGCAGGCCGAGCGCATTGCCCGCGCGTCCGCGAGGTAGGAAGGAAACTGGGAAAGCCTTTCCAAGAGAGATACCCAGCGTGCCTCGCGAGGAGACCGAACCACGATGACCCGATTGGCCAAGTATCTGAAACCGTTTGTGCCTTTGATCCTTTTCTCGGTGGCCCTGCTTTTCATCCAGGCCAACTGCGACTTGGCTCTACCCGATTACATGTCGCAGATTGTCAACGTGGGCATCCAGCAGGGCGGCGTGGCCAACGCCGTGCCCCAGGCGATTCGCCAGAGTCAGATGCAGAAAGTCACCCTCTTCCTGAGTGCGGAAGAGAAGGCGAGGGTCCTAGGTGACTACACCCTGGTCGAGCAGAACTCGCCCGCTTACTCCCGCTACCTGAAGGTCTACCCGGACCTGGCCAAGGAACCGATCTACGTGTTGAAGGCCGTGGGCCAGGCGGAGCTCAAGGAGCTCGATTCCCTGATGGGCGAGCCCCTCCTGGTCGTTTCCTTCATTCAGCAGGTGGCGATCAATCCCTCCCAGGCAGCGGCGATGGGCCAGGCCTTGGGTCTGGACCTCTCGAAGCTCCCCCCCGGAACGGATCTGTTTGCCCTTCTTGGCCAGCTTCCGGCTGAGCAGCTATCGAAGACAACGGCCGCCATCGACCAGAAGTTCAGCAGCCTGGGAAGCAGCATGATCAATCAGATGGCGGCTGGCTCGATTCAGGCCGAGTATGCCGCTCTCGGCCTGAACACCAGCTCGCTCCAGACCAACTATATCCTCCGCATCGGCGGGTTGATGCTGCTCCTCACGCTGCTCTCCGCCTCCTGCACCGTGGCGGTCTCCTTCCTCTCCGCCAGGACAGCCGCCGGCCTGTCGCGCGACCTGCGCCGATCTGTTTTCACGAAGGTGGAGAGTTTCTCCAATACGGAATTTGACCGCTTTTCCACGGCCTCCTTGATCACCAGGTCCACCAACGACATCACCCAGATCCAGATGGTGGTCATTATGGTGATGCGCATGGTTTTCTACGCCCCCCTCATCGCGGTTGGGGGCATCATCCGCGCCTTGGGCAAGAATACGTCCATGTGGTGGATCATTGCTCTGGCGGTCATCGTCCTGGTCAGCATCGTGCTGACCCTCTTTTCAATCTCCCTCCCCCGATTCAGGATCATCCAGGGCCTGATCGACCGGCTCAATCTGGTTATGCGCGAGAACCTGTCCGGCATGATGGTGATCCGGGCCTTCAACCGGCAGGACCTGGAGCTAGAACGCTTCGATAAGGCCAACCTGGACCTCACGGGCGTCATGCTCTTTGTCAACCGCCTGATGGTCATCATGATGCCGGCCATGATGCTCATCATGAACGGCCTGACCTTGCTGATCCTGTGGGTCGGCGCGCACCAGGTCGCTCAAGCCCACATGCAGGTCGGCGACATGATTGCCTTCATGCAGTATGCGATGCTGATCGTGTTCGCCTTCCTCATGCTGTCGATGATGTTCATCATCCTGCCGCGCGCGTCGGTATCCGCCGGGCGGATTGCGGACGTCCTGGGAACCGAGCCGGTGGTCGTGGACCCCCCCGCCCCACAGAGGTTCCGCGAGCCCTTCCAGGGCGCAATCGAGTTCCGCCAGGTATGCTTCCGCTATCCCGATGCGGAGGAGGACGTCCTGCATAACATCAGCTTTACGGCCCGGCCCGGCCAGACCACGGCGTTCATCGGCTCCACCGGTTCCGGAAAATCCACCATCGTCAATTTGATCCCGCGCTTTTACGACGTCACTGAGGGTTCCATTCTGGTGGACGGCGTGGATGTCCGCCAGGTCACGCAGGAGGCCCTGCGGGACAAGATCGGCTACATCCCTCAAAAGGGGACCCTTTTCTCTGGAACGATCGCGAGCAATCTGCTCTATGCGGATGAGAATGCTAGTCGGGAGGAGGTTGACGAAGCCGCCGACATCGCCCAGGCGACTGAATTCATCTACGCCAATCCGGACGGAATGGAGGCCGAGGTCTCGCAAGGCGGGAAGAACGTGTCCGGCGGGCAGAAGCAACGGCTCTCCATCGCCCGCGCCCTGGTCAAGAAGGCACCCATCTACATCTTTGACGACAGCTTTTCCGCCTTGGACTTCAAGACCGATGCCGCCGTGCGCCGCGGGCTCAGGGAGAAGACGGCCGCAAGCACCTTGCTGATCGTGACCCAGCGCGTTTCGACCGTCAAGAACGCGGAGCAGATTATCGTCTTGGAGGAGGGCCGGGTCGTCGGCAAGGGCTCCCACCAGGACTTGATGAAGGATTGCGAAACCTACCGGGAGATCGCCTTGTCGCAGCTCAGCAGGGAGGAACTGGCATGACCATGCGCGACAGACCCGGACCAATCGGACGAGGCCCGATGAGGGGACGTGGCCCGATGGGGCACGGCGGCCCGATGGCCATGATGCCTGGAGAAAGAGCTCGCAATTTCCGCGGCACGATGGTCGAGCTGATCCGATACCTGAGCGCCTTCCGGGCGGCGATCCTGATCGTGCTGATCTTCGCCGCCGGCTCCACGGTCTTTACGGTGGTCGGGCCGAAGGTTCTGGGGAGCGCGACCACCAAGCTGTTTGCCGGCGTGCTCGCCCAGATCGCCGGCACCGGCTCGATTGACTTCGGATACATCGGCCGGACCCTGCTCCTGGCTCTTGGCCTCTTCCTCGTCTCCGCGGTGTTCGGGTATATCCAGGGCTGGATCATGTCGGGAGTGGCGGTGCGTATCACCTACCGCTTCCGCAAAGATATCTCCGAAAAAGTCAATCGGATGCCGCTCCGCTATTTCGACGGGACCAGCTACGGCGAGGTGCTCTCCCGCCTCACCAACGATGTGGATACGGTGAGCCAGACCCTCAACCAGAGTCTCACCCAGATTATCACCTCGGTCGCGACGGTGGTCGGGGTGGTTGTCATGATGTTCACCATCAACTGGCTGATGACCGCCGTGACCCTGTGCATCGTCCCGCTCTCGCTGGTCGTGGTGAACTTGATCGTCCGGCAGTCACAGAAATACTTCATGCGGCAGCAGGACTACCTAGGCCACGTTAACGGCCATGTGGAGGAGATGTATGGCGGCCATGCGGTGATGAAAGCCTTCAACGGCGAGGCGAAGAGCGTCCAGCGGTTCGACGAGTTCAACAACACCCTCTATGACTCCGCCTGGAGGTCTCAGTTCTTGTCCGGCATGATCATGCCTCTCACAAACTTTATCGGCAACCTGGGATACGTGGCCGTGGTTCTCCTGGGCGGCTGGCTGGCCATCCGCAATGCCATCACCGTGGGCGACATCCAGGCCTTCATCCAGTACGTGCGGTCCTTCACCCAGCCGATCATGCAACTGGCCAATATCTCTAACGTTCTTCAGCAAACGGCCGCGGCGGCTGAGCGCGTATTTGAATTCCTGCATGAGGAGGAGGAGGTCCCTGAAACCGAGAACCCCGTCCAACTGACGGCCGTGGAGGGCCGAGTGGAGTTCCAGAACGTGCGGTTCGGCTACAACCCAGAGAAGATCATCATCCACGACTTTTCTGCGCTCATACGCCCAGGCCAAAAGATTGCCATCGTCGGCCCGACGGGAGCAGGCAAGACCACCATGGTCAAGCTGCTCATGCGCTTCTACGACGTGAGCCGCGGCGCCATCCTCGTGGATGGCCACGATGTCCGGGATTTCACCCGCCGCGACCTGCGCACCATGTTCGGGATGGTCCTGCAGGACGCCTGGGTCTACAACGGCACGATCATGGAGAATATCCGCTACGGCCGCCCCCAGGCAACGGATGCCGAAGTCATAGCCGCCGCCAAGGCCGCCCGCGTCGACCATTTCGTGCGCACCCTGCCGAAGGGCTACCAAATGGTCCTCAACGAGGAGGCCTCGAACGTCTCTCAGGGCC
>JBEKHT010000039.1:0-25040 GCA_050012135.1 Anaerolineales bacterium | reverse complement strand
CGTACTCTTCACGGTAAAGGCTGCGCGGGCTGCGGCGCTTCCAGATCACGGCATTGCCCTTGCAGAGCCGCATGCTCACCGATCCGGTCACCGGTTCCTGCGTCCTTTCGAAGAAGGCGTCCAAGGCGCCCCGCAGGGGGGTGAACCATTGCCCAAAATACACGAGCTCCGCGTACCGCAGCGCAACCCCGTCCTTGTAGTGCAACGTGTCGCGGTCCAAAGTAATCGATTCGAGTTCCCTATGAGCGATTCCCAACAGCGTTCCTCCCGGCGTCTCATAGACCCCGCGCGATTTCATCCCCACCAGACGGTTTTCTACCAGGTCCACTCGACCGATCCCATGGCGGCCGGCAATGGCGTTGAGCCTTTCGATCAGGGTGGCGGGCGATAGAACCTTGCCGTTGACGGCGACAGGGCGTCCAGCCTCGAACGCGATCTCCACTTCCTCGGGTTCACTGGGGGCCTGCTCGAGGGAGGCGGTAAGCTGGTACAGGTCCTCCGGGGGGGGCTCACCGGCACGCTCTAGAGGCCCTCCCTCGTGGGAAAGGTGCCAGAGATTGCGATCGCGACTGTACAAGGAGGGGTTGCTCGCCGGGGCAGGAAGGTTGCGATCTCGCAGGAACTCGAGCGCCTGCTCGCGCGAGCGAATCTGCCACTCGCGCCAGGGTGCAATCACTTTCAGACGGGGATCGAGTGCCATGTAACTGAGCTCGAACCGCACCTGATCATTGCCCTTCCCCGTGCAGCCGTGGGCCACCGCGTCAGCCCCTTCCGCCTGAGCCACCTCGACCTGATGCTTGGCGATGAGGGGACGGGCGACGGAGGTTCCCAAGAGGTACTTGCGCTCGTAAACTGCACCTGAGCGCAGAAGCGGGAACAGATAGTCGGCGGCGAATTCTTCCCGCAGGTCTTGTAGCACAAGTTTCGAAGCGCCGCTGGCCTGAGCCCGGGCCGGCAAGGAATCCAGCTCTTCCCCCTGGCCGATGTTGGCCGTAAAGCAAATCACTTCACAACCATATGTCTCCCGCAGCCAGGGGACGATCACCGAGGTGTCAAGCCCACCCGAGTAGGCGAGGACGACCTTTCGAACAGATTCGTTAGGCATGGCTTCTCCTCCGAAAAAAAGCGCCCTCCGGAGCGGAGGGCGACTTCTACATGAGGATCTTGAGGTACAGACTACGCCGACCTGCACAACCACTCCCCGGCCCGCCGTCCCGATTCGAGAGGCGAATAGGCACGAGCACGCGGGGAAGAGTAGCCAGGGAGCACGTTTGCCGTCCTTTGGACGGGCCAGGGAAGCTGGCCCAGGTTGGCGGGAATATACAACCTCGCATGGCGGTTGTCAAGAGGCGCATCGTCCGCTCGCAGGGGGGCTTGACAGGGGTGTTACAATAATCGAAATGGATTATCTCCGTTCTTCCCAGAGCAATTGCGACGATGCTAATCCTGGCGGATCTTGGCCCGCCGGGTCTGGGTAGGACGTCGCGCGTGGACCGCAAACGCGGTTCCAAGGCAGGAAAAAAGCCCCAGCCCCTGGCTGGGGCCTTTTTGTGTGTCTTGGCACCCTCCCAATCCGATTGGCTCCCAGGAGGCAGGATATGAAAAAGCCAGACGATTCTCCAACCCCGGTCGTGCCCGAGGCGAACCTTGTCCCGGTCAGCGACCACCTGCACGCTCTGGCCGATATCCCTCCCTCGCGCATGTTCCTGATCAACAAGAGCCTTGCCGTCTACCAGGAGAGGTACCCCGGACGGGAAAGGTTCGACGCGTCCCAGGGCGACGGAGGGGCGAGCCTCCCCGGGGTGCCCGGAGAAATCCTGGACCGGGCGGCAGAACTGCAGCGCGAGCATGGCAGCGCCTACGACATGCCCTACGGGACGGATGATTATCGCCGCTGCGTGGTCTCGCAGTACTGGCAGCTCGGACCTGACTGTGGCCTGGGCCCCAAGAACGTGATCGCCACAGTCGGTGGCCGCGATGCCTTGGCCAAGGCCTACACCGCCATGTTGGCGCTCGGGCACGGCCGGACGGGCGACTTCATTCTGGTCAGCCGAGTGCCTTGGCTGTCCTATGCCTGGGGACCCTACGGCCTGGGAGCCAATGTCCTGCTTGCGCCGGGGTTGGCCCGGGAGGGATGGGCCTACTCTGTGGAAGGGCTTCAGGAATGTGTCCGCTATTCGGCTAAAACGGGACGAAAGATCGCCGGCCTCATCATCACCAGCCCCGATAACCCCACCGGCAACACCCTCTCGGCGCAGTCCCAGGTGGCCCTGGGAAAAGCGGCCCTGGCGCTGGGGATCCCCTTTGTCCTATATGACTGGATGTACCACTATGTGACGGATGAGCAACCGATGAATCTGGAGGCGTTCGTGCTCGCCTTTGACCGGGAGGAGCGGGAACGATTGATGTTCCTGGACGGCATCACCAAGTCGTTGGGAGCCTCCAATGTGCGCAATTGTCATCTCATCGCCCCGGAAGCGGCGGTCCGCTACATCGTGGCGCGCGCCTCGCATACGGTCATCCCCTCCTTCTATTCAATGGCCGTCGCCATGGCAGCCTATGAGATGGGGTATGCCCGCGCCACACAGTCCATCGTCGAACCCACCAACGCCAGCCGCGAAGCGCTGCGCAAGTTCCTGAACACTCACGGTCTCACCCACATTCTGGGCAAAGGGTACTACGCCTTCATCAGTGTGAAGCCCTGGCTGGAGCGCAAAGGATGGGATGACAGCGAGCCGCTGGGGAAGTACTTGGCCGAAGAGCACGGCCTAGCCATTGTGCCAGGGGCCTTCTTCTCGACCTTCGGCGGAGAGTGGATACGCTTCTCGTATGCCCAGCCGGTCGAGAAGACCCTAGGCTCAGCGCATCGTCTTCTGGAGGGGCTGAATGCCTTGGTTAGCTGAGGATCTGGAGCGTTTCGCCGAAAAGTACAAATTGGCCCGAGAGATTGCGATCGCCGAGTTCGGCGAACGGGGGACTTCCGGCTTGGAGCTGGAGTGGAACGTTGTGGACTCAGACCTCCGTCCTCTGGGGGTTGTGCGGCGCGGCGCCGGTGAGCGCTCTTTTGCCGACGCGTTTCGAAGCGAGTTTGTCCCGGAGTGGCTCGTTGATCGAACCCAGCTCGAGGTCTTCCACTGGATGGTGGAATGGACCACTCGGCCCCACTATTCACCTATCCTCACCATCTACGAAGGTCGACTTCTCGAAGCCCTGTTCCTGAATGCTTTGGCCAAGGCAGGCCGGGCCCTGGGAATACGGCTCTACGCCCTTCCCGGAAATTTGTTGCGAGCCGTGACGGTCGGCCATGACAGCATCCCGAGCGGCTGGAATTCGGCGAAACGTCGGTATCTCGAGAGCTGTGTGGACCTGTTCGGCCGGAACTTGGCGACCGCGGGGATCCACACCAATCTCTCCCTGCCCGAGCCTCTTCTAGCTTGGGATTTCATGCAAGTACCCCCTCACGAGAGGGGAGAAGAGCATCTAGACGATTATCGCAACCGGGTGTATGTGGAAAGCGCACGCCTACTCCGCGCCTTCGCGTCTCTTTTCATCGCCACCAGCGCGAGCACTCCCCTGGAGCCTCGCCTGGGAGAAAGGGGGCCTCAGGTTATCCTGACCTCCTGTGACTCGGTCCGGACCTTGACGTTTCCCTGCCCCGAAGCAATTGATCCGGCCGATCTCTACCGCTCTCATCCGGACTACTTGCGCATCTCCCGCGACCTTGTGCGGCGCGGGATCCGCTTCGGCAACAACAACTGGACTCCTCTCCGAGCCCGTTCCTCGACCGAACCGGTGGAACGCCTGATCGCGATCAGCAGCAAGCAACTTGACGACCTCTGGCGCCTGGGAAAGGCCGGAAACGGACAAACGGCGTCCCGAGAGGAGATGGCCCAGGCCATCGTGCTTCAGAATCTCCTGGCCCGGATCGACCTGCCCATGGCACGCGTCGAGATCCGCACCGATGAGGGGTCCCACCCGCTCTCCCTGGATATTGCCAATCTGACGCTGCGCGAGCTGCTTCTCATCCGCACTTACGGGGACCGTTCCTTCGCTCGCGCCTTCCGCTACGACGCGGAGGATGTGGCCCGCGCCCGACAAAACGAACACCTTTCCGCCACCAGGGGAATGCTCGCCGAAATCGAGGATCCCTTCAGCGGGAAGCTGCTGGGCATGCGGGACTTCCTGCGACGAACTTTGCAGGAGGTGGCTCCGCTTGCGGAAGGCCTCGGCTATCTGCCGCTCCTCACCCCGCTCCAGGACATGGCGGAAGGGGCGCCCAACACGGCTGAAAGGCTGCGAGGCGAGCTTGAGGATGTGCTCGGCGAAACCGACGCGGTCCCGGTCTCGGTCCTCCGTAAGCTCGCCGAGAGACGCGAGCAAGAGGTTGCCTTGGACATCGAGCTGATCGGCAAGCAGCTCCCGCTCCTGGGCGTGGAGGCGCAAAAACTGCGCGATCTCTTGGATCGCGCTCGTGAGGAGGACCAGCGGGAGCCGGGCACACCGATCCGCTTCGGCCTGTCGGCCGGGTCCCTCATCGAGGTCTCCTACCCTGACAAGGTGACGGAAATCCTTGATCTGGCGCAACAGCTCATCCGCATCGAGTCGGTAAGCTGTGCCGCACCCGGAGGGGTGCGCCTGGATGAAATCTGCCGAGTGGCCACCTGGGTCTTCGACTACCTGCAGGGCGCCGGGCTCCAGGTTCGCACGTTCGAGAAGGGAGACTATCCTGCAATTCTCGCTGGCTTCCCCGGGCAGGAGCTCGCCCCGATCATGCTGAGCGGACATTTCGACGTCGTCGAGGCGGACAGGGCGTCCTCCCAGTTCCAACCTCGGATTGAGGGCGACTACCTGTGGGGCCGAGGGGCCTGCGACATGAAGACGGTTCTGGCGACCTTCCTGGTCTGGATGAAGGACATGAAGAGGGATGGGGCGCCCTACCCCGCAATCAACCTGCTTCTCGTCGGAAATGAGGAAATTGGGGAAACCGAACCCGAGGGAACACCGCATGTGTTGGCCGAACTCTGGCGCGGCGGACATTACGCACCGGAACTCGTCGTTGCCGGGGAAAGGACGGGTGAACACGGCGACGAGCGCGTTGGAGAGGTATGCATCCAGGGCCGGGGATTGGTGCGATTGACTCTCACGGCCCACGGGATCCGAGGCCACACCGGAATTCGCGGCTCTTCGATCGATCTGAGCGAGCGGTTGTTGCGCGCCCAGGAGGCGGTCAGCCGCCTTCTGGACCTCCACAGCTCCGCTTCGCAACAGGATTCCTGGCGGTCTCAAGTGCAATTCCCCTTTGTCCACGTCGGACAGCCGGGAGTGTTCAACATCTCGGCCTCATTGGGGACCCTGGGGGTCGAAATCCGTCCTATTCCGGAGGATCGTCTCGAAGCCTGGATGCCCGAGATCGAGAGGTACTGTCAGGAGCAGAACCTGGACCTGGAAGTAGTGGCTGCCGAGAACGGCACCTCTTGCGCCCTCGCCAATCCCTACCTGAGTCTCTTGCTAGAGGCCATTGGGGCAGCGACGGGATCTGCCCCCGCCCTCGGACGCAAACTTCCGGCAACAAGTGCTCGCTTTGCGCCCGGCGGACAGGGGATTGTGTGGGGCCAATCGGGGGTGGGCCCACACGCGGCCGATGAGCGACACTTCATTCCCAGTATAGATCCCTACTACCGCTCGCTCGTCGAGCTGGGGAAAAGGATGCGTTTGCAATCCGCTGCACCCAGCGCCGCCAGGCGGGCTAAGGAATAAGAGGGGAGCGCGACAAAGGTAACGGGTACCTGCAGTAAGGAGGCTAGATGCTCAATGTGATCGGCACTCCCAGCAGCCATGGGCTGGAGAATCACGGGTTGCGGAATCTCGGAACCGCCCACTGGACCTTGCCCTCGGCCATGCTCGTGGAACGCATTATCCAACGCGGGGAAGGGCAAATGGCGCACCTGGGACCCATTGTCGTCCGGACCGGTCATCTAACCGGCCGATCGCCCAATGACAAGTTCATTGTTAGCTACGATCACCAAGCCGATCAGTTCTGGTGGGGAAAGGTCAACCGACCAATGCGGCCGGACCGGTTTGACCATCTGCTCCACCGCATGAGCGCCTTTTTTCAGGGACGCGACGTTTTCGTGCAGGACGCAGCCGCCGGGGCGAATCCCAGGTATCGGTTGCCCATCCGCATTGTCAGTGATTACGCCTGGCACAGCCTCTTTGCTCGCAATATCTTCCTGCGCCTGTCCCCTCAAGATCTCCCCAGGCATGTGCCTGAGTTCACCGTCCTCGTGGCCCCGCGATTCCACGCTATTCCCGATGAGGACGACACGAATTCCGAAGTTTTCATTGTCTTGGATTTCGAACGGCACCTGATCTTGATCGGAGGGACGAGTTACGCGGGAGAAATCAAAAAAGCGATCTTCACAGTGATGAACTACCTCCTGCCGCGACAAGGTGTGCTCTCAATGCACTGCTCCGCCAACCTCGGCCCCCGCGGAGACGTAGCCCTTTTTTTCGGTCTCTCGGGAACGGGAAAGACGACTCTCTCCAGCGATGTCGATCGAAGGCTGATTGGGGACGATGAGCATGGGTGGGCCCAGGAGGGCGTCTTCAACCTGGAAGGCGGCTGCTACGCCAAGACCATCCACTTGAGGGCCGAGCTCGAACCGATCATCTGGGAGGCCACGCGGCGTTTTGGAACAGTTCTGGAGAACGTCGCCCTCAACGTGAGCACCCGGCGTATCGATTTCGAAGATGGATCGGTGACCGAGAATACTCGCGCCGCCTACCCGCTAGGCTTCGTGGAGAGCCACGTGGAGGAAGGAACCGGTGTCCATCCCACCAACATCTTCTTCCTCACTGCGGATGCCTCCGGAATCTTGCCCCCCATTGCGCGTCTTTCCACGGAGCAAGCGATGTACCATTTCCTGTCGGGGTACACTTCCAAGCTCGCCGGAACCGAGCGCGGACTGGAGGCCGAGCCTCAGATCACCTTCTCCACCTGCTTCGGGGCTCCTTTCCTGCCTTTGCCCCCCTTAACCTACGCTCGCCTCTTGGAGGAGAAACTCCGACGTTCGCGATCCCAGGTTTGGCTTATCAACACGGGCTGGACTGGTGGCCCGTTCGGAGTGGGGGAACGGATACCGTTGCCTCACACGCGCGCGCTTATCCGCGCGGCCTTGACGGGCGACCTGGAAGGTGTGCCGACCCAGGGCCTGACACCTTTTGGACTGGCGGTCCCCAAGGCCTGTCCGGGGGTTCCCTCTCAGTTGCTGGATCCGCGCGGAACATGGTCGGATCCGGCCGCCTACGACCTCCGGGCTCAAAAGCTTGCAGAGGACTTTGTCCGCAACTTCTCACAATTTGAAACGAAGGTTGTGCCCGAAGTCCAGGCTGCAGGACCCAGGTTGGGCTCATAAACAAGGAAGCGCTCGGCCAAGCGAAGGGCTCTGATCGCCAGTTCTCATCCGGCCGAAACGAGGGGAGAAGTCCCAGGCCGCAAGTCCCCGTGTCAGCGGGGAGAAGGGGCAAGGCGCCTGCCAGCCTTACCCCTTTCTCAAGAAAGCTGGAGGTGTCCTGCCGAGGGGCCCGCGGGCAGATTCCTGCCGAGTCTCGCACCGGGCGGAGCCAGTCGGCTCCTCAGGTCTCCAGGCATTCTCTAGGGAATCAAGAGCAACTTGCCCTTCGACTTGCGAGATTCTAAATAGCGGTGGGCCTCTGCCGCCTCAACCAGCGGAAAGGTTCGGTCCACGCGCACCTTCAGGTCCCCGGCCGCCACCCAGGAGAATAGGTCGGATGCTCTTTGCAGCAGTTCCTCGCGACTGGCGGTGTAGTGAACCAGGGTTGGGCGGGTCAGGAACAAGGAGCCCTTGGAATTCAAGGTTTGAGGGTCGAGCGCGGGGGCTGGACCGCTGGACTGGCCGAAAAGGACCATGTAGCCCCGAGGGCGTAGGCAATTGAGGCCCTTCTCAAATGTGTCCTTGCCCACCGAGTCGTAGACCACATCAACTCTTTTCCCTCCGGTCTGTCGCTGGACCTCTGTCTCAAAATCGACTTGCGTGTACAGGATCACCGCGTCTGCCCCCATCTCGCGTGCCAGCGCGGCCTTCTCCTCGGTGGACACGGTCGCGATCACGCGGGCGCCGCGCCGCTTGGCAATCTGAACCAGAAGTAAGCCGACGCCTCCTGCCGCTGCGTGGATAAGGACCGTTTGATTACGCCCCAGGGGATAGGTGCTGTGGGTCAAGTAATGGGCCGTTAGCCCCTGCAACAGCACGGCTGCCGCCTGCCGCGGCTCCAGCGCGGGGGGTACCGGAACCAAGCGCCATGCCGGAACAACCGCGCAATCCGCGTAGGAACCCAGGACGCTCGTGTAGGCGACTCGGTCGCCCAGCTTAACATCGCTGACGCCGCCTCCGACGGCCTCAACGGTACCCGCCGCCTCCTGACCGACCGTCGCCGGAAGACCTCCCGGATACAGTCCCGTACGCTGGTAAACATCGGTGAAATTGACCCCAATCGCTTGAATCCTCACCCGAGCCTCACCTTGCCCCGGGGCAGGCACCGGCATCTCGTCCAACTCTAAGACCTCGGGGCCACCGAACCTGCGAATCCGTATCGCTCGCATTGGCCTCCTCCTCCCAGCTCAGCGATTCGCCGGACCGTCTTCCCGAAGAAGACAGCGACTCCGACCGCGCGTCCTTCGGAGACTCCGCATTCCTTGCTTTCGCGCGCACCCGACCCCGAGGGCCAGCCCTCCCGAGGGAGCGAAGACGGGCCTTGGTTGCCGGTCCATCATGGCAGCGGTCGCGCACTGCACCCAATCGCGCCGCCATTGGGGCTTTGTGCGCTTCGGGGGGCAAGAGCACATCGCCCCTGGGAAAGTCTGCGGCCGCCCCATTCTTGCAAGCGGCACGGGGGAAGCTGGCCCACCCGTGCCCTCGCCAATCAACGAGTATACCTTCGATAAGAAGCGCATCCGCGGCTTCCCGGGACTGCCGCTCTTCTTGGGCTCCCCTGGAGCCGGGCTCGAAACCCGTTCGATATCGTTCGGTCCTCTGCCAAGACGCTCCGATCCAGAGGCCTTCCCCTTCAATCCGGAAGTTGGGCTGCAGAATGGAAACGGAAGTGGGACCGGGCTCTCCCGGCAGGGCCACCTGAGGTCCGGCCCGCAAGTCGGGCGGATTTCATCGGGAAAGCCAAGGCCTTGGGGCCTTCTTGCAAGACCGCTCGCCCTACCCTAATGGGATCGGACTGGTATCATTTGAGGGCAACAGGGATTGGGAAGTAGGGAGCCGGCCGGTTTGAATTCCGGGAAGGGGAAGGACACGATCCCAAGAAGTCGGAGTGGAGGGGTGAGCAGATGATCAAGAAGTCGTACTCGAAGACAGGCCGATCATGCCGCGTGACTTTTGAGATCCCGCCCGAGGTTCGCGCTGAGAAGGCACACCTGTGCGGAACGTTCAATGATTGGGATCGCGCTTCGCACCGCATGACCCGCCTCAAAGACGGCGGCTTCTCCCTGACCATCTCACTGAAACCCGGGCAGGAATACGCTTTCCGCTACCTGCTCGACAACCAGCGCTGGGAAAATGATGCCGCCGCCGACGCGCAACAACCGAACCCCTTCGGCGGTAACAACTCTGTGGTTCGAGTATGAGCGCCGGCTAGCCCCGCTCAGATTGTCCCCAGCCGGGGTTCTCTCCCGCCAGCCTCGCGGCAGTGCTCCCGCTGGGCTTGTCCCAAGATCTCCAGAAGATCATGACACGGCCTTGGCTCTTGGTCGCCGATGAGGCCCGTTCCGGATTCCGTCTCTCCCCCCCAATACCGCGGAATATCCAGAAGGGGGATGCATTCTTCCCAAACAAGTTCCCAGGGGCAGCTCGAGCGCCAGGGCTCCGTTTTCCTGGAGAATGGCCCTCGAGGCACGGGCGTGCGCTTCAGCCTTCTGGCGAGGCTCCCTAGACCGGGCTCCGGGAGAGAAGGGCCGAGCCGGTTTCCTCCAGCTCGCGCCGGAATTGGGTTTCGTACAAGCGAGCATAGAGCCCCCCTTGCGCCAGAAGTTCAGGATGGGATCCTCGTTCGACAATTCGCCCACGATCCATGACCAAGATCAAATCGGCCGCCAGAATCGTGCTCAGGCGGTGGGCAATCACAATGCTGGTTCGGCGCGCCATGACTCGCTTGAGAGCCTCCTGGATCAAGGCCTCCGATTCGCTGTCCAAAGAGCTGGTGGCTTCGTCCAGCACCAGGATCCGGGGGTTCTTGAGGATCACCCGGGCGATAGCGAGGCGCTGCTTCTCTCCCCCGCTTAGTCGATACCCGCGCTCGCCGGCAATGGTGTCATAACCTTGGGCCAGCCCTGCGATGAAATCGTGGATGTTTGCCGCGCGGGCTGCCGATTCAACTTCCAGCCAGGAAGCGCTTGGTCGGGCATACACCAGGTTTGCCCGAATGCTGTCGTGAAAGAGA
The DNA here is from genome assembly GCA_050012135.1 of Anaerolineales bacterium. GTDB lineage: Bacteria > Chloroflexota > Anaerolineae > Anaerolineales > RBG-16-64-43 > JBEKHT01. Next base: position 14,573 of record JBEKHT010000039.1, on the reverse strand, counting down.
AACGTTTCCTGCGTGACCATGCCGATTTGGGCAGTCAGGGAGTTCAGGGTCACATCCCGAAGGTCATGCCCGTCGATGAGGATTCGGCCTCCCGTCGGGTCGTATAGCCGCGGGATGAGATAGGTCATCGTTGTCTTTCCCGCGCCGCTGGGACCCACCAGGGCCACGAGCTGCCCGGGTTCCGCCCGGAAGGAGATGTGATCGAGAACTTTGTCTCGGGCCTGGCTGGCGGCCGCCAGGGTCGCCGCTTCGATGCCTCCGTCGCCGGTGCCTCTCGCCTCCCCTTGATCCGCGGAGAGCACCGCCTTCACGTCCTGCATTTGGCCGAATCGCTTCACCTCACTGAGGAGCGCTTTCTCGTCGACGGTGTAACGAAAAGAGACATCCTCGAATTCCAGCGTTCCGCGCACATCCGCAAGCTCATAGGCCCGCGGCTTCGGGCTGATTTCCAACGGAAGGTCCAGCACTTCAAAGACACGCTCAAAGCTTACCATCGACGTCGCGAAGTCCACCGGTGCATTCGCGAGGCTCTGCAGGGCTCCGTAGAGATTTCCCAGATAGGCACCCAGGGCGATAATGGTACCAATGGTCAGAGCTTGGCGAATTACGAGAAAGCCTCCGATGCCATAAACGAGCGCCGTGCCGATCGCCGCGAGCAGTCCTAGGCTGACAAAGAACATGATGCCGGTCACAGCCCGCTGGACTCCACTGTCCCGAACCCTCGCCGCGCGCTGACTGAAGTTTTTGTCTTCGTCCGCTCCCCGTCCGAACAGCTTGACGAGCAAGGCTCCGCTGATGTTCAGCATCTCGTTCATCATGGCATTCATCTGCGCGTTCATGTCCAGCTGAAGACGGGTGATCTCGCGCAGACGGTCTCCCAGCTGGCGAGCAGCCAGGAGAAAGAGAGGGAAGATCGCGATGCTGATCAGCGTCAGATGCCACTCCAAGGAGAACATCACGACCAGCAGAACCACCGCCTGGATCAAGCTCGTGATGATGTTAACCAGCGTGGTGCTGATCGCGTCCTGAGCTCCGACCACATCATTGTTGAGACGGCTCATCAGCTCGCCAACCTTGGTGTGGGTAAAGAAGCTCAGCGACATCTGCTGGAGGTGGGAAAACAACGCCACACGCAAGTCAAACACCACCCCCTCGCCCACCCGGGCATTGAGCTGCCGTTGCCAAACGTTCAGCGCCCCACTGATCATTGGAATCGCAAGCAGACCGAACGTCAGGAAAACCAGCCGGGGCACATCCCGAGCGGGCAGGGTTCGGTCAATAAGGTCGCGCAAGATCAGAGGGGTGAGAAGGGAAAGACCCGTGGTCGCCAGGATAATCATTAGCATCCCAGCGATCCATCGCCGGTACGGCCGGGCGTAAGCGAGCACTCTTCGCAGCAGGGCCCAGGTAACCGTGGGCCGTTGGTCCGTCGCACCGACGGATGAGCGAATCCACCTGCCTGTGTATCTCATAGTTCCCCATAATACTATGGTCGAGCCACCGGGTGGGGGAACCGACCACGGAGATCCAGGCTCCGGTTCAGGGGACTCCGGGCTCCGCCTGGCCTGGGATAGGGCGGAGAGGATGAAGGGATCATCGCTTCTGCCTACGAGATGATTCGCGGGGACACTGTAAGGGCAGGAAACCCTCCAATGAAGTCCAGGGCATTGTGGCCTTCTCCCTCGTCTCCCCATGGGAGCCAGGAGAAGTCGAAAACGACGGCGGTCCATGAGCCGGCTGCCGACCGGCGAGTGTCGAACCAGCCCATCGTCTGTGCTAACCCGGATGCCGTCGGCGATCAGGGAGGCGTGCAGAAAGGACCGTTCTGCTTTGGAAAGCGGGGGATGGGATCAGCTTCAAAAACAAGAAGATGGTTGCAGTTCGGCCAAGGCCAAACCGCTAACCACCTCCATTGCGTTTCACCAGCGGGAGCGACGGGATTCGAACCCGCGATCTCGGCCTTGACAGGGCCGCGTGTTAGGCCAGCTACACCACGCCCCCCGGCGGAAATGGACTATATCACGGGGCTCTATCACCGTCAACTGGTTCCTGCGGGGGTTGGTCTCCCCAAGTTGGGGGGAGCTCACTTCCCATGGTTCCGCGGCCGTTTGGTAAGTCGATTGCATGAAGAAGGGGAGGGTCCTTCCCCGCCTCAATTCGCGGGCTGGCTCTCTGCGCCAGGTTCACTCTGGAATCTTTGTCAGGATAGGCAGCTCCTCCGAAGCCTACCGGCGTTCCCCCCAGCCGGCTTGCAGGTGCAACCATTTGACGACGTCCCTCTGGCGCAGGAGACCCACCAGCTGACCTCGCTCCGTGACGGGCAACTGACGTATGTCCCGCTGGTTGAGCAGGTTCAAAGCCTCGGACGCGTCAGCGCTTGGGCCGGTTGTCACAAGTTGGTCATACGGGGTCATGATCTGCTGAACTCTTGTCGTCTCCCACTGGTCCCGGCCGACTTTGCGGACATCGTCCAGGGTCACGAGACCGACCAGCCGACTGGCCGAGGTGACCGGAAAAGCGTGGTCGTCGGAATCCATGACGTGCCCGTAGACCAGGTCGCTGACCGTACATTCTGGCGGAACGGTTGGAGGGTTGAGACGCATCATCCTCGACACGGAAACGCCCTCGAGCAAATCATGGACCACCACCTGTTGATAGCTCTGAACGGAGGCGTTGTGCAAGAACCAGCCAATGAATGCCAGCCACAACCCGTTGACGAATCCCGAACCGAAGAAGGGGAGCTCGACCCCAAAGACCATCGAAATCCCCAGAAAGATCATGAGCCAAGCCACCGCCTGCCCAACCCAGGATGCCCACTGGGTTGACCGGCGCAGGCTCGAGCTCGCGGCCCAGAGGATGGAACGCAGGACTCGGCCTCCATCCAGCGGAAAGCCGGGCACCAAGTTGAAGATCCCCAGGGCAATGTTGACCGGCCCGAGCCAGAACAGCAGGGTCGACAGGGGGTCAAGATTTGAGATCGGGCCTGACGGATTGCCCAAGCCGAGGGACCCCAAAGCCCCGCTCACACCCGAAAGCACGAGGAAAACAACGCCCAGGATGATACTCGTCGCCGGGCCCACGATGGTGATGAGAAACTCGGCACGGGGGGAAGGCGGATCTCGCTGGATGTTGGACACGCCCCCAAATATGAACAGGGTGATGCTCTTAACCGGGATTCCCTGGGACCGGGCAACCAGCGAATGCGCGAGTTCATGTGCCAGGATGGATGCAAGGAAAACCACTGCCCCAAGAAGAGCTGTGCTCCAGATCAGACCCTCGCTCCAATCTCGGTGCATTTGCCCAAAGGCGCTGGAAAGGCTCCAGGTGATCAGGAAAATGATCACCAGCAGGCTCCAGTCGACATCAATGCTTATCCCGAAGATCTTGCCGAGGCGAAAACCGCTGCGCATGATGACCTTCCTTCAAGAGGTCGAGGAACAGACCGGCTCCTTCTCCGATCTCCCACGTGCTTCCGGCCGCGCCTCCCGGATGACTTCTTCGCCCCGATCCTGAGAGGACACCACCGGCCGAGTCGGCCAGCCCCGAGCGCCTGATTCCAAAGCTCCCCTCATTGGGAACCGTCAAATAACAATTCTACAACATCCAGCCTTCAGGCCGGCAAGGCGAAGTCTCTCTCCGCTTGCCGCTTTCACCCAAGGACCGCATGACCAACGACCCCAGCGGGAACACCGTACGGCTTGAGCCGGGGAAGACCCATTCCCTTGATCCCTTGTCTTTCCACAATTCTGTGGGTGCGATGAGAATACCCTCTGCTTGCTTGTCCCTCAATGCTCGATTCGATTGAAAAAGTGTGGGGCGGTTTGCAGGGAATCAAGAAGATCTAAGGCACCGGCTCAGTCGGACGGGTGCCTGATCTAATGCCGCGAGCTAGATGATCGGGGATTAGAACCAAAGTGAGTTCCAAGCCCGGTCATCCGATCCATTCAACTGTGGTGGCCTGGCAACCACCTGCATAAAGGCGTGTCCCCCAGGGGTGACCCGTACCTACCAAAACATCATTGTTCCAAAGTGCTCATTCATCTCTGAGTGACATTCTGCACCTTTTGTGGCATTATTGCGGGGATGGTCCCAGTCTGAGGGACTGGGTATTCCTTCACACATAGGCTTTCTGGTGAGAGACGGCCTTGTGCCAAGGAAGGTTCGGGTTGGCGTGGCACCGGACAGCCTGGGTTGCTCCTTTGACGAAGATGCGCCCGGCCTTCCTTCGTGGAAGAAAGTCCAAGTTTCTGCCTCTGAGCGGGGAATTGGCTTCGGAATGGCTTTCCTCGCCGCAGCCCGGGGACACTCAGGGGCTCTCCGGGGTCGACCATCGGAATCGCATGCCAAGCCCAAATCGCAGCCGGTCGGCTGAATATCGAGAGTCAATCGCCTTTCCTGGGGGAGACAAACCAGATGGTCGTTGAAGAAACTGTCCAGCCTCTCTGGCCCTTGCTTGTCTATCTGGTTGCTGTCATTGTGGTGGTCGGGGGGATGGTGGGGATCTCCGCGGTGCTCGGTGAGAAGCATGCCGATCCCCAGACGGGGGAGATGTACGAGTCCGGAATCATGCCGTCGGGCGGCGCGAGAAGCCGCTACAGCATCAAGTTTTACCTGGTCGCTGTGTCCTTCGTCATCTTCGACCTGGAGGCCGCCTTCATTTTTGCCTGGGCCTTGGCCGCTCGCGAGCTTGGCTGGCCCGGGTACGCTGAGATGTTCGCATTCGTAGTGGTCCTGCTCTGCGCGCTTGCCTATCTCTGGAAAATGGGAGGTTTGGACTGGGGGCCGAAGCCCAAGCGCGCTCAGCGGTCACGAGGGGAAACCCGCCCGAGGACCTGAGAAGATGAATTGGTGGACAAACAAACCCGGAGATGAAACCCCGCGGGCCGGACCGAGCGGCTCGTTCGAAAACGTCCTGAGCCGAGTTGTGATCCTGGCCCGGGTCCAGGATCTGATTGCGTGGGGACGCAAGAACTCAACTTGGCCGTTCAACTTCGGCCTGTCTTGCTGCTACGTGGAAATGGCCACAAGCATCACGAGCAAGTACGACATCGCCCGCTTTGGGGCCGAGATTATCCGCGGAACTCCTCGCGAGGCGGATGTCATGGTGATTGCCGGAACTCCCTTTGTCAAGATGGGGCCCATCATTAAGCGACTCCACGAACAGATGATGGAGCCCCGCTGGGTTATCTCGATGGGAGCTTGTGCGAATTCGGGGGGCATGTACGACATCTACAGCGTGATCCAAGGGGTAGACAAGATCCTGCCAGTTGACATGTACGTACCCGGGTGTCCCCCGCGTCCCGACGCGTTCCTCGAAGGACTGACCTTGCTCAGTCAGGCGATCGGCAAGGAAAGGCGCCCCCTGAGCTGGATGATCGGCCCCCAGGGGGTGGTCAAGCCGTCGCCGCAATCCATGCGTGATTTGAAGCGCGTAGGGCGCACCCAGGCCACCGTCCTCCGGCCGCCGGATGAGGTGTAGCCACCAAAAAGAGCGCGAGCGGCCCGTAAGGTGATCCGCCGGAAGCCCCTTCATGGCCAAGCCTTCCCCGGGTCGCACGATGAACATTACGCCGAGGGCGAAGGTTGGTGGAGAATTTTCGCTTCCTGGAAAGGCATGGGACCTTTGCCCTGGTCGGTCCGGCAGGGCGATTGCCTGAGTGCCCGGACCCACGGGTTCCCTGGCCATCACTCAGGTATCATCCTGCGATCCTCGGGCAAAAGGATTCGATCACCGGTTTGCAGAGAAACTACCGAAGGTCATTCCGCACTGCCCCCCGAAGGGAGAACTGCGTCCGGATCATTTCCAACGAGAGGGAAAGGAAACGGGGACCCGACGGCCCTGAACCCGGATGAGAGTCAGCCGAGGGCTGCGCCTATCTGCTGAGGCTTAGGCAATTCATGCCCGAATTCGAGCCCTTCATTCCATTGACAGGAACAGCCCAGGTGCCTCCCACCATTCGGCAGGAGATCGAAAGGCGATTCCCGGGCGTCTTGCTGGCTGAGCAGAGCACCCAAGACGGCATCCCAACGCTGTGGGTCCCGAGGACGAGAGTGCAGGAAGTGCTTGGGTTCGTGAAACAGGAGATCCCGCGGCCCTACCGTATGCTGTTCGACCTGACGGCCATCGATGAGCGTACCCGCGTTCATCGCGAGGGACAGCCGGAGGGCACCTTCACGGTGGTTTATCACTTGATGTCCTTCGAACGGAATGCTGACCTGCGGATCAAAGTGCCGCTCGAAGGAGAGTATCCAGCCCTGCCAAGCCTCACCCCCCTTTGGGCGAACGCCAACTGGTACGAGCGCGAGACGTGGGATATGTTCGGCATCACCTTTGAAGGACATCCTCACCTCGCGCGCCTTCTCATGCCGCGGACGTGGACGGGTCACCCCCTGCGCAAAGAACACCCCGCCCGGGCCACAGAGATGGGCCCCTTCCAACTTCCAGACGAGAAACAGCAAGAGGAGCAAGAGGCCTTGAAGTTCCATCCCGAGGAATGGGGGTTGAGGCGACAGGCCGAGGACACGGAGTTCCTGTTTCTCAATCTTGGCCCTCAGCATCCCGGTACTCATGGGGTTCTTCGGATTGTGCTTCAGCTGGACGGAGAGGTCATTGTCGACGCCGTTCCGGAGATCGGCTTTCACCACCGCGGTGCCGAAAAGATGGGCGAGCGCCAGTCGTGGCATACCTATATTCCCTACACTGATCGGGTTGACTACTTGGGCGGGATCATGAACAACCTGCCCTATCTCATGGCCGTGGAGAAGCTGGCGGGGATCGAGGTGCCCGACCGCGCCAAGGTGATCCGCATCATGCTGGCGGAGCTCTTTCGTATCTCCAGCCACCTGGTCTGGTACGGCACCTTCGCCAATGATCTCGGGCAACTTTCGCCGGTGTTTTACATGTTCACCGACCGCGAGAGGGTCTTCAGCATTGTCGAAGCTGTGTGCGGGGGCCGGATGCACCCGATGTGGGCCCGCATCGGGGGTGTGGCCCAGGATCTCCCCAAAGGGTGGGATCAGCTGGTCGGCGATTTCATCAAGTACTTCCCCCCCCGTCTGAAAGAGTACGACAAGATGGTCCTCCAAAACCGAATCTTCAAAGCCCGCACCCAGGGGGTGGGATGCTATACCGCCGATGAGGCCATCGACTGGGGCGCGACCGGGCCAGGCTTGCGCGCCTGCGGATTCGAGTGGGATTTCCGCAAGAAACGGCCCTACTTGGGATACGACCAATTTGAATTCGACATCCCCACCGCGACACACGGGGATTGCTATGATCGAGGACTCGTGCGTGTGGAGGAGATGCGCCAAAGCCTGCGCATTATCGAACAGTGTTTGAAGAACATGCCTTCTGGGGACTATCAGTCGGACCATCCTCTGGCCACGCCCCCGCGCAAGGAGCGCACCAGGCAGGACATCGAGACCTTGATCACTCACTTCTTGAGCGTCGCCTGGGGGCCGGTCATTCCGCCGGGTGAGGCCGCGGGATTGGTGGAGGCCACCAAGGGGGCCAACAGTTACTATCTCATCAGCGACGGCAATACGGAGTCCTACCGAACCCGGATTCGCACCCCCTCTTTTGCGCACTTGCAGATGATTCCGATGCTCAGCCGGGGCATGTTGGTCCCAGACTTACTAGCTATTTTGGGAAGCATTGACTTCGTGCTCGCCGATGTGGACCGATGAGGTCCTGGGCCGGCACCCAAGGGAATCCGTGAGAATTGAGGCTCATGCTGACGGAGCAGGAAATCAAGGAAATCCAGGCCGAATTCGGGAACTACGAAACCCGGCGCGCCGCCTGCCTTGATGCGCTGAGGATCGTCCAGCAGCACCGGGGCTGGGTCGACGACGAGGCGCTTGGGGACCTTGCCGCTCTGCTGGGGATGTCTCCCGAGGAACTTGACTCCGTTGCCACTTTCTACAACCGCATTCTTCGCAAACCGGTGGGCCGACATGTGATCCTGGTCTGCAACAGTGTGAGCTGTTGGCTCACTGGCTATGACCAGCTCCGGCAGAGACTGGTCCGATCCCTGGGGGTGGAGCTGGGTGAGACCACCTCCGACGGGCAGTTCACGCTCTTGCCCATCGTCTGCCTGGGGACCTGTGATCGCGCACCCGCGATGATGGTGGACGGGGACCTTTACCGCGATCTTGAGGACCTCGACATCGAGCCCATTCTTGCCGAGTACCGGGATCGGAGGACCTGATGGAAAGGCCGCTCACCGAGGCAATGCGCCCCGACGGACCTCTCACCCTCGCGCAATACGAGAAAGCCAGCGGCTATCAGGCGTTGCGCAAGGCCCTGCAGGGCATGTCCCCTCAGCAGGTCACTCAGGTTGTCAAGGACTCCAATCTGCGAGGGCGAGGCGGTGCCGGGTTCCTCACCGGGTTCAAGTGGGGCTTCGTCCCGCTGGGGGAGGGAGCCCCGCGGCCCAAGTACATCATTGCGAACGCGGACGAGATGGAGCCAGGGACGTTTAAGGATCGGCTGCTGCTCGAGAGGAACCCCCACCAGCTGATAGAGGGGCTGATCCTGGGTGCGTACGCCATTCAGGCGGATATTGCCTTTATCTTCCTGCGTTGCGAGTATAAGGAAGCGGAGCAAATCTTGCGCCTTGCCATGCAGGAAGCCCAGCGGGCGGGTTATCTCGGCAAGAACATCCTGGGCTCAGATTTCAGCCTGGAAATGAGACTGCACGTGAGCGCGGGGCGATACATGGCAGGTGAAGAGACCGGGTTGCTGAACGCGCTGGAGGGGAAACGAGCCAACCCGCGCTCCAAGCCGCCCTTCCCTCAGGTCAGCGGCCTGTGGGGAAAACCGACCATCATCAACAACGTGGAGACGCTCTCGAACGTGCCGCACATTGTCCTGAGAGGCCCGGATTGGTTCAGGGCTTTGTCTTCCTCCCGTGATGCCGGAACGAAACTATACGGAGTCAGCGGAAGGGTAAGGCGACCTGGTTTGTGGGAGCTACCCATAGGCACTCCGATCCGAGAGATCCTCGAGGGACAGGCCGGCGGCATGCGCGAGGGCTACCGCCTGAGAGGGATTCTGCCAGGCGGAGCCTCTACCGACTTTCTGACGGACGCGCATTTGGACGTTAAGCTGGACTTCGATTCGGTCCAACAAGCCGGCAGCCGCCTGGGAACCGGGACCATGATTGTGCTCGATGACCACTCCTGCCCGGTCGGGATGGTTCTCAATCTGGAACACTTCTTCGCGCAAGAGTCGTGCGGCTGGTGCACGCCCTGCTGGGGCGGATTGCAATACATCGAGCAACTTTTGGCCGGCATCGAGGCCGGCGAAGGACGACCTGAGGACCTGGAGCAACTCGAGGCACATGCCCGCTTTCTGGCTCCCGGTCACACCTATTGCGCCTTTGCGCCGGGCGCCGCCGAGCCTCTGCAGAGCGCGCTCAAGTACTTCCGTGAGGACTTCGAGAGACATATCCGCGAAAAGCGCTGTCCCTGGAGGTAATTGGTGGCAAAGATCGAGGTGGACGGGAAGATCTTTGAAGTCGACTCAAGCAAGAACCTCCTGCAAATCTTGCTATCGCTTGGGTTTAATCTGCCCTATTTTTGCTGGCACCCCGCCCTGAACTCGGTGGGGGCCTGCCGCCAGTGCGCCGTCACACAATTCCGCGGCGAGAAGGACACGCGTGGGAGCCTGGTGATGGCTTGTATGACCCCAGCGCTCGACGGGACCCGCATATCGATCACGGATCCACAGGCACGGCAATTCCGAGAGAGCATCATTGAAACGATGATGGTCAACCATCCGCATGACTGCCCCATTTGTGACGAGGGGGGCGAGTGCCACCTGCAGGATATGACGGTGATGACCGGGCACAACTACCGTCACTATCGAGGCAAGAAGCGGACCTTTTCCAATCAGGATCTGGGTCCCCTCGTTAATCACGAGATGAATCGGTGCATTCAGTGCTATCGCTGCACCCGTTTCTACAACGATTACGCCGGGGGAAAGGATTTCGGCCCATTCGTCCTGCGCAACCATGTATATTTTGGAAGAGCTTCGGACGGCGTTCTCGAAAGTGAGTTCAGCGGGAACCTGGTCGAGGTCTGCCCGACGGGGGTGTTCACCGACAAGACCCTTCAACGCCATTACACCCGCAAGTGGGACCTGCAGACGGCCCCTTCGCTCTGCACGGCGTGCAGCCTGGGATGCAACACGATCGCGGGCGAGCGCTACGGCAGCCTGCGCCGGATCCTCAATCGCTACCACCACGAAGTGAACGGCTACTTTCTTTGCGACCGTGGCCGGTTCGGGTACGAATTCGTCAACAGCGAGAGACGCCTCCGCAAGCCACGCTTGCGCCGCAGCGTGGGGCAAGAGGCCGAGACACTCGGAGGCGAGGAGGCCCTCGGGTATTTCGCCCAGTGGCTGGGCGACCCGGGCAAGGTGATCGGCATTGGTTCGCCCCGCGCCTCTCTCGAGAGCAACTTCGCGCTGCGCGAGCTGGTCGGTGCCGAGCGGTTCTTTTCCGGAGATTCGGAGAAGCAGAGCGACTTGATGGCTCTTGCCCTGGAGGTCCTGCGCGAGGGCCCGGCAGCCACGGCCTCCCTGCGAGATGTGGAGGAGTCCGACGCGGTCCTGATCCTTGGAGAGGACCTTGTCAATACCGCCCCGATGCTCAGCCTCGCGGTTCGACAGTCGGTGCGCCAAGCCGCAAAGAAGATCGCGGCGAAGATGCAGATCCCCCTCTGGGATGATTCCGCCGTGCGCGAGGCCGCCCAGGACAGGCGCAGTCCCCTTTTCATTGCAGCGTACGCGGGGACCAAGCTCGACGAGATCGCGACCCAAAAGAGAACCGCAGGCCCTCTGGAAATTGCCCGCCTGGGCTATTGGGTCGCCCATCTGATCGAAGGAAAGGCGCCCGCTCTCTCAGACAGCGAGAAACCTGTCCAAGATTCTGCGAATGAAATCGCCCAGGCCCTTCTGCAGGCCGAGAGGCCGGTGATCATCTCCGGGCTCAGCGCGGGAAGCGCCGAAATCCTTCGCGCGACGGCGAACGTCGCCTGGGCCCTGGTCGGTCGCGGCCGATCCGCGAAGGTCGCCTTGGTCTTCCCCGAGTCCAATAGCTTCGGCTTGGCGCTCCTCGGCCCTCGTCCCTTGGCCGAGGCTCAGTCTCTGCTGGCCCGCGGCGCCGCCGAAACGCTTGTGATCGTCGAAAACGATTTGTTCCGGCGGGGGGAATCGAAGGCCATGGAGGGATTCCTCCAATCCGCAAAACACGTGGTGGTCATTGACCATCTGGAAAACCGCACCAGCGAGCGGGCAGATCTGGTTCTTCCGGCGGCCACCTTTGCCGAGGGCGACGGGACGCTCGTCAACAACGAGGGCCGTGCCCAACGCTTCCTCCAGGTCTATGTCCCGGAAGGGGAGATTCGGGAGAGCTGGCGCTGGCTCAGTTCCGCCCGTCGCAGAGCCAACCGGAGCGATGGCCAGCGAGATTGGAACTTCGACCAAATGACCGACCTTCTTTCCCGGGCCCTGCCGGCCTTTGCCTCTCTCCCGGGGATTGGCCCGAGGGCGGATTTTCGGATTGCGGGGGCCAAGGTCCCGCGCGAGCCGCATCGCTACAGCGGACGGACCTCCATGCACGCCGAACTCAACGTGAGCGAGCCCAAGCCACCCGAAGACCCCGACACCCCGATGTCCTTCACAATGGAGGGATTCAAGGGGGCGCCTCCGCCGGCTCTCATCGCCCGCTACTGGAGCCCGGGCTGGAACTCGGTGCAGTCTCTGAACAAGTTCCAGAGCGAAGTCGGTGGGCCGTTGCGCGGAGGCGATCCGGGGCGAAGGCTGATTGAGCCCTCTCCCGCCGGTCATCCCTACTTTATTCCCCCAGCGCCTTCTCCCGGGGCGTCCAGAGCCCAGTGGACCTGCCTGCCGCTCTATCACATCTTTGGCACGGAGGAGCTCTCCGTGCTTAGCCCGGGTATTCGCCAACTTGCTCCGGCGCCCTACCTGGCCCTGAACCCCAGCGACGCAGCCGCCATGGGAGTCGAAGAGGGCGATCAGGTCCGGCTTCGGACTGCGAGCTTTGAACTGGAGGCAAGAGCCAAGACGACGGAAAGCCTCCCTTCGGGTCACGTTGGGGTACCGGTGGGGTTGCCCGGCCTCCCCTGGCTGAATCTTCCCATGCCGGTCCAGGCCATTTTCCCCGCCCCGGCAGATGAGGACCCGACATGAGTCCGATCATGCACTGGCTGCTGGTCGTCTTCGGGGTACTGATTGCGGCTTTGCTCGTTGCCGCCGGCCTGATCTGGGTGGAGCGGAGGCTGCTGGCCCTCTTGCAGGATCGACTGGGCCCCAATCGGGTGGGCCCCTTTGGTCTGCTGCAGGTATTGGCCGACATGATCAAGATCTTCACGAAAGAAGACTGGATTCCGCCCTTTGCAGACCGCCCCGTATTTGTCCTGGCGCCGGCGATCGTCACCTCCACGGTGCTGGCCTCGTTTGCGATCGTTCCATTGGCTCCGGGGATCGGCGTGGCGGATCTCAATATTGGCCTCTTGTTCTTCCTGGCCATGTCCTCTCTCGGGGTGTATGGCATTGTGCTTGCGGGATGGGCCTCGAACAACAAGTATTCTCTGCTGGGGGGAATGCGCGCCGCGGCCCAGATGGTGAGCTACGAGGTCTTCATGGGGCTCTCGCTGATGGGGGTGGTGATGCTGGCCGGATCCTTCAGCCTGAATTCGATCGTGGAAGCCCAAGCCCGCATCTGGTTTGTGGTTCCTCAGATCGTCGGTTTTGTGGTTTTCACCATTGCAGCTCTTGCCGAGTCGCGGCGGTTGCCTTTCGATCTCCCCGAGGCCGACAGCGAACTGGTGGCCGGCTACCATTCGGAGTACTCGGGCATGAAGTTCGGAATGTTCTACGTCGCTGAGTACCTCGGCCTGACCCTGACCTCGGCGATGATCGTGACCCTGTTCTTCGGGGGTTGGCGGGGGCCGTTTCTCCCCCCGATCGTCTGGTTCGCGGTCAAGACGTTCTTGGTGATCTGCACCCTGATTCTCATCCGGGGCTCCCTGCCCCGGCCACGGTACGATCAACTCATGGCTTTCGGCTGGAAGCTCATGCTTCCTCTCAGCTTGCTGAACCTGCTGGTGACCGGAGCCGTCCTGTTGCGCACAGGGTAGATCAAAAGCGATGCTCAGCTCCCTGCGGACCATTTGGAACGTGTTTCTGCACCTTTTCCGCCGCAAGGTGACGATTCCCTACCCCGAGAAAAAGGCGTACCTGCCCCCTCGCTGGAGAGGCCGAATCATCCTGTCTCGGGATCCCGACGGGCAAGAACGATGCGTGGCCTGCTATCTGTGCGCCGCCGCCTGCCCGGTCGACTGCATTTCCCTGCAGGCCAGGCAGGACGAGAACGGGCGCCGCTATCCCGAGTTCTTCCGCATCAACTTCTCCCGGTGCATCTTTTGTGGGTACTGTGAGGAAGCCTGCCCGACCGATGCCATTCAGCTCACTCCCGACTTTGAAATGTGCGAGCCCGATCGGCAACACCTGGTCTATGAGAAGGAAGATCTCCTCATCAATGGTCCCGGGAAGTATCCGGGATACAACTTCTACAGGGTCTCGGGCGTGAAGATTCCCGGGAAGGACAAGGGGGAAGCCGAGAAGGAGGACCGCCCCGTGGATCTGCGGTCCTTGATGCCGTGAGGGGTCTCGAGCTCACTGCAGGAGGAAGGTGGCATGAATGCGATCTTCTATCTGGCCGCTGTCGTAGCCGTTCTCTCGACTATCCTGGCGATCTCCCGCCTGAACGCCGTCCACGGGCTTCTGTACATGATCGTTTCCCTGCTGGCCGTGGCTCTTGCCTTCTTCACCCTGGGCGCTCCCTTTGCGGCAATCCTCGAGGTGATCATCTATGCCGGGGCCATCATGGTCCTGTTCGTCTTCGTGGTCATGTTGCTCAATGTTGGACCCGAGGCGACCGAGCAGGAACGCCTCTGGTTTCATCCCGCCACCTGGAGCGGGCCGGCCGTTCTGGCCGTAATCCTGATCGGTGAGTTGGTCTACGTGATCCTCCACGAGGGTCCGGCCGCGCCGCCAGCGCAAATCATTACTCCCCAGGGGGTTAGCCTCACCCTCCTCGGCCCGTATCTTTTGGGCGTAGAGCTTGCCTCGTTGGTTCTCCTGGCCGGGCTGGTGGCCGCCTTTCACGCGGGGATGCACGAGAAAGACTGAGACACGCAAGGAGGAAGGTGCGAGATGGCCACGATCCCCACCCTGCATGGTCTGGTTCTGGCGGGCATCCTGTTCGGCTTGGGCGCGCTGGGGGTGATCGTCCGCCGGAACCTCTTCTTCATCCTGCTTTCTCTCGAGATCATGCTCAACGCGGCCGGCCTGGCCTTCGTCGTCGCTGGCTCTCGCTGGGCTCAGGCCGACGGCCAGGTGATGTTCATCTTCATACTGACAGTGGCGGCGGCTGAGCTGTCGGTTGGGCTCGCGCTTCTGATCCAGTTCCACCACCGCTATGGCACGTTGGACATCGATGCGGCCAGCGATCTGAGAGGCTGACCGTACGGTGCCGCCTCGGCCG
>JBEKHT010000038.1:0-25061 GCA_050012135.1 Anaerolineales bacterium | reverse complement strand
CAGTGGCCTACCTGGTGAAGCTCCTGCAGGTCGATCCCAGCAACAACCTGAGCCAAATCAATCTTCAGAGCTCGACCGATGTCCAAGTGATCATCGGCGCAAACTGGAGGATTCCCCCCAGCTAGTCTGAGCTTCTCGCGGGGGATCGGGCCCATCGGCCCGGTTTCCTCCGCCGCCAGGGTTTCCATCTTCTACCTCGCCATCGAGGGCGCGGCAGGGATCGGCAGGTGGGGTCCGGGTCCGCCCCGGCTCGGCCTCAGCCCTCGATGGCAGGCAAGACCCGATAGCGGGTCCCCCCGCCCTATCACGATCCGACAAGGCCAGAGCTGGTCCGGTGACTCCACAAGTGCCGCGCGGCGCGAGCGCCAGTCAAGCGCTTCGTCGAACCCCGCCACCTCACTGGACCGGCCAGCTCTCGACCGCGCCCGGACGAACTCTGAAACCCGAGGATAGGTCCCCGGGGTGTCTCAGCTCAAGGGAGCGATAGAACTCATCGGTGCACGGGATTGGGATGCTCCAGCATTCATTCTCGGATGGTTTGTGAACAGACAGCCCGCTGTCCGCCGTCAGGGTACTGAAGGGCGGTACCCGGTCGTTGTTGGGGGGCAGCAGCAGATACTGCCGCTCAGTAATGAAAGGGTGGCTGAACGGGGACACCCACAGCGCGAGCAGCGCAGCGATCAGAACCAGCAGGGCGCGGTGCTGCTCCTGCAGGGCCATGACTGATTCGGCCACCAGGACCGCCAGCCCCACCATCAGAATCCAGAACGAGGCCTGAGCAAAGCGATAGGCCGGAGCGGTGAAAAACCAGAACATCAGCCCGGCTAGAGGCAGCAGCAGAAACAACCACAGCGTCCTCCTTTGATTCGGTCGGCCCCGAAGATCGAGGGTCGCCAGCGCAACGACCGCCAGGAGAGCCGAAATTTGCAGAGGCGTAGTGATTGAGTTGGGCAGCTTCTGCAGCCACGTCGGAATCCAGTCGCCTCCCAAGCTGATTGTGTCGGGGGAGACATCGGGGTTACGCGCGCGGGCCTGTATCCAATTCTGCTCGTGCTGCACCAAGGGAAGGGGCATCCTCCAGTCCACCGCCAAAGGACCGAAGGTGGTGGGGTAGCCCAAGTATCCGCTGAGCACGACGGTCCGGGCTTCCCAAGGAAGGAGAACGGCCGCCGCCGCGAGAAAGGGGATCGCAAGCGATCCGAACCGGAAGAGCTTGGCCTGCGGGCGGGATCGGACCCCCCAGACCACGACCGTGAGCAGAATGGCAGCGAGCCCGAGTCCAACAAAGGACTGCTTAGAGGCTATGCCCGCGGCCGCCAGAAGCGAGATCCAGAATACCCGATAGTTGGTCTCACTCTTCTCAGCCGGCTCCGAGAGAAACCGGATGACCTGGCTGCAGAGCACGACCCCCAAGGGAAACAGGCCGACATCGGGAGATAGGCTTGGAAACCTGTCATTATTCATTAGGGCGAGCGAGGGCCCAAGGAAAAGAGCCAGAAAGAGGTCGCCTGGGGATGCCTTTCCCGGCCCGGGCAGGATTCGGCGGATCCCAACCAGGCAGAGCAGGATGAGCGCCATCAAGAGCAAGCCATTGGCGAGTTGGTAGGAATTGTTGTGGAAGGGCCCAAAATCCAAGAGAGCCGCGTAGAGGAAGTAGGCGTTGTTGAACGCCAGCCGCGGTTCCAGGTTGCCCAGCCCAGGCACGATCGGGAAACTCCGCAGCCAGACCACAGTCGGGAGGTGGTAAGCCGGAGTATCACTCCCTTGAACCGGACGCATCGCCTCGGTCGAGACCAAAGCGGCGATGCCCCCGGCAGCGACCAGGAGGGGCCAGCTTCCGCCGATCCCCGCCCGTGCCAGCTCCACCACCTCCTTCCGGTAGAGCAGCCAACCTGCGATGCCCCCGGCCGTCACGATCAGGACCGCCGCTGGCCCGATGCGAAACCCCAGCTGGTACACCTGGAGAAACGCAATCTGCGCAGCCCAGCCGAGCCAGAAGGCGTACAGCAGATCCTCGGCCCGGCGCACAGGCAGGCCGAAGGTTTTCCGGCCCAGGAGGCCAACCCCCATGAAGAGCAGGATCAGCGCGACCCAGGAGGCGATAATCAGGACCATGGAACTGCCTCTCCATTCCAGAGGTTTGAATGATGGCCCCAGGTATCCCTGCCATGAATCCCCGGCTCAACGGGCCGCCCCACGGGAACCCCTGCGGTCGGCGAGTCGGCAGACAGAGGTGCCGCATCCGGCCCCATTCTTGCGGGCCTGCCTTGGTTTGAGGAGCCACCTGCAGGCGCAAACACGGGTCGTTC
Source organism: Anaerolineales bacterium (assembly GCA_050012135.1). GTDB lineage: Bacteria > Chloroflexota > Anaerolineae > Anaerolineales > RBG-16-64-43 > JBEKHT01. The sequence goes on along the minus strand of JBEKHT010000038.1, from coordinate 22,752 downwards.
CAACCATTCTGGGATTGCGAATTGTACTCCAAGGAATCGACCGCGAGTCGACACGGGATCCGTGGGCCAGCCAACCGAGGCGGGTGTCGCGTCAGGCCCTTCTCATCTTTCGCGGATTGAAGGTGCAGCTCGGACAGACTCGCTCCCGCTCGCGAGACCGGTCACAATGACCTCGAGCTCCTGGTCACGCCGGCCGAGCGTGGAACCGCCGGGGGGAGGGGTTGGGGAGATCGCTGTGCCACGCGCCCTTGTAGGAAGGACCTGCAGATAATGGGCCGCGCAGGGAGTCCGTGTTGGTTCCCGGAGGGGAACCGGAGTTCCGCCAGGAAACAAAGCGCGGGGACGAACCGGGGGAAACGCTTCGCTGCAGAGATCAAGCGGGTCTTGAATTTCATCTAGCCCCCGGGGCGCAGCTTCTATCTCGGAGGGGGAGGGAGACCACGGAAAGCGCGTCTCCCCGGCTGCTCATGGGAGCCGTCTCAGAACCCTCCCTCCCGGGTCAGCCACGCACGGCCAGGCAGGTCGAGCAACTGAGCCGTCCATCTTCTCAGCGAGGTGGACACCTGCTCCGATCTGAATTACCCAACCCGTGGATGCAAGGGGGAGGAACTCAAGGCCGAGGCGATCGCGTCCAAATGAGGCTTCCCCGCGTTCCGGCCGACACATTAAGCGGCCGGCCTCCCACCCTGGACCGATTTTCCTGAACAACGTGCGGACACTCCGGCTCCGGTCGGATAGGATAGACTCGCTCCATGCCTCTCGGCCGAAGGGTTGCGTACGAGGAGTTCTCGGCCCAATCTATGGCCGACTCGTCGATCCAGTCGACCGCGACCGGCGGGGGCCCGATCCCAACCCGAAGAAATGGAGGTGCAGGAACCATGGAATCGATGTCCGCCAACTACGCGAGACCGCCGACGGACAAGGTTGAGCTCATGGCCCGGGTGGGTCGAGAATGGAAGGCATTGATGGAGGCGATCTCCGGGCTGAGCGAAAGAAAGATGACCGTGGCAGGAAAGGGCAGCTGGTCGATCAAAGACCATCTCGCTCATCTCGCCGCTTGGGAGCGTTTCTTGTGCACGCATTATCTCCGCAACCGGCCCGCCCACGAGGTCATGGGCATTGACGAGGCCGGCTTCCGCGCCTCGGATGAGAACGGTATCAATGCCATCCTCTATCAACGGAACAAGGACCGTCCTGTGGACCAAATCCTCTCAGAACTCCATGACACACACAGGCAGGTCCTGGAGGATCTGGGGAGGATGTCTTTTGAAGAGATGATGAGCCCCCGAGCCACCGATCCCCAGCGTCGGCCCTTGATAGTTTGGATCACGGGAAACACCTACGAACACTATCGTGAACATCGCGAATCAATTGAGAAGATGGCCAGTGGATAATCCCGCATGGCGGGTTCGCCGGGCCAAAACATCTCCGGATGGCTTGCTAAGAGGGTTAGGCCTCGTCGCAGGGGATCACAATCCCCCTGGCCCTTAGGCTCAGAGCCAGAGCCTTGTGGCCAGGCTTGGCTGGACGCGTCCCCGGATAAATTCTTCCGAGTTGCGGAGAGACGCACATGTTTCGAGTTGTTGTGGGTCTGTTCCTTATCGGGCATGGCCTGGCCCATGCGGGGCTTGCGGCGGCACCGATCCCCAAGGATTCAACCTCGAGGCCGAGGGCCTTTTTCGGAATGGCGTTTCGCTCCTGGTTGCTCCCCAAGCTCGGCCTTCCCCCCCTCGCAGCCCAGATCATTGGACATGGACAGGCCTCGCTGGCAGCACTCGGGGTCGTGCTGGCCGGTCTGGCGGCGGCTGGGACGGCGGGGCTGACGGGATCATTCGGACCCCTCACCCTGGCAGCCGCCTCGCTGTCCCTTGCCTTGTTCGTCCTATTCTGGCACCCCCCGATCGTCCTGGGGGCCCTCATCGACCTGGTGCTGCTCGCAACGCTACTCGGCGCGCGACGCATCCTTGGGCCGTATCTCCGACCTCAACTGGCGCCCCCCTCCGCGCTGCGCTTTGGGGTCCGGGAGCATGGCCGATCCGTCCTCGGCCGGTGGCAAAGGGCGTGGACCTGTGAATGTCCCTGGGCCTGGCCCGGGTCACAGCCGCCTCCAGCTCGTGGGTGCGGCTCCTTGGTGGGACTTGCGAACGGACGGGACGATCTGCAACGGGGAGGCAAAACCCGGGGGCTATCCTTCCCGGGCCAGCTCGGTCGGTTCGCGGCCGCCGTCCCGCCCCAGGGCTCGGAGAGGGGAGGCCTTTAATGCCCAAGGGCGACCTCCTGGCCGATGCGCCGAAGCTGGTGCTGCTCAACAAGCCCTATCGCGTCATGTGCCAGTTCACCGATTCCATGGGGAGGCTGACACTGGCCAGATTCTTCTCCCTGCCAGGGGTCTACCCGGTGGGACGCCTTGACTACGAAAGTGAAGGCCTTGTGCTCCTGACTAATTCCGGCCGGCTCCAGCATCTCATCAGCGACCCCAGGAGCATGAAACCCAAGACTTACTGGGTTCAAGTCGAGGGCCGACCTGATCCTGAGAAGCTCTCCCTTCTCCGCCGGGGGGTCCATCTGCGGATCGGCAGCGCCCGGGCCGTGGAGGCCGGGATGATCGCGGCCCCTCCGGTTTGGCCGAGGGACCCTCCGATCCGAGAGCGCCAATCCATCGCGACCTCCTGGCTCAAGATCACCCTCTTGGAGGGTCGAAAGCACGTGGTCCGGCACATGACCGCGGCCGTAGGCTGCCCCACCTTGCGCCTGATTCGATACTCCGTCGGCCCTTGGACTCTGGATGGCTTGCGGCCAGGTGAGTGGAAGGAAGTCTCCTTGCCCCGAGACTGGGAGTCGCGGCTTGACCGCCCTCCCGCTTCCCGCCCACGAGAGGCGACCTAACCCAGTCTTTCGACCAACCAGCATGCTTCGGCGGGGATCGACAACTTCGACCGGGTTCAGGACAGGCTCCCCTCTCAACCGAATTCGAGGCCGGGAGATCAGGCGCTCCGGCCCATGGGGGCCGCCAGACTCGCGCCTGGCCGGGACGGGTGACGACGGCGGACGGTGGCCGCTTTGCCCGATTCGATCGTAAGAGACAATATCCCGGACGTGGAGTCCGGCGGGCCCGTCCGGGAAGCATGGCCAGGCCTTCCTTGCCCCATTAGCTTGGCATCCCTCCCGGTCGGATGAGCCCCAGGAAACTCGATCCGCGCAGGGGCCTGGTCTCAGGCAATGCTGGACCGAGGAGAATGCCCAGGTAGAGCGGCCCGCTTCTGCGGGGCAGCCCGTGTCATCCGCGCCCGACCCGATGATTGCGGGCGGCCCCCTTACGGTGACATAATCTGCAGAGATTAGGAGGGTGGCTGCATTGCCCCCCTCCAAGCTGGGATCCGCCTATTCCTTGAGCAAGCGTTGCGGGGGCGGTCCGTTGAGTCCTCCACCACCCGGAAGGAGAGGGTCGCAATGAAGATGATTTCAATTAGCACACAGGGGATCTCCGTCGAGGTCGCCCTCGACGACTCTCCAACGGCCCAGGCCATAGGCGGGGCACTCCCCCTAGAGGGAATCGTCAATCGCTGGGGGGCCGAAATCTACTTTGAGATCCCCATCAGGATCAAGAAAGCCGAGGAGGCACGCGAGCAAGTCGAGGTCGGAGAGGTTGGATACTGGCCCCCAGGTCATGCTTTCTGCATCTTCTTCGGCAAGACGCCAGCCAGCCAGGATGAAAGGCCGAGGGCCGCCAGCCCCGTCAACGTCTTTGGAAAGGTGGTCGGGGATCCGACCGTGCTTCGCAGGGTCAAGGACGGGTCGAAGATCACAATCGAAGAAGCCCATTCCTGAGGTCCCAACCTTCGCATTGGGTTAGGTACCGGTCGTGAGGGATCGGTCCAGAGGTTAGCCGGATTGAAGCGTGGATGGCCCCGGGTGGCAAGGCGCACGGGGGGCCGAGAGAGATCGGAGGAGGGACGACCTGCCCTGCAACCAAGGGATCGGCGTCCTGCCTGGGAACGCAGCCAGAGGTTCAACCTCCCTGATGGGTTCATCCCGGGGTTCAATCCATGCCACCCGGGTCTCGGCAACTGACAATTCCGGGCGTGGCAGCGGAGTGTCCCCCATGGCCTGCCTTCTCACGCAAGGTGGAACCCGGTTCCCGGTCCTTGTGGAATGCTTGAAAGACCTGCTTGCTGCAGCTACTCCTCCGCCATATACTGGGATTCGGTTGGGTTCCTGAAGGCGCAGAACGGGCAAGACCGGGGTGAGTCCCCATGGCAGAAAAGTTGGTGAGGACCAATCGTGCGCCTGTGCTTACCCTGTGGGCCGTGGTGGTCGCAGAGCGACTTGGCTACGACCGAAAGGAAGCGCTCACCCTCGGCAAGTGCCTGGCGGGCTTGAACGCTCAGTCGAAAGGTCAGAGCCTGGGTATCTATCAACCCTCCCCGAAGAGGGGAAAGCCAAGCCGGCCCGCTGGGAAGAGAGGGAACCTCTTCTTGCCCTTCATGGGACGAGAGCTCCCCGTGGTCCGCGAGGCAGACCACATTCGCGCCACCCGCCAGGGCAAGCCGCTGGACCCGGAGAGCGTGGAGAGATACCTGCGAACCAAGTTTGGGGAGAATCTCTCCGCGGTGGAAGAGGCCATGCGCGCCCTGGCCAATGCATTCCCAGCCAATGGTCTTGCCCTGAGAGCCTTTGCACTCTATGCACAGTTTCGGCCGGAGGTACCCCGGGGCAAGGGAGGCTGGGGCGTCCTGGGTGAGCTTGACCTGGCTAGGATCCGATCCCTTGGGCCCCCTTGAGGAGAACTCGACATGACAGATGGGACGGTACACCTCGCCCTACGTCGGCCCTCGCCAGCCCGGAAGCGCGCGATCACAGAGGCCTTTCTTGATCAGGTCGGCGCGCCGCCTGCGCCCGCGGTGGAAATCCAAGCCGGGAGACACCGGGCCGAGTTCAAATTCGAAAGTGAGATCCGCTTCGGGCCTCCGTATTATCGAGCCCGGGTCGAGGGCCCCAACGGGTTGCCCGTGAGCAAGTTCCTGAAGGACCGCTTCTTCTTCCTGAGCGGCTCCCCCTACCATCCAGACATGGACTGGTTTGCCTTCGAGGAGATCGAGGAGGTCCCCGCCGGGCCGAGCATCCTCCACTTCTTCGACCTCTCCACGGGGGAACTCATCTCCTCACTTAAGGAGGGGGGCTACGGTTTCTCCGCCTGGAGGCCACGATCTCCCGAAGCGATCCTTCATCGGCTCGTGGATATCCGACGCCTTTCGTGGTATGCCTTGGACCCGAGGAGCCCAAACGCGCGCTATCTCACCACCGGGGGCTCCAACGCCTACTTAGGAAGCGATGGCACCTATCTGCTGGTGATGGACCCGCGGGCGTTCTTCGTGGCCCTGGTTGACGCCTCGTCTGGAAAGTTGCTCGATTGGAAGACAAACAAGGACTTTGCAGGTTTCACCTCGAACCCAGAGACCCTTCAGGTCGTCCGCTTCCGTGGCGAGGAGCATTGCCTGCAGGTCTTGCTCAACTGGAGAGGGACGGATCGCCGCAAGCGAACCGTGAACTGCGATGCCGTCCTTGAAATCGATGTCGAGGGACGCGCCCCCGAGTAACGACCTCTCGAGCGGAGCCGTGCCCAATCGGGCCACGAGGCGCCAGATGACCAGAAGGCAAGAAATCCTCCTTCTCCTCGCCCATTGCGATGGGAAGGAAATCGAATTCACTCGCCAGCTGTCAGAGCCAGAGCGCAGGAAGGCGGGCACCCCGCAGGCGTGGTCGGCCAAGGACCTCATCGCGCACATCTCGGCCTGGAAAGAGGACATGACAACTTCGATTGAGGCCTTCCGGGAAGGGCGCGAGAGGGAACGCAGGGCCGACATCGACATGATCAATGGCCGGATCTTCGCCGAGAATCGAGATCTGCCCTGGGAGCAGGTTCTCGACAAGCGCCAGGAGACCTCTGGGCGTCTCCAGCAGCAGGTCAGCCTGCTTGAGGAAAACAAACTGCGGGAGGAGAGACAATTTGGCTGGCCTGAGAATCGGCCGCTTTGGCGCCACATCCTCGGGAGCGGATACAGTCATCCGATCCTCCATCTAGCCCAGTTTTCGATCGGTGCGGGGCGGAGCAAGCAAGCCGTCGACTGGATGGAAGCGACCTCGGAGGAACTCGAGGGGGTGGACCCTGATCCCTCTTGGCGAGGAGTCGTTCGGTACAATCGCGCGTGCGTTTATGCCCTGGCGGGCGGGACCGAGCGCGCGCTCGAGGAATTGCGGCTCGCCTTCCGCCTCAACTCGAGCCTGATGGAATGGTCTCAGCAGGATACCGACCTGGCCCCCTTACATCACCTCACCGAATTCAAGGAATTGGTCGGCCGCTAGATCAGCTGTCTCGCCTCATGGGCCCCTTGCCAGCGTTCTAGCGACTGCTCTATCCTCCCCTTGCCAAGAAGGCCGTGCTCTGAGGGATGGTTCCGGTCCGATACTCTAGACTAATCTCATGATCCCTGGCTCGCTCGTCCGATCGCTCGGAGTTGGACCACGCCTTTAGCGTCGCCGGGTCTGCCTTGTCCGAACAAGGCAGACCGTATGGAACGATAGACGAGGAGCCCGGACCCCGACATGGTCCGGATCGCGCGTGAGAACTTTCGCAAGCAGAGATGGCTTGGGCTTGATCCGAATTGGGACCCGGCTGGTGGCGAGGGCTGGCTCGCTGAGGCCACCCGCCTGCAAGGATCAGCTCCTCTGACCTCCGGACCGAGAGATCCGCTTCTCGCACGGCGGGAGGGGGACCGGGCGGAACTGATCGCAGTTATCCTTCACTCGCCCCAGCCACCTCAGGAGAAGTCGCATGAAGACCTTCCGTAAGGAACTCCCCTTCTATATTCCCAAGAGGCAGGCCTACGTTAACATCACCTCCCAAGTAGAAGAAGCCCTGTCTGAGAGCGGTATCCAGGAGGGTCTCCTTGTTGCCAACTCGATGCATATAACCGCCTCGGTGTTCATCAATGATGACGAGCCTGGACTTCACGGCGACTTTGAGGCTTGGCTCGAGACGCTGGCTCCTTATCAGCCGACGGGCCGATACCGGCACAATGATACCGGCGAGGACAATGCTGACGCGCATCTGAAGCGCCAGGTGATGGGCCGCGAAGTGGTCATAGCCATCTCCCGCGGTCGCCTCGACTTTGGCCCCTGGGAACAGATCTTCTACGGCGAGTTTGACGGTGGCCGGCGGAAGCGGGTCCTGATCAAGATCATCGGCGAGTAGCACCGAGCAAAGCAGGATCCCTGAGGGCCGGCCAAGCAGGACAAAGGCTGCGCGGCGGGACCGGCAAGATATCCGGCCGCTTCGCGTCGGGAGACCCTCAATCTTCCAATGTCTCGCTCGGCCTCGCTGCCATCTGGAACATCGTGAGCGGATCCGGGGCTGACCTGACCAAACGGCCGATTCCCCGTCCGAGGACTTTGCCATTGGACGCAAGGAAGCTTCTGGCACGAATCCTTTCCGAGTACTCCCTTCCCATCTTGGGGGTGCATGGAGTTGCTCATTGGGCACGAGTGCTTGAGAACGGGCGAAGGCTCGCTTTGCTCAGCGGGGCGGATCCCGAGGTGATCGAACTGTTCGCTCTGCTTCATGACTCTCGGCGTCGCAATGAAGCCATCGATCCCGGGCACGGTCGGCGAGGGGCTGAGTTTGCCGACAGGCTGCGCGGATCGCTCATAGAGCTTGACGACGTGAGGTTCCAGCTTCTGACCGAAGCCTGTGCTCGGCACACGGAGGGGTTGACTGAGGCGGACGTTACCTTGCAGACGTGCTGGGACGCGGACCGCCTGGACCTCTATCGAGTTGCCATCCGACCCGTGCCCGCCCGGCTGTGCACCCCCTGGGCTCGCGACCCCGAAACCTTGGAATGGGCGACCGCAAGAAGTCTCTCGGGTAGAATCCCCTCATTGGTGGAAGAGGAATGGGGACTGAGGTTTGACCTAGATGGGCAGGATTGAGGTATGGGAAGAAAAGCCTCTGCCCGAGGCGAAAAGCGCGGGATTGGTGACCAAGCTGTGGCCGCGCGCACCGGCAAAACCTGGCGCTAGTGGTTCGCCCTCCTCGACCGAACCGGCGCCCGGAACAAAAGCCATTAACAGATCGTTGCCCCGATCGCCACGCGATACGCAGTTTCTCCATGGTGGCAACAAGTGATCACGGTCACCTATGAACAGGGACGAGGCTTGCGGCAAGGGCACGAGACTGATCACGGCTACCCGATCAGCTGGAGTCGAACCCTGGCCCTGCCCGCCTTCCGGCTCTTCGAGGCAGGGATCACGCCCAGAGCACGCCAGCTGTGGATGCCTGGCGCAAAACTGGTCCTGGGGAAGACCGTGCGACGGAAGACGATCCACGCCAAATGGATCTCCCGGGGTACGAGCGATCTCGAGGTTCGCCTCATGACCCGGTCTCGGGGCAGAGCTCAAATCACAGTCGAGCATTCAAGGCTGACCACACTTTCCAGCGCCGCCCGAATGAAAGAGTACTGGGCCGGCTCGTTGGCGTCGCTGGTGAGGGCCCTGGAGAGGGGGCTCTCTGGCCGTCCGGGGGCCCCCGGCGACTGAATGCCTGGCCGGGCGCTGAAATGGTCCAGGCCGAGGAAGAGGTTGCGAAAGGAGAGGGAGGAAAGGATGGCCCTGTGGCTGACTAGGGTGGCCATGGGAGCGGCGCTCATTCTCTTCGGAAGGCGCCTCTTTTGGCTTTTCGTCGCTGGCACGGGATTCGCGCTTGCCCTTACTCTCACGGCTCGCTCCTTTGGCGCTCTGCCTCCGGTTGAGATTGTCCTCATCGCTCTGGGCGCAGGCTTGATCGGGGCCTTGCTGGCGGTGCTGATTCAGAGGGTCGCGATCGCCGTAGCCGGATTCCTCGCCGGCGGATACGTTGTCCTTGGCCTGGTCGCGATGGCGGGGATCAGTCTGGTCCGTTACGACTGGCTCGTGTTCCTGGTCGGAGGGGTTCTCGGGGTGTTGCTGGTCCTGTCGTTGTTTGAATGGGCCCTGATCATCCTTTCCTGCCTCACCGGATCCTTCCTCATTGTGCAAACGATCGGGATCTCGTCTCTACTGGGCTACTTGCTGGTCCTGGTCGCTACTCTGGTCGGCATCTTCGTCCAAGCCGGGTCTCTCACCGAGGAGGCTCACCGGGAGAGGGATAAGGAAGGTTAAGAGGGGAGGGGCAACCATGCGCATCAGCGCCAGAAATGTGCTCAAGGGAAAGATCACCAGGATTCAGAGGGGAGCGGTGAATTCGGAGATTACCCTGGAGTTGCCGAATGGAGTGGAGATTGTTTCCATCATCACCCAGCACTCGGTGGACAATCTGGGGTTGAGAGAAGGTGCGCAGGCCTACGCGGTGATCAAAGCCTCTAGTGTCATGATCGCCGTGGACACGTAAGGGCTTGGCCGAGCAGGTCGGCATCGCCACGATTTCAAAGCGGCTCGCACGGCGGGGGGAGGATCCCACCGAGGCGGACCCGGTCGGCGCGCCCGGCACTTTCTTGCCGGCCACGCGCCGTGACCGCGGGCCAACCCTGTCTCTGGGGAGTTCGGCCAGCCACCTCCGGAACCCTGGGCTCCGCTTCCAGCGGTCAGGCCATCTAGCCGGTTGACGGCCCGAGCCCTGAGGGCGCAGCTCGACGACGAAGTCCGGGAGTGCTCAGGGGTCAGGGCGTGAGTTCTCCGCATGGAGGACGGCCGCCACCCCTGGAGCACGCAGGTCGGCCTCCTCCTCGGGCCCCTCGCCGCCGGACCGACCCGACCCAGCTGCGGTGTGCCGGACAGAACGCTTCTGCCCACAGGTCTGATGGTGCTAGGCGAAGCGCGCGGCCGGAGGCATCCCTCGGCCGCGCATCCTTCCCTTCTTGGGGACGAGCAATCGTCTCCAGCTTAAGCTCCCCGATCACTCGACCGTCACGCTCTTGGCGAGGTTACGCGGTTGATCCACATCGCAGCCCCGCAGTACGGCAATGTGGTAGGCCAGGAGCTGGAGCGGGATCACTGTCAGGACCGGACTCAGCATCCAGAAGACGGGCGGCACCCAGAGAATGTGGTCGGCCTTGGAGCGAAGCAGTTCGTCCCCGTCGGTGCCCACCGCAACCACCGTTCCGCCCCGAGCCTTCGCCTGTTCGATCTGGCTGAGCATCTTCTCGTACCAGGGATCCTTGGGCGCGAGGGCCACGACAGGCATATCGCGATCCACCAGCGCGATCGGACCGTGCTTCATCTCCCCAGCGGGATAGCCTTCCGCATGGATATATGAAATCTCCTTCAGTTTGAGAGCACCCTCGTAGGCAATGGGCATGTTAATCCCACGTCCCAGGTAAAGGCAGTGCGACATGTGCCGAAGGGCCCGGGCCACTTCTTGGACCTGACTCTCCCGTTCGAGGCACTGGCTGACCAAACCGGGAAGCTTGCGCAACTCTGCCACCCGCTCGCGCCGCTCCTGGCCGGACAGGGTCCCGCGCACCTGACCCAGGAGGATTGCGAGCATATACAGATCAACCAGGGGGGCGGTGAACGCCTTGGTCGAAGCCACCCCGATCTCCGGGCCGCTTTGCATGGTCAGGGACCCATCCGCCAAACGCATGGCCTGGGAGCCCACCACGTTGACAATGCTCCATAAGGTGCATCCTTTGCGCTTGGCTTCTTCCATGGCGGCCAGGGTATCGGCCGTTTCTCCGGATTGGCTGATGGCGATCACGAGGGTGTCTGCGCCCAGCACGCGGTCCCCATAGCGAAACTCGGAGGCGATCTCGGCCTCGGCCGGAATTCGGGCCAGACGCTCCAGGAGCAGGCGTCCGACCATGCCCGCGTGATAGGCCGTGCCACAGCCAATCAGGACAACTTTGCGCAAGCGCTGTGCCACTTCGCTGCTTAAATGAAGATCAGGGAGGCAGATTTCGGCCTCCCCGAATTCCACTCGCCCGGCGATCGTGTCCCCAATCGACCGCACCTGTTCCTGAATCTCCTTCTGCATGAAATGCTTGTAATTACCCTTTTCCGCGGCGACCGGGTCCCAGGAGACGAGCTGAAGGGGAAGATCGACCGGATGACCCTCGAGATCCGAGACGGTGAAACCCTCGCTCGTGACCACGACCATTTGCCCCGGGTCGAGAAAACCCATCAGCCGCGTGTGCTCCAAGAGGGCCGGCATGTCGGAGGCGATGAACATCTCTCCCTCGCCTTTCCCCACGACCACCCCTCCGGCGTTCCCCACCCGGGCCGCGACAATCCTGTCAGGTTCCCGCAGGGACATCACCACGATGCCATGAGCTCCACGCAGATTGTGGATGGCCCGCCGGGTGGCCTCAGCCAGAGGATAACCGGCGTGCAGGTAACGATCGACCAGGTGGGCGATCACCTCCGTGTCGGTGTCAGACTTGAATTCCACCCCCTCTGCCTGCAATTCGTCCTTGAGCTCGAGAAAGTTCTCCACAATTCCATTGTGCACCACGACCACTTCGCCCGAGGCGCTGGTGTGCGGATGGGCATTGCGCTCGCTGGGTTCCCCGTGCGTCGCCCAGCGCGTGTGCCCGATGCCGAGATGGCCCTGGACAGGAGCCGCCTGCACTTTGCTCAGCAAGTTTGAGAGCTTACCCACCTCGCGCCGGATCTCGAGCCGGCCATTCGCGATCACCGCAATACCGGCCGAATCGTAACCACGATATTCCAGGCGTTTCAATCCCTCCAGAAGGATGGGTGCGGCTTCCTGCGGACCGATGTAGGCCACGATTCCACACATGGACGGATCCTCCCCGACCGACTTGCGGCTCGGCCGCTCTCCGGCTCCTCCGGCCAGATAGCCATCAGGCCTACGTCGCCCGGGTTCGCCGGTAGACACGGTCGATTGCTGAACGGCGGCTTGACCACTTCGACAGCCCTTGTCGGCGGGGTTGGCCTCGCCGCGTTACGCCGTCGATCAATGCGGACAGAGGTCCGCGCTTGGGGAAGGGATCGGGGGGTGGCTCACCCGGAGGGCATCCGCTGATCTCTCGATTTTCTCCCCGGCCAGATTCCGGGGATTAGCCTTGCCTTGCGGCAAGGAACCCTCATCCTCGTCAACCCGAGCAGAACCATACTCCTCGGGTCCGTGCGCTTATCCTTCCCAAGAACCTTTTTGTGGGCTCACCTCCTTCGCTGGAGGAAAACGAAGTTTCCCTCTTCCTCCCTGGCGAGAGCGCGATTATATCATCGGCCGTGCCCGTTCTCGCACGGTTGGAACCACCGGCATCTCGCTCCCCTGGCGGAATCTTGTCTCCCGCCCCTCCAGCAGAGCCAGCCAGTCGACCTGCTGGGCATAGCTTCGGCCGTAGCCCACGAGCTGGGCAATGTGGCCCACGTCATCCATGGGAACATCCTGCTTCAACCCGGGGTCCAGTTGCCGCAGGTTAGGGTTGAGACGGTAGAAAGCGGTTTCGGAAAAGTGGCGCCGGACCAGCTCGCTCTGCTGTTCGGCCGGTGAGCGCAGAAGCTCCTCCAGCACCCACTCAAGCCACGCTCCGATCCAGGTCGGCTGGGCACGATATGGGAATTGACCTGTTCCCAGTGAGATCACCGTGGTATCGGAGGGAGGGTACTGGTCGGTGTAGAGAAAAGCCTCCACGCAGGCTTGATAGACCGGATTACCGGCGACTCCCACTCCGCCGTCCACCAGAGTCCCGACCGGCTCGCAGCCCGGGGCCAGAGAGGCGGGGTCCTCTGCAATCGTCCAGGGACCAAAGTAGGTCGGCGCCGCCGCCGAGGCGGTGACGCAGTCCACAAGCTTCAGCCGGCCGGTGCGGCAGGAATTGGTGGAACGATCACGCACAAAGTACCAGGGCTTGCTATCCGAGACTCGTTTTGCGGTGATGAGCAGATCGACCGGAGATTGGTTAATGGTCCAATCCCGGGCTGGCCCCAGCTCCTGCGCCAGCAAGTCATGAAGCTTCCGGGTTGAATACATGGAGCCGGAAAAGATCCGGGACAGGACATTCCAGGGCCGCTGCGGGAAGACCTGTCTCGCCTGGCTGATGTAGAGATCAAGGATCATATCGGCCGGGATCCCAGCGGCGACGCCCGCGGCGATAATCGCCCCGGTGGAAGTTCCCGCCACGAACGAAAAAACGTCTCGGGTTCTCTTGCCCGTGACCTGCTCCAACTTGGCCAGCAGGGAGACGGGAATGATCCCGCGGATCCCACCGCCATCGATGGAAAGAACAAACCTGCGACTCATGGCGCCTCCCTTTCGCTGCGCGCCGACCTCCGACGCGTTCGGCCGAGGCGTCAGACTCCTTCGCCACCTGCAGGACGAACTCGACCCGCGCCTCCCCTAAGAATAGGCCTTCCTCCTGCTCGGGTCAAGCAAAAGAAGGAGGGGGGCGACCCTTCCTCCGGCCGTTCAATCGCAGTGAGAACGAGCGGGACGATCGCCCTAGCTCGCGCTCCTGCTGAAGCAGCGGGCCGCAAGCACCGGGGTCGGCACCGAGAGCAACCCCGGGATGGGCACGGTTCGGGTCACTAGCCTGGTGGCGTCCCTGTCGGGGACCGTAGCCGCACCGTCGAGGAGGATGCGCATCGAATCCAAGGCGTGCGTCACAGGGTTTACCCGGGGAACGGTCTGAAGCCAATTGGGGAGCAGTTGGGTCGGAAGCTGGGCTGAGTCTTGTGAACAGCAGGGGAAGGGGGAGGGATTCGAGTCGGCTATTGGATTGCGCTGCCCCAAGGGATCACGCCATGCCGGGGTCCCACGGATCTCGATCCCAAATCGAGCTCGTCCGCGAGCGCGGGGCGTACCACCGCCATGTTGTTAAGCGTCGACCAACTCAGAAGGAAGTCTGCCAGCGAGCGGCGGTAGCTTCTTCCCTCGTCGAGGATCTCGACGGAGGTCGGGTCGTACCCATAGAGCAGAACCGTGTGCTCGTAGGGCGTAACCACGCTGGTTGTGCCGTCGGAAGCGGTATATGGCTCGGGCGTCCCGCTGCGGACATGCCCGGCCACCCACAGGATCACCGGACGCCCGGCAGCGATCTCAGCGCGCAAGTCATCAAAGCGGAGCCCCACTTCCGCCTGCGCCGGAACCCCATAGTCCCGCAAGAGTGCGGCGACGGGCCCCGCGTAGACGCCATAGGCCTGAGGCGGAACTTGTCCCCACGATCCGTTCGGATCCCCTACAAAGCCCATCTGGGGATCGTCCGACCGAGGAATCCCGTAGAAGAACCCAAGTTCGTCGATGCTCTTTCCCCAAAAGGCGGCCCAGTCCACAGCCGACCGGGCTTCGCAATCAAGCCCCAGGGTTTGAGGATAGCTACTCACCCCCGAGACGTAGGCCCGCAGAGGGAGAGGCTGGGCGGCGATGGGGGTGACGGCCACAGTCGGGCTCGGCGGCCCGCCGGGCTGAGGTGTTGAGCCAGGGGGCGTTTGCACCGCGTCCAATGCGAGCCCCTGCCAGGACCCGACGGCGATCCTTGCTTGGAGCACTGGCGCCGGCCCGTAAGCCAGAATGGAATCGGACACCCGCGTCGGCGCAAAGGATCCCCTGGGAGAAACACAGGCGACCACGACGAATATCCCCCCCAGACCAAGCGTGGCCAAAATCCAGGGACGGCCGCCGCGCTCGACCCAAGCCCTCTCCTGCACCATGGAGCACAATTCTACCGCTACCCAGAGCGAGGCGAGGTGCCTCGATGTAACTTCCTCTTGGAGCCTCGACAGAGGACGGGGACCTGATTTGCCCTAACTCACGAAGCCCTAACAATCGGCGCGTGGGGCCAGGGCTGGGCGGGCGGAAGCAGGGCGACCACGAACTCTGAAAAATGCCTTTCCATATCCGCTGGGCACTTATCCCTGCGGTATACTCACCCAGGAGGCTTCGTGCGACTTAGTGAGGTCGTTTTCCTCACGACGCTTGTGCTGGCGACCGGCGCGATCAGCGCTTGTGGTTCTGCCCCAGCTTCCCTCAACCAACTGAACTACGGCCTAACACTCGTACCTACCAACATCGACCCCCAGGTCGGCGCCTCATCGGAACTCGGGATTCCTCTCCGTTCCGTCTATGACACGCTGGTCTTTCGTGACGCTCACGGCCAGTTCGTTCCCGGTCTTGCCTCACGCTGGGAAGTGTCCGCGGACGGTCTCACCTACACCTTCTTCCTGCGCCAGGATGTCCGCTTCCAGGATGGGACCCCGTTTAATGCCGAGGCCGTGCGCATCAATCTGGAGCGCGTCTTGGACCCCGCCATCCAGTCGCAGAAGGCGGCCTTCATGCTGGGACCTCTGCAATCCGTAGAGGTCATCGACCCGTATACGGTGCGCCTGCACATGAAGCAACCCTTTGCACCGCTGCTCGACTCTCTCTCCCAGGTGTACCTGGGAATGGCCTCGCCCGCAGCGCTGGCCAAATGGGGTAATGCGGACTACCAGTTCCATCAAGTCGGGACCGGGCCGTTCCGGTTCGTGGAATACTTGGCTGGGGACCACCTGACTTTGGAACGAAACCCGGACTATGCCTGGGGCCCTTCCACCTATCAGCACCGGACCGCCCAAGTCCAACAGATCGTGTTTCGCTTCTATGAAGACCCTGCCAGCCGGGTCCCAGCCCTCCTCTCGGGGGAGGCGGATGTCATGGGTGAGGTGCCCCCCCAGGATGCTGCCGCTCTTTCCAAGAAGCCAGGCTACTCGTTGCTGCCCACGTCGATTCCCGGCCAGCCTCTCCAGTTCTTCCTTAACGTGACGGCTCCGCCAACGGACGACCTGCAGGTGCGCCAAGCGCTCCTGGAGGCGACGGACCGAGGTGCGATCGCGAACTCGCTGTTTGGCGGCTCCTCTCCCCCGGCCCAAGGCCCGCTCGACCTCTCGACCTGGGGAGCCTTCCCGACCATCCCGCTGAGTCTCTATCACCCCGATGGCTCTGCACAACTCCTGGATCAGGCCGGATGGCGTCTGCCACCCGGCGGAGGGCTGCGTAATAAGAACGGCGTCCCGCTGGAATTGGAAATCGTCGCCCCCCCGTGGGGTTTCAGTCCGCAAGCCGCCGAAGCGCTCCAGGCCCAGTGGCAATCGGTCGGGATAGCGGTTCACGTGACCCAGGTTGCTTCCATTACGGAACTCAGCGCCGCGCAAGCCGGGGGGAAATACAACCTCATTGCCGACAATTTCTCGGACACCGACCCGGACATCCTGAGGTCCTTCTACAGCAGCGGGGCGCTCGACAATCTGTCCAAGGTCCAAGACGCCCAACTGGATCGCCTGTTGGAGCAGGCGGCCAGCACCCTGTCCGCCAGCGCACGTGAGGCGTTGTATGCCCAGGCTGAAAAGCGGATTGCTGACTTGGCCCTTGTGATCCCCGTCCGAGACTACGTCAACCTGAACATGACGCGCTCCCCCGTGAAGGACCTCCACTTTGACTATGCCGGCTGGTTTCCCATCCTTATTGATGTCTCCAAGTAACCTGCGACCCCCGGCCTCCGGCTCAGTCCGTGTCCAGCGTCCGGAGGCCTCCTTCTTGCCCCCCTTACGATGACGATTGCTCGTGTGCTGCGTCGCCTAGGGGGAAGTCTGGTGACGATCTGGCTCGTAACCAGCCTGGTCTTCTTTGCGCTTCGACTAAGCCACCTCGATCCGGTCGCCGCCCTCCTCTCCCAGGGGCTGGCCACCCCGGCGCAAGCCTCCGCCTTGCGGGCCTCTCTCCACCTCGATCGCCCGCTCCTGCAACAATATTCCGACTTTCTGATCGGCATCCTTCACGGTGACATGGGTCGTTCCCTTTTCAGCGGTCAACCCGTTGTGCCCATCATCCTCAGCGGCCTGCAGTTCACTGCTCCGCTTGCCGCGACGGCCTGGGTTCTCGCCATCCTTCTGGGCTTGATCCTAGGAAGCCTCGCCTCGCGAGCACGCGCCTCCGAGGTGAGCTCCCTCATGCGGCTGACTGCCCGTGTCCTCAACGCGCTCCTGGCTCTGGGGACCGCGACGCCGGTCACCTGGTCGGGGCTGCTCATTCTCTGGGCCGCGGTCCCAGTCCTGGCAAACGCGACCTCCGGCCTGGAGAGAGATGTGCTCGGCCTGATGCTGCCGGCCCTGACACTTGCCATCGCCTCGGGCAGCAGCCTGGGCCGCGTCACCCAAGCGGGACTCTTGGCCGCTCGGATTGAGCCCTTCCATCTCGCGGCTCGTGCTCGCGGCCTCCCCTCGGGCTGGAGGCTCGAGTGGCAAGCGCTGCGCACCACCCTGGCTCCTGTGATTTCACTTTCTGGAGTAGAGGCCGCCTTCTTGCTGGGGGGAACGATGGTCACCGAAACCCTCTTTTCCCGTCCGGGGCTGGGCCGCATGCTGGTGGAGGCGATCCTGCGGGGAGACTATCCGCTGGTCCAGGCCATCGTTGCGCTGGCGGCTGCCGGCTATGCCCTTTTCAACCTGCTGGCGGACTTGATCGCCGCGTGGCTGGACCCGCGCCTGCGCGAGGAGACCCAATGAGTTCAGGCAGGCAAAGATCCCTTGCAGGGGCCGAGCCGTGGACCTTCCCGGAGGCCAATCCCTTCCCCTGGCTCTCCGGGGCTTACTTGGCGCTGATCGGGGTCGGTGGAATCTTGGCCGCTCTGGTCGGAAGCCGCTTTCCGCTGGGCCCCTCCCTGGCACCACCTTCTGTCCATCACCTTCTGGGGACAGACATCCTCGGAAGGGATACCAGCATCCGAATGCTGGCGGGCGGAATTCGGACCTTGGGAATGGCGGGCGGAGCCTCCCTCATCGCTTCCGCTTTGGGCGCCGCCTGGGGAATTGCCGCTGGGCATTCCGCGGGCTGGGTCGATTGGGCCCTGGTCCATGCCAACGATGTGTTGCTCGCTGTACCCGGCCTGGTGTTGGCTGTGATTGTCATCGCCGTCCTCGGTCAGAGCGAGTGGGCCGTTATTCTGGCTGTCGGGGTCGGCGGGATTGGAAGCTACGCCAGACTCGCCAGAGCTACGGTGGCCCAAAGCCGCCAGAGGGCGTTTGTGGTGGCCGCCCGGGCCCTGGGCGCAAACGAAATCGGCTTGGTTCGCGATCATGTCGTGCCGAATAGCATGGAGGCGCTGGTCACTTATGCCGTTCTGCACTTTGGCTGGGCTCTTGTAAACTCCACCTCACTGACTTTCCTCGGCCTGGGGGGCTCCCCGTCAGTCCCGGACTGGGGGCAGATGCTCAACGAGAGCCGGCTGGTGTTCCTGCACGCTCCCTGGCTTGTGGTTGCCCCAGGGATGGCGCTTGCCCTGACGGTGCTGGCGGTCCAGCAACTGGGCGAATGGTGGTCCAGGCGCTAGCCAGGGAACCCCTTCGTGCTTCCCGCGGGGAGGTTCCCTTCGGGGTGGGCCTGCTTCAAACCCATGAGAGGCCCGAGCCTACTCATGACTGCGCCCTTGATCCTCCTCCATGGCCTGTGGAGCCACTACGGTAGAATCACAAACAATCGCTCCGGGTCTCCCCACCAGGGATAAGAAATCGATCGTCATCCGGCCCCCCTGGGCATGGATGCCGGCCCATCGCCCAAGCGGGGGGGTAGACCGACTCCGGCGGCAGCGGGCTTCTGCAGACTTCCAATCCCTTGTTGCGGTGATCGGGTCCGGATCGATCCTCTCGGGCTTACCCAACGGCGATGCCTATTCTGCTGATCGTCATTTTCGTCCTGGCCTTCCTCTTCGGGGGGCTGAACGGTTATGTGGATAGCTCGAGCATGGTCGCAACCGTCATCGCCTCGCGGGCTCTTCCCCCGCGTCTGGCGCTGGGGTTGAGCGCCCTGGCCGGGTTCCTGGGACCCTTTCTCTTCGGGACCGCCGTGGCGGCAACCATTGGAGCCAACTTGCTGGTCCACAATGCGATCACCTTCCCGGCTCTGATTTCCGGGGTGGGTGCCGCCCTCCTGTGGAATCTGCTCTCTTCGAGACTCGGGATTCCTTCCAGTTCTACGCACGCCCTCATTGGAGGACTTCTCGGGGCCGGCCTGCTCTCGGGGGGCCTGGCTGTCGTGAGAGCTCAGGGGCTGGTCCTCGCCTTGGCCGCCCTGTTTGCTTCCCCGCCCCTCGGTCTCCTTGCCGGTTACCTGGTCATGCGCGCGACGGTGAGGCTCTCCTGGGATGCCTCGCCACGGGCGAATGACCTGTTCCGCTGGGGACAGGTACTGACTGTGTTTGCTCTTGCCCTGGTCCACGGAGGCAATGACGGCCAGAAGTCGATGGGGGTGATGACTCTGGGGCTGTTGATTTCGGGTGGGATCACCAGCTTCCATGTGCCTCTGTGGGTGGTGGCCCTCAGCGCGCTAGCGATGGGGACCGGGTCATTCTTCGGGGCGTGGAGATTGATCCGCACGGTGGGAGGGGGAATCATGCGCATCCGACCGATTCATGGGTTCACCGCGCTGCTAGGCTCGGCGATCGTGGTGCTCACGGCAAGCCTGGCCGGAGGGCCTGTGAGCAGCACCCAGGTGCTCAGCACCGCCATCATGGGAGTCGGGAGTGCGGAACGCCTGGGCAAGGTCCACTGGGAGGTCGGTCGCGACATGCTCGTGTCTTGGGCCCTCACCATCCCAGCAACCGCCGCGGTCAGCGCGATCCTATCCCTCACACTGAGGCGATTTCTCTAACCTGTTTGCCCTCTTTTTTCGAACCAGCCGGTTGTCTCTCGGAGCCCGAGAGGGATCGAGCGCGGTGTTCCTCTGCCACTGGCTTGGAAACAGGTCTCCCCGAAGGTCAAGTCAACAGGGCACTTTCGCCCGTCGAGACCATGAGCCGCTCGAATCGACCGACAAGGCCGGGGACATGGTGAACTGGGCCTTCACTTCGATTCGGGGAAGAATCCTCAGGCAGCGCAGGAGCGCGGGGTCACATCCTACCCCGCTCATCGGCCAACAGCAGGCGCTCATTCTGTGCCCGCCAGGAACTTGGCCACCAGTCGGCTTGCCTCCTCAAAGGCGGGCGGCCCGGCCTGAATCCAATAGATTTCGGGGTCGTCCAGCCGGAACCAATTTGCCTGGTGGCGAATGAGGCGCCGTGTCGCCTGACGGATCAACGCGACACACTCCTCCAAGGTCAGTTCCCCGCGGAGATGCCTAACGATTTGCCCATATCCCAAAGCGGAAAACGCCGGCAGCCCGGGAGAGAAACCGCGATCCATCAGGTCGCGCACCTCCTGGACCCACCCCTGTTCAAGCATTTCATCGATCCGACGATCGGCGCGGGCGTAGAGCTCCTTGCGAGGCATCGCCAAGCCGATCTGCAGGCTCCGGAAGGGCACGGCGGCTCGCGTCCGCTGGTCGGAAAACGGCTCACCCGTTCGTAACACGACCTCCAGCGCGCGGATGAGGCGACGCACATTTCGGGGGTCAATCGATGCGGCCGCCTGGGGATCCCGGCCTGCGAGCTCCCCGTGCAAAGCCTGCCCGCCATCGCCCTGCCCCCGTCGCTCCAATTCGCGCCGGAGCCCTAGGTCCGGGGCCGCTCGCGGGATTTCCCAGCCCTCGAGGATGGCGTGCACGTACTGACCGGTCCCCCCAACAAGGATCGGCAGGTGATGGCGGGAGAGAACCTTCTCGATCTCGCGCAGCGCCTGCGCCCGATGCAATGCCAGGCTCCAGGGCCGATCGATGTCGGTCACATCTATCAGATGGTGGGGAACTCTCATCCTCTTTTCGTGCGAGGGCTTGGCGGTGCCGATATCCATGCCGCGGTAGACCAGGCGCGAATCCGCGGAGAGCACCTCCCCCAGGAAGGCCTCGCACAGCTGCACCGCCAACTCGCTCTTGCCCACGGCGGTTGGTCCGACGACGGCCACAAGGGGCGGGAGAGGAACGCCGTCCAGGCCGGTCCTACGATTCTCTCGAACCGTCATGGGGGCTGTCCCTGCTTTCCTCGTGAGCCGGCTTCCTGGGGACTCTGGCGTGCCGGAAGGTGAGCAAACATTTCCTCCGCCCCCTTTTTCCCTGTCGTCCTCCGAGCCTGCGCTCGGCCAGAAGGGTCAGCTCGATTCGCATCGCACCACTCCGTGCGGGAAGGCAAAGCCCCTGCCCTTGCTCCTCCACGCACTCTCCGCCTAAGGAGAATCATCTTCTCAGGGCGCTGGACGCATGGGTTCAACGACCTCCCGTCCCCAGGGCTCATCTAGTTTGTTCCCTTTCGATCCGGGAAGCAGGCCGGGTCAGTGCCGCAGTCGGAGTCGAGCGCGAATTCTCGGGCGGGAGGTTCCCCGCTGGCGGCGACCCGCGAGGCACAGATTCTCATAATGCTTCAGAAGATGCGACACTGTCCTATCGATGCCATAGCGGCCTGCGGTCTCGATGGCGCCTGAACGAAGGCGGACGCGCAGGTCCGGATCCCCTGCCATGCGGGTCAACATTGCGGTGAACAACGCCAGATCGTTGTCCGCCAGCAGACCGTTTCTCTCATGCTCGATCATGTCCTCGACCCCGGGCGAAGCGATGCCCACGGCGGGCAGACCAGCTGCCATGCTCTCCATAATCGTAAGCGGATGCACCTCCGAGACCGAGGCCGTGACGAAGAAGTCGGCCGCTCGAAGGTAGGAGGGCAGATCCTCGTAGCGGATCTGACCCAGGAAATGGATCCGACCCTCCAATTCGGTCTGACGGGCCTGATCCTCGAGGTTGTCGCGCTCCGGTCCTTCGCCCAGGAGGACCAAGTGAGCCCTGGGACAGGCCGCCGCTGTTCCGCGGAAGGCCCTGAGAAGGAAAGCCAAGTTTTTTTCCGGCCCTAGCCGCCCGACGTAGACTCCCAACACCTCATTCCCGCAAAGGCCCAGTCGATCCCTGAGGCGATCGGCGGTTGCTTCTCGGAAGGGCTCGAGCTCGATCCCATTGGGGATGACCTCGATCGGCGATTTGACCCCCAAATCGCGGAGTACCTTGCGCAGTCCTGTCGAGGGGGCGATCACCAGCGAGCACTCGCGACAGAAGCTAGAAAGATAGGCTTGCAGGAGGGCCGTGGTCAGGATCTCGGGAATCGCCGGCACATAGTATTGGGCATAAAGATCGTAGCGGGTATGGTTAGTGAAGACAAGCGGAATGCCCAGCGGCCCGGCATAGCGCAGGGCGAGCTGACCACTCACAAAGGGATGGTGCACGTGCAAGAGGTCCATCGAGCGTATGAGACGCCGGACTTCCGGGGTATGCCTCCATCCAAAAGAGAATCCGGTATTCGACACGGGCAAGCCCGGAGAGCGCCAGACATTGGATTCCTCGTCTTCATATCCTTCATTACCGAAGGTGAAAACGAAGACTTCGTGGCCGGCGCGCTCCAGACTGCGCTTGATCAACGAGATGTGGGTCGTCACCCCGCTCACATGCGGCTTGTAGAGATCCGCCATCATGCCAATGCGCATGCTGCCCTTCCCCCGGACGTATCGTAGGCCATCGAGACATTGTCGTCAAGGAATGAACACCCGGGGCCAGGCGAGGCCTTCCGGGCCTTCTCCCAAGGCCTGGGAAGCCCATGCCATGCTCCTTCAGACCATGGACCCCCGAGGTCTGGAGCCCTGCTCGAGACATGGATCGTGGCGACCATCAGCGGATGAGGCACTGCGCCCCGAGCGGAGACGGGAACTGGAAAAGGACCTGCGTCCCCGGCAAAGTGTGGGCTTGGGCAGGCGCCCTCCCCGGGGTGCTAACCGAACTTTCCCCATTCGGGGTCAAGAATCAAGAAAGTGCCGAGAAACCCCTATGTTTTTCGGAAAGGTCTGCACCATGGGACTTGACCTGGGCGCTTGTGATTTCCG
>JBEKHT010000037.1:0-25500 GCA_050012135.1 Anaerolineales bacterium | reverse complement strand
ACGAGAAGGAAAGCCCCCGCCAGATGCAGGAAGACCAAGGCCGGCTGAGCACTGGGCTCGAACACGAAGGAACGGCCAAGCACGGTCCAGGACTGCTGCACCGGGAGCGCGTGGCCCAGGACCGCCAGGGTGGTTCCAGGGGCAAAAAGGAGGGCAAAGCCCGCGAGCGCGAGCGAAAGGAGGATCGCGATTCCCTTGGCCAGCTGAGGACGGGAGGGATAGGCCACATAGGCGCCGATCGCGGCCAGGAACGGGGCGACCATCAAGACCAGCGGGGAATTCACCCTCTCCGCTCCTGACCTGGGCTTTGGCTTTCGACGGCGTTCAAATAGGTGCAGGCCAGGGCAACGGCCAGATTGACCGCCGCCAGGAGCGCGATGACCAGGAGCGAGCGTTCGCTCCAAAGGTAGGCCAGCTCGAATCCCTGAAGCGCGGTCAGGAGACCGAGCGCCGTCCGGAGAGGCTGCTCCGTCAATCCCAGGATCAGGAACCCGGCCCCGGCCAGGGAACTGGCGGCGAAGGCGACCTGGGAGGGAGGACCGCCGAGCAATGCCCCAATGTCCGGCTGCAAGCTCCCGACCGCCACCAGGATCATGAGCAAGGCCAGTCCGCGGAAAATGCCGTTGGCAGGAGCTGTAGCCTCTTCCGGTAAAGGGGCGCTGGCGCGCAGAACCGAAACCGCGATGGCCGCGCCGGCGAACCAGCCGGAGAGAGTCTCCACCGCGGCGATGCCAGCGGGGACCATCGTCCAGGCGATCAAGCCCACGCCCGCGGACTGAATGGCAAAGGCCAGAATCATCCAGCGCCACTCCCCCAGGAGAAGCAGCGCACTGGCACCCCCCAGCGCAACAACAAACCCGATTAGCGCGAGCACAACGGTCAGTCCTCCCCCAGGCTCAGGTTCCGCGTTCCGCTGCTCGTTCAGGCGGCGCGGAGCAGAATCCAAATCAGGATCGAGATGCCCAGCGCCCAGAGCAGCGCTCCTTCACCGCTCAGAAGTTGGTCCACCAGGCGGATGGCTCGTAACAAGGCGCGAGCGCCTGAGGCGATGGCGCGCCAGAGCCAGTCCAGTTGCAGAATCCTCTCGATGGCGGCGAAGGCTTCCTCGCCAGGGTCGCGCAGGCGCCTCCCGGCCCGTGCCATCAGCGCGCCTCCCACCGTCTCGGTCGCGAAGAGGAGCAAGGCTGGCGCCGGGGCATTGCGCAGGATGGCCAGGCCTGCCGAGAGACTGCCCGCCACCAGCCCGGCCACCAGAATCGTCAGCCCCGCATAGTGCGCCAGCCAGACCGTTCTCTCGCCGGGCGGAAGGTCCTCGCCAGGCAGCAAGGCTACGCGAAGCGTGGAGGCGATCAGGAACATCTCGCTGACCGCAGTCACAATCATCGCAATGGAGAACCCGTGCGCCCGAAGTCCCGCGAAGGTCGCTTGCCCCAGGACCGCTCCCGCCGTGAGCGGGGCTCCCGCAAAGATCAGGGCGAGGCAGACAGGCCAAAAGGCAGACCACCTTTGCCATGTGCCCTGGCCGCGGTAGAGAAGAATGACTCCCCCGCCCAGGAGGAGCAGACCTCCGGCCGCCTCATAGACCTGGGGGCCGGCTTGGCCATTGGCGGCGGCAATGCCCGTCAGGGAAAGCAGGCCCAGCATCAGCAGAGAGCGCCCGTTGCGCGAGTCCGAGGACACCCACCAGCCCACACTTCCCAGGAAGATCGCCAAGGTTGCGAGCACCGTGATCCAAGTCAAGATCGGGTGGGTCGGCGGGAGATTCAACTGCTCCGGCCACACCTGGGCCAAGGTGGCCAATCCCACCGATGGGGAAAGGAGGCGCACGAGCACCTCCAGTCCGCCTGCCTGCGAGCCCGCGGGGGCCAGGGTCATCTGCCACGGCAATACCCCCAGCCGAAGGACAATCGCTGCGAGGAACGCCGCGATGGCAACGCTATTCAGTCCTGTGGCGCGAAGCGCCTCCAGGCCCATGCCGCGGGAGATCAGCTCGGGCAGGAAGGCGAGGAGCAAGAGAAAGGTAGAAAGGAGATTAAAAGCGAAGGAACTGACCGCCCATCCGGCCTGAGCGGAAGGGAGAGTTGTCTCGGCTCCCTCGGCACGAATCGGATGGAGCAGGACTAGGAGCGCGAATGAGATCAGGTCAATCCAGGCCCAGCTCAGGACGAGGGCGAGTCCGTTGGCCGCGAAAAAGGCGGCGAGGCCGGCCGCCGTAAGGAAGAAAACGGAAGCCCGAACCGTTCGACGAGTGTGGCGTCGGCCCAATCCAGTCCATTCAATGGCCAGGAGCAACAGGAGCAGGTCCGCCGCGAAGGCCTTGGGAATCGGCCCGGCCGCGAAGCTCAGAGGCTCCGGGAAAAGCAAGGCCGGGCTCCAGGGCAGCGTTAGCTCGCTTGGGAGCGGGAGGGGAAGGAGGACCACCAGCAGCGCCAGGGCTGGGGCGAACCCGGCGACCAGGCGCGGGAAGGTGTGGCGGGGCGTCGCCATCAGGGAGGCGAGCCCGCCCAGTCCCATCACGGCGACGAGAACAGGCAAGAGCACGAGAGGGGGGCTCCTTGTAGGCGCAACATTCTAGCACAGGCGCCCTACAGGCCCTGGCGATCAGCCTGCAGACGGGCGGAGGCCAGCCGCATAAGGTGTTTGGGCAAGAGGGAGAGGGCTGCGGCCGCAACCGCCGATCGAGCTCTCTCGAGTTCCGCTTTCTCCTCCCTCGGCCAGCGCTCGGGCTCGGGCCGCGATGAGTAACAGTCCGCTGTGTAGGCATCGGCTATCGCCCACAAGGGCCCCGCCAGCCAGGGGAAATGCGCCTCCAGGGCCGAGGCCCGCTCCCGAGGGGTGAGATGGGGTCCCAGTACCACACCGGCACAGCGGGCCAACCTCCCCATCCACGCGTACCCTTGGGCCGCCAGCGAAGGCCGGTGAGCGCGAACGCGGGGCCGCTCCCCCGCTCCCGACGGCTCAGCGCCCGTCCCGTGCCGGGAGAGGCGCGCGAGACGGGAGGGGATCGACCGCGCCCAGTCTTGGAAAGCTGCGGCTGGAGAGTCCCCCTGGAGATAGACGTGAGTTGCCCAGGCCAGGGCCCCGCCCAGGACCAAGGCGATTCCCGCCAGTGCCAGCCAACGCAAAAGGGCCGCCAGCCAGAGTCCGGCTGCGGAAGCGAAGGGTTGATGCTCCGGCAGAGGCACCCGGCTCCGGAAGCGCTGTGCGGGAGAAGGCGACTGGCGCGCCGAGGTCTCGGTCGGGCTGGAGGCGAGCACAGCAGGGCGGATCAAGGGCGGCTGAGAGGCGGTCGGCTCAAACTCGACCCAGCCGATCCCCGGGAAGAACACTTCTGGCCACGCATGGGCATCGCTCTCCAGCACCATGAAATCGGATTGTCGCGGGTCCAGCGGCTGACCCTGGGCAAAGCCGACTGCCAATCGGGCCGGAACGCCCAGCGATCGCAGGAGGATGACCTCGGCCGAAGCATAGTAGTCGCAGTACCCCCGCGCGGAGTCGAAAAGAACCCAATCCACCGGGTCCTGCTCCTGCGGGCGGCTGGGAATATTGGTGTCGTATGCGATGTGGTTGCGCAGATAGGCGGTAACGAGAGCCGCCTGGTCGTAGGGTGTCCGGGCCCCGCCGGCCACGTCTTTGCCAAGCTCCCGGGTGCGAGCGGTGACCGAGGAGGGGAGTTGCAAGTACCTTTGGCGAATGGATTCCGGGTAATTCACCCCCGCCGCTCGCAGGGTGGCCTGGTCGATTTGGAGAATGGCCGCCCGCTCGGAGTACTGGATTCCCTGGAGAAGGAGGTTCGACGAGCGGGCGGACTCAAAGTCGCCCGTCCCCGGATCGACTTGCACCCAAAGCGGCAGGCTGACCCAAAGCGGAGCGGCGGCCAGGTAGGGCCGGGTGATCGCTGGGAATCTCAATTGGAATGTGAGATCCACCGTGCGGCGGGCGGCCATGTCCGGGGCTGGCAGGCTGTCGCGATTGGGGTCAAAGGCCTGGCCGCGGGAACCCGTGGAATGCCAAGCCCCGTCCAGGTACTCATCGTACGTCACGGATCGCCAGTAGAAGCGGCCTGCTGGGGAAGGGGAGGATGCGCGTACTTCCATGAGAGGCACGGGGGCCAGCCGAATGCTGCCGCCGAGCTGCAAGGTGTCCCCGTAGAAGTCGCCTGGGGCGGGGCCGGCAGGGGAGCGCAGGTCTCCGAACCAACGATTGAACGTGTCGCGGACTGGATCCCAGACCGTGTTGAGCGTCTGCGGTCGAAGCGAGGCAAAGCCCACCGGCCGACTCGCTGCGGACCAGGCCGCAACCAGCAGGAGCGAGGCGGTCAGAATGCCCACCCGTGCAAACTGGTAGCCGGCCTCCTCCGTGAACTTGACCCACTGCTCTCGCCAGAGTTCGATTTGATCGCGCCAGACGAGGTGCAGGAGCAGGAGCAGGCCCAGAAGAAGGTAGAGCCCCAGGTAGGTTCGCTCGCTGACGGGTCCGCGGTAGTAGTATGCAACGGCCAGCAGTCCCAGGGCCGGGGGTACCAGGGCGGGCCAGAACCGCCCCAGCCGGAAGGCCGACCAGGCTGAGAATCCGGCCAAAACCCAAGTCAGGGCACTCATGGAAAGGGAAAAGATGAGCGGGTCGGCATTGGAACGGCCGGTGTAGACCTTGCTCAAGAATTCGGCGACGCGCCCGAGCCCCATCCACAGCCGGACGTGCACCTCCAGCCAGGCGGCCGGAATCTCAAAGCGCGGCACGGACTCTTGGACCAAGACCCAGGCCAAGAAGCTCAGCCCGTAGAAGCAGGAAAGCAGGGCGGCCCGCCGGGTCCCAAACCGGCTGCGCGCCAGAACCCAGCCCAAGAGGGTGGCAAAGAGCGCCG
This sequence comes from Anaerolineales bacterium, assembly GCA_050012135.1. Lineage (GTDB taxonomy): Bacteria > Chloroflexota > Anaerolineae > Anaerolineales > RBG-16-64-43 > JBEKHT01. The sequence goes on along the minus strand of JBEKHT010000037.1, from coordinate 20,636 downwards.
CGGCCGGCACCTGGCCCAGTTCGTCCGACCAGCGAGTGGACGAAAGGCCGTAGGCCGCAGTCAGGGCCATGAGCAGAACGAGAAGGAAGGTCCAGCGGTCGGTGCGCATGGCAATTTCCGTGCAGCCGGAGTGTACCCTTTGAAGCAATGCCTATGCAAGGATCTCTTACCGATTCAGGAGCCGAGAACCTCAGATATAATAGAAGGCCATGAGTTCACCCAGGGCGCGTGCTCGCCGGGTGCACGAACGCCTGATCAAGTACTACGGATATCCGCAATGGCGCGTCCCGCTCCCGCCCCTAGATGAACTCATCGCGACCGTCCTTTCTCAAAACACGAACGATGGCAATCGCGACCGTGCTTTCGCTAGGCTGCGGGAAAGGTTCCCCACCTGGGAGGGCGTCCGCGAGGCGCGCTTGCCGGAGGTCGTGGAGGCCATCCGCTCAGCCGGGCTGGCGGGCCAAAAAGCCCCTCGAATTCAGGAGATCCTGCGCAGGACCTCCGCCGAGCACGGGGCCCTGGACCTGGAGTTTCTGAGGCACAGATCCCGGGAGGATGCGGAGACTTGGCTGCGCAAGCTACCCGGAGTGGGTCCCAAGACCGCATCCATCGTCATGCTGTTCTCCCTTGGGATTCCGGCCTTTCCGGTGGACACACATGTCTATCGGGTGACGGGCCGCCTCGGATTGCGACCGGCGCGGCAGTCCTATGCGGCGGCCCATGAGCAATTGGCGCGTCTATTCCCGCCTTCCGACTACGCCGCGGTCCATCTGAACCTGATCCGGCTCGGGCGGGAGATCTGCAAGGCGCGCCGCCCTAGGTGCTCGGTCTGCCCGCTCAAGCGGTTGTGTCCGGTTGGGCGCGCCTCAGGCGAGGCAGCGAGGAAACCATGAATCAGTCTGCATTGCCGGCCTCGGTCGACACGGTGCGGCAGTCCCTGGAGAAGCTGCAGGCCAGGCTTTCCAAGACCGATACGCTCCAGCCTCTTCTTCAGCAAACCCTTTCCCAGCTCCAAACCTTAGGGGACGACCTGGCCCGGGCGGACGAGCAATCACGCCTTCTGACTCTGTATCGTGTCTCTCAGGCGCTGGGCTCGTCTCTCCATCTGGATGACGCCCTGGCGCAGGTGATGGATTCCGTGATTGAGTTGACCGGGGCCGAGCGCGGATTCGTCATGCTCATCGATCAGGTGGGCGGCACGCTCAACCTGCGCGCGGCCCGCAACCTGGACCGCGCGAACCTTGGGCAGAAGGACATGGAGTACAGCCGGACGGTTGTCGAGTCGGTGGCCCGGACCGGGATGCCCGTCCTGACCACCAATGCCCAAACCGACCCGCGGTTCTCCAAGCAGCGCTCGGTCAAGCGCTATGCCCTGCGCTCCATCCTGTGCGTGCCTCTCCAGGTCAAAGAGCGCGTGCTGGGCGTGATCTACGTCGACAACCGGGTTCGGGCAGGTCTCTTCACGAGTCGCGATCTCGAGTTGCTCACCACCCTCGCCTCGCAGTCGGCCACGGTCATCGAGAACGCACGGCTCTACACGCTGACGGATCAGGAACTGGCCTCGCGCCTGGAGGAGCTGCAGCGCCTGCAGCAGGTGGATCGCCAGCTCAACGCGACCCTGGACGTCGAGCGAGTGGCGGAAACGTTCCTGGATTGGGCCATGCAGGGCACTCGGGCGGAACAGGGATGGGTGGCGGTGCGCCTCGAGGAGGGTCGCGGGCTGCAGATCGCGGCCGCCCGCGGCTGGCAGGGAGAAGAGGGGCCGTCCTTTCCCGCCGATGGAGATCCCCTGGCCGAGGGTCTTGAGGACGGGAAGGTGGTGATGCGCCCCGCGGGGGTCAAGACCTCCGCCGCCTTGCTTGGGCCGGTCCTGCGCGAGGGAAGTATTCTGGGGGCGGTCATGGTCTCGCGGCAGATGCCCAGTTTCACCCCGAAGGAGACAGAGTCCCTCACTCGACTCGTTGATCATGCCGCCACGGCCCTGGAGAACACCCGCCTGTTCCAGGCGGTGCGTCGGGCAGATGAAGCGAAGTCACAGTTTGTTTCCATCGTTTCGCATGAACTGAAGGTGCCCATGACCTCGATCCGGGGTTATGCCGACCTTCTGCGCAAAGGATCTGCGGGCCCGGTCAGCGAGAAGCAGATCGAGTACCTGGACACGGTCCTGAAAAACGTGGACCGCATGGCCGCGCTGGTTTCCGACCTGCAGGATCTGTCCAGTATCGAGAGCGGGCGGTTGCGGATCGAGCCGGTGCCAATCCCTCTGGGCCGCTGCCTGCAGGAGTCCCTGGAAAGCATGTCGCCGCACTTTTCGGCCCGCCAGCAGGAAATCGAGACCGAAATCCCGCCGGACCTGCCGGCCGTGCGCGCCGACCGCAATCGGCTCATGCAGATTCTCACCAATCTCCTCAGCAACGCGAACAAATACACTCCTCAGGGGGGCAGCATATTCGTCAACGCCCAGCGGGACGGGGACCGCGTGCGAGTCCTGATCCGGGACACGGGAATCGGGATGACGCCCGAGGAGAAGCTGCGCCTGTTCAACCAGTTCTTCCGGGGCGAATCTTCAGCCGTGCGGGATCAGCCGGGCTGGGGACTGGGCTTGCACGTGACCAAGCGCCTGGTCGAATTGCAGGGCGGGAGAATTGGCGCGGAAAGCGAGCTTGGCAAAGGGAGCACTTTCTGGTTTACCCTCCCCGCCGTGGCCGAGCATCGCGAGTAGGAGATCTGCCGTTCTGCGCCAGGAACCTGTGCCCGTGGTCGGCCGGGACTCGCGGCGACACGGGAGGGCCCGGCGGGGAGCCGTGCGCTCGGGGGAAAAAGAGCAATGACCACGAAGGTAACCTGGTTGGGCCATGCCGCCATCCTGCTGGAAGTCGCGGGCCAGAATGTGTTGGTCGACCCCTACCTGAGCGGAAACCCCTCGGCCAGCATCAGCCCGGATCGGGTGCCTGCCGATTACGTGCTGGTTTCTCACGGCCACGGGGATCACCTGGGAGACGCTCTGCCCATCGCCAGGCGAACCAAGGCCCTGGTTCATCAGCAATGCCGAGATCATAGGCTGGTTCGCTTCCCAGGGGGTCGAGGGGCATGCCCAACATCTGGGGGGCGGGCACCGATACCCCTTTGGCTACCTCAAGCTTACCCAGGCCCTGCACGGATCGGCGCTTCCGGATGGGTCGAACGGAGGCAACCCGGCGGGCTTCTTGCTGACCACTCCGGAAGGGACCCGGATCTACTTGGCCGGGGATACGGGTCTGTTCGGGGACATGCGACTGATTGGCGAAGAAGGGATCGACTTGGCGGCCTTACCCATTGGAGACAACTACACCATGGGTCCCGAGGACGCCCTGCGGGCGGTCAAGTTGATACGCCCCCGGCATGTCATTCCGATCCACTACAATACCTTTGACCTCATCGCCCAGGACCCGTTGGCTTGGGCCGGGCGGGTGGAGGCCGAGACCGAAACCCAGGTGCACGTGCTCCAGCCCGGGGAGTCCTTCTCACTCTGAATCATTCCGCGCATGGAGTCTCTTAACCCCGCCGTCCATTCTCTTCTCGGAAAGCGACTCACGGCACGGCAGCTACGCCAGTTCGAAACTTACGAACGGGAACTCCTGGAGTGGAATCGTCGGGTGAACCTGACCGCCATAACGGAGGTTCGCGCAATTCAGAGCCAGCACTTCCTGGACTCCCTGAGTTGCTGGATTGCGATGAAAGACTCCCCGGGGGCACGCGTGGTCGACGTGGGGACCGGGGCAGGATTTCCGGGCCTGCCTCTCAAGATCCTGGAACCTTCCCTGCGCCTCACTTTGGTCGAGGCGACGGAAAAAAAGGTGGCCTTTTGCCGCCACCTCGTGGATCGGCTTGAACTGCAGGGCGTGCAGGTGATCCACGCCCGGGCCGAGGCGGTGGGCCAAGATCCGGCCCACCGGGAAGGATACGATTGGTCTGTGGCGCGGGCGGTTGCGGATCTTCCGGTTCTCTTGGAGTACCTGTTGCCTCTTACCCGCATCGGGGGTCAGGCGCTGGCCCAGAAGGGGGAGGACGCGCCCTCCCAGGCTCAGGCGGCAGCACACGCCCTGAGCCTTCTCGGCGGCGAGCTAAGCCGAGTTATCCCCGTGGATCTGCCCGGTGTGGTGGAGACCCGTTACCTAATCGTTGCGCGCAAGGTGGCCTCGACCCCAGTCCAGTTCCCCCGCCGGCCTGGCATTCCCACCAAACGGCCTTTGGTTTGACCTCCCCCCGCACCCCGTTCGAAGGCCCGATCTGGACGCGGCCGGACCGATCGGCTCACCGGTCCGGGCGCAGGGATCCCGATTCCACCCGCCACAATCGGGCGCGCGCGACGAGCCGCGAGGGAAGCCCTTCCGGCTCTGCGGTCGTGATCAACACCTGCTCGGCTCCCCCCAGCTGATCAACCAGCCTATCGCGCCTTTCCTGGTCGAGCTCCGCAAGCACCTCATCCAAAAGCAAGACAGGCGATTCCTGGGTGCGTTGCCTTGTCCAGTCCACCTCCGCCAGCTTGAGAGCCAGCAGACAAGTGCGCGCCTGTCCGCGCGAGCCATAGAGACCCAAGTCGACCCCGTCCACCAGGAACCGCAATTCGTCTCGATGCGGGCCTTGCAGGGTCCGGCCTCGGGCAATGGATTCGGCTCTTGTACTTTCCAGGCAACGGGAGAACTCGGTCCGGATCTCCTCCGCCGTGCAGCGGGTGCGGTCCATGGGGACAGCCAAAGGCAAGCTGGACTGCTCCGGGTTCGCGGCGTCGCCCGGGAGACGCAGCGGGTCGATGGAGGGCTGGTACTCTAGTCGGAGAACCTCTTTGCCTCGGGTGAGGCTGCGATGAATGGGCGAGGCCAGTCGCTCAAGGTCTGCGATAGCCAGAGCGCGCTGGTGGGTCAGGTAGGCTCCCTGAGAGGCGAGTTGCTGGTCCCAATAGTCCAGCTGGGCCGGGTCCCCGCCGCGCTCCTGCAGTTCCCGCAGGAGTGCGTTCCGCTGGGAGAGGGCATGTTGATACTCTGCGCAAGAACGAGCGTAGGCGGCCTCCGTTTGAACCAGGAGATCGTCCAGGTGGCGACGGCGCTCGCTCGGGGGGCCTTCAATCACCCTGAGTTCCTGAGGCAAGAACAAGATGGCATGGAAGTGGCCGGGGAGTTCGGACGGGCGCCGGCGCGACCCCTGGATGAGCAGGTCCTTGTGGAAGCGGCTCTCCCCGTTTTCCACAGGCTCCTGGTAAAGGCGAATCTCCAGGTGTTCCGATCCCTGGCGTCCGCTCACCTCGGCCTTGAGCCGAGCCAAAGGAGGGGATTCGCTCATGGCCAGGAAGTTGATCAGTTGTCGGTCGGATTCGGAGAAGGGGGAGCTTGCCGCCGTGAAGTAGTAGATGGCCTCCAGCAGAGAGGTCTTGCCCTGCGCGTTGGCGCCCGCCAGGATCAGAGTGCCTGGCGGGAACTCGGCCTCCAGGCGAACGAAGTTCCGGAAGTTGGTCAGGCTAAGTCGGCGAATTTGCATCCCTTGGCCCCCTGCCTCCGCGGTCCGCATCTGGGTGAGGCGGGTCGATCTCCCCTGGAGCGGGACCCGCCCTCCTAGAGGTGCGGCCGACAAGTCTTGCGATAGAGATGTGGTGGGAGCAGATGCCCTCCCCACCATGTTTTTTAGGTCGCCATCCCGGCAGATCATAGAGAAAGTTCGGCCCCTGACCGTGCCGTCCCATGCCTGTCTTTGCAGAAGGGGTTTCCGGCCGGGTTTCTAGGTGGTGACCAAGCTCATGGCAGCAAACATTTCCTCATTGGTCGCGAACTTGAATTCCTCCACTCCCCGCCGCCCGGCTTCCGCTTGCTCGGCCGCCGCCAGCCGCAGGAGGTCCTCCTTGGTCACGAGCGGATGCGCCAGGGCCAAGGCCCTCGGCGCAAGTCGATCAACGTTGGGAGCCGTCCGGGGCGGTATCGAGCTCAGGTACTGGAGAACCGCTTTAGCTCCATTGGTTCCATCCTTGCGAGCCACGCCAACCAGACCCGTACTGGCCTCTCGGGCCCAGCCGGCGATGAAGATCGCCTCGAGCGGTCGAGCGGTGGAAGGATCCCACAGCTCGTACGATACTCCATCCACGGGGAACCGCGGGTGTGGATTCTTGACAAACGAGGTCCCGCTGACGGGCAAGCCGAGATCTACATCCACGCAATCGCCGATGGCGAAAATCACTGTGTCCGCCTTGATCTCGCGCCTTGTGCCCCGACCGATGGCGGAAGTTCCTCCAGGGGTGGGCGCCAAGGTCGTGTCCTCGACCTCCAGGGCGCGTACCCGGCCGCCTTCATCTCCCAGGAGGCGGGTCGGTGCCGAAAGGAACTCGAAGCGAAGGCTGGACCCAGACCCGGAGGGCACGGCCTTGGACTGCGCGGAGAGCAGGAAATCTCGCGCGGTTTCCGGGTCTTGGCCGACCGCCCGCATGCTCGGTGCCACCCGGGCCATCTCGCGCTCGAGGGCCTCGACATCCAGGTTTGCCGCAAGGCGCCCGAACTCCTTCTTGTCGAACTTGACCTCCGCCGGCCCGCGCCGGGCGACTAGGGCGACCTCTTCCACCTTCTGTTGGCTCACCAGCCAATAGGCAATGTCCGTCATGACATTGCCCACGCCAATCACGGCGGCGCGCTTTCCGATCTCATACCGGCGCTGACTGAAGGGGGGCAGGCGATTGTAGTGATAGACCAAATCCTTGGCGTGATAGACGCCCCGCAGATTCTCCCCCGGAAGACCAAGCCACTTTGTGCCTTGAGCGCCGACCGTGACCAGGATAGCTTCATAACCGAGGGCCAAGAGGCCCATGAGCGGCACGGCGCCCCGAGAGCCTACCGCAAGATGGCCAAAATACTCCACCCCGGGAGAGGAGAGAATCTCTTGAAACTGTTTGCGCAGACCATCCTTCATCCGGATCTTGTCCGGATAAATGCCATATTCCGCCAGCCCTCCCGGACGGACGTCCCGATTGAGAAGAGCCACCCGGACGGATTGGCTGGCAAGGTGTTTGGCGGCGAATAGGCCGGCCGGGCCGGCGCCGACGACCGCCACCGAGTGCTCTGCTTGGTTACAATCCACCTCTTCCTCTTCGCTCGGGAAACGAAAGCGGCATCGCAGATGCCGCTCGGCAGTCCTGCAATGGATCTGCGGAGCCGATGCCGCTTGCGGATTCTACTTTAGATCGCCGCGCCTCATTGCTCCCAGACCCTGCCAGGCCATGATCTCCCAGATTTCCCCGACCCGGACGCACTCCCGCCGCGTTCGGAGACCGATCCGGCCCGATCGGACGCAGGAGGAGGACGAGATTCCCGCCCTTGGCGCGGGCCGGTGGCATGGGTCCGCCATGAGAGGGGTGAGGGGGAGGCTCCCTTCCCGGTCCGCTCCGCACCTCGCGGACGGAAAGGCCCCAACCCACGGCCCGCCGCGCCCCTGGGCTTCTTCGAAACGCCCGGCGAGGCCCCCAGGCAGGCCGCCAGAGTAGCCCGCCCCAAGCCGAGGAGGCACCCCAGGGCTGGTGCCTGCCTGATCGGCAGGCCACGGTCCCTGAGCAGAATCCCCTCTCCAAGACCCGCGCAGGGGACAAGAAACGCGGCCCCCTCTCAGACCAGCTGCCGCGGGATCCCAACCCGGCGCTGCCGGCCAGCCGAGGTGGCCATCGCTCCACCCGGTTTGGCGCGCCGCCCCTGACCCTACGGTAGGGCGCGACGCAGGAGGCGGATCCAATTGCCGCCCAGGATGTTGTCTCGGTCCGCCTCTCGGTAACCCCGATCCCGGAGCAGCACCGCGATCCTGAGCAAGTCCGCGGCGGTATCCATCTCGCGGGGGATTGCCTCCAGGCCAAATCCGCCGTCCAGGTCGGATCCAAGGGCGGCGTGCTCGGCGTCTCCGGTAACTTGGCACACGTAGTCCACCTGATCGCAGAGTCGCTCGAGCGAAACTGCCTGCTTTCCGTCGGCCAGGGTCCATCCCCCTTGGAGAAACGCATTGTAAGGGACCAGCCCCATGACTCCCCCCCGCTCGGCCAGGGCCCGGATCATCTCCGCGCTGAGGTGACGGTCCGGCCAGGCATAACCGCGGCAGAGGGCCCGCGCGTTGCTGTGGGAGGCCGCGACCGGTCCTGGATAGACATCCAGAGCTGTGCGAAAGCTCTGGTCTGCCATGTGGCTGAGATCGAGGATCAGGTTGAAGGCAGCCATCGCCCTCAGGAGTTGATGACCTTGAGCACTGAGAGGCCCTGGCTCGCGAGTTCCGCCACAATACCGGTTCCCTGCCCAGGCAGGTCCGAGGATGCGGACTCCCCCTTCGTACCACGTCTCCACCTCGCTCGGCTCGAGAATCCCCTCGGCTCCTTCCATCAGCAGGACCAGCCCCACCTTCCTGCGGGTCAGGTCCTCTTCTTTCCACGCGGTCAGGATGGCTTCGAGGTCCTTCCGCGTCGCGATCAGCTGCAAGCGGTCGTGCGAGTCAGCAACCCAGCGTTGGTAGTACTCCAGTTCGCGGCGGTAGATCTCCTCGGCCTGGGCGGGGGTCGCGTAGCACAGGGTGTCCCACGCCCCGGCTTTTCGTCTCAGAGGGGAGGCGAACAAGGTCGCAAACACCACGGCAATCCTCCCCAAGATCCATTCCGCAAACCCAAGTGTAGCCTGACCGTTCTGCGACGGTACGGCTCCACCCGCCTCGCGCTGGCGCGTGTTCCAGGCAGGCTGGAGATAGTCCCGTCCAAAAGTCAGGGCGTTCCAGGCCAGGTCCTCGTGGCCGTCGATCACCAGGGGAGCTTCGCGGGGTGCCTCCTCCGGGCTGGCGGCCGGCTCAGGCGTGGATCACCTCCACCAGGTGAGCCCACTGGTCCGAAGACCCTCCGCCGGAAAAGGGGAGATACAAGGCGAGGCGCTGCGCCACGCCCTCATACCGCTCGCGCAGAACCTGAGGCAAGTCGGCCAGGGAGGCGCGAGTGCTGAAGGTTTCCAGCATCTCGTCCGAGATCAAGGCGGACATCTCGGCCCAGCGACCGCGCGCGGCCAAGTTGCTCAGCCGCTGCCCCACCGCTTGCCAGCCGTGGAACGCCAGTACGGAACGATAGGAGGGGGTGGAGGCATAGAACGCGATTTGCTGGCGCACGAAAGCCGCTTCTTCGACGGAAGTGTGGGTCAAGGCAGTGACGGCTATCTCGACCGCGTCCCCCGGCCGACGCCTTCCTTGCCTCCCCTCCTGCAGCGCAGGAAGCACAACCTCGCGGAGATAGCGCGGACTGTGGAAGGGATGCACAAAAAAGCCGTCGGCAAGCTCTCCCGCGACCCGGCACAGGGCCCGGTTCACCCCGGCCAGGAAAAGCGGGATCTTAGGCCGCTCGATGGGGGGAGGCGAAAAAAACGGGGTCATGAGGGTCAGGGCATAGTACTTCCCGCGGAAATTCAGGCGCTCGCCCGAGCTCCAGGATGCCCAAATGGCTCGCATCGCCTGAATCTCCTCGCGCAGTTGAGCGGCGGGAGACTCAGGCCAAGGCATCCCAAACCGCCGCTGGATGTGAGCCCTCACTTGCGTTCCCAGCCCCAGAATGAATCGGCCGCCGGATTGTCCGGCCAAGTCCCAGGCCGTATAGGCGAGCGTGGTCGGGCTGCGTGCAAAGGCGACCGCGATGGAAGATCCAAAATGCAGCCGGTGAGTGTGCTCCGCGATCAAGGTCAGGGGCAGGAAGGGATCGTGCTGGGTTTCGCCGGACCACAGGGCGTCAAATCCCAGGTCTTCCGCCTCGCGCGCCAGTGCCGGAATCTGGTCCAAGGGGCCGGGGGGCAACACCGCGTCGATCTTCACCCCAGTCCCTCGAATTCGCAGATCACGTTTCTCCAGCGGTCCGGCAACGGGATGGAAGCCCCGAGGTGATAGTTGTAGGCCACGAGGACCGCTTTGCCGCTGGCCAATTCCTTTTCCTCGGGGACGGTTTCGATGCGGTACTCCGTGGTCAGGCTCTTGGTTCCCAAATGGCTGACGCGCACGCCCACGCGAATCGGATCCCCAAGTCGGATGGGATTGCGGAAGGTGCAGGACTCCTCCGCCAGGATCACCCCGATCTCTTCAAAGTCCTGCAGGTCCCACAGGCCCAGCTGCTGCAGGTAGCGCACCCGGGCCTGCTCCATGTAGGTGAAATAGCGCGCGTTGTTGACATGGCCTTGGGCGTCCAAGTCCCCGTAGCGCACTTCGATCGAATGATAGAAGCGGAATGGTTTCATCGGCCCCAGACCAGCTCCCTGGGTTGGGCAGACGCTCTGCCGGGCGGGGAAGACCTCCTCAATGGGCCAGGAGGAATACGAAGATCCCCAAGAGAACGAGAACCAACAGGACTGATACGGCCCACACCGTGCCTGCCGCACGGCGGTCCACAATGACCGGCCGTCCTGTTTGCGGGTTGAAAGCAACTTCATTGCGAGGCCCGGTGCCCAGAGCGAGCACGGACCCGCTAATCAGGCCGCCCAGGTGCCCCCAATCGTCAATCCCGGGCGCCAGCCCGATGACCAGGTTCACCGCCGCGATGAAGATCAGGTTGAGAAGCGTGCGTCTCCCGCGCTCCCCGAAGACCTCTCGGTGTTGGTACAAGTAGACAGCATAGGCGCCAATCAGTCCGAAGATTGCTCCGGAAGCTCCCACGGAGAGATCCGAACTGAAGGCCATGCTGGCCAGAACCCCCCCCACTCCGGAGAAAAGGTAGAGGAGCAGGTAGCGCCTGGGGCCGAAGCGAGCTTCCACGGCGGGCCCGATGATGTAAAGCGCGTACAGGTTGAAACCAATGTGGAGAAGGCCCGCATGGAGAAAGACCGGCGTGATCAGCCGCCAGTACTGGCCCGCGCGGATCAGCGTGTTGTCTTTGGCTCCAAGAAGCAGCAGGACATCCTGACCCAGCAGAGCGGAGGAGGCGGTTTGCCCAAGGAATACCAGCGCGGTCAGCAGCAGCAGGCCGTAGGTCACCCAGGGCCGGGGCCGGGGCAGGGCGACGGAGACCTGTGCCGGCCGCGGAACCGGAGGGAGGGACGGCTGCGGCTCAGGGGGAAGGCCGAGCGGGGATTGGCTCACAGGGTTACCCGGCGGTGATGAACGCGTGCATGCTCGGCTTGGATGATGCCCAGGATCAGGTCCACCGTTTCATCCAGGCGCTGGTCGCGGTTGGGCACGACGTAGTCAAACTCGCCCAGGCGACTCATTTCCTCTCGGGCCGTGGCGAGGCGCAGGCTCAACCCTTCCGCGCTCTCGGTCTGGCGCTGTTGCAAGCGGCCCGACAAGTCCTCTTCGGAGTCCGTGGTGAGGAAGAGGAGCAAGGCGTCCGGGCACAACCTGCGGACCGTCTGGGCCCCCTGTACATCCACGCGCAACACCACGTCCTGGCCGGAAGCGAGCGCTTGGCGGACTTGCTGCTTGGGGATGCCTTTGTAGTCGCTGTATACCCGGGCGGTCTCCAGGAACTCGCCCTTCTCCATGAGCTGGGTGAATTCCTCGCCGGAGTAGAAGAGGTAATCCTGGCCGTTGACCTCCCCCGGCCGGGGGGCTCGCGTCGTGGCGGTGACCACAAAGTGGAAGGGCAAGCCCCGCTCTTTCATGCGCCGAATCACGGTGTCCTTGCCCGCGCCCGAGGGGCCCGAGATCACGATCAGCAGGGGGTAGGGAATAGGCCGGTAAAGGTCGTCCACGCCAGGGTTTCCTCAGGTGCTTCCGGAGCCGCTTGGCCTCGCCGCCGGGAACGTTTGCTGAGCCGGGTGCCTAGGTATAATACTCTATCATGCATCCGCGCGAGACTGGACCCAAGAGGACGTGAGGTAGAAGATGCCCACGTATGAATACCGCTGTTGCGATTGCCATCGCCCAGTTTCCATCTTCATGACTTTCGCCGAGTACGAGACTGGAGCTCCGCGCTGCCCCTACTGCAACGGCCAGAACCTGGCGCGCCGGATTCGCGGGGTGAGATTCTCCCGCTCGGAGGATGCGCGCCTGGAAGCCATGGCCGATCCTTCCTCCTGGGGGGACGTGGACGAAAAAGACCCTCGCTCGGTGGCCCGCATGATGAAGCGAATGGGGAGCGAAATGGGGGAGGAGCTGGGGCCGGAATTTCACGAGGCCGTGGATCGCCTGGAGGCGGGAGAAAGCCCGGAAGAGGTCGAGAAATCCGTGCCCGGGCTAGGGCCAGAGGACGACAGCAGTCTGGACGACTACTAGCGACGATCTAGCCATGCTTGGAGCTTTTCCCGAATCTCTTCCCAAACCTGCTCGGAGGTCCGACCGGCCTGGATGAGGCACCAGCGCCCGGGCTCCTCTCGGGCCAGCGCCAGATAACCCTCGCGAACCCGTTGATGAAAGGCCAGCTCATACGCGTCCAGGCGGTTCCACTCTCCGCCCCCGCCTCGGCGCCGGTCGAGGCCAATTTCCACGGGCAAATCCAGAAGCAGAATCCAGTCCGGCAGGAGACCCTCGGTCGCGAAGGCCGTGATCCCGCGCAGGGCCGCCAAGTCGAGCCTCTGGCCGTAGCCTTGGTAGGCCAAGGTGGAATGGAAGTATCGGTCACAGACGACGGCCCCGCCGCTTGTCAGGTGCGGCTTGATTACCTCGTTGACAATCTGCGCCCGGGAAGCGGAATAGAGCAAGGCCTCGGTGCGCGGGTGCATGGCCGTGTTGGCGAGGTCGTGGAGCACATTTCGTATCTGGTCGCCGATCAGGGTTCCGCCGGGCTCGCGGCTCAGAAGGGTGTTCCACCCACGGTCTCGCAGGAACTGGGCGACGCGCGGCGCCTGGGTCGACTTGCCACTGCCCTCGGGACCTTCCAAGGTAAGGAAGAGGCTCACCCCGTCATTCCCGGAAAATCCGCACTCGCCTGCGGGGCTCTTTGCCGTAGGATTGCGAGAGCAAGTTGGATTGGCGGGCGAGTTGGTGCTGCAGGCGACGAATGTAGGCCGAGGCGGGGGCAAGGTCAACCGACTTGGCTCCGTTGAGGACGGTCCGAACCGCCTCCTGCGTCTCGTGCATGGCCACCTCGAGCGCCGTGTCCGCCGCGGGCGAGTCTTCCAATCCAAACAGGTCGGACAGAAAGTTCTCCATCTGTCCGATGGTGTTGGCGCGCAGGACGTAGATGGGGATTCCCCGGGCCTCCGCGTCCTCAATCAGGTGTTGCCGTCGCCGATAATAGGACTTGAGGGTGGCCACCGCCTGGGCTTCGCCCAGGTCGCTCACGGGGACCACCGGAACACGCAGGGACTTGGCTGCCTGCTCGAGTCGGTTGCGCGCCACGCCGTACGGATAAACACGGACCGCCTTGAGCGCGGCTTGAGGCAGGTGCGGAGGCGTGGGCGAGTAGGGCAGGGAGTCGGGCGAGGGCCCGGACGGATGCGGAGAGAGCGGAAAGGCAGGCTGTCGGGTGGCCCAACCCCAGGGCAGGATCGCTTCCGTTGGATTGTGCGCACGCCCTCGGGAGGCTCGGGCGGGAGGCGCGGGAGCCTCGGCGGTCTGCACGTGGATCTCCTCCTTCTCGTCCCGGTACCGAAGTTGAGGGGGCCGGGGCCTTCCGCGCAGCATGGCATCGACCGAGGCGGCCACGTCGAGGTGAATCGCCAATCGCTCGCGATCCTGGATTTCCACCAGGATGTCAAAGGTAGGCGGTGCCCGCCGTTCGAGGACGGTCTTTTGGGTGCCGCGCCTGCGCGCCTCTTCATCCGAGAGGGTGACGGATTCAATTCCGCCCACCAGATCGGCCAGGGTCGGGTTGAGCAGGATGTTGTCCAAAGTGTTGCCGTGGGCTGTCCCGATCAGCTGAACGCCGCGCTCGGCGATGGTGCGCGCCGCCTCGGCTTCCAGCTCTCGGCCGATCTCGTCGATGATGATCACTTCGGGGTTGTGGTTCTCAACGGCTTCAATCATCACTTCGTGTTGCAGGGAGGGCTTCGTTACCTGCATGCGCCGCGCGCGCCCGACGGCAGGGTGCGGGACGTCCCCATCCCCACCGATTTCATTGGAGGTGTCCACAATGACCACGCGTTTCTTCTCGGCCAGGATGCGGGCGGCTTCGCGCAACATGGTGGTCTTGCCGATTCCGGGCCGCCCGAGCAGCAGGACGCTCTTGCTGGATTCGATCAGGTCCTGGATGATGTCGATCGTGCCGTAAACGGCCCGGCCCACCCGACAGGTAAGGCCCACAATGTGACCACGGCGATTGCGAATGGCCGAGATGCGGTGCAGAGTCCGCTCGAGACCCGCACGGTTGTCGGCGTCGAATTCGCCGATGCGACCGACCACGTAATCGATCAGATCTCGACTGACCTCGTGTTCGTCGAGTACGGTCTCGCCGTCCAAGTAGCGGGCCGTCGGGACGCGGCCGAGGTCGAGAATGATCTCCAGCAACTCATCCCAGCGGTTGACACGCGCGAGCGCCTCGCCGATCGGCGGCGGAAGAACCCCCAGCATGACATGCAAGTCGTCAGTGATCTTCTTGCGGGTCGCCATGGTTCAGTGAGAAAGAGGGCGGTGCGGCCGGAGAGGGGCCGCGGCTGGTTTCACCCTTCCATTGTAAGGGGGAATGCTCGAAGATGCCCAGGGAGCAAGATCACGGGCAGAGAAGGAGCTCCTACTGACTGCGGATGGGTGTGGCTTGGGTGGCATGTTTTTCGATCGCGCTCAGCACCACCTGCGAAGATTCGGCAATCGGGACCACAATGCGGCGGACCAAGACCGCCTGCTCGCCGCACAGCCTCAGCCCGGCATGCTGGAGGATCGGGCCCAGCCAGTCTTGGTAGGAGCGGACGCAGACGTACACCGGCCGCTCGGGCCGTGGCCGCAGCGCGAAAAGCAGGGATTGCATCGCTTCGGCTACCCCTCGCGCGGCGGGATGGAAAAAAGGCTCGACCCACAACCCCCGTTCCCCGGAGGAAAGGCGGAAGTAGCCCACCAGCTCGTCCTCTTGGAGCAAGGCCCAGCCCCGCCCGGCCCTCGGCAGAGCTTCTACCTGCTGGACCAGGGCGGGAACCACCGCCAGGTAGAGCGCGTGGCACTGCGGCTGATCTGTAGGGAGTTCGGGACGTAGCGCCCCGGGGCATTCCCCGGTGGGTTCCGGGGCTTGATCTTGTCGCCACAGGTCCTGGCGGGCATACACGGCGAAGCACTGCCGCCGCAGGAAGCCGAACAGCTCGCTTCCCTCCTCCGCTTCGGCCAGCAGGTGGTGCGCCCCTGTGCGGCCGGCCTCGCTCAGGACCCCTTCCACCACCTCGGCTGCCTGGGGCAGCTG
Source organism: Anaerolineales bacterium (assembly GCA_050012135.1). GTDB lineage: Bacteria > Chloroflexota > Anaerolineae > Anaerolineales > RBG-16-64-43 > JBEKHT01. The sequence continues at coordinate 5,368 of JBEKHT010000037.1, read as the reverse complement.
GATGATTTCCTTCGGGGCCAGGTAGATGAGGCGCGCCAGGGGAGAGCCGCTGCGTTGGCGCATTTGGGCGAAAGCCGTGGCACCTTCCGACCCTTCCCAGAAAAGCGTGCGGGTCCGAGTTCCCGGCAAGAGTCGGCCCCACAGAGCCGATTGCAGGGAGCGCACCTCTTGGGTGAATGCGGCCCGGGTGTCCAGACAGATCCCTTGCCCGGCAAGGCGGTAGACCGAACCGAGGTCGCGAAGTTCAAAGGGGCGGATCATGCAAGTCGCTCAGGACCGCGAGGCCGCGGTCTCCCCAGAGCTGTTTTCTCACGCGCCGGCGGCGACAATGTGCAGAAAGTACCTGTGGAAGCGATCGTCTTGGGTGAGCTCAGGGTGAAAGGAAGAGGCGAGCCATTGCTTCTCCCGGGCGGCCACGATGGTGCCATCCGCAAGCCGCGCCAGGATCTGGACACCGGGGCCCACCCGTTCGATCCATGGCGCACGGATAAAGACGGCATGAAAAGGGCCTCCTTGCCCGTCATCGCCGGCCGTGATCGCCGGGATGTCCAGATCTTCCTCAAAGCTCTCCACCTGACGGCCGAACGCATTCCGCCGCACCACGATGTCCATCAGGCTCAAGAGGGGTTGCTCACGTTGAGCGTTGTGGGCCAGTAGAATCGCGCCCGCACAAGTCCCCCAGATCGCATGCTGTTTCCCGAACTCGCGCAAGGGCGCCAGGAGTTGGAAATCGGTGGCCAGTTTGCCCATGGTGGTGGATTCGCCGCCCGGGATGATCAGCCCATGGATCCCCTCCAGATCCTTCTCCAGGCGCACCTCAACCGCTTCCGCCCCCAGCCGCCTCAGCACGGCCAGATGCTCAGCGAAATCGCCCTGCAATGCCAGGACTCCGATCTTCATGGCGACGACCAATGCGCATTCGACCGCACCCCGGGTCCGGGGGTGTTGGAAGCGGTCACCAGCCTCGGCCCGCGATGAGTTCTTCCTGAGGGATCGAGCTGATCTGACGCCCCACCATTGGCTCTCCCAGGCCGCGGCTCACCTCCGCGATGATTCTCGGGTCGCGAAAGTGGGTGGTCGCCTTGACGATCGCCTGGGCCCGCCGGGCGGGGTCGCCCGATTTGAAGATTCCTGAACCCACGAAGACTCCATCGACGCCCAATTGCATCAACAAAGCGGCGTCCGCCGGTGTGGCAATTCCGCCAGCGGCGAAGTTGACCACGGGCAGGCGGCCTTCCTGCTTGGTTTCGTGCACGAGTTCAAAAGGGGCACCCAGGGACTTGGCATACGCCATCAATTCTTCGTCTGCCATGGTCTGCAAGCGACGGATCTCGCCCAGGACCGCCCGCGCGTGGCGAACCGCCTCAACCACATCACCGGTGCCCGCCTCACCTTTGGTGCGGATCATCGCGGCGCCCTCGCCGATCCTGCGCAAGGCCTCCCCCAGGTTCCGAGCGCCGCACACGAAAGGCACCTTGAAGAGGTCCTTGTTGATGTGGTGCTCCTGGTCGGCCGGGGTGAGAACCTCCGACTCGTCGACATAGTCAACCCCCAGGGCTTCCAGGACTTGGGCCTCAACAAAATGACCGATGCGGCACTTGGCCATCACCGGGATGCTGACCGCGTCCATGATCTTGAGAATCAGCTCGGGATCGCTCATGCGGGCCACGCCGCCCTGGGCGCGAATGTCGGCGGGCACGCGCTCCAGGGCCATCACCGCACAGGCCCCCGCTTCTTCGGCAATTCGTGCATGTTCCGGAGTGACCACATCCATGATCACCCCGCCCTTGAGCATCTGGGCCAAGCCTCGCTTCACCGTAATTGAACCGACCACCTTCTCCATCGGGCTCCTCCCCACGGAAACAAACTAGACCTCCGCGACCCGCGCGCCCTGGCGGCGAGCCGAAAGGAACAAGAATGTTTCTGAGGATATGCGCTTCCCTTCCAACCCGGCGAGCACTTGCGCCTGGGATGGATCATTCCCGCTTGATTCTACCACGCGCCTTCAAGCCCCTCGACTTAGGTTCCATTGATGAGGCCGGGCCGCGAGGATATAATCGCGGATGTGCTTCCGGACCTCTCCCTGGGCGATGTGGTCCACCTGCGCAAGCCCCACCCCTGCGGCTCGAGCGAATGGAAGGTGGTCCGCCTGGGCGCGGACATCGGGATCCAGTGCCTCGGATGCGGCCACCGTGTGTTGATGCCTCGACGGGATCTGGCCAAGCGTATCAAGAGATTTGTGTCGCGGAGCTCAGATGAGGAATCCCCCGGGTAGTCCCGAACCCCGTATCCTGGTGCTCTTCTCCGACACCGGCGGAGGCCACCGCAGCGCGGCGGAAGCCGTGGTGGAGGCCTTGCAGGAGAGCCATGGGGGGGAGTTCAGCTTCGAGATGGTGGACGCCTTCAAAGCGTATGCCCCCTACCCTCTGAACAAGATGCCCAGCTGGTATCCCGAATTGGTGCGTTGGCCCCGGGCCTGGGAGATAGCGTTTCGGGCCACCGACGGTTATGGCCGCTCGCGAGCGTTTACGGCCACGCTCTGGCCTTGGGTGCAAAATGCGGCCCGCCAGCTCGTGCGCGAGCATCCGGCCGACATGGTCCTCAACTTCCATCCTCTTTTCAATGCCCCCGTGTTGCATGCGCTGGGCAAGAGACGCCCGCCCTTCATCACCGTCGTGACCGATCTGGTGTCGACCCACGCCTTGTGGTTTCATCGTCGCACGGACCTGTGCTTGGTGCCAACGGAGCCGGCGCGGAATCGGGGTCTAATGTACGGCCTGCCCTCGGACCGCATCCGCGTGGTGGGGCTGCCCGTGAAAAAACGATTCTGTGTTCCGCCCGGAGATAAGGCCGAGTTGCGCACCCGGCTGGGCTGGCCGGTCGATGGGCGAGTCGTCCTGGTGGTCGGAGGGGGCGAGGGGATGGGCCCCTTGTACGAGACCGCCAGGGAAGTGGCCGATCTCAATAGTAATTGCGCAATTGCGATTATTGCAGGAAGAAATGAGGCACTGCGGGAGCGCCTTCAGCGCTCCACCTGGGAGGTGCCGGTCTTTGTGTACGGCTTTGTCACCGAGATGCCGGATCTCATGCGGGCCGCTGACCTGCTGGTGACCAAGGCAGGTCCCGGGACGATCAGCGAGGCTCTCAATGCGGGTCTGCCCATGGTGCTCTATAGCCGACTACCGGGCCAAGAAGACGGCAATGTGCAGTATGTGGTCGAAGAGGGGGCGGGGTTATGGGCTCCCGGGCCGCAACGGACGGCGCGAGCCGTCGCCGAAATGCTCGCTGACCCGGCCCGCCTGGAGCGCGCAACCCGGTCTTGCCACCGGCTGGCCCGGCCCCAGGCCGCCGAGCAGGTCGCCAGCCTGGCTTGGGAAGCCCTCCGGCGGAATCCTTACCCGACAGGCTCCCTGAAGTCGTAAATCCCCTCTCGCAGGGCGTACTGCCGCCCGCATCCCCGGCAGGCCAGGGCCGTGGCCTCCCCGCCGCGCTTGACCTGCTCCAGATGCGGATCCCCGCATTCCGGGCACCGAAAAAGCGATTCGCTCGCCCCGCGCTCGACTCCCCCTACGGCCCGCGAACGGGTGAACACACTGGGGGTGAGTTGCCAGAGATCCCCGGTGAAGCCGGCCCAGCCGTCCAGGCGCGCCAGAACGTGGGGGGGAATCCTCCGCTTCAGCCACTCCTGCCGGAAGTGAGAAACGGTCACCTGCCTTTCCAGCAGAAAACCGGATTCCCCAAGCCAGCGGCGCACTGCCGCCGGGTGGAAGTCGAAATTGAGCGGGGCGAACTCCACGGCTTCGAGGCTGAAAGGGTTCCACGACTGATGCCTGAATAGGTAGCGGGCAACCGCCTTCAGATTGCGCTTGTTGGCGAACTCGAGGACGAAGATTCCCCCTGAGCCCATCACTTCCCGCACCTGCCGCAAGGCGGCAGGAGGGTCTACCAAGTGGTGCAGGGTGCGGATCATCGTGGCCACCTCGAAGACGGCCGGAACAAAGGGAAGATGATAGATATTCGCAGCTACGTACGTGTAGCGGGGGCCCACCCCGAGACGCTCGCGAGCCTGAAGGAGTTGGCTGCGCGAATAATCCAGTAGCACGATCCGCTCGAAGCCGAGGTAGCGGGGGGTATTCCTGCCGGCGCCCGCTCCCAGCTCCAGCAGCAGATCGCCTCCCTTGGGCGGAAGCAGCCGACGCAGAGCCGCCGCTTCGCAGGAATCCTCGTATTTGCGCCCGCCCCGGCCCCAAAAATCCTCCTGGTAGGTCGAACCCTCGTAGTCGCATATCGCCGGAGGGTGGTTCATAGGCTGGATAATAACAGAATCAGCGCGTTACCCGGGTCGCGGATTGCGACAGGTCGGACCGGCGGGGGGGCCCCCAGCTGTGTTTCACGTGAAACAGGGGGTTGTTTGCCCTGGCGGAAGCGGCCACGAGCCCAGGTCTCCGCAGCCGGGCCGATCTGCCTCCGGCGCGCCCGCCCTCACTGGGAAGGGGCGGGCGGGTTAAAGTAGTTGAACACGGCGCGGGAGAGGTCGGCGACCAGCTTCGAATCCCTGTCCCAGATGAGGCCGCCGTCCTTCCACAGATAGATGGTGAGCACATAATTGCCCCCGGGGGTGTAGACGACGGCGGCGTCGGAGATGTAGTTGATATTCCCCTGCGCGTCTGTGATCCACCCGTGCTTATGGGCAACCCGAGTGCCATCCGGCACCCCGGCCTGGATGAGTACGGCAATGTTGTCTTGCGCCAGCAGGTCAAGGATTTCGTTGCAGTCCTGCTGGGTAATGGCCAGAGGGAAAGTCAGTCTCAAAGCGCCTCCATCGTTCTGAGCGCACTCATAGATGTCGGCCAGAAGTGCACCCATGTCGGTGGGGGTGGTTTGATTGTAGGGGTCCAGATCGGTATTGTGATCCGCCCGCTGATTGGAGGGGGTCTGAAACTGGCGCAGGAGGGGTGCGCCGTCCCGGAAATAACCCGCCAGGAAGGTATTCTCCAGGCCGAGTCGGTTGAGCAGGTCGGTGACCACCAAGGGCCCGCGCGCTAGGTCAATCTCCTCCATGAGGGAGTCCGCCGGGGGGTTTTCGGAGAGGGTAATCATCTGCTGCAGCCAGGTCTTGGTTTGCGCATCCATTTGGCTGCCGAGATAGCGGTAGGCCGCAACCAGGATCTCTATCTTGGCCGTGCTCGCGGCAGAGAAGGCAATGTCGGGCTTGTGGGTCAACTCTTGCCCCGCCGCGGAGACAATGTGCATGTCGGCTCCGGTCTGCAGATCCATCATGTACAAGTCCATCAATCCGTCAAAGCCATCGACCTGAAGGATCTGCTTGAGAAGCACCTGGAGCGTGTCCGGCGTCGGCCGGGAGACC
>JBEKHT010000036.1:0-25581 GCA_050012135.1 Anaerolineales bacterium | reverse complement strand
TTGGCAATCAGCCGCCAGTCATAGCTGCGGGCGGCGCTGACAGCCTGGCGTCCAAACTCCTTGCGAAGATCCTCGTTTTCGAGGATCACCGCCAGTTTGGCGGCCAGGGCCTGCGGGTCCCGGTCGGGCACCTGAAACCCCGTGACGCCATCCTTTACCAGGTACAGGAGCCCCCCCACCCCCGAGGCGACCACCGGAGTCCCACAAGCCATCGCTTCCAGGGCGACCATCCCGAAGGACTCATAGTGAGAGGGGATCACAACCACATGAGCGGCCGAGTAGTAGTACGGCAAGGTATCCTGGCTGCGTTTCCCGACGAAGGTCACCAGATCGAGGATCCCCAGTTCCTGGCGCAGCTCTTGCAAGCGAGCCATTTCCTCTTCGGGTGCCTCCGCATCCCCCCCGATCACCACAACGCACCCGCACTCCCCGGCAATCTTTTTTTGCGAGCGGAGCAAGGCCGCAGCCCGCAACAAGGTCTCGATCCCTTTGAGGCGCTCGATCCGCCCGACGAACAGCAGCATCTGTCCGTTCACCTCAATATCAATCCGCCGTTTGGCCTCCTCCATGGGCATCGGATGGAACCGGTCGGTGTCCACCCCCGGGGGAATCACCACGACCCGACGCAGGTCGGCGTTGTAGAGCCATTGCAGCTGGGCGCGTTCTGCCGGGGTCGCTGCCACCACCCGGTCCGCCCAATCCAGGATCTGCCTTTCCGCCTCCACGCGCCCTGGGTTCTCGCTCTCTTCACTGACCCGGGCTTTCATGATGCCCAGGGTGTGGAACATGTGAACCAGCGGAACCCCCCAAGCCTCCCGCAACGGGCGGGCCGCCAGGGCCGACAGCCAATAGTGACTGTGAATGAGGTCATAGCGCGAGCCGGTTTGCTGGGCGAAATCCTGGATGCCGACCACGAACTCGGGCAAGAACTCGTGCAGATGCTCTCGGGCTTGAGGCACTTCCGGTCCGGCGGGGACGTGGACGACCCGATTGCCGTGCCCCAAGTCATGAACCACGTGAGGGACATGTTCGTCCTGAGAACGCGTAAAAACGTCGACCCCGATGCCCCTCCTTCCGAGTGCCCGGGTCAGTTCGCGGACGTACACATTCATCCCCCCCGTATCCTTGCCCCCCAAGACCGCCAGGGGGCAGGTGTGATATGAGATCATGGCTACGCGCATTTCGCCCCGCTCCCGGCCCAGCGCCCAGGGTGTTCCCCACCAGGGTCACTTTCCGGCGCTCCTCTGCGGCGAACAACCCAATCGGCGCACCGTTGGCACCGAATCAACCGGGCCGCGACCTCCTCGGCCTGCAGAACGCAAAACCCATCCAAATCGCCCCCCCACCCGGAAGCATCAGCCGATCTTGCCTCCTGCTCCGCGACGGCCTAACCGAGAACCCGTTCGGGGACTGGATTCTGTCCGTCGATGGCGTCCGCAACCCGAGGGCCAAGTTCCACTTCTCATGCCGCTTGTCAGGAAGGCGGCGGAAGCCAAGGCGGACTCGCCCACTGCGCTCACGAAACCGCAAGCTCCCGGGAACTGTCTGCGGGACCACCCGAACGAAAGGAGCCGATCAGTTGTCCCCTGAGCGCGACTGCCTCAGTCACGGGAGGATAGCAGACTGTGCCGGCACAGACATAAGCGCCAGGGCGACCTTCCAGCAAGTGCTTTTCGTTCAGGCCGGGGACCAGTGAATTCGCCTCGCTGTCCCGAAAGGCCACTACCAGGTTGGGCCAGTACTCCTCTCGAAGCAACTTGAGCATCTCATCTGGCCCTTCATCGCGATCGGCCTCGCGCCCCACAAGAGCCACGGAAGTCGCCCCGTCAAGGTAGAGATCCGCAGCCGCCAGCCATTGACCAAAGGCGGTCGGGTAGCGCGCCACCATGGAAAGGACCCTTGGCAGAGTCTCCTCGACCGGATCCAGGTAGCTTCCATTGTTGGTCAGGGCGTAGAGCTTGAGCAAGACCGTGCAGGCCAAGGCATTCCCACTGGGCAGTGCCTGGTCTTGCAGGTTGCTCGGCCGCGTGAGCAGGGGCTCGTGATTGTCGGCCGTGTCGTAGAACCCCGCTCCCTCTCGACGAAATCGAAGGAGAGCCTCGTCGCAGAGATCGACCGCAAGTTGGAAATAGCGTTCCTCAAACGTTGTCTGGTAATACTCCAAGAAGCCCGTTGCCAACCCGACTTGATCCTCGAGAAATCCGAAAGGAGTGGCCTTCCCCTCAAACCAGCAGTGCCGGGCCCGCGCTCCCTCCAGCAGGGCCGTCGACAAGAACTCTGCGCCTTGTCGAGCCAGATCCAGGTACTGAGCCGACCCAAGAGCCCGCGCGGCTTCAGAAAAGGCGGAAAGGGCGAGTCCGTTCCAAGAGGCAATCACCTTCTCATCTCGAGCGGGTTGGGGACGCCGCTGGCGACGAGAGAGCAGTGCCCGGCGGAGTTCGGCAACGCGCGACCAAGTTGCTGCGGCACCCGCTTCCACTTGAAAGACCTGGCCCGGGGGCTCTGCCAGAAAGAGGATGTTGAGCCCATTGAAGTTGCCCTTCTCGACGACCCCAAACAATCGCAGCCCCACGTCCTCCGCTCCCCTCAACGCTTCACGCACCTCCTGGGCCGACCAGAGGTAGTATTGACCTTCGCTCCCGTCCGAGTCCGCGTCAAGGGAGGCGGCGAATCCGCCCTCCGGGAGCAGGAGCTCTCGCGACATGAAGCGCAGGGTGTCCTCGGCCGCATCGCGCAACTCCTCATCCCGTGCGACCAGCCAAGCGTGCAGAAGCGCAGACGCCAGAAGGGCATTGTCGCAAAGCATCTTTTCGAAGTGTGGCACCCGCCAAGCCGAATCGGTTGTGTAGCGGTGGAATCCCCCTCCGACCTGATCGCGGATCCCGCCTCGTGAAAGCGCAAGCAAAGCCCGTCGGGCCCGGTCGAGCGCGAGCTCGTCGTGGCCGCGACGGTCCCGTCGCAACAGGAATTCGATCGCCATCGCCTGAGGAAATTTCGGCGCCGCGCCCCATCCGCCGTTGCGAACATCAAAGTCTTCAAGCAAGGATCGCGTCGCCTGGCCCAGCAGGGTCGAGGTCATTCCGGGGTCTCGCGCGGTGTTCAGGTTCTGACTGTTTCTCAGTTGGGAGGTGAGGGTTGAGCCACGTTCCACCAGCTGAGCGCGGTCTTCCTTCCAGGCGCGAGCCACGTCGAGGAGAAGATCGCGGAAGGAGGGAAGTCCGTGGCGGGGCGTGGGAGGAAAGTAGGTTCCTCCAAGGAAAGGCCGACCGTCAGGAGTAAGGAAGACGGATAACGGCCACCCCCCCTGTCCGGTCAAGGCGATCACTGCCTCCATATAGATGGAGTCGACGTCGGGCCTCTCTTCACGGTCCACCTTGATCGAAACGTAGTGCTGGTTGAGCAGAGCGGCTGTCTCCAGGTCTTCGAAGGATTCGTGCGCCATCACATGGCACCAGTGGCACGCAGCGTACCCAATGCTGAGGAAGATGGGTTTTTCCTCCCGGGCCGCCTGCTCGAAGGCCGACCTTCCCCAAGGGAGCCAGTCGACTGGATTCTCCGCGTGTTGCCGGAGATAAGGTGAAGAGGAATGCGCCAAGCCATTCGTCACAAGGCCACCTCGGCGTGTTAGTGTCCCACATTCCAATCCTTTTTTCCAGGATCCCCACCCGGAACGACCGCCTCTTCCCCTTGGATCCCAGTCGGGGAGAAGCCCGGGGTACAATCGCCTGCGCCCGGGCGCCTGCCAAGCTGGGAGCGATTCATGGGAACCAACCCGTCCCCTCCGACGGACATCCTTTTTGATCTGGATGACACCCTCTACCCCCATGCCAGTGGGGTCTGGCAGGCGATTGGCGAGCGGATCGATCGGTTCATGGTTGAGCGCTGTGCCATTCCCCCCGACCAAGTCGTCAGGCTGCGGGCTGAGTACTTTCACAGCTTTGGAACCACTCTGAACGGGCTGCGGCTCCACTATGGGATTGACCCGTTTGAATACCTGCACTACGTGCATGACATCCCTCTCGAGTGCTATCTCCAGCCCGACACTCTCCTAGACCAGATGCTATCCCGGCTACCTCAACGCAAGATCATCTTCAGTAACTCGGACGAGGCCCATACTCGGCGGGTGCTGCGGCAACTCGGGATTGAGCGCCATTTTGACATCCTGATCGATATCGTCGCCCTGGGTTTTGTCAATAAGCCCAACCCTGCTGCCTACCGGACGGCCTTGCGCCTGCTGGGTTCTCCCCGCCCGCGCCAATGCGTTCTGGTGGACGACCAGGTCAGAAACCTCACTCCGGCCAAGGACCTGGGAGTGATTACGGTGTGGGTCGGCCGTGGAGAGCCGGGAGAGGGCGTTGATTTTCACATTGACGAAATTCTCGACTTGGCCGCACAGGTGCCGGTCCTGGGGGCCTGATCCGAAAAGCGGTTCGTTTACGTTTCTCTAACCTTGCTGTGGTATCCTGTTGCCATAAGCGGTGCGAACGGCCCTGATTTGGAGAATCGGTCGCTGCAACCGAGGGCGTTCGCATTGGGCCGGATTGGATTGCACCTGGGTCACCTCGGAAGACTCGGGAGGGAGGAACCCTCCATGACGGGTCTAGAGCGCCAATCGACAGGGCCCGGGCTCAGTTGATACGCCGTCCGCCCAGGACTTCTGTGCCCGCCAGCAGCAACCGATCGAGGCCGACGGGAATCCTCTGGGAAAAGGAGCGCAAAGCTCGTTGGGTCGATTGGTGAGAGGAGACTACTGATATGCCATTCCTCTTCTTGGATCCCACTTACCTGATCTTCATGCTTCCCGGCTTGCTGCTGGTGATGATCGCGCAGTGGCGCGTCTCTGGGGCGTACCGCAAGTGGGGCCAGATCCGCAACGCCCTCAACCTCACCGGCGCCGAGGCGGCCCAGCGCCTTCTGGCTTATGGCGGATTGTCGAACGTCAAACTGGAAACCGTACGAGGCAAGTTGACCGATCATTTCGACCCTCGCAGCAATACGCTGCGACTATCTTCCGGCGTTGCCCAGACTCCCTCTGTGGCAGCGATGGCCGTCGCTGCCCACGAGATCGGCCACGCCATGCAGGAACGGGATGACTACCTCCCCCTTCGGTTCCGTTCGGCCTTGGTGCCTGCGGCTAACATTGGTTCGAATCTGGGTTGGATTCTGATCTTGTTGGGGATTGTTCTGGGACTGTACAACATCGCCTGGCTCGGAGTTGTGGCCTTCTCGATCGGAGCGTTTTTTGCCCTGGTCACTCTTCCGGTTGAGTTCAACGCTTCCTCCCGGGCCCGCAGATTGCTTGCCGAAAGCGGAATGGTGACGAGCTCAGATCAAGCGGCTGGGGTGAACGCAGTTCTCAACGCGGCCGCCATGACCTATGTGGCTGCCCTGGCGACTGCCGTCCTGCAGGTCCTGTATTGGGTCACCATGCTCAGCGGGTTTGGGCGGCGGCGGAGCTAAGCAGGGGATAGCCAGCGCGGAGCAAGGCCAGGGGGATTTCCAGATCTAGTTCGCCTTTGACTCAAGGACAAGCCGGGGCGGCCACCAAAGGGAGCCCCGGTTTGCTTTTGTATGAAGCACATTCGTGTGCGTCAGCCTGGGCCATGCGAGACTTCGAACCATGGCCATGAGCGAGGTCTACTTCCCGAAGGCCGTACGTCTCGCCGCCCAGGTCGCAGGGCCTTTGCCCTCGCACGTATTCAGCCGCGCTGACATGGGCGTCGTAGCTTGCCAGCCCCCCCGAGCCATTTGCGGATTGAACCTAGCGACCTCCCCAACATTCTGGGCAGCCGCAACCACGCCTTCAGGCTCACTGCGGTCACCGACCAGGGCGTGGGCCGGTCCAATCGAGGCTTAAACCCGTGCCCTGAAGGGGTCCCACGGGCGTAAGACCCGCCCCACAGCCGAAAGAAGCAGTCGCCCGAGTGACGCCATCACGCGCTGCATTGTGGAGATCCATCACGCGACGCACCTAGTTGAAAGCAAGTCTTGAAAGGGCAGAAGGCTCGCGCTTCACCTGCCCGCCCTGACAACTCAACCAAGACAGGCCGAATTAGTCGGAGATCGCCCGGAAGAGCCCCACCGTGCGCATCTTGGATTCCTTCAACCAAGGAACCGCCTATCATTGGCCGACGACGCCGGTATTCCAGAAGGAATTGGCCTACCCCTGTCGGTGCCCGGTCCGGCTTGACCGTCGCCGCCAACCTAAGCAGGGGTCTGCACCCCACCGTCCAGGCCGCTCGACGTGCTCCTGCTCGATATCATGACTGGGCGGGGACCGGAAGGCCTCACGAATGCCCGAAATATGAGAAATGGGCGAAGCTCAAGCCGATTCCTGTGCCAATCATCACAGGTATCCGGGAGCAAATCGCCTTCCTCTTGCCGGGGTGCCGGGTGCATCCTCACGGTGTGGACGTCGGCGGGTTGGTGGAGAAGCCCGTCGAGACGAACCTGCTCTTGGACCGCGCGGAGGCCCAGCTCAAGGCTGCCGAGCCCAAGTGGTGGAAGCCAAGTAGGACCCTCAGCCTGAAAGTGGTTGCTGGGTGGCGGGTTCCCTCAACCGCCCAATTGACACGACCCAGAACGAAGTGGGTTGAACCTCAAGACCGGATGGAGGAACTTGATGGCGACAAAACCAGTGTTTAGCCAAGAGGTTTCCAACCTCATGTCTCCCACGCGTGGGAACCCGATCAGGACCTGCATCCAATGCGGGACCTGTAGCGGTTCTTGTCCTGTGGCTCCTTTCATGGACCACACCCCGCGGCGGCTGATTGCCATGGTCAACGCCGACCTCGAGGACGAGGTGCTGGCAAGCAACACATATTGGTACTGTGCTTCGTGCTATCAGTGCACTGTCCGTTGTCCTCGAGGAATTGACATAGCCGAAGTGATGTACGCCCTGGACCGGTATTCGCTGAAGAAGAACAGGTACAAGAAAGGGCTGGTTGGGCCCGGCTTCTCGGAAACTTTCGTGAACATCGTCCACGGGACAGGAAGATCGTACGAACCGCTTTTGGCCCCATCTTACATCTTCAGCTACGGACCCAAAGGTTTCTTCGGGGAGGTCCAGACCGCCATGGGCCTGATGCTGAAAGGCAGGATCCCCCTGCTGCCCTCGAGGGTCAAGAGGCTGCAGGGATTCCGACAAATGTTCAGCCGGGCCAGCTCTGATGGAGGCGCCTCATGAAGCAATACGCATATTTCCCAGGATGCTCTCTCGAGAAGATGGGGCTCAGCTACCACTTGTCGGCTATGGAGACAACCCAGCGTCTTGGAGTGGAACTCCACGAGCTGGAGGATTGGAACTGCTGCGGGGCCACAGCCTATTTCCATGTGAATGGGGACTTGGCTTTGGCCCTAAACGCCCGCAATTTGGCCATGGCCGAGAAGCAGAACCTGGATGTCGTTTGCCCCTGCAGCGGCTGCTACAAGAACATGTCCTCCGTCCGGGCCGAGCTCCAGGCCGATGTCCACGCGGCTGGGCGCATCAATTCGGCGCTGGAAGCTGACAACCTCCACTTCACTGGAAAAAGCGCTGTCCGCCATCTGGTGGAGGTCTTGGTCCAGGATGTCGGGTTGGATGAGATCAAGAGTCGCATCACGCATCCGCTGGCTGGGATGAAGATTGCGGCCTACTACGGGTGTCAGATGGTCCGGCCGAAGAAGGACTCGGAGGACGTTGAGCAGCCTACCTTCTTCGAGGAGTTGATGGCCACGACGGGGGCGGACCCGATTGACTTTCCCCTGAGATTGCGCTGTTGCGGTGGTTCGCTGATCATCTCCAGCCGCCAGCCCGCCCTAAGTCTGGTCCATGATCTTCTTCAGAACGCCGTGGATCACGGTGCGACCGTGATTGCGACGGCCTGCCCCATGTGCCAAATCAATCTGGAATGCTACCAGCGGCAGGTCAATGATGTGTTTGGGACGAAGTTTTCGGTCCCCGTGCTCTATTTCACGCAGCTGATGGGGCTGGCCATGGGGGTTGCGCCGAAGCGCCTGGGCATTGGCTCGGAGTTCGTGTCGCCGAAACCGGTCTTGGCTTTCTGCGATCGCCCCTCGGCCGCGTAAGCCGGCCCGGTAGCCAGACTCGTCTGGCGGGTGGCCGTCCGAATTGCGAAAGGACAGGAAACCATGAGCGAACGGGTAGGAGTCTACGTCTGCCACTGCGGAAGCAATATCGCTGGAACAGTGGACGTTGAGTCAGTCGCCAAGTGGGCGCAGGAAGAACTTGGGCCGCGGGGCGTCGTGGTGGCCCGTGACTACAAGTTCATGTGCTCCAGCCTGGGACAGGAACTGATCGAAAAGGACATTCACGAACTCGGGCTGACCCGCGTGGTGGTGGCGGCCTGCTCCCCGCACCTGCATGAGAGGACCTTTCGCGGAGCCTGTGCTCGGGCGGGCCTGAATCCCTATCTGTGCGAGCTCGTCTCCGTTCGAGAGCAGGATTCTTGGGTCCACACGGATCGCGAAGCCGCCACTCTAAAAGCCAAAGCGATCATCTCGGGCGGGGTAGAGCGCGTCACCTATCATGTTCCTCTGGAGCCCTTGCGCGTCCCGATTGATCCGACCACGCTGGTCGTGGGGGGTGGAATCGCGGGAATCCAGGCCGCCCTGGAACTCGCCGACAGCGGCACCCGGGTCGTCCTGGTTGAACGCGAACCCTCGATCGGCGGGCACATGGCCCAGTTTGACAAGACCTTCCCCACCCTCGATTGTTCCGCCTGCATCCTTACGCCGAAGATGATGGACGTAGGCCTGCATCCCAACATCACCCTGCTCACCTGGAGCGAGGTCGAGAAGGTGGATGGCTACGTGGGGAATTTCACCGTGACCATCCGCAAGAAGGCGCGTTACGTCAACACGGCGAGCTGCACAGGTTGCGGTATATGCTGGGAGAAGTGCCCCAAGAAAGTGGTCGACAGCGTCTATGAGGCCGGGCTGGGGATCCGCAAGAGCGTCTACCGGCCCTTCGCCCAGGCGGTTCCCAAGTACCCGGTGATTGACGCCGACTCTTGCACGTACTTCAAGACCGGCAAATGCAAGGCCTGCCAGCTCTTCTGCCCCACCGAGCCGAACTCAATCGACTTCAACCAGAAGGACGAGCTGGTCGAACTGAAAGTGGGCAACATCCTGTTGGCGACGGGTTTCGATCTCTTCGACGCTCGGCGCATCCCTCAGTACGGCTACGGCCGTTTGCCCAATGTCTTCACCAGCCTGGAATTCGAACGACTGTGCAATGCCGCCGGCCCGACCGAGGGTAAGATCGTCCTGCGCGACCGAAAAACCGTGCCCCAGTCCGTGGCGATCGTCCACTGCGTCGGCAGCCGGGACGAGAACTACAACAAGTACTGCTCGGCCATTTGCTGCATGCAGAGCCTCAAGTTTGCCCACATCGTCCAAGAACGGACCGAGGCGGAGGTCTACAACTTCTACATCGACATCCGCGCGGCCGCCAAGGACTATGAGGAGTTCTACAACCGCATCCTGGAGGAGGGCGGGCACTTCATCCGAGGCAAGGTGGCCGAGATCACGGATGCGGCTCGCCTCCCGGGCGAAGAGGGCAAACTCATCGTGCAGGTAGAGGATACCCTGATCGGCAAGCAGCGCCGCATCCCGGTCGATATGGTCATCCTTTCCGCCGGCCTGGAGCCGCGCCATGACGCCAAGGAGGTGGGCAAGCTCTTTGGCATCTCCTGCAGCTCTAACGGTTGGTTCACCGAGAGGCACCCCAAGCTAGACCCCGTTGCAACCATGACGGAAGGCATTTACATTGCCGGGTGCGCACAAGGACCCAAGGATATTCCCGCTACCGTCGTGCAAGGGGCGGCCGCCGCGGCGCGAATTATGGGCAAGATCCAACAGAAAGAAATCGCCCTGGAGCCCGTCCGCGCGACCATTGACGAGGCCCACTGCTCAGGTTGCCGTATCTGCAACAACCTGTGCCCCTTCAACGCGATCACCTTCCACGAGGACCGGGCCGTCTCCGAGGTTAATCCGGCGCTGTGTCAAGGCTGCGGCACGTGCGTGGCCGCCTGCCCGGCCGGAGCCATCAGCGGGACCGGATTCAGCAATGAACAAATCCTGGCCCAGCTGGAGGGACTCCTCTTCCGCAACCTTGATGGCCGGACGAAGCGAGTGGTTGAACCGGTGCCAGCCTGAGGCCAGAACCCAATTGGGGTGCGAGAGGAAGGATCCGGCAAAGATGCGGAGCAGTCCAACATGTGACGTGCTTGTTCCATGGGGTTCGGGGCAAGTGCCCTGGGGGGCTTTGCTGGGTCTAGTGTTGAAATGAAACCATCTCATCTTAGTGAAAAGGGGTCGAAATGACCGAGACCTTCGAACCCGTAGTGATTGGCTTTACCTGCAACTGGTGCAGCTACCGCGCAGCGGACCTGGCGGGCACGGCCAGGATGAAGTACCCGCCCAACATCCGCCTAATCCGATTGATGTGCTCCGGACGGCTTGACCCGACCTTCGTCCTCAAAGCCCTCGCCTCCGGGGCGGATGGGGTCATGATTACCGGTTGCCATCCCGGCGAATGCCACTATATCGAGCAGAACTACAAGGCGATGCGCCGCTATCAGTTCTTGCAGCGCCTGCTCAGTCAGCTGGGGATCGAACCCCAGCGCGTCAGGCTGGTGTGGGCGAGCGCTGCGGAGGGGGCGCACCTGGCAGAGGAGATCACCAAGACGGTTGAGGAGATTCGGGCCCTTGGTCCTCTTCACTGGCCATCTGGAGACGGGGCGCGTACCGTGGCCAAAGAGGCCGCGCAGGCCAGCCTGATGGAGGTGCCAGCATGAGCCAGAACGGAAAGCCAAAGTTCGGCATGTATTGGGCCGCTTCGTGCGGCGGATGCGAAATCGCCGTGCTGAATATTCATGAGAAGATTCTGGACGTGGACGCAAACTTCGACGTCGCCTTTTGGCCGGTCGCCATGGACGCCAAGTACAAGGACGTCGAGGCGATGCCCGATGAGTCAATCACCCTGTGCCTCTTCAACGGAGCGATTCGCAACAGCGAAAACGAAGAGGTCGCCCATCTGCTGCGACGCAAGTCCAAGATCCTGGTTGCTTTTGGATCGTGCGCCTGCGAGGGCGGAATCCCCGCGCTGGCCAACCTCTCCAGCACCCGAGAGATCCTGGACGCGGTCTTCCAGGGTCCATCTACCGACAACCCCCAGGGCCTTCGGCCCAACCCCAAGTGGACTGCCAAGGAGGGAGAGCTGCACCTGCCCGAGATGTGGTCGGTCGTTCGTCCGCTGGCCCAGGTAGTCCCCGTCGATTACTACATGCCCGGCTGTCCGCCCGAGTCGCATCAAATCGCGGCCGTTGTCGACTTGGTCATCCAGGCCTTGCACGGCAAAGCGGAACTCCCGCCAAAAGGCTCCGTGATCGGGGCCGGACTCTCCACCGTATGCGACGAATGCCCTCGCAAGCGGAACGAGAAGAAAATCCACAAGTTCGTGCGAATTCAGGAAATCCAAACCGACCCCGAGCTGTGCTTGCTGGAGCAGGGCATCCTTTGCAGCGGTCCAGCAACCCGCAGCGGGTGTACCGGCTTGTGTCCCAAGGCGGGTGTGCCGTGTGTGGGCTGCTATGGTCCGGCGGCAGGTGCCATGGACATTGGGGCCAGGCTCCTCAGCGCAGTCGCCTCGGTGATTGACAGTACGGAACCCGCCGAGATCGACCGCATTCTGGATGGCATCCCCGACCCGGCCGGGTCACTCTACCGCTTCAACATGGGCGGGTCGTTGCTCCAGGCGGGCAAGGCGGCCTGGGAGGAGGAAAAGCATGCAGCGCATCACGATTGACCCGATCACACGCCTGGAAGGCCACGGCAAGATCGAAATCTTCCTCGATGACAAGGGAGAGGTTGCCAACACCTATTTCCAGATCCCGGAACTGCGCGGGTTTGAGCGCTTTTGCGTCGGCCGTCCCATTGAGGAGATGCCCATCCTGACCAATCGCATTTGCGGGGTGTGCCCCGAGGCGCACCATATGGCGGCGGCCAAGGCTTGCGACGCGGTCTATCACGTGGAGCCCCCGCCGGCGGGGAAGAAACTTCGCGAACTGCTCTACAGCGCCTTCTACGTAACCGACCACACCACGCACTTCTATGCCCTGGGTGGGCCTGACTTTGTCATGGGGCCCGACGCGCCCGTGGCGGAACGCAACATCTTGGGGGTCATTCATAAGGTTGGGCTGGAGGTTGGAGGCAAGGTCATCCAGGCTCGCAAGTACGGGCACACGGTCGTCGAGATCATTGGCGGTCGCAAGGTGCACCCTTGCACGGCCATCCCCGGCGGACAAAGCAAAGGCATCACCGAAGAGCAACGACGCGAGATCGAGGCGATGGGACGCTGGTCCGTGGAGTTTGCCCAGTTCAGCCTGAAGCTCTTCGAAGACATCGTGCTTAAGAACAAGACCTACCTGGATTTGGTCCTGGGCGATGCCTATACGCACAAGACGCACTACATCGGCCTGGTCGACGAGAAGAACCGCGTCAACTTCTACGATGGCAAGGTCAGCGTCGTGGACCCCGAGGGCAAGCGTCTGGGCAAGTATGCCCCCTCCGAATACCAGGACTGGATTGCCGAGCACGTTGAACCCTGGACCTATCTCAAGTTCCCCTACCTCAAGAAGGTGGGCTGGAAGGGTTTCGTCGACGGCAAGGATTCTGGCGTGTACTGCGCCACACCTCTTTCGCGGCTCAACGCAGCGGACGGCATGGCTACCCCGCTCGCCCAGGCCGAATACGAGCGCTTCTTCAAGACCTTGGGCGGGAAGCCGGTCCACCAACGCTTGGCCACTCACTGGGCACGGCTCATCGAGCTGCTCTACGCTGCCGAGCGGTGGGTCGAGCTGGCCACCGATCCCGAAATCACCTCCGACAACTTCCGCACGATCCCCACGGAGAAACCGACGGAAGGCGTAGGGATCGTGGAGGCGCCGCGCGGCACACTTACCCATCACTACTGGACCGACGAGCGCGGAATCGTAACCAAGGTCAACCTCATCGTGGGCACAACCAACAACTACGCGCCCATCAGCATGTCCATCCGCAAGGCCGCTCAGGCTTTCGTCCACAACGGGAAGGTGGTCAGCGAAGGGATGCTGAATCGCGTGGAAATGGCTTTCCGCGCCTATGATCCGTGCTTCGGATGCGCCACTCACACTTTGCCCGGCCAGATGCCGTTGGAAGTCACGATTCGAGACGCGCACGGCGTCTTGGTGACCAACCTTAAGCAGAAATGCTAGAAGCGGGGAAGACCGCAGAGGCCCTGCGCCGCCGAGTTTTGCCCATGCCTTCGAGCTTTTCGGGGGCACGCACCATAGAGGAGCCAGGAAGGTGATCAGCCAACAGGAGCTCATCTATCGCCAACTCTTGACCCTGAGAGACGGGGCCCGGGTCCTCTTGCGGCCGCTTGTCCCGGAGGACAAACAAGCCCTGCTGGATCTCTTCTCCACGGTCACCCCTGAGGAACGCCGCTTCATGCGCAACGAGGTGCGGGATCCAGCCTTGGTCAGCGGCTGGGTCGAGGCGCTCGACTATGAGACGGTGTTCCCTCTCGTGGCTCTCGCAGGCGAGAGGATCGTGGGTGATGCGACCCTCCGCTTCGGGCGCGGCCCAGCCCGCCACCGCGCAGAAGTCCGCATCTTCCTTGCGAAGGACTTCCGAAGGCGAGGCCTGGGGAATCGGATGCTTCAGGCGCTGATCGAAATCGCCAAGAAACGGGACTTGGTCATGCTGGAGGCGGAAATCCTTCAGGACCAGACGAGCTTCATCAAGGCCTTCCAAGCTCTTGGATTTCGAACGGAATCCACGCTTCAGGACTACTTCATGGCGCCGGACGGGGAAATGTGCGCCACGGCAAAGATGATCCTCAGGCTGCGAACCCCCAACGACGAGTTCTGAACGGGGGATCGCGCGCAGAAGGTATGAAGTCCCGATGGACCAAACCCGTGATCCGGTGAAGAAACAGGCTGAGGTTAAGGCCCGGTGCGGTCTGGAGAGCCCTGCCCTTCCCCAAGCGGCAACCCTGGTCCTTGGCCTGGGAAACCCACTGTTGGGGGATGATGGGGTGGGCTGGAAGCTTGTGGCCATGCTTCAGGATCAGATTCACGACGAGGACGTCGAGTTCGATTGCCTGGATTGCAGCGGACTCGCCCTGATGGAACGACTGGTGGGCTACCAGAGAGCCATCCTGGTGGATGCCGTAACCACGCCGAACGGGAAGAGGGGACAGGTCCGCTGCCTTCCCATTGATGAAGTGGGGGACCCATCGCTCGGTCATCTCACCTCCGCCCACGATACTTCCCTTCTCTCGGCCCTGGAGCTGGCACGCCAACTCGGCCTCCCTCTGCCTTCCTCCCTCCTCTTGGTCGGGATCGAGATCGAACCTTCCAATGACTGCCGCGAGGACCTGAGCTTGGAGGTAGGCAGGGCCGTGCCGCAGGCTTTGGAGGCAATTCGGGGGCTTCTGGCGGGCGACCAGGGCACAGCTGGCGCCCGCTTGCGATTCTCCTGAGGCGGTCGAGCCCCTGAGGGCACACCCCCGCAAGTGCAGCGGGCGAAGACTTCATTCTTCGCCCGCTTCCTTAAGCCGAGGTTCCGCATCGATCCGGCAACCCGCAGCCGGCATGCCCCAGGCCCTCAATCTGCGGTGACCTGGGCTTCCGCTTTGTGGAGATGCATGGGTCGGGCCCGGGTGCCCGGACAACCTCAATGCCTCGTGTAGTCCGGCAGGATCACTGGGCTGGGAGTCCCGGCCATCAGGCCGGCCTCCCGCCGGAGCTTTTCCCATCTCTCGAGGTGGGCCAGTGTTGGCGACCCCGGCTGAACCTGTCTTGCCCATCGAGCCGCAGACAGTCCGGCTCGCCGACCAAACACGCAAATGTCGAGCAGGCTGTTCCCCATCAGCCGGTTTCGCCCGTGAATGCCCCCCGCCACCTCTCCCGCCACGAACAGCCCGGGGATGGGAGTCGCGGCGTCGGGCTGAATGGCCACCCCCCCATTCTGGTAGTGCAGGGTGGGATACACCAGGATGGGCTCCTTGATCAAATCGATGTCGAAGCGCTTGTACTGCCGGACCATGGCAGGTAGTTCGCGGGCGATGGTCCCCGCCCCAGCCAGGATGTCGATGAGCGGGGAGTCGAGCCAAACCCCCGGTTGGCCTGTGGGGGTGGTGACCCCTCGCTTGAGATCCAAGCATTCTCGGATAAAGGCGGCGGCTTCTACGTCCCTGGTCTCGAGGGGGTAAACGAACTGCTCTCCTTCCGCGTCGCAGACCTGCGCTCCCAACCCCCGCACCTTCTCAGTCACCAATTGTCCCAGGATCTGCTCAGGATAGGCCGCTCCAGTCGGGTGATACTGCATGGTATCGATGAAGCTGAGTTTGGCCCCCAACCGGTAGGCAAGGACCAACCCATCTCCGGTCGCCCCATAGTGATTGGTGGTCGGGAATCCCTGGTAGTGGAGGCGACCGCTGCCTCCCGTGGCTAGGATCACCGACTTGGCCCGAACGACGAGCAGTTTGTCCGTGTCTAGGTCTTTGAAGACCGCGCCGGCCGCCTGGCCGCGGTCATCGAGAATGAGCTCCACGGCCGGGCGGAACTCCCAGATCCGCACCGCGGGGGAATCGTCCATCGCAAAGGAGCGGACCTCGTCACGCAGGGTGCGCATAATCTCCGCCCCGGTGTAGTCTCGAGCCGCGTGCATGCGCTTGCGGCTGGTGCCCCCGCCATGGATCGTGCGCATGGTGCCATCCGGGTCCTTGTCAAACATGACTCCCAGAGACTCAAGCCAAGCGATCACCCCCGGCGCATCGTTCACCAGAGCTTCGACTAGATCGGGATCGTTGGCAAACCCTCCCCCGCCGATCACGTCCAGGTAATGGAGGGCCGGCGAATCGTTCGCCTTGTCGGCCGCCTGGATCCCCCCCTGCGCCATCATGGTATTGGCGTCCCCGAACCGCAGCTTTGTGGCCAGAACCACTTGGGCCCCGGTTCCGCAAGCCAAGAGCGCGGCACTCGCACCCGCCCCGCCCCCGCCGATGACCAGGACGTCGCATTCGGCCTGCACCTCTCCCAATCGAACTTGGGCCGCCGATATGAGGCTGGGCCCCTCCAGGGCCTCGGCAAGCTCTCGCGGGGTGCGGTCGCCCTGGTTGGGTCCGATGGCAATCTCACGAAAGGCGCTCTGGATGTAGTCTGGGTGAAATGTGCGCAGAAGCTTCTCGCGCTCCACCGCCGGGAGGCGCGGATAGACCTGCGAAAGCCGCCTCCCCCGAGAGGCCCCCACTTTGGCCAGCGACGCCTGAAACAATTCCGGATACGGCATGGTTCCCCTGGCAGCTCGGCGGTCCGTTACCCCGTTTCCCCTGCGCCCTTCCTCAGGAAACCAGCCAGGGCAGAGGCTGGTCCGGGTCTCCGGCTCGGTAATGCAACCCGTCCCGGATGCGGTGACTCAGGCAGGAAACCAACGCCATCACGGGCACATCCTGCGGGCAGGCATCCTCACAGGATCCGCATCCGGAGCAGGAACTCAGCCAGCGGGCGAGTTCCACCAGCTCGGCCAGAACCGGCCGTCGTCCTTCCCGCATCCCGCCTGTAGCCAGCATCCCAGCCAACTCCCCGTGGTACAACGGGCAAGCCTGCAGGCAGTCTCCGCACAACGAGCAGTTCACAAACGGCGACAAGGCCGAGCCCAGATCCGCGAAAAGATTCGGGAAAGACCCCGTCAATCGATCGCGCTGACGCGCGCGCTTCTCGGAAATCGCTGCGATGGCCATCTCCCGCCGCACCACGGCATCTTCCGGAACTCGGGCTGGGACGATCTCGGCCAAATGGATCTTCAGATCGGTGCTTTCGTCTCGAGCAATAAGAAAGAGTTGGGTGTTGGTGTCCACCCCGAGCAAACCGATCGCCAGGTCCGCCCCGACGGGCGCCGGCCAGTCGCAAAGTTGACAGGCCGTGCGAAGGCGTTCGGGCGTCAGGCCTCCTTCGGAGGCATATTCCAGGTTTTCTTTCAACAGGCTTCCCGCCTGGCCCTCCCTGGCCTTCCGCAAATACTCCCCCGCGGGGTAGCAGCACAGGCAGTCCACCCCAATCACCTCGGTGGCGTCCACGGCAGGCGTGGTGCGCTTCCGCTTGCGCATTTCGACCAAGGCGCGCAATTCGCAGGGACGCAGCACGACCGCAATCTTGCCGGTACCGTGTTCCCGGGAAAATTCGTCCAGGAGGCTGGCCGCATTCCCGGAGATCACCGGGGCCAAGGGATCGACACAATCCAGCTCATCGCGACGAACGATTGCCTCGACTCTCACGGCGGAACCCGGTTTCACTTGCGTCGGGGCAAGCATCGCTTGGATCTCGTTTCGCTCCCACCAAGCCGACAGGAATTCCTGAAGGGCACGCAAGGGATCGCCATCCGTCACGGGCAGTAGTCGGGCTACGCTCATTCTCACCTGCCTTCCGCTTCAGATTGCAGCACCCTGGAGGCGATGGCCTCTCGAGCCCGGTCCAAGGCCCAGTCGAGAAGGGCTGATGGGGCCGCACTCCGCACGAAGCGGTTGATCTCGATCTGCGGACTGGGCCCGGGACCGGCAAAGAGCATCGTCGTCCGATCCACAGCTTTCTGGAGCATCACGCCAGTGCCGAGCCGAACCTGGCTTGCGGCTCCCCGGATGGCCTGGCCTTGGTCCGCCATCCAAGCGGCATGATAAACAAGCCAGCGGCAGCTCTCCAAATCGACTTGGGTTTCGGCCAGCATTCGCCGAATGGCGGGGCGCACGGAGAGCGCGGCGCCCAGCGCGACCCAATCCCGGGCGTGCTCGGCGGACATTTCCAACAGCCTCGAGACCACCCCCAGATACCGCGCCCCGCTGCGGATCCAGCGAATGGGCGCATACTCTCGGGCCAACTGGAGGGCCTTCCCCTCGGTGCCCAGGACCGATCCCACGGAAAGCAAGGCCTCTTGCACCTCCAGCAGGGCACCCTTTGCCGAACGGAGGGTCAGGCCGGGAGCTCCTGCGTCGACCAGGAACGCCGTGGGGCCTGAGGTGCTCCGGGCAAACAAGATCCAGAAGTCTTCCGGCGCGGGAAGGCCCGTGACTTCTTTTCGCCCGTTGACCACCCACTGGTCCGCCTTGCGGAGGGCTTCGGTTTGCCACAGCTCCGGTTGCAGGCCACCCGGCTCTCGCGCGGCGACAAAGGCTTTCCGCTTGGCCGCCAGGGCAGGCTGCAGGTAGCGCTCGATCTGGCTTTCTCGGCAACTGAAAAGGAGCGGCGTGACTTCCCCGATTTCCACAGGGAGGAAGGTTGACCCCAACTCTTCGTCGAGGAGACAGCTGGAAACGACGTCCAGCCCCCCTCCCCCGAACTGCTCAGGAACGGTGATCCCCCATAAGCCCATTTGCTCGACGGAGGCTCGCAGCTGCCCTCGTTGGGCCTCATCAATCGACCCGCGACGGAAAAACTCCATCTCCAGCGGCCGCACTTCCTTCTGCACAAACCGCCGGACCATGTCGCGCAGCATCACGCTGTCGGAAGAGAATTCAAAGTCCATTCGGATTCCCAGGCCGGAAACAGGATCCTATCGCCGCTAGGGCTCGATATCCCTGGCTTCATACCTGGCCTTGAGGCCTTCGCGCGTGAGAGACTTGAGTTCCTGTAGCTCGGTCTGGAATTTGCCCTGGGCGAGCTCACTCAGCCGTTGGCTGAGGCGGGAGGCCTTGGGAGCCAGGTACTTCCCGTAGATCCTGCGAGCCAAGAGGGCCACGTTGGGAGGAACCAGTTCCGCCGGGCAGCGGGCGACGCACAGCCCGCAGAAAATGCAATCAAAGGATGCGTCCGCCAACTCGGCGATGTCGCCTCGCACTCCCGCCGCCATGTAGCCCAGCACATCCAGCTCCTGGGGACAGGACTTCGTGCACGTGTTGCATCCAAAGCAACGCAGGATCTCGGGGTAGAGCTCTACCAGTGTCTCGCCTTCCGGAGCAAGTGCCTCCAGGTGGTACGCAGGCCGCGGAGCGGGAAAAAAGGGCATGGGAGCCAGAATCATCCCGGGTTGGACGACCGTTTGGCAGGCCAAGGCATAGTGCAGGCGATAGTCGCCTTGGATCCGGAAGACCGTCGCGCAGGCGCCGCAAAAACCTCCCCGACAGCCGACCCCGCGGACCAGGCGGAACCCCGCCCATTCAAACGCCCTCAGGATCGTCAGGTTATCCGGAACCTCGTAGGTCTGACCCAGGATATAGACTTCGGTCATGGCACTCCGCCGTTCCCGTCGGAAAGGATCAGGTCGAGCACGAACATCTCATCCGAGCTCACCCGGGCAAGAAGTTGCTGCATGCCCTCGGCCAGATGGGTCTGCACCAGGAAATGCTTGATCGTTGGGTCCACTTGCGGACAAGCCAAGGCACAGTTGCCGCACCGATCGCAGTCTTCAGCCACCAGGGTTTCCAGCGCCATGGAAGTCCTGGCATCGATCCGTGCCCGCCGCTTGGCATCGCGCGCCAGCACCGGGCAGACATCCATGCAGCTGCCGCACCCCAGGCAGGCCTTCGTTCCCGTTAAGTCCTCCTCGACTTTCAGCATGTGCGCCGGCCCAAAGCCCGAACTCAAGAGGCGGCAGCGAGCCACAGGCGGACGCGGCTGCGAGAGAACCAACTGGAGGATCCTTTCGATCCGTACGGGGTCGGTCTGCAATTGGAGAGGCATGGATCGAGACCTCACTTTGGGCCGATCGGCAATCCGCTTTTCTCAAGCGCCCCGCGCAGGTCGGCCTAGGTGGCCACGCCCTCGGGCACCAGGGACCGAGCCAAGCGGCGGATCACGGCACTGAGGGGATACCCGCGCGGGCAGGCTTGGTCGCACATTCCACAGCCTGAGCACAGGACGACCCATTGTTCAGCCGCCCGCAGAAGGGGGGCGGTATTGGTCGCTCCAAGTTCGAGCACTTGCAGGCAGGTCGGACAGGCGTCCAGGCAGTCCCGGCAGGGCCGGCAAGATCGCAGGTGGTCTACCAGCTCTGCGACCTCCTCTGGAAGCCCGTCGGGCAACGCGGAGAGCACCCGCTCGCATTTTCGCTCTCGGCGAGCGACGAGGGCTTCGAGGGCGTGTCGCCGCTGGGCGATCGCGGCCTGGGGGGCGGGTCCAGCCGCCAGTGTCTTCAGCCCAAGACGGGCCGAAACCTCCTCGCTCTGGGTCGACACGAGCAGGTATTCCCGGACAGGAAGCCCGATCAGTCCAAGGGTCAGGTCGGCCTCTCCCGGCGAAGGAGACGGACAAATTTGGCAAGCGGTCCGATATCGGTAGGCCGCAATTCCCCCTTGGCGAGCGAACTGCGCGCTCTCCTCGGACATTCTCTCCACTCCCCCGGCCGACCGCGCGCGGCGCTCATAATCCTGCGGGGAAAACGTAGCCAGGCAATCCACCCCGATGCGGAGGAACTGCGGGTTGGCAACCCCTTGCACCTTGCAGAGACAAGCCAGCGAACGCAGCTCGCAGGGCCGAAGAGCAGCACCCCAGGCGGCCGAAGGCGTCGATCGCATCTGCTCGGCTATTTCCCGAGCGCTATTGAGCGGCATGACCGGAGCCAAAGGGTCGAACCCAGAGAGTTGCGAGCGGTTTTCGGCGTGAAGCGTCCGCACGTCTCCGCCCTCGGGGCGCCGCAGGGGCAGGATCATTCCCTCGAGCGCCGCCCGATCCCAAATGGCACCCAGCAAGTCGCGCATGGTGCGAAGCGGATCGCCCTGCGTTGGCACCACCCACTCTTTGCTCATCGTGCCCCTCCCCGTGTGCGCCCCTCCGCTCCGCCCCGACCCTCTCCCACGCCTACACCGCGATTTCCACCGCCTCGGCCTCTTCTGCCAATGGGCACCGGTCGGATAGGGTTTCCACTTGCGACATGACCTGATCGAACGTGAAGTGCTTGACGTTGATGGCGCCCGAAGGACAGGCCGTGGCGCAGGCACCGCAGCCCTGGCAAAGGACCGCGTTCACGGTCATGATGGGACGGAAAGGATGAAGGCTGAGAGCGCCGAAGGCACACACCTGCGCGCACTGGCCACATCCCGCGCAAAGCTCCGGGTCCACGAAGGAAGTGGCCGCCTCGATTTGGACCTTGCCGCGCATCAAGGGAATCATGGCAGCTCCGGCGGCGGCCCGGGCCTGCGTGATGGACTCGCTGATGTCCTTGGGGCCCTGACAGCAACCAGCCAGGAATACCCCAGCCATGGCCGTATCGACGGGGCGCAGCTTCGGATGGGCTTCCATCAGGAACCCGTCCCCCGAGCGCGACAGTTTGAGCATTCCGGCCAAGGCACTGGCATCCGCGCGCGGTTGCATGCCGACCGCCAGCACGACCAGATCGGCTTCGACCTCCACCCGCTCCCCCAAGAGCGTGTCCTCCGCCCGCACGAGGACCCGCTCGCCGCTCCGCACGATCTCGGAAGGGTTCCCCCGCCGGTAGAGAACCCCCGCCTTGCGGGTCTCGTCGTAGAACTCCTCGAAGCCCTTGCCGAACGCGCGCACGTCCATGTAGAAGACCGAAACCTTGGCCTCCGGTAGTTTCTCCCGCACGGTGCGCGCCTGCTTGGCGGTGACCATGCAACAGACCCTGGAACAATAGGGACGCCCAACCGCCTGATCGCGCGATCCGACGCATTGAATGAAGACCACGCTACGCGGACGCCGGCCGTTCACATCCAGGCCTTGCTCTGCAAGCGTTTCAAACTCGGCCGTCGTGATTACCTGGGGGTAGGTCCCGTAACCCAGCTCAGGCTTCTGGTGGGGGTCAAAGACCTCGAAGCCTGTAGCGACGACGATCGAGCCCACCGCAAATTCCTCAAGCTGGCCGTCGGCTTGGACTTTCGCAACGAAGTTGCCGACAAAGCCGGTGATTTCCTTGACCTCCGCACCAAGCAGGACGCGGATGCGAGGCTGCGAAAGGACCCGCGCAACGATTGAACTCAGAAGTCCAGCCGTGGGTTCAAGGGTCGGAAAGGTCCGCTGGAGCCCAGCTACGTGCCCGCCCAGCGTTCGCTCGCGCTCGACCAGTGCGACCGGAAACCCCGCCTCGGCCAGATCCAGCGCGGCCTGCATGCCCGCCACCCCGCCGCCGATCACCAAGGCCGCGGGGGTGGTGGAAACTTCGCGCTGCTCCAATGGCTCGAGGCGCACCGCTTTGGAAACGGCCGCCGCCACCAGCTGCATCGCCTTCTCCGTCGCTTCGCGACCGGCGGGGTGCACCCACGAGCATTGCTCGCGAATGTTGGCCATTTCGAAGCAGTAGGGATTGAGTCCGGCGCGCGCCACGGCAGAGCGGAAGGTGGGTTCATGCATTCGAGGGGAGCAAGAGGCCACGACCACCCGGTTCAAATTGAGCTGGCGGATGTCGTCCACAATGAGTGCCTGTCCCGGATCCGAGCACATGTAGGTATAGTCGCGAGCCACGGCTACATCCGGGAGGGAGGCGGCGTATTCCGCGACTCTCTTGACATCCACGGTCCCCGCGATGTTGATTCCGCAGTGACAGATGTAGACCCCGACCTTGGGTACAAACGGCATGCCTACTCCCTCGTCGATCTACAACGCCTGAGCCGCGATTTCCGCAATATCCATCACGTGCAACCGGTCCTCCACATTCAAGAGTTTTGCCGCCTCCTCCAGGGTCAGAAGACAGAACGGACACGCCGTTGCAAGAACCTCGGCCCCCGTGTCGAGTGCCTCCTTCACGCGCATTTGCGCCAGGCGGACTCCTGGGTTGGTCCCTTCCAGCCACATGCGTCCCCCCCCGCCCTCGCAGCACAGGCTCTTTTGGCGGGACCGGTCCATTTCGACGAGCTTGAGGCCGGGGACCGCCGCCAGTACCGCCCGAGGCTCATCAAAAACCCCGTTGTGGCGCCCCAGGTAGCAGGGGTCATGATAGGTCACGGTCTTCTCAAATCGGCCGGCGAACTCCAGGTTCTTCTTCTCCACCGCCTCCGCCAGAACCTGGGTGTAATGACGGACCTCGACCCCGCCCTCCTTGGGGTAGTCGTTGCGGAAGGCGTTGAAGCAGTGCGGCGAGGTGGTGAACATCTTCTTCACGCCCGCGGCTTTGAACTTTTCCTGGTTCTCCTCCACCATCATCTCGAAGAGTCCAGCCTCGCCCAATCGCCGCACCTCGCTCGCACAGCAGTTTTCCTCCACTCCCAGGATCCCGAAATCTACCCCGCTCTTCTTCATCAGGCTCACAAGGGAGCGCGCGACCTTTTGCGCCCGGGGGTCATAGGAGGGGGTGCAACCCACAAAATACAGGTACTCCACCCCGGCTTGCATCGGCTTGAGCTCGAGGGCATCCGCCCACGCCGCCCGGTCCTCACGAGGCATCGTCAGAGGGTTGCCCTGCCGGAAGGTGCTCTCCAGAGCCGTCTTGACATTGGGATGGACCCGGCCCTGCTCGACGAAAGCGCTGCGCAGGCTGATGATCGTTTCCATCGGGTTGACCAGCTTGGGACAGCGACTCGAGCAGGTCGCGCAGGTGGTGCAATCCCACAACTCGTCGCGTCCCTCCAGATCGAACCCGTCCGGCGCGGTCAGCAGCCGCAGGATCAAGCTGCGCGGGTTGAGCTTGGTCTTGATGGCCATCGGACAGCCACCCGTGCACTTGCCGCATTGAATGCAGCCGAGCAGTTCATGGGCCTGAACGATTGGGTTGGCTTCAATTTGCAGCATGCGACTTCTCCGTCACTTTCTCCGCCTGCGCCAGGCGGATCATGGCCGCGCACGCAGCCGCCTTGGCGTGGGCGACCGTGTCCGGAATGTCCTTCGGACCCTGGCAGCATCCCGCCAGGAAGATGCCTGGAATCCCGCTTTCGACGGTCCTGAGCTTGGGATGATCCTCGAGGAAGAAGCCATTGGGATCCTGCCTGAGGCCCAGCATTTGGCTCACGCCTTCCGCGTCGCCTCGTGGCGCCATCCCAACCGCCAGCACGACCAGATCGGCCTCCACCTCCACTCGCTCCCCCAGCAGAGTGTCCTCCGCCCGGACCAGCAGACGATCGCCGGATCGGAGGACCTCGGAAGGATTGCCCCGGCGATAGAGCACGCCTTCGGCCCGCACCCGGTCATAGAATTCCTCGAAGCCCTTCCCAAAAGCGCGGATGTCCATGTAGAAGACACTGATCTGGGCGCCGGGCAGGCGATCATGCGCCAGATGGGCCTGCTTGGCTACCGCCATGCAACAGACGCGGGAGCAGTAGGGAATCCCCAGGCTGTTATCGCGGGATCCGACGCATTGGATAAAAACGACGCTCCGGGGGAGTTTCCCGTTGAGGGCAATTCTCCCCGCTGTTGGACCGGAGGCGGAAGCCAGTCTTTCGAACTCAAGGGTTGTAATCACCTGCGGGTAGGTCCCGTAGCCCAGTTCCGGCTTTCGCAGCGGGTCAAAGAGATCGAACCCGGTGGCCACAACCACCGTCCCCACCTCGACCTCCTGCTGCACTTCCTTCTGGTCGAAATCAATGGCCTGAGCGTCGCAGGCATCCTTGCACTTGAAAGTCTTGCCGCACACCCCGCGGGTCAGGTAAACGCACTGCTCGGGGTCCACGGTGTAGACTAAGGGAACCGCCTGGGGAAAAGGCACATACACCGCCGCCCGCTTGGACAGGCCCGCGTTGAAATCGCTGCGGACTCGCCCCGCCAAACGGCAGGCCTCCGCACACAGGCCACAACCGCGGCACTTGTCCATATCCACATACCGCGGTTTGATCTTGATCTGGGCTCGGAATTGGCCCTCTCTCCCCTGCTCGACCCTCACGACCTCGGAGTAGGTCATCAGGTGGATGTTGGGATGCCTCCCGGCGTCCACCATCTTGGGGGTGAGGATGCAGGAAGAGCAATCGAGGGTCGGGAAAGTCTTGTCCAGCTGTGACATTCTTCCCCCGAGGCTCGGGCTGCGTTCTACCAGGTAGACGGGGAAGCCCGCATCGGCAATGTCCAGAGCAGCCTGGATTCCCGCGATGCCGCCGCCGATCACGAGCGCGGCCGGCCGGCAACCGGCTGGGGCGGGAAAGGTGGCGTCGCTCATTTTCCCTCGCCGACTTCAGTCCACTCGTTCTCGCGGAAGGAGATCAAGGGCAGCGACTCTTCCAGGCTCCTTCCAGGTTCGTATTGGAAGGCCCCCTGCACCTGATCCGCAACGGCGCTGAAGACCGAGCCCACCGGGATGTCCTCTGGGCAGGCAGAGGTGCAGGCGCCGCAGGAAACGCAAGAGGTTGACATGTGGTTCAGGCGCGTGAGGTGGAACAGAACGGCATCACTCAGGAGCCGCACGGCTCCTTTGCGCCGGGCGGCAGCCAGATAGTGGCCGGGCTCGTGATCAAAGGAGCCCGTTCTGAACAGGCACGTCTTACAGTAGCAGATCGGGCAGGCGGTCATGCAATTGTGACAGCGGATGCAGGCGGCAAAGACCCCTGAGAAGCCCCCGTCCGATTTCATTCGGGCCGTGATGGCTCCCAACTCCTTCTCGCGAACTTGCCTCCTTGACGAAACCAGGCGGTCTTCCGCCTCGGTTCGTTGAGCCCTTGCCCCCTCCCCG
>JBEKHT010000035.1:0-26428 GCA_050012135.1 Anaerolineales bacterium | reverse complement strand
TGATTTGCCTGGGGGAGGGGGAGTGCGCCTCGCTCTCGGATCTGGCCGAGCATCTCGGCCTGCCCCTGCCCTCCGTGTGCAAGAGGGTCGCCCCTCTCGCTCGTGCCGCGGGAACTGGCCTCGCGCCGGGAGGACGGGCTGGACCGCAGGCGCGTGACGCTCAAGCTCACCCCCCGGGGTCCGTGCGCCCTGTCCAAGTTTCGCCCGGCCACCCTGGAAGACTTGAGCCGCTCTCTGCAGGCCGTCTCGGCTGAGGACCGAGAGGCCAGCCTCCCTGCGATGGGCGTGCTCGGCGATATCTTCGCGACCTGGTCGAAGGGACTCGTCCTCTCGGAAGCGGTGAACCCGGCCAGGGTGGGCGTGTCGTCTCGCCCAGAAGGGGGTTAAGACGCAGAGGGAATAGGAGGACTATCCGGTGGGTGAAGCCAGCACGTCGTCAGGATCGGCAAGAAAGAGTCTCGGTTTGCGCGGAAAACTGAAGTCGCTGCCCTATAAGTGGATCGCCCTCAGCGTGACGACGCTGGGGACTTTGATGGCCGCCATTGACACAACCATCGTCGTTTTGGCGATCCCCGACATCATGTCCAAACTGCACAGCGATCTGGTCTCCATGATCTGGGTGATCATGGGCTACATTCTGGTGACCACCGTTTTCCTGCTCACGTTTGGGCGCGTGGCGGACATGTTCGGACGGGTGCGCATGTACAACGTGGGCTTTCTGGTATTCACGTTTGGGTCGTTGTTGTGCGGGTTCGCCGCTTCGGGCACCCAGCTGATCGTGTTCCGGCTGGTGCAGGGCGTGGGGGGGGCCATGCTGGCCGTCAACTCGATGGCCATTATCACGGAAGCCTTCCCCTCGGCGGAGTTGGGCCGGGCGATGGGGCTCAACGGGATCACCTTCGCGGTAGGATCGATCGTCGGTCCCATCCTGGGCGGGCTGATCCTTACCTTGGGGAACTGGCGTTGGGTCTTCTTCATCAACGTCCCGGTCGGGATTCTGGGTACGCTGTGGGGCTACCTGCAGTTGCACGAGCTGTCGCTACGCAAGCAGCGCGAGCCCTTCGATTTCGTGGGGGCGGGGAGCTTCAGCCTGGCCCTGGTGCTCGTGCTGTTTGCGCTCACGGAGAGCATCTACTTCGGCTGGACCTCTCCGGTCATCCTGGGCATGTTTGCCGGGTTCTTGGGCCTGGTCGCCTTGTTCGTCTGGTGGGAGAAACGTCATTCCCACCCGGTCCTTGATTTTGCCGTGTTCAGCAACCGGGTGTTCAATTTCTCGGTTCTGGCGGCCATGCTTCAGTCGCTGGCGCTGTACGCGGTCAATTTCATCATCGTGTTCTACCTGCAAGCCGTGCGCGGGTTGGATCCCCTGCGGGCGGCTGTTCTTCTGATCCCCTTGCCGGTGGCCAGCTCGGCCATCGGCCCCTTCAGCGGAATTGTCTCCGACCGGATCGGAGCGCGCCTTCCGGCCTCGCTGGGGCTGCTGACTCAAATTGGCGGTCTCTTCTGGTTGAGCCAGCTGGGCCCGACCGCTCCCTACCTCCAGGTCGCGATCGGCCTGGGCATCGTCGGGTTGGGAGGCGGGATGTTCTGGTCGCCCAACTCCAGTGCGGCCATGGGGTCCGCGCCGCGCGACCGCTTGGGCGTGGCGGCTGCCACGTTGGCCACCCTGCGGAACAGCGGGATGGTCACGAGCTTCGCTTTGATTCTGGCCGTGATTGCCAACGCGATGCCCCCCAACCAGATGATGCAGGTGTTCGTCGGCCTGGAGGTGAATTTGACTGCGGCCGCGAAACAGGCCTTTGTCTCGGGAATGCATAGTGCCTTCTGGGTATCCATTGTGGTCTGCTTCATTGCGGCGCTCTTCTCCCTGGTGCGGGGAAGGGAAGACCGAAGGGCCCTGGCCCACGTGTCAGTCGAAGTCTGAAGAATCGCCTGCGCCCTCCTGGACCCTCCGGGCACGGCCCGGGCCGGAGGATCCGGTGGGTTGCGGCAAGGCGTCACCTGGGCGCCTCGCTCCTCGCGGCCCTTGCGGATCGAGGGGCAATCTGGGCCGATATCTGCCCCGGGGAGAACCCATGCTGCGGCTACCCGGGCCGCACAGGATGATTTGAGCGGCAAGTTGCGCATCCCCAGCTCTCGCGTCCGCTTCAGCCTGCAGGAGACCTTCGCCTCCCTCCGCCATCCGAACTACCGCCTGTGGTTCCTCGGCCAGCTCGCTTCTTTGATGGGCACCTGGATGCAGACCACGGCCCAGGGATTCCTCGTCTTTGAGCTGACTCATTCGGCCGTCTACCTCGGCTACGTGGGCTTTGCAACCGGGGCACCCTCTCTGCTCCTCATGCTTTTTGGGGGAGTTGTCAGCGACCGGACGGCACGGCGCGGCCTGCTGATCGCCACCCAGACCGCCATGATGGCTCTCGCTTTCATTCTGGCCGGATTGGCGTTTGCCGGCGCCGTTCAACCCTGGAGTATCGTGGCCATGGCGTTTGGCCTGGGGATTGCCAATGCCTTCGATGCCCCCGCACGCCAGGCCTTCGTCCTGGAGATGGTCGCGCGCGAGGACCTGTCGAACGCGATTGCCCTGAATTCCACGATGTACAACTTGGCGACGGTGGTCGGTCCGGCCATGGGCGGCCTGACCTATGCTCTTTTTGGGCCGGCCTGGTGTTTCACCATCAACGGGGTCTCGTTCCTGGCCGTGATTGCGGCCCTGGCCCGCATGAGGCTGGCCCCGCGGACCGCCTCTCCGCCGCGGCGATCCGCTCTCACGGACCTGCGCGAGGGACTGAACTATGTGGCTTCTAACCCGACCGTGCTGACCCTGATCCTGGTGAGCGGGGTAACCGGCCTGGTGGGACTGGCCTACTCGACGCTCATCCCGGCCTGGAGCGTGGTGGTGCTCGCAGGCGGATCCGCAACCAATGGCTGGCTTCAGTCGGCTCGCGGGCTGGGCTCATTGATCGCGGCTCTGATGATCGCCTCGCTCGGTCGCTTCCGGTTCAAGGGGCGGCTCCTGACCCTCGGGACCCTGGCCTTCCCGGCGATGATCGTGGCCTTCTCCTTCGTGCGCTGGACCCCGCTAGCCGCCCTGGTCCTGGTCGGGGTGGGCTGGGGTTACATGGTCCTGTTCAACATGATTAACTCGCTCATCCAGCACGAGGTGCCCGACACCCTGCGCGGCCGGGTGTTGGCTTTCTACTCGCTCAGCTTCAACGGACTGTTGCCGATCGGTGCGCTCCTGGCCGGGGCCGCCGCAGACTGGTTGGGGGAACCGCAGACCGTGCTCCTCAGCGGCACCCTTCTCTTGGCCTTCGCCATTCTGCTTTGGTTCCGCGCGCCCGGGCTGCGCCGGCTCGAGTAAAGCGGGAGGACAGCCCTCCTCCGAAGAACGCAGGGATCCTGGAGAGAGCCGGGCACTGTGAGATAATCCCCGTCCAGAGGTGATTTCCGATCGCCCGGATTGCCCCTCCGGTCGACCTTGGGAGAACCCATCATGCTTCCAAAAAAGTGGCTCATGACTGGCCTGATCGTTGCCTCGCTCGGGGCAGGCGCCTGCGCGTTGCCTGCTTCCGTCAGCCAGATGTTTCCATCCGGCCTGACCTTGCCGCCCCCCTCCGCGCCCCTCTTCCCGGCAACGGGGACGCCCGAGCCTCCGCCCGCTCCAATCGCCTCGGGCGGTCTCGCCCCGTTTCAGGATTCGCTCGAGCAGATCTACGCACAGGTCAGTCCCTCGGTCGTCGCGATTCGCGTCCTCCAGGCGGCCTCCGGGGGCATCAGCCCATTCTTCGGGTCGACCCCTCAGATCCCGTCCGAAGAGGGACTCGGATCCGGATTCGTTTGGGATCAGCAAGGGGATCTGGTGACCAACAACCACGTCATCGAAGGGGCCACCCGCATTACCGTGATCTTCGCGGACGGGACAACGGCCTCGGCCAAAGTGGTGGGTACGGACCCCGACAGTGATCTGGCGGTCGTTCGGGTAGACGTCGCCCCGGAGATGCTCCCTCCGGTGTCCATGGCGGATTCCTCCAAGGTGGTTGTCGGCCAGGTGACGATCGCGATTGGCAACCCATTCGGCGAGCAAAACACGATGACCCTGGGGATTGTCAGCGCGCTGGGCCGAGAGCTGCCCGTGTCTGGGAGGGAGGTTCAGGGAGCTTCCTACGCGATTCCCGACGTGATCCAAACGGACGCCCCCATCAACCCCGGGAATTCGGGAGGGGTCCTGCTGGATGATCAAGGAAGGGTGATCGGGGTGACCTCCGCGATCGTATCGCCGGCGGGATCGTCCGCAGGGATCGGGTTTGCCATTCCCTCAGACATCGTGAGCAAGGTGGTTCCCTCCTTGATCCAGACGGGGCATTTCCAGCATCCCTATCTCGGCCTGAGCGGGATCGACATGACGGCGGCCATCGCCCCTGCCATGGGTCTGACTCCCGACACGCGGGGAGCTCTGGTGGAATCGGTTACCCCAAATGGCCCGGCCAGCAAGGCGGGCCTCGAGGGCAGCGGCCAGCAGGTGACAGTCGAGGGTCAGTCCGTGGCGGTGGGTGGGGACGTGGTCCTCGCCGTGGATGGCAAGGCGATCCGGAGCATGGCGGATCTGATCGCCTACATCGCTGAGAATACAGAGGTCGGGCAAACGGTCTCGCTTACGGTGCTGCGGAGCGGGAAGCAAGTTCAACTTCAGCTCATCTTGGAGGCCAGGCCTTCCGCCTCGCAAACCGCAAGCGTCGCCTCGGCCGCTGCGGGTGCTGCCTGGCTGGGAATCGCGGATGAAACCCTGAACCCGGATCTGGCCCAGGCGATGAACCTCCCTGCCGATCTGCAGGGGGTGCTGATCCTGCAAGTGGAGTCGGGAAGTCCGGCGGAGAAGGCCAGATTGCGGGGCGGCAACCAGACCATCACAATTGGAGGCGTCCCCACGTTGATCGGCGGGGACGTGATCGTGGGCATGGACGGGCAGGCCATAGCGACCAGCGAGGATCTGCAAGCCCAATTGAGCCAGGAGGCACCCGGCCAGACCGTACAGTTCATTCTGATCCGCGCCGGAAGGCAGCGCTCCGTCGAAGTGACCTTGGCAGCGCACCCCTAGAGGGGCAGGCAGGGCGGTCCCGAAGGCGGCTGGGGTCGGCCCGGGCCTTGGGGATCGATGGGCACTTTGTGATCGAACAAACCGCTCGTTCGCGTAGCGGCCCGTGTCTCAATTTCAACGGCTCCGCTGGCATGTGGCGCCAGGAGGCCGGGGGTTGGCAGTCCGACACCCTGACCGAAGACCTCGACCTCAGCGATCGAGTTCAGCGGCGGGGATGGCTCATCGGCTATGGACCGGATGGGGTCGTCCCGGCGGAACTTCCGGCCGCGCTCGAGGCGCTTGAGCACCAGCAATTCCGCTGGGCCAGGGGCGGCCTGCAGACAGCCCGCAAAGTCCTGCCCCCGCTCTTCGAGACGGACATCCCCTGGCAGGCGCGCGTATTCGCAGCGATCCACCTCCTGGGATAGGTGGTCCACCCGTTCAGGCTGGCGGCTGTCCTTCTCTCTTTCCCGGTCGGGTATTCGACTCCGGGGTCCTGCGGGCCTTTCCCTGCACGGGCCGGGCGATCGTTGCGCCGCCCCTTCCTCGATGCGGCTTCGCGGACGGCTCAGCTGCCCCGCTTGGGTGACCGACGGCGAATTCTGCCCGTCCTGGTTCTGCTGGGTTTTGGCTTTTCCTTGAGTGCAGCGTGGCCGTGATCGCGGGCCTTCTGGGGAACGGAGGCAGGTTCGAGAGAAGGCGCAAGTTCAATCTGCGGGATCGCGCGGGGCAGTGGATGTCCGCTCACTGTTCCCCCCGCCGCAGTTCGATCGTGTGGAGCGAAATTGCCTTGGCGGGATACGCCCTCGCCAGCGTGGCCATCCTTTGGAACACGGACAGTTGGACGACGGTTGCGTGGAGGATGATCTCTGCAGCCGGCCGCCGGTTTGTCGCGGGTTTGACCTTTGGGCCGCTTGGGCAGCAACGAATCGCCGGGGCGGGGCGGAATCCGTCGGCGGCCTCGGACGGGATCTGCGCCTCGGGAGTTCGATCCGACCGCCCGATAGGGAGACGATCATGAAGAAGATTTATCAAATCCTCCTGCTGGTGGGGGGCGGCCTGTTTCTGGTCGCCGTGGGGATCGGAGGGGGGATTGCAGGCGACCGATTCTTGCTCAGCCGCTACGTCCCTCCCAGTTACGTTCCGGCGGGGTCGACTTCCGATTTCCGGCTCATGGCCCAAGCCTGGAATCTGATCACTCAAGATTACGTAGATCATGGAGCGGCGGACCCTCAAACCCTCACCTATGGGGCCATCAGCGGAATGGTTGATGCGCTCGGGGATACCGGCCACAGTCGCTTTCTAAGCCCGGCCGAAGTGCAGGCGGAACAGAACTTCACCGCCGGGTCCTTCGAGGGAATCGGAGCCGAGGTCGAGATGAAGGATGGTCACGTCGTGATCGCGACTCCCTTGAATGGATCTCCGGCGCAAAAGGCGGGTCTAGAGCCGGGGGATATTATCTTGAAGGTGGATGGTGTGGATGTGAGTGGCCAGTCGTTGACCCAGGTGGTCGGTCGGGTCCTGGGCAAAGCAGGCACCTCGGTAACCCTCACGATCCTGCGGCCGGCCACAGGGGTCACTCAAGATGTCACGATCGTGCGCGCCCGGATTGCCGTGAACAACGTCAGCTGGCACATGCTGCCAGGCACGGCGGTCGCGCACCTGGAGATCTCGGCTTTCAGTCAGGGCTCCACCCGCAACCTGGAGCAGGCCTTGATTGAGATTCGGGCGGCCGGGGCCAAGGGCATCATCCTGGATCTTCGCAATGATCCGGGTGGAATCCTGGGGGAGGCGACGGGGGTGGCCAGTGAGTTCCTCTCGAGCGGGAATGTGTTGCTGGAGAAGGACGCAAAAGGCAAGCTCACCCCGGTGCCGGTCGAGGCGCGCGGGCTGGATCCCAGCCAGCCGCTGGTGGTCGTGATCAACGCGGGGACAGCCAGTGCCGCGGAAATCGTCGCGGGAGCCCTGCAGGACGCCGGCCGGGCCGCGCTCGTTGGCCAGACCACGTTTGGGACGGGCACGGTGCTCGAACCGTATCCTTTGGCGGATGGCTCGGAGGTCCTCCTGGCAACGCAGGAGTGGCTCACTCCCAAGGGCAGGGTCATCTGGCACAAGGGGATCACTCCGGATCTGGTCGTCCCGCTAGCGCAGGGCCAAGTGCCCCTGATCCCCGAGAGCGAGCAGGGTCTGAGTTCCGCAGGGCTGCAATCCAGCAGAGACGCGCAGCTGCTGGGGGCCCTTAACCTCCTCGATCAAAAACTGCAGTCGCCATCGCCCTGACTTGGGCCCGCCGGGGAAGGAGCCCTCCTGCGGCGCGCCTCAGGCCCGAGCCCAGCCGGGCTCGGCCTTTGGGTTTTTCCTGGCCGCGCGGTGCGGGGAGGGATAGATACCCGACTGATCCGGGTCCGCCGCGACGGTAGGGCGGCGGCCCATGGCAACGGGTAGGCCATCGGGCCTACCCGTGGTTTCCAGCCGCGAACTGTGGGGAGCCCAGAAAGGTTATTCCCTCACCGGCTGCAT
Source organism: Anaerolineales bacterium (assembly GCA_050012135.1). GTDB lineage: Bacteria > Chloroflexota > Anaerolineae > Anaerolineales > RBG-16-64-43 > JBEKHT01. The sequence goes on along the minus strand of JBEKHT010000035.1, from coordinate 18,834 downwards.
ATTCGGCAGAGAGAGAAGGTACCCGCGCCCTCGCACGGTGCGGATGAAATTGGGTCGCTTGGGATCGCGTTCCAGTTTGCGCCGAAGTCGAACGATGTGGGGGTGGACGATCGTCTTGGCCTCGGTTTCGGAGAGCTCGTAGCTCATGGCCTCGCGCGCAATCCGCCGCGAGGAGAGCACGTCCCCGGGATGGGCCATCAGGAGCGAAAGAATGCTCTCCTCGCTGGCCGTGAGCAGAATGGTCCGGGTCTCTTCTCCCGAGTTGAGGGTGAGCGTCCGCTTTTCGCGATCCAGGGAGAGCGGACCGGCATATTGAAACCGCTCGGGAGGGACCGCGCTGCTCTTGCCCTCGTGCAGGGGTCGATCGGTCTTGAGATTCTCGAGGGCGGCGATCGCCGCATCCAGGGAATGGCGCTGCTGCATCTCTTTGACCCGTTTGCGCAGCGCGCGGTGGATGGCCGCGTCCACCTGCTCCAGAGAGGCGGGCTTGAGCAGGTAGTCCACCACCATGCCGGACTTGAGGGCTGCGACGGCGCTATCCAAAGCGGCATGCCCGGTGAGGATGATGACCAGAATGTTGGGACGGACCTGCTGCGTCTTCTGAAGCACCTCCAGCCCGTCCATACCCGGCATGCGGATGTCCAGCACCATCAGGTCGTAGGGCAGGCGGGTGAGCTTGTCGAGGGCCTCCTGGCCGGAGCGGGCCTCGTCGACGTAGGTGTAGCCTTTGAGTCGCAGAGCGCGCGACATCGCCAGCAGGACGTGAGGCTCGTCATCCACGAGCAAGATACGGGCTTCGGGCAGGATCGGAGCGGAGATCGACTCATCCATGGCCATTTTCCGCAGGTGGGTTCTCGTGGATCAAAGGCAAGGTTATGGTGAAAACCACCCCCCTTCCTTGGGGGACATTCACCGCCCGTATCGTACCATGATGTCGCTGAATGATTGAATGGCTCACGCTCAATCCCAGGCCGGTCCCCTCGGCCCGCGTGGTAAAGAAAGGCTCGAACAGGTGCGGCAGCACATCGGCTGGGATCGGCGGACCGTCATTGGCGAGCGACACCTCAACCTTCTCCCCTCGCGTCCGAATGCGGATCTCCAGGTGGCCTCGTCCCTGCATCGCATGGGCCGCGTTCAGGATAATGTTCAGGAAGACCTGAATCAGTTGGCCAGGCGCCACCATGGAGGGGGGCAGAGATCCGGGCGCCGTGACGCGGATCTCGATTTGCTGATTCTGCAGGTAATTTCGGCTGAGGGCAAGTGCCCCTTCCAGGACCTGGGCCACGGAAATCGGTTGCAGCACGTCCGGGGTCGGGCGAGCAAACCCGAGAACCCGCCGGGTGATCTCGTCCAGTCGCTCGACCTCCCCCTCCAGGATGCGCAGCGACTGCTCGCGTTCCGGCGGGCTCAAGCGGTAGCGCCGGATGAGCTCGAGGTGGGCCCGCAAGGATTGGAGCGGGTTGTTGATTTCGTGCGCCAGCGAGGCCGCGACCCGGCCGATGGCCGCCAGCCGCTCGTTTCGCTCGGCTTCGGCGATGACCAGGTTGGTGTAGGTAGTCAGCTCGGCCAGGAGCAAGACCCCCCGCACCGAGCGGCTCGCATCGCGCAGAGGCACGCTGTGAACTCTCAGGGTTTCCTGGCCTCCCGGCAAATCCACCCCGAGCTTCTCGACCGAAGTGGTGTCGCGACGCTGCAGGCTCTCGCGGATCATCGTCCGCAAGGCGTCCGGGATCGCCGGATCGGTCAGCAGGTTGCGGGAGAGGACGCCCTCGGGACGGATGCCTCGCTTGGAAAGCTCCGAGGAAAGGCGCGGATTGATCTCGATAATCGTTCCGTCCTCCTGCAAGAGGGCGATGAGGAAGGGCACGGTGTCGAGAATGCTTCGATAGCGCACCTCGGAGGCCTGCAGGTCCAGCCGCAGGTGCGCATTGCCCAGGGTGGTTTCGAGGGCGGCCGCGCTGCTCTCGAGCAGGTGGGCCAGAGACCCGTCGATCGCGTACGGCTCGCCGCTTCCCAGAAGGAGAACCGCGGCCGGCGGATTTCCCAGAGGGACGAATAGCCAGCAGGGCAGATGAAGGCGTTCCAACAAGGGGAGACCGGGCAGCGCAGCGGCCTCCGGCAGATAAAGGGCCTCCCCCGAGCGATAGACCTTCGCCAACAGGGGAAACTCGGAGAAGGGCAAGGTCTCCGGCAGAATGTCGCGCGCAGGCCCCAAGCTCTCAAACCGGAGGCAAGCCTGATGCCCGGAGTCGTATAACAACAGGCAGGCCAGGCGCACTTTCGGACAAAGGCGCAGGCAGGAACGCAGCGTCGCCGCGACGGAGCGGCGCTGGGTCCGCAGGGAGGCCTCCAGCTGCAGCGGGCTCGGCAGGGGGAAGCCAGGGGCAGCCAAAGGGGGGGCCGGCGCCGGGGCAACAACACCCTCTTGCCGCCCTGCCGGTCCGGCCCGCCCGCCCCGGCGCACCCCACCAGCCATCTCGCGCGCTAGGGTCGGCGGCCGACTGCCCTGGACCTGGAACCCCGCGCTCTCCAACGCGCGGCGAGCGGCCTTGGACCGGCCGGTGTCCGCCGAGACCAGAACGAGACGGCGGGGCGGATGCGTGGGTCCTCGCTTGGGTTTCATGCTGCCCAGATCCCCCGAGGCCAGCCGTTCGAGCGAGCCGGCCGACCCCTCCGGGATCGCCTGGCTTGGATTCTACGCTAGCTTCGCAATTGGCGCACTTGCCGGAGGGACCGGTCGCAGGATTCTCGCCTCCAGCAGACCGCCCAAAGCCGGGCTGACCGGTCGGCCAGGTCGGGGGACGATTCGCGAGGCCAAGCGCCGCGCTGGCCCTCTCCGGGGAGACGCTCCCGCCTGCCTCTAGTGGGCAAGCGGCAGCAGTGCGGAGGCGAACCGATCCACCTCCTCGAGGGTGTTGTAATGAACCGGTCCGACGCGCACCGTTCCTCCCTTGGGCTCAAGTCCCAAGCGCTCGCTGAGCGCGAGGGCGTAATGATTCCCATCCCAGGCGTAGATCCCCCGGCGATCGAGGGCCTCCGCGACTTGGCGGGGCCCCCTCCCCTCCAGGGTGAAGGATACCGTGGGCACACGCTCTTCCACGCGATCGGGGTCGGCAATGCCCCAAATCCGCAGCCCCGGGATCCCGGCCAGGCGTTCGAGCAGGCGGCGGGCCAGAGTCGCCTCGTAGGCGCGAATGGCCTCCATCGCCTTCGTCAGCACCAGGCGCCGATCCCGGAGGGGCTCTGCGGCTTTCTCCGGAGTGGCGGGGCCGAACGTCTCCCCCAGCCAGGCCAGGTACTCCAGGGCACCCAGCAGGCCCGCGATCGCCTCAAAGCTCGGAGTTCCCGTTTCGAATTTGTGGGGGGGGCGATTGTCCGCCGGGCGCACCTTGTAGGCCGGGAGCTCTTCCAGCCGCTCGAGGCGTCCGTAGAGAATCCCCAAGTGGGGGCCGAAGAACTTGTAGGCGGAACAGACCAGGAAATCGCATCCCAGTTCCTGCACATCGATGGGGCCATGCGGCGCGAAATGGACGGCATCCACATAGACCCAGGCGCCCACCGCGCGGGCCAGTTCGACGACCTTGCGAACGTCGTTGACGGTTCCGACCGCGTTGGAGGCCATGCCGAGCGCCACCAGGCGGGTGCGGGGGTTGAGCAGGCGCTCGAGATCCTGGATCTTGAGAGTGCAATCCTCGACGTCGATATCCAGCCAACGCACCCGGCAGCCCCGCTCCTGGGCGGCCAACAACCAAGGCGCGATGTTGGCGTCGTGATCCAGGCAGGTCACCACGATTTCGTCTTGGGGCTCGAGGCGACGGGCCAGACTACGGCTCAGTTGAAACGTGAGGCTGGTCATATTGGGGCCGAAGATGATTTCTTCGGAACGGCTGGCGTTCAGGAAATCCGCGGCGGCCGAGCGGGCCCGTTCCACGAGCGCGTCGGAGTCGCGGCTGGTGCGGAAGGCACCGCCCTGGTTGGCATTGGTGTCTTGCAGATACTGGTGAATCCGCCCGAGGGCCTCACGGCAAATCTGCGTGCCGCCAGGGTTGTCGAAGTACACGGCCTCCCGCGCGAGCGCAGGGAAGTGATCGCGGACGGCAGCCACATCCAGCATTCTGGGCTCGTTCAGCTCTCAAGATGAGGGAAGGCCAGGGCCAGGGCGGCAATGCTTTTCGCGTCTTGGAGTTGACCCCGGTGGATCATGCGACGTACCTCCTCCAGGGGAATCGGATCCGTCGTGATCACCTCGTCTTCATCCGCCGGCGCGCGGTCCGCATACAGCCCTTGGGCGAGGAAAGCATACATGAATTCGGTCGCGTAGCCCGGGGCCAGATAGAACGATCCAATGGGGATCAGATCTCTTGCGCCCCTTCCTATTTCCTCGCGCAATTCGCGCAGCGCGCAGGCCCTCGGCTCCTCCCCGGCCTGGAGGGTCCCCGCCGGGAGCTCAAGGATCTCGCCGCCTGCGGCTTGGCGATGCTGGAGCACGAACCAGACCCGCCCGGCCTCATCCACGGGGACCATGACCACGGAATTCGGGTGCTCAACGATTTCAAAGGCCGCCACTTTCCCGCTGGGCAGAAGAACCTGATCCCCACGAACCGAGACCAGCCTGCCGCGGAAGAGTTGCTGGGTGGAGCGGGTGGTGATTTTCATCGGGATCAAAGCAGAGAGGGGGGCTCTCGGACCCCCCTCTCTCGATTCCTAGGGGATGTTGAGAGTCTGGCCCGGCGTGAGCGTGTAGGGTGACGATAGGCCGTTGGCCGAGGCGATTTCCATGGGATCCACATCACCGTACCAGCAGGCGACCCCGTAGATCGTGTCGTCGGATTTGACCGTGTACGTGTCGGGATGCGAATGCCACGCCCGGTCGCTTCCGAAGATATGCCCGCTCTGAGGGATCTTCAGGACTAGGCCGGGAAGATAAAGGTCACCCGTGGTCAACCCATTGAGGGACAGCAGCTCGACCGGGTCGACATTCAGCCGCCGCGCGATGCAGTAAGGAAATTCACCCGCTTGCAAGGTGTAGGTCGATGGGACGCCCGGGGTGGAGGTGGCGTAGGGCAGCAAAGTCGACGTTCCCGCGGGCACGGGCGTGTCGCTCGGGGCGCTCGTCCCCGCCGGAACGGTGGCGAGCGAGAGGAAGGTGGCCGTGGGCTGGGGTGGGGTCCCTGTGGCTGAGGCGGCCTGAGGATTCGCCTCGGCCGTTTGGGTCAGAAAGGCCGCCCGAATGGCACCCATGGTCGCCTCCGCCGGGGAAGTCGCCCCAATCGCCGAGGTGGGGGTCGCCGAAGCAGCCGTCGGCTGACGGACTGCCCGAGTGCAGGCGGCCAATGCCAGGAGGGCCAGGGCACCTGCGGACATGCGAATTGCTTTGATCATGAAATCCTCCCCGGACCCTTATGGGTTCGTTGGGCCACGCGGTCTAGGCGGGATACGAAGCGGTATCCTAGCACAGGGGCCAAAGCGGCGCAACTCTTCGGGCACTGCGTCCAGCGAAGGCCATTCGCCCTGGGCCGCCGCCCGGCCCACAGGCGCTCCCTTCCAGGGCATCCCGAGCCGTGTGCCCGGCACCGCCTTTTTCTGGGGTTGGAGGTTGCAATTCTTGTGCCAGCATCCGGAATGCAGGCACGGCGCGGGAAGCCTGCTCACGCGCCTTGCTCTGCGGCTTGATTTGCCGCGAGGACTCTAGACTACCTTGAGGATGTGGGTCGCAATCAAGGCCCCGGACCCGCCAATGTTCAGCGCCATGCCGACCCGGGCACGTTCCAGTTGGTTCGCCCCCGCCTCTCCCCGCAGCTGCCCAACGACCTCGACGATCTGGTACATGCCCGTGGCTCCCACCGGATGGCCGCGAGCTTTGAGTCCGCCCTGGGTCGTGATCGGCAGCGAGCCATTCAGACGGATCTTGCCCTCCAGCCCCAGCCGGGGAGCCTGACCGCGCTCTGCAAACCCGCAGGCCTCCAGGGACAGCGCGCTCAGGATGCTGAAAGCATCGTGCAGCTCGAAGAAGTCAATCTGGGCCGCCTCGAGACCGGCCTGATCGTAGGCCCTGCGAGCGGAATGATAAGCGGCCTGGAGGAAAAGAGGATCCTTGCGCGAGTGAACCGCGAGAGAATCGGTCGCCACGCCCGACCCGGCGACCACGATCCGCGCGCGCGGCCCCGCCGACAAGCGCTCGGCCGGGACCAGGATCGCCGCCGCGGCTCCATCTCCGATGGGCGAGGCATCCAGGAGATTGATGGGATCGCAGACCATGCGTGCGTGTGCGTAGTCGCGTTCCGTAATCGGTTCGCGCAATCGCGCGAAGGGATTGCGGGCGCCGTTGGCATGGGCATTGATTGAGAAGGGGGCGAAATCCGTGTGCTTCCATCCGAACTCGTGCAGGTAACGCTGCATGATCAAGGCATTCAGGCCGACGAAGGTGACCCCTTGGGCGGACTCATAGTCCGCATCCGCGGCCGTGGCCAGGGCGGCCGTGGTCTCGGCCGCTGAGGTTTCCGTCATCTTCTCCACGCCGACGGCCAGGGCCACCTCCACGGCACCCGAGGCGACCGCCAGCAGGGCCAGGCGAAAGGCGGCGGCCCCGGAAGCGCATGCCCCTTCGACCTTGTAGGCCTCCGCCGGTTTCTGTCCGAGCCAGTCGGCGACCAGGGCCCCCAGGTTTTCCTGGCGGGCGATTAACCCGGAGAGCATGTTGCCGACGAAGATGGCCTCAACCTGATCCAGGCCAGCATCCCGCATCGCGGCCTGTCCCGCTTCGGTGGCCAGGTCGCGCAGCGAACGCTCCCAGTGCTCCTCGACGGGCGTCTGACCGATTCCGAGGACCGCGACCTCACGCATGGGCAGCTCGGGGTGGCCGATCAGGTCCGGGCGAGAATCGGGCGGAATTTGTAGCCGTACTGAATGAGGCCCTCCTCGCCTTCCGTTCGCAACTTGCGGGTCACCATCTCAACCGGCAAGCCGACCCGCAGGTCCTTCGCGTCCACGTCCGTCAGCTGGGCTGTGACCAGAGGCCCTTCGGCGAGTCGAACCAGGGCAATCGCATACGGCGCCTGCGATTCGTACCCGACGGGAGCATCGTGAACGACCGTAAACGAATAGACCTCGCCCCGGCCGCTGAAGCTGAAGCGAGTTTTCGTCTCCCGGCCGCACTCGGGGCAGATGTCCCGCGGCGGGAAAATCTTTGCGTTGCAGTGCTCGCACTGTTCGCCCACCAGTCCGTAGCGTTGCTCTCGCAGGCGCCAATTGCGTGGGATGTCCATGAACCTCCTTGGTTACCCCTACATGCGCAGCTTGCCGCGCAGGCGGGCATAGATGGCGTAATCGATTTCTTTCCGGCGACCCAGGTAATCTCGCGTGCGGGCGGCCAATCCCTGGCGGTCTGGCAGGGCCTCGGTCACCCGCAGCGAAAAGGCGTCCGAGCCGGCCCCCGAGCCGAAGGAAACGACCAGGATGCGGTCTCCCGCTTCCGCCTCGTCGAGAATGGCGGTCAGGCCGATCAGAGCGGCACCGGCGTACGTGTTCCCGATCTGCGACACCAGAAGGCCCGCGCGGATCTGGTCCCGCGTGAAGCCCAGATCGGCGGCCGCACGCTGCGGGAATTTGGTGTTGGGCTGGTGGAAAACGACATGGCGGTAGTCACGGGCCTCCAGACCCAGCGCCTCCATCATTTCGCGGGCGGCCGCCTCCGTGTGCTTGAAGTAGGCAGGCTCACCCGTGAAACGCTGCCCGTGCTGCGGATAGAGCGCCTGGGCGCGCCGCCAGAAATCAGGCGTGTCGGTCACATACGAACAGGAAGCTTCGATCACGGCCAGCGAGTCCTCGGCCGGGCCCACCACGAAGGCGGCACCCCCCGCTCCGGCCGTGTACTCGAGCGCATCGCCCGGCCGCGCTTGGGCCGTGTCCATGCCGATGGCGATCGCGCAGGGGACCATTCGCGACCCGACCAGGCCGATGGCGGCCTGGAGCGCCTCCGTGCCGGCCTTGCAGGCGAACTCCCAGTCGGCCGCGAGCAGATGAGGGGAGGCGCCGATCGCCTCGGCCACGATGGTCGAGGTAGGTTTGACCGCATAGGGGTGAGACTCCGAACCCACCCACAGAGCCCCGATCTGGCTGACCGGGATCCGGGCGCGGGCCAGGGCGTTGCGAGCCGCCTCAATGGACATGGTCACGACGTCCTCGTCCAGGCCGGCCACGGATTTCTCCTGGACCGGGAGAGGGGCGGCGCCGTCGGTCCAAACCCGGGCCACCTCGCGTGCGGGCAGCCGGTAACGGGGCAGGTAAGCCCCGTATCCCAGGAGGCCGACCGGATGCGTCGGCCGCATCAGCCGGGCCTGGGGCCCCGCCTGCGCTTGCGGGACGGCGGCCGCGCCTGGGTCCGAATGGATTCCGGATTCGCTTCTCTCCACCATCGTTTCCAATTCTCGCCTCAAGGGCTCGGGCTGGGCTGGCCGCAGGCGGTCGCCCCGGACCTGACTATTCCTGCGAGCCGCGTAGCAATTCCTGTGCCCGCTCGATGCCCACGGATCCCTCGCGAACCATCTGCTCGGCAACGGTTCCGATGGCCTCTCCCTCCGCCCCAGCGGCCATGGCCACTTGGCGCGCGTGCAGCGACATGTGGCCGCGCTGGATCCCCTCCGTCGCCAGGGCCCGCAAGGCCGCCAGGTTCTGAGCTAGGCCCACGGCGACAATGACCTCCGCCAGCTCGCGGGCCGTGCCTACCCCCAGGATCTTCAGGGCGAGCTTGGCCAAGGGATGCACCCGCGTGGCCCCGCCCACGATGCCGACGGCCAGAGGGAGTTCGAGCTGGCCGGCGAGGTTACCCTGCGGATCGCATTGCCAGGTCGAGAGCGAGGTGTAATGCCCCGACCGTGCGGCGTAGGCGTGGGCTCCCGCTTCGACCGCCCGCCAGTCATTTCCCGTCGCGACGACGACGGCATCGATCCCGTTCATGATGCCCTTGTTGTGAGTGGCGGCACGGTACGGATCCGAGGCGGCCAAGGCATAGCCTTCCAGGATCCCGTCGCGCACACGCTCCCCCGAGTAGGGCTCGAAGGCGAGCGCCTCGACCGGCAGGAGGCAACGGGCCCGGGCCAGTCGCCGGTCGGCCAGGTTCGAGAGAATCCGCAAATGGACCCGTCCGCCGGTGATCCGCTCCAGCTCCGGCGCGAGCATCTCGCAGGCGGTGTTGACCGTGTTGGCACCCATCGCGTCGCGGACATCGCACAGGAGGTGGATCACGAGGAAGGGGCCAATGGGCGAGTCTGGGATCTCGCGGATCTCGAGATCGCGCGCGCCGCCTCCCAGGCCAAACAGAACCGGGTCGGCTTGATTGGCAAGTTGCAGAAGGCGCTCGTGGTTCTCCAGCACCCGCGCTCGGGCCGCCTCGAGATCACCCAAGTCGAGCAACTGGATCTGCCCGATCATCCAAGGATCCGCCGCGGATGCCTGGAAGCCTCCAGCGGAGCGCGCCAGCTTGGCCATGAAGGAGGCACCGGCGACCACGGAGGGCTCCTCCACGACCATCGGGACAAGCACCTCCCGCCCGTTGACCACGAAGTTGGTGGCAACCGCAAAGGGCAGCGAGAACACGCCGACGACATTTTCGATCATGTGGTCGGCGCGGGAGGGATCCAACCCGCCGCTCTCGAGGGCTGCGGTCTCGTGCGCATCGAAGCCGAGCTGGGCGGAGAGACACTCCAGCCGCTCTTGCCACGGCAGGTTGTAGAAGCCGGCCAAACGTGAGCTCGCTGCCAACATCGGTCTCTTCTGCTGCTTCCGGTCTGCCGGAAGCCCGCAAGGTACCCGAATCTCTGCGAAGCATCACGCTAACCGTTCCGCCCTCGCATTAGCTATCAGGGTCGCCACGGGAGGGAGCTGGCCGGCCCGCAGGAGCGGCTGGAGAGGATTTGAGAGCCGCAAGAGAAGGGATGGAGACGGCTTGTCGCCTCCTCCAAAAGTCTTGCAAAAATCCGGAATAGAACAAGTGAGCCTGAATGGCCCGTCACCCGCGGAACCGCAATGCGCGATCCGCGCGGGCCCGCTCCGGGTCGTCGAGCATGTTACCGGCTGGGACTGCCAGGGAGGAGCGAAGGGTTCTGTTTGGATGGGGTCGCGAGGTGTCCATGATCCGGCCTGAACTGGGTCGCTTCCCTCGCTCAGAACTCCCTCCAAGGGGCGGGCACGAAGTTTGCAGGGTCCGGATTGAACCGATCCGACCGGCTGAGGTCCAGGCGGGGCGAATCCGGCGCGGAGTGGTCCAGCCGACCGGAAGGGTGGATCCGCCGAGCTCGGCAGGGAGGCGCCCCTCATTGTTTCAGACCGGTGACACGGGGGTTGGGACGGGGTGAAACGCGGAGGTCAGTCTGGCAAGACCGGTGCGCTTCCCTTACGAGGCCAAATCGCGCCTAGTCCTCTCCTATAATTTCGTTAAGGTACAAGAGGGGGAAGTAGCCCCGAGATCCAACCGAATTCATTCGGTTCATCACGACAAGGAGAAGAACATGTTTACACGCAGGATGCTGACCATTGTCGCCACCGTGGCCGTCTCGCTGGTCTTCGCGACCGCAGCCTTCGCCTTTGCGGCCGCGAACACCGTGCCCGCGACCACTTCGGGCGACGGCTCGGGCGCGATCACCGGCTACACGATTACCGGGGTCAGCTACGTGCTCAATGCAAGCAATCCCGGGAATATCGACTCGGTGACGTTCACGATCAACCCGACTGCGGCCACCACGGTCAAAATCCAATTGGTCGCCAGCGGCACCTGGTACGGGTGCACCGTGGGAGCTGGGGGCGCTGTAACCTGCACCACATCCGGCGCACCCGTGCTCACGGCGACCGAGCTGAGAGTGGTGGCCACCCAATAACGAGGTTTCTTTCCCCAGCTCTTCGAGCTGGAGAAGATCCCGCCGTCGCGGAACGGAGGCCCGGCGATGGCGGTAGGAGCTTGCTCACGGTTTCACTCCCGAGGGGATCTGCCCGGGGGAAGCCGTGAGCAAGCGTGTCTGGGAGGATTGGCCGGGTGGGATGGTTCGGAATGAAAGGGTACCGGCGGTGGTATGGCGTTGTCCTGGGAGCCTGCGGCCTCGTCCTTCTGGTCGGGGTCTGGTTGGTTTTCGCCCCGGTTCAGTTTGGCGGCCAGTCGAGCTATGTGATCGTCGCCGGCAACAGCATGGAGCCCCTCTATCACCAAGGCGACTTGGTGGTTGTGCGCGCGGAGCCGCGCTACCAAATCGGGGACGTCGTGGCCTATTTCGACGGCCAGCTCAAGCGTTACGTCATTCATCGCATCGTTGCCGGAGACGCTGCCGGTTTCACCCTCAAGGGAGATCACAACGATTGGACTGACTCCTATCAGCCCGTTGCCAGAGAAATCATTGGCCGGACCTGGATCCAACTGCCCAACCTGGGGCGAGGGGTACAGTCCCTGCGCAGCCCGTTGGCCATGGGCCTGCTCGCCGCGTTGGTGGGCTTTCTCCTGGTAGCCGCGGTGCGGACTTCTCCGCCGCGAAAGCAAGGGGGGCGAACCTTGAAACGAGCACCGGCCTTCGCACAGAGCCCGTTTCTCGGTAGGTTGGCGGAGGCGAAGGAAGTGATCGTGTTCGCCGCAGCGGCCCTCGGGGCGGCCTCGATCCTCCTAGGCCTCTTCGCCTTCACACGGCCGCTCAAGGTGACGGTTGCGGACAATCTAAAATACAACCAAGTCGGAGGCTTCGGATACTGGGCGCCCGCACCCTTCGGGGTGTACGACAAGCCTATCCTCCAATCCGGGGAACCGGTCTATCCGAACCTGACCTGCCTGGTCAATGTGGATTTTGGCTACGCCCTGGTCGCGGATGCGGCTCGCTCGACCCAGGGTTTCTACAACCTCACCGCCGAGGTGAGCGACCCGGCGGGCTGGAAGAGAACCCTGCCGCTCCAGCCGGAAACCTCCTTCAGCGGAGACCACTTCACCAGCGCGAACGAACTCAACTTGTGCAAGATTGAGAGGCTGGTGGGCGCCAAAGAGCTGATCACGGGAGCCAAGCCGGCCGTCTACACCGTGACGGTGACCCCTCAGATTGAGGTGCAGGGGACCGTGGGCGGGCGTCCTCTGAGCGACGCCTTTGCGCCGAGCTTGACCTTCCAGCTGGATCCCCAGGAACTGCACCTGGTTCAACCCGACCCCCAGCAGGATCCACTGGCCCCGACCAAGGAAGGAGTTCTCCCGGGCTCACTCACGGAGACCAACAGCCTTTCGATCTTGGGGGAGAAAATTCAGGTGCCAACCGCCCGGCGGGTGTCCCTGGCAGGTCTAGGCCTCTCCCTTCTTGGCCTCCTTCTCTTTTCCGTTGCCCTGGTCTATGCCATACGCAGGGATCGGGCGGCGCTGGTGGACTTCAAGTACGGGCCAATGTTGGTAGGGGTGAGACAGGGTCAGCTTCCAGCCCCCGGCCAACGCGTGGTGGATGTCGCTTCCATTGATGACCTGGCCAGACTCGCCGATCGGGAAGGGTACATGATCCTGCACGAGCGGGGCGAGGGATATAACCGATATGTTGTCCAAGATGGGCGGGACACCTACCGCTTCACCCTAGCCCAACCGAGCCAGGCGCTAGCGACTGCGGACCTGATGGCCATCGAGAAGGAATTGCGTGCGGCGCTGACCGCCGGCCAGTTCCAAGTCTATTATCAGCCCATCCTTTCCCTGAGCAGCGGCAAGGTGGAAGCCGTGGAAGCCCTCTTGCGCTGGAACCACCCCGAGCGCGGGATAGTTCCGGCGGCGGAGTTCATCCCCGCCGCGGAACAGACCGGCCTGATCGTGCCGATTGGACGCTGGGCGCTCGAGACCGCTTGCTCGCAGCTCAAGTCCTGGAAGACGGAAGGGCTTCCCGCGCTCTCCCTGCTCGTGAATGTCTCCGCCCGCCAGCTCAAGGAGGGCATGAGCGATGCCATGGCCGAGGTCCTCAAGCAGGCCGATCTCAATCCCGGGCAGATTCACCTGGAAATCCGCGAGGCGAGCTTGCTGGAGGACCCCGAGAGCCTTGGGCCGAGGTTGCAAGAGCTCAAGGACCTGGGTGTTCACCTCACTCTCGATAACTTCTCCGGGAAGTCCCCGTTGGAGATCCTGAAGCGGATGCCCATCAGTGGGGTCAAGATTGACCGTGGCTCGGTCGAGAAGATGGCCGTCGATTCGGCCGAAGCCGCCGTCACCCAGGCCACGGTGAGCGCGGCGCACAGCATGAAGCTAGATGTGGGGGCCGAGGGGGTCGAGACGGAGGAACAACTGGGGATGCTCCGCTCCCAGAAGGTGGATACGGCTCAAGGCTATTTCCTGGGTCGCCCCGTGCCAGCGAACGAGGTAGCCGACTTGATCCGCGGAATGTCGGGCAAGCCCGTTCGTTTGAAGAAAGCTTAGGGGGAAAGGCGGCGCCCATGCTCAGATCTCGAGTGATCAAGTTCGCCCTGGCCGCAACGGTCGGGCTCTTGCTGGTATCGGTGCTCACGGCCATCGCGGCCTCGAACACGGTGCCGGCCACCCTGCTCTCCGACACCTCCCGGCCGATCACCGTCAACGATATCAAGCCGCCTGGGTGCGCGTCCCTCAACCTGAGCATCATCATTGTCGGTTCGGGGAATATCAGGAACAATGGGTCTGCCCAGGCGCTGATCCTTGGGAGCGCAAGCGACGACAATATCCGGGGCGGGTCGAAAGATGACTGCATCCTGGGCGGGGGAGGTCACAATACGATCGACGGCGGAAGCGGGACCAACGTGTGCTATGGCAACAGTGGGGACAGCTTCACGAACTGCCAAACCATTATCTACTATCATTGAGGACGGGGCAGAGGTTTCCTCTCCCGCCTTCGGGACGGCAAGTCTGTCTCACCCAAGAGCTTGATCCCCGTGTCAAGAGGTGCCGCGCGAGGCGGCACCTTTCCGTCAGGTAGGTTGATACTCCCCACCTTTATGGCCCAAGACAAGAAGCCCTGGAGAAGGCTTGCTGTCCCTCCAGAGAGCGCCCGCAACCCCCCTCAGGGCATGCTGGGGCTAGCGCGCGGGGCCTCGTGATCCGCGTCAATCGGGCGCTTCAGTCGAGCCCGTGCGCTTGCGATGGTCCGTGCTGTACCAGCCCGAGCCCTTGAAGATCAGGGCCGGGGAGGTGTAGCGGCGCCGCACTTGGCGATGCCCGTTCGGGCAGCGGACCTCATCCGGCTGGCCGCTGAAGGGAACGGCCTGCTCAAAATCCAGGCCGCACTGAGGGCACGTGTATTGGTAGAGAGGCATGACATCCGCCGGATCCGAAAGACGAAGCGAGCGGGGAATCCCGGACGGTTCATCCGGGAGAACCCTGCGGCTCCCCGCTCGCTCCTGGGTGCGGCTTACCTCTTCGCCTTCACGGTGATGGTCTTGGGCTTCACCTGCTCCGCCTTGGGCAGGGTCAGCTGCAGGATCCCATCCTCAAACTCGGCGCGGGCCTTGTCCACATTCACTTCGGTTGGAAGAGCCACCGAGCGCTGGAAGGACCCTACGCGCCGCTCGCGGATGTGATAGGTGTGGCCCTTCTCTTCCTTGTCCTCGCGGACTTCCCCGCGGATGCTCAGCACCCCGTTGGTGACCGAGATCTGGACATCCTCCGCCTTCACGCCAGGCAGAGCGGCTTTGACCACGACCTCCTCGTCCGTCTGGTACAGGTCCATGGTCGGCGCGCCGCTGCCATCGAAGACCGCGCTGGAGAAGGGCCGGGCAAAACCCTCATCAAACATCCGGTCCATGACATCGCGCAGGCTGCTCATCTCGCGGAAGGGTTCCCATCGAATTAGGCTGGACATTGTTCCACCTCCTCTTTCCTGGTCATTCCGGGTTGGGCTTTTCAACCGTACTTTACCGAGGAGGCGTAAGAAAGTCGCTAGAGGAGGGTTAGAGATTCCTTGGAGGCGGGAGCAGGGGACTCAGCCCGGAAACAGTGTGGAGAAAGCCGCCGGGGCGTATTCCGCGACCATCGCACTGGAAAGCGCGTTCTCCCGGCAGATCCGTGCATACAGCTCCGCCGAGCGGCGTCTGGAGCGTTGCTGGGTGAGAGGATCCAGCGCCCAAAGCCCGAAGCGCTGGGTCCAGCCCCGCTCCCACTCGAAATTGTCGACCAGGGTCCAGTGGAAGTACCCGCGCACCGGCCAGTTGAAATTCACGGCCTGCCAGAGCTTCTGCAGATGCTGGCAAAGGTATTTCGGGCGCAGGCGATCCTGTGCGTCTTCCACCCCGTTTTCGGTGACATAAATGGGCAGTCCGAAGCGGTGAGCCCAGCGCAGGGCCGCATAGAAACCATCCGGTGAGTTGGCGATGAACCCGCCCGGGCTCAGTTCGGCTTCGGCCGGGAAGAAGCGGCGTCCAAACAGATCCGCCGCCCGGCGCAGGTCAAACGCGACCCGCTCGGTGGTGTAGTAATTCAGTCCGAAGAAATCCTGAGTGCCGCGGGCCTCGGGGATCCACTCCTGGCCAAACGGGAGCGGCAATTGGCCGCTCCAAACCGCCCGGGGAAAAGCTTCGTTGAAAAGACGGGATTGCAGGCGGGCGACGAGGTGGTCCAAGGGGGAGGCGGAGTTGGGTTGGATCCCGCGGTAGTGATGCGCGAGGCCGACCTGGCTGCCCGGGGCCAGTTCATGGATGGCGTGGTAGGCCCTCGCGTGGGCGCGAACCATGTTGCCCATCACCTGGAAGGCCGCGCCCAGGTCCCGCTTCCCGGGAGGGTAAATGCCCTCGGCATAGGCCTCGAAGGCGTAGACGTTCGGCTCATTGAGGGTGCACCAGAGATCCACCCGATCCACAAGCGCGGCCACGACCTTGCGCGTAAAAGCCTCGAAGCGGGGGACCACCTGCTCGTTTTCCCAGCCTCCCTGTTCGGCCAGCCAGCGAGGGTTGGTGAAGTGGTGCAGGGTGACCATCGGCCGGAGCGAGCGCTGAGCCATGCCGTCGAGGATCTCGCGATACCGCGCCAGCGCCTCCTCATCCCAGAGGCCGGGACTCGGTTCGATGCGGCTCCACTCGACGGAGAGACGATGGGAATTTTGGCCGGCTTCTGCCGCGCGATCCAGATCCTCCCTCCAGCGACCTCCCCACCAGTCGCAAGCCAGACCGGAACGGCTCCCATCCAGGATGTGGCCTGGGCTTTGCTCCCAGTCCCACCAGTCGTTGCCCACGTTATTGCCTTCCACCTGGTGGGAGGAGGTGGCCGTTCCCCACAGGAAGCCGGGCGGGAAGCGCAAGCTCGCCTCAATCATGCGCTTCGATCCGGTCGGGAGAGGGGCCGGAGGGAGCCGGAGCCGCCGGGGGGCGGCTGGCTACGCACGCGAATTCGCGCTCCCCGCTGTCCCGAAAGCCGAGCCCCGTGGCCAGCCGGAGCGAAGCTTCATTGTCCAGCTCGACATGATAGAGAGGGGTGAGCCCCTCCGAGAGCAGCTCGGCGCACAGCCCCGAGACAACCGATCGGCCGTAGCCGCGTTCGCGCGTCTCGGGCTCCGTATGCACGAAGATCTCGGCAAATCGGCGCGATCTCCAGTTGAGCCCGGCGGAAGCCAGAAGCCGGCCCGCCTGCCGGACCTCATAGCGCGTCAGCCCATCCGGGGACTTCGAGCGGGTCACGAAGATGTTCACGACGGGCTGAAAGGAGCGTGCCTCCAGCATGAAGATCTGCAGCGTGGATCGCTCCTGGATCTCCAGAGTGGAGGGCAGCAGGCTTCCCAGAGGGGCGGGTAGCGAAAAGTATCCGCTCTCCCCAGGTGCCAGAGCGGCCTGGAGCAGGAGCGAGGCCGGGGCCGACCCGGGGGCACGCAGCGTGATCAACGGTCGAAAGAGATCCTGCCCCGTCTGGGCTCTGACCAGGAAGGCCTCCGGTCGGCCCGCAGGAGGGGCGATCACGTAGAGGCTGGTCCGCGGCGCGGGATGGTAAAAGGTGTAGTAGCAGGCCAAGGCGTCGCGGGGTGACTGCTCGTCGAGCAGGGTTCTCAGTCGATCGCGCTCAGCCGTCGCCAGCTTCTCCGCCTTCATGTGGACATCTGCCTCTCCCACTCGGCGATGCCAGGGTGATGGGCGTAGACGCCGCGATAGGGTTCAGGAAGAAGCACGGCGATGGCACACATGATCTGCTCGGTGAAGGTGTCGAGCTGCGCGCCGCGGGCGCGCCCCGCCGCGGGCAGCCGGAACGGCTTGCCAATCCGCAGATACACGTCGGGCCTGCGCAACCGGCCCATGCTTTGGAAAGCGCGCTCTGTTCCCCACACGGCCACGGGCAGGATCGGGACGCCCGTTCGATCCGCAAGAAAGGCCGCGCCGTTTTGGCCCTGGATCAAGGCGTGGGTGCCCTGGCTGCGAGTTCCCTCCGGTGAAACGCCCAACACTCCTCGCTGTCGTAGAAGGCCCAACGCTTGCTTGAGAGCCGGGACGTCCGCTTCGTTTTGGCGAACCCAGATCGCGCCGAGACTGTCCACAAACCAGCGCAGCGGCAGCACCTTGTGATACTTCAGCGCGATGAAGACCCTCACCGGCCGCGGCACCCCGATGAAGATGAGCGGCGGGTCCAAGCGACTGAGATGGTTGGTCACCAGGAGGAGCGCCCCGCGCGCGGGAACGTTCTCTGTGCCTGCAATGTGGACGCGGGTCAGAATATGGAAGGCTGCCCATAGCACGGCCCAATAGACGCAGTACATCCTGCCCTCGCGAGAACCGGATCTGGCTTTCAAGAGGGAGAGTATACCGCCGCGGGCGCACGCGGCCGGGTTTTCGCGACCCTCCCGGATACGGCAGCCCAGGCCAGAGCGGGCTGGGAGCTCAGGGTCGCGCCTCCAGAAAGAGGGCGTGATTGCTGATCTGCCCGCCTAAGGCGTAGGCGCGCAGGGAGAAGGAGTGAAGTTCACCGGGCCGCCAGGTCTCATCGATCTGCAGGACCCGAAGGCCAACCGCTTGACTGGCCTGGTCGTAAATGACAAGCAGGACCGAGATGTGGCTGGCAGGCGCACTCGCCTGGGGGGACAAGCGCGCTTGGCCGGTTAGCTCCAGACCCCCCTGCAGGGCGGCGGACTGGGAACCGACCAGTTCTACAGGCAGGTAGCGTTGCTGAGGGTTCTGCGCGGCGACATCTCCAACCAGGGTGACCTGGGCGCGACGGCCGGGCCTCTCCAGCGGGGCGAAGAACGTGGCGGCAGGCAGGGACACGCCGGCGGGAAGTAGTCCCAGCGGGAGGCTCTCCACTTGCACCGCGAGAGGTCGATTGGCATCGTCGTAGAGGGTGAACTCCAGGGTGACGTCCTCAACGGGCCCCGTTCCGGGGTTGCGCACATCGGCCAGGCACCAGGTCGCCCCGGTGGGGGTCGGGAAGCAGCGCGCGGCGGACACTTCCAGGGGCATGGGTGTGGGAGTAGGGGCCGCCTGTTCGGCGGAGGCGACGGCCGGGATGAGCAGTTGCTGCCCGATCCGCAGGAACCGGTCCTGAATTCCAGGGTTCGCGGCTTCCAGAGCCTGCAAGGAAACCCCAAAGTGGACCGCAATGCTGATCAGCGTGTCGCCGCTGGCGATGGTGTAGGTCACTGGGGTGGGGCTGGGGGTTGGAGAGGCCGGGACCGCCGGGGTGCCCGGCGGGAACGGGGGAGTGGCCGTTTCGCTCGGCTGGACCCAGCCGCGGATTGTGGGCGCGGGTGTCTGCGGGAGGCCGCGCTGCCCGCAGGCGCACAAGAGAAAGCTGGCCAGAAGACCCATGCGGAGGGCCCGGCGGCAAATCCCAAGAGAGCGTGCTGGCCGGTCAGGGGCCAGGCCGCGGTTCTCAGATGAAGGGTGAGTGGGCATTTGGGTCGAAGAGCA
>JBEKHT010000034.1:0-26851 GCA_050012135.1 Anaerolineales bacterium | reverse complement strand
CGCCCGCGCAGGGAGAGGATCCAAGTGCTTTGTGGGCCCCCATCGTCTAGCGGCCCAGGACGTGGCCCTCTCAAGGCCAAAACACGAGTTCGAAACTCGTTGGGGGCACTGAGGTCGAGTCGCTCAAAAGGCGGCTCGAATGATTCCAGCAGGCCGATAGCCGCTTTCGGATTCGGCTGAGGAAGATATCCTACGGTGCCCGGCTTCGAATCGGGAACTCAAGGCTGGGCGGGAGGAACCAGGATGAATGATCAGCTAACCCTGACCCGGGCCAAGATCTGCGAGATCGGGGCTCTGCTGTACACACGGGGACTAACCGATACCGCGGGAGGGAACATCAGCGCGCGCGTCGGGGAGAGGATTTGCATGACCCCTCGCTACGCGGGAAGCCGGCATCACTGGAACCTCCGGCCTGAGCAGGTACTTGTGCTGGATAGCCACGGCCAAAGGCTGGAGGGGGCGGGGGAGGTGTCCCGCGAGGTGAAGGTCCACCTCCGCCTGCATGCCGACATGCCCGAGGAGGGGATGGCGGTCGTCCACGGCCATGCTCGCAACGTGCTGGTCTTCTGCTCCACGGGGCAAGCGATCCCGCCCGTGTTGGAAACGACCTTGAAGCTGGGCGAAGTGAAACTGGCGGAGTATGCGCCCAGCCACAGCCGGGAACTCGCCGAGAATGTGGCCTCGGCCATTCGCACCCAATGGCAGAAGAGTCCATCCCGGGCGGCGGTGCTCGTGCCCTGGCACGGGATCTTCGTTGTCGCCCAGGATTTGGACGCGGCCCTGGACGTCGCCGAGCGGGTGGACACCAACGCGCGATGCATCCTCTTGGGGAACCTTCTCATGGGGAGCTCGGCGTGGGTTCGGTCGGCCCAACAGGAGCTCTTGAAACGAAGCTCGATGACGTATCAAATGGAGTAGTTTGCATGGCCGCGGCAAGACTCAGATGATCGTCACCCTCACCCCCAACACGGCGATCGATCGGACCTACTTCATTCCCAGATGGAGCCCCAACCGCGCAATCCGCGCCTCTCGTTCGGCTCTCGGAACGGGAGGAAAGGGCGTGGATGCCTCGTGGATCCTGGCGGAGATGGGTCGGACAAGCCTGGCCCTGGGTTTTGCAGCCGGGCCCACGGGCCGTCAGCTCGAGAGCCTTCTGAAGGCCAAAGGGGTGACACCCGACTTCACCTGGGTGGACGGGGAGACGCGCACCAACATCGTGCTGGTTTGTGAGGATGGGTCGGGACAGAGCACAATCTCGGCCGACACCCTCAAACCAAGAGAAGCCGATTCGACAATCCTGATCGGGCGTTATCGGCAGGCCCTCGAAGTCGCGAGCTGCGTGGTCGCGGGAGGCACACTTCCTGCCAGCCTGGGTGTGGATTTCTATGCCGAGCGCGCGCGGGAAGCAAAGGACCGAAGGGTTCCTTTCATTCTCGATGCCGAAGGAGCGCCCCTGGCAGCGGGACTCGTCGGTCACCCGACCATCGTGAAGCCGAACAGGCACGAGTTGGAGGCCCTGATCGGCCGCCGCCTTTCCAGCTTGCGAGAGGTCTATGAGGCCTGCGAGCAGGTCCGAAAACAGAACCAGAGCTGGGTGGTGGTGAGCCTGGGAGCTCGAGGCGGGCTGGCCGTACTGGGGGACCGAGTCCTGCGCGTTCAAACACCCTCTGTGCCGGTGGTAAGCACCGCAGGGGCCGGAGACGGCATCCTGGCCGGGTTGGCACTGGCCCTCGCGAATCAGCGCCCCTTGGAGGAGGGGCTCCGCCAGGGGTTCGCGGCAGCGGCGGCAGTCGTGGCGACCGAGGCCACGGCGGATTGTCGGCTTGAGGATATCCGGAGGATGCTCGAACTCGTGAAAGTAAGGGCCTTTTCACTTCAGGAGGAGGGAGAGGAGCCGGCAGGCGACGGCGACTGAACCCTCTTATCGAAAAGGTTTAGCCTGATCCCCTGTCGGGCCGCCTCGTCCTCCGGCAGCGGTCTTGCTTGGCCCTCTTCCAGGATGGCCTGGAGCTTCACGGCTTGGCGAAACCCGCCTATTGGCCGATTGCGGTGGTCGCGCCTGCAAGGCCCAGTCGCCCGCGGGCAAAAGACAGGGCCTCGCCCTTGGAGCTCACCTGGCCGGCAACCTGGGCCTCCCGCAGCGCCTCGAGCAGCTCACCGACCTGAGGCCCAGGACGGAGGCCGAACGTGGCCATCAGCTCATCGCCGTTGACATAGGGCGGGGGCTCGACGATCTCCGTCCGTCGTTCAAAGTAGCCCTCCAGGAGCGTCCGGACCACATCGAGCAAGGATGCCCACGCCGGCTGCGGAAGTGTCGTGCCGTAGATGGCGAGAAAGTCCGCGAGAGAAAGCAGGCTTACGTCAACCCCAGCGGGGCCCAGACCGCGGAAGTAGCGGTACACCGCCAGAGGCGGCACCTGGCCTGCTCGCAACAGCTGCAAGGGGCGCATGTGCCCTCGCACTGTGCGAGTGATCCGCTCGGCCTCTTCCTTAGAAAACCGCAGGGCCAAGGCCCGATGAAGCGCCCATTCGCCTCCCAGCTCTTCATGCCCGCTGAAAGGACCAGCCCCCGAGATTTTCGCGGAGGACGTTTCCGATTTGCCGGCATCGTGCAGAAGCCCAGAGAGGAATAGAAGACCACGCACGGGCCGTTCGTCAGCAAGCATCTCCTGCAAGTGACCGCTAATTCGCTCTCGGAACCGCCCGAGGCGCAAGGAGACCAAGCCCAGGATCACGTCCGCCGAAACCTCTTCTTCGGGCAGGGGGGCCAGAACCGCAAGAAGGAGCTCCAAGCGATCCATGAGCAGCAGGGTGTGACTCCACACATCATGGACGTGCGGCGGAGGTTGAACAATCGTATCCAGTCCAACCACCTCGGGCACCATGGCGGGAAGCAGGCGGAGAGACATTAGGGTGCGGATCGCCGCGGCGACCCTGGGGCCGTTCAGGATCCGAAAGAATTCATCCCGCAAACGCTCGGGGGCAATTGCCCCGAGTCGGCTGGCCCCGGACCGCACTTGTTCGCGGGTTTCCCGCTCCATTCGCAGGCCGAGCTGGACAGCGAGACGCACCGCACGCACAGACCGAACAGGATCGTCGGAGATAGCCGACGGCGAGCTGGCTCGGAGCAGATGGTCGCGCAGATCGCTTTCCCCCCCCAGCGGATCGATGAGGCGGGGAGGGGAATGGACGGGGATCGCCATGGAGTTGATGGCGAAATCCCTGGCTCTCAAGTCCTCCTCGATGCTGGGCCCTCGCAGAGAGGCAAAGTCGAGGGTCCAACGGCGGTTCTCTCGCGTGACCAGCACTCGCCCCACATCTCGCTCGGCATCCAGGGCGTAAAAGTGGGCCTGAAGTGCCTCGGCAACCCTCCGCCCGACCTGCAGGCCGCTCTCCTCCGTGGCGAAGTCGAGGTCATACGCCGCTCGCCCAAGGAGAAGGTCTCGCACCGCACCCCCTACCAGGTACACGCTCCGACCGCGAATGAGCTGTCCAACAGCCGCCTCGTCGAAGAAGGGAGGCAACCGAAGGGCCAAGACAGTCGGGGAAGGGTTAGGGGGCTTCATGGACTACAACCTGATAAGATCCCGCGGCTCAACGTCAACCGAAAAGAAGGGCCTCTAGCACAACCGGTCCCGCCCAGTTCACTAGCTCTGCGCTGCTCGACCCGGTCATCTGCTGGCCCGGCGAGCCGCCCCCTGCCCTCCTGATCATTTGGAAAAGGTAGCAAGCTTGTCCGCGCGCACCACACCGATGAACGGAAGATTGCGGTAGTACTCGTCGAGGTCCAGGCCATACCCGAAAACGAACTTGTTGGGGATCACGAAACCCCGATAGCGAAGGGGGACTTGCACCTCCCGGCGCTCCGCCTTGTCAAGCAAGACGCAGACCTCCAAGCTCCGCGGAGATCGGGTTCGCAAGAACTCCATAACCGAGGTCAGGGTGTGGCCGCTGTCAATGATGTCCTCAACAATCAGGACATCCCGACTGGCGATGGAGGTGCTCAGGTCGAGTGTGATTCTCACCTGTCCGGACGACTGGCGCGCGCCCGAGCCGTAAGAGGCCAGCGCCATGAAGTCAACGCCATGCGGCACGGTGATGTGCCGCATCAGGTCCGAGAGGAACAACACGCCCCCGCGCAGGATACAAATCAGAAGCAGGTCGAGACCCGCATAGTCGCGGCTGACCTGCGCGCCAAGCTCTGCCACCCTGGCCTGGATCTGCTCGGAGGAGATCAGGACCTGCTCAAGGTAGTCGTGATAGTCGGAGGCAATCATTCGCGGGGAACCTGGTGATGAGCACGGCAGCGGGCCTCATAGAGCTCGCTGGCACCCACAACGACCACGGGATCGAAGTAGCGCGCTGGCTTGCCGTTGATCAGCCTCTGCGTGCGGGCCGCGGGCGCTCCGCAGACCATGCAGATGGCATGCAACTTGTCCACGATCTCCGCCTGCGCCATCAGGGTCGGCATGGGGCCGAAGGGTTCCCCGCGAAAGTCCGTATCGAGCCCCGCGACGACGAGGCGTAATCCCGAGTCCGCCAGCCGTTCCGCGACCGGAATGATCTCATCGTCAAAGAACTGGGCCTCGTCGATCGCCACTACAGTCGTATCCTCATCCAGGAGCGCCAGTATCTCCCGAGCCGACTTCACTGGCGTGGCGTCGAAATCGGTGCCCGCGTGGGACGTGACTTTGCCCGTGCTGAAGCGGGTGTCCAATTCGGGCTTGAATACTTGGATCTTCTGGCGGGCAATCCGTGCGCGCCTCAGGCGCCGGATCAACTCGTCTGTTTTCCCGCTAAACATGGACCCGGTGATGACCTCGATGGAGCCGTCCTTTGGCATTCTTCCTCCGAGAACGGTGTGATCCTGTCGCCGAATCTCGGCGAGGAGTTTACCTCAGACTCCACCGTTTCACAAAAAGATGGGCGACCCTGAAGGAGAACAAAAAGGGGCGATTCCAAGGAATCGCCCCTTTCCATCGAATCGGCCCTCAGGCTACTCGGGAGTCGCCGGAGCCTCTTCACCGGGAAGAGGGAAGCCGCGTTGGCGAAGCCGCTTCTTGAGGTCGATCAGGCTCTTGCGCCCGAATCCATCGACGGCAAGAATCCCATCGTCGCTCTCCTCGAGTTTGGAGAGAGCCTGAGCGATCGTGTTGATTCCGGCGCGGGACAGAGTGTTCACGATCCGATCGCTGAGCTCGAGCGCGGCCAGCGGTTGGTCAGGGGAGGTGCGCGCTGTGTCACGGGCTTCCTTCTCGGCCAGATAGGCGGAGCGCGCTTCCAGCTTGCGATAGAACCGGTCCACCTGCCCTTCCGTGTCGACAATCCGCTGCTCGCCCGTGAACAACGGGTGGCATTTGGAGCAAATGTCGGTGTGGATAACCTCCACGGTTGAGCCTGTATGCCAGGTATTCCCGCAGGCGCAAATGACCGTCGCATTGGGATAATAAGTTGGATGAATACCCGCTTTCATGCCACATCCTTTCCCCGGTCGTCACTCCATGGGCGCAGCGGCTCGAACGCCCGGGGTGCAGTTCGAGTTCCCCTCGTCACTTGGATCCAGGTTGACCTACCATCGGCAAGACGTTGACCCGTTTTCGGCCGCCTGCGGCAAGGTCAAATCGGACCTCTCCATCCGCTGTCGCAAACAGCGTGTCATCCCTTCCGCGGGCCACATTGAGCCCGGGATGGATACGAGTCCCGTGCTGACGCACGAGAATGCTTCCCGCCTGCACCCGTTGACCCCCATACCGCTTCACCCCCAGCCGTTGACCGTGGCTGTCTCTCCCGTTGCGGCTCGATCCGGCACCCTTCTTGTGAGCCATCCCGACCTTCCCTTCTGATGATTCCGCGCCTGGCCGCTCGGAGTTTATGCCTCGGCGGTTTTCTTCGTAGCCTTGCGGGCTGCGCTTCGCGTGATCTCCTCGATGCGTAGCCGGGTGTAGTTCTGACGATGCCCCTGGTGAACCCGATACCTCATCTTGGGCTTGTACTTGAAGACCCGCACTTTCGGAGCGCGCACATGCTCGAGAACGCTCGTCCTGACCGCCGCCCCTTTCACATAGGGGGCACCCACCTCGACCTTGCCTCCATCCGCAACGAGAAGCACTTCCTCCAATTTGAGGCTGGCCCCCGATTCGACGGAGAGGCGATCGACTTCGATGGTCGCGCCTTCAACGGCTCGATACTGCTTCCCGCCGCTCTGGACGATGGCATACTTCATGGCGAGGGCTCTCCTTCACTTTTCCGGGGTCACGCCCATGGGCTCGGCCGCCGGGGAAGAGTAAGCGAACGGATGCCCCAGCACCTTTCGCCGGGGCAAGGGCAGGTATTTTATCAGCTTAGGATTCCCTTGTCAAACCGCCAGATTCGCCACAGGATCAGGTCCGGCAGGGAATCGGGTTCTCTCCAAGGACAAGGCGCCCCCCCCCCGGCCATCCGAGGTTTTCCCCGTCCTCCTCAGCCGCCATGACTTGACGGTGCTGATTTAGTTTGACTGCCCTCACCCGCAAGCTTATAATTCCCCCGCTTCCCTCTTGGGAAGCGCTTTCCTAGATGCCGACGGTTCCCCCCTGGTAGCGGACAACGAAGAATGGCCCTTAAGGGCGACCTGCACGATTTCAGCCTTACTCAACTCCTCAACCTAGTTCATCTGGCCCATAAGACGGGAACCTTGACCGTTCACGGGACAAACGATCAGGCCAGCCTTTCCTTCTCGGAAGGCAAGCTGATCTATGGCCAGGGCGGCCTAACCGACGGACATCTGGTGTCGATCTTACGGCACACCAAGCACTTGACGGAGGAACAGGCGCGGCTCCTGATGACTCGGCCACAGGCCAACAACGACAAAGAGTTGGGCCTGCTGCTGATGCACGCTGGCTATCTCAACCAGCAGACCATCGTTCAGGCCGTTCAGCAGTACATCACGGATCTCGTTCTGAGACTATTCACCTGGAGCGAGGGATCCTTCCAATTCTTCAACGGCGTCCTTCCACCCGACGACCGCATTACCGTGCACCTGGATTTGGAGAACCTCATCCTGGAGGGCGCACGCCGGATGAAAGAGTGGGAGACGCTCCAGGAAGAACTTCCCAACCTTGATCTCGCTTTGAAATTCACGGATCGGCCGGATTCGCGATTGCGCGGCATTAATCTGACGGTCGAGGAATGGCGGGTGGTGTCCTACGTGAACCCCAAGAACACCATACGCCAAATCGCTCGCACCAATCGGCTGAGCGATGTAGAAATCCGGCGGATTGTTTACGGTCTGATGCAGGCTGGGGTGGTGGAGGTGGTCCGCCTGCAGGGCGACACCTCACCGGCCGCCCCCCGTATCACTCCGATTCCGAAGACTCCCGAGCAGGCCTCCCTCATCAATCGCCTGATCGGACGCATCCGCTCTCTGTGAGGTCTTTGAGTGCCGCCGCAGACCGTGAAGATGGTGGTGACCGGGCCGTTTAACTCTGGCAAGACGGCCTTCATCCGGGCCGTCAGCGAGATCAGCGTGGTGTCCACCGAGCGCAAGATTTCGTCGGCCGCCGAGCGCATTAAGGAAACCACGACGGTCGCCATGGACTTCGGCCGCATCACGGTCGACCAGGACCTGGTCCTTTTCCTGTTCGGCACACCCGGCCAAAAGCGCTTCGATTTCATGTGGGAGATTCTTTCGGAAGGGATGTTGGGGTTTGTGGTAATTGTCGACAGCACTCGTCCGGAAACGTTCCGGGAGGCGCGCTACATCATGGAAACCTTTCGGGCCTACGCCGCTACGCCCTTTGTCGTAGCGGCCAACAAGCAGGATCAAGCGGATGCTTGGTCAGTCGAGGACTTGCGAATCGCGCTGCGCCTGGATTCCGACATCCGTTGCGTGAAATGTGTTGCCACGGACCGGGAAATGGTGAAAACCGTGCTCCTTGAACTTCTGGACTCCATCCTGGCAGAAATCAACCAGGAATCGCCGAAACCCTAGACGATCTCAAGGCCGGGGCGGAGTCGACCCTCATGAATTACGCCTATCCAAATCAACTGGGCCGTGTCATTCTTCAAGCATTTGGGGAGGTGCTGGGACCAGAGGGGCTGAGCCGGGTGGTGTTCCAGGCTGGCTGGGACGCTGGCCTCCGTGCCCTACCTGCGGAAGGCGCGGGAACGGACCTCTCCTTTGAGGCGCTGGGGTCGCTGGAGTGCGCGATCGACGAGGTTTACGGAATACAAACCGGACGCGGGTTGAGCCAACGCGCCGGAAGACTTTCCCTGCGCCAAGGGCTGTGCACCCTGGCCCGTCACCCGCGGGCCGTGCGCGAGTTGAGCGGCATCCGCGTGCTTCCGCTTTCCCGCCGGATCACCCGGGGAGCGGAATTGCTCTCGGGGCTGCTCAACCGCTACACCGACCAACACGTCCAGATCGAGCGGAAGAACGATCACCTCTTGTGGATCAACGAACTTTGTCCGCACTGCTGGGGCCGAGAGACGCACGATCCATGCTGCCACATGGCCATCGGTTTCCTGCAGGAGGGCTTGGCTTGGATCAGTGGCGGAAAGCACTTTCTTGTTGAAGAGACCGCCTGCCGGGCCCGCGGCGACCCCGCTTGCACGTTCTCCTTCCGGCTCAGCCCCTTCTCTCAATAGTTAGCACGGGGCCTGGAGGCCGGGGCAGGCGCTGCCTCCGCCTGGGACGGGCCGCCTTTCGGCAACGTTCCATGTACCTGAGCAGAAGCCTCAGCCATTCCCTGGCGGGCGTGCGCTCGCGAGCGCGTGCAAGGCCAACCCTCCAGGACCGAACCAGCGAGTCTCTGTCCGGGCCGTCCCGCCTTCGAATCTGGGGCGGGGCCGTTGTCCCTGCCGTGCGAGCCACTCGCCCGGCTGGGGGGAGATTTCGGGAGAGGGCCGCCAACTTGGCCAGCCGGGACTCAAGCTCTTGACCGTCAAGTTCGGCGCGTCGAGCCAGGAGGAAGCGCACTTGGTGCATGCAGCTGCGGACGGTGTCCAGGTCGGATCGAATCAGGATGCGCGCCTGGGGTCGCAATAGGGAACCGGTGGACCGCACGCTGCGCTCCATCTGTCGCAACCCCCAATCCAGTAAGGTCTCCGCCTCATCGTTCGGCAAGTCACCGGAGGGTAGTCCCGAGCGAATCAATGGCTCACACGCCCAGCGCATACGTTCGCGCTTTTCCTGACGCGAGGAGGGATGGAAAACGCCGGGAGCCTTCGGCGTCCTGATGTTGGAGTCGAGGTGAGAGGGTCTGTCCGCTCGCCTCCATTGGGCTGCGGCAGAGGAACCAGTAATGGATCTGCCCCCAGACCTTTCCATTCGCGACCTAGCCGACCTCCCCCCTCCGGCGGTCACTCCCTCCCCCGGTCCAGCAGGCAACCGGCAAGGAGGCCCCCGAACCCTGTCCCAGTTCGCCGATTATAGGCAGCCCTGCTCCCCGCGCAACTGGCACCCCGTCGATGAAAAACGGCCGGCTCGTTCCCGGCCGGCCGAGTTCTCAAACCCATTCCCAACTGCCCAGTACTCTACAAGTAATCCTTGAGGTTGTGGCCGACGGCATAGGCCGCGGCCTCGGCTCGGTTGGCCACATTAAGTTTGGAAAGAATGCTGGAGACGTAGTTGCGAACTGTCCCCTCTCCCAGGAACAGGGCCTGAGCGATTTCGCGATTGGTCTTGCCTTCCGCCACCAGCTGCAAGACATGCATTTCCTGCTGGGTCAGTTCCGCGAAGGCCGAAGCTTCTTCTTCCCGGGCCACCTTCCGCATTTCCGCGAAAACCCGTTTCGTCACGGCTGGATCGAGAAGGGCCTCCCCGCGCCCGACGGCTTCGATGGCTCGCACCAGATCTTGCCCTCCGATTTGCTTGAGGACATACCCTGCTGCTCCTGCCCGAATAGCGGAGAAAAGCATCTCATCCTCGGCATACGAGGTGAGCATGATCACCTTGGTGTCCGGAAGTCGCTGGGTGATCTCCTGGCAGGCCTCGATCCCCGAGCCTCCCGGCAGGCGGATATCCATGACGACCACATCTGGCTTATAGGCTACGCTCTTCTCCACCGCCTCACGCGCGGTACTTGCTTCCGCCACGACCTCAAATCCATGCTGGCGCTCCAAGAGCGACTTCAACCCCAGACGAACCACTTCATGGTCGTCGACCAACACGATTCTCTGATGCGGCATATCAGCACCTTTCCCCCCGATGGGGCCCCTCGCCAGCGCGACCCGGCCTAGCCTAGAGAGCGCGCCGCGCCGCCTCGAAGATTTCGTTGAAGTCTGGTTGGTCTCCCAATTTCGGCAGGTAGGAGGCGTAGGCGACTCGATCCTTGCGGTCCACCACGAATGTGGCCCGTCGCAGGATACGACGCTCCTTGATCAGACGGCCGTAGCGAATGCGGAATTCGCCTGTCAGGTGGTCGGAGAGGGTGACCACCTGGTCAATTCCGGCCGCCCCGCACCACCGGTTCTGTGCGTAGGGCAGATCCGTGCTGACCACCAGAATGCGGAGGTCCGGCCCCAATTCGGCGGCCCTTTGATTAAAGGTCCTCGTCTCCCGATCACAGACCGGAGTGTCCAAGGAGGGCAGGGCGGCAATAATGCGAACCAAGCCCCGCGTGGAATCCAGCGCGTTGACCACTTCCCACTCCGGGCCTGGATCGCCGACCTGCAGGTCGTCACCGATCACCGTGGCCTCTCGACCCCCAACTCTGATCAAACCGGCGCGTTCCCTCGGCATGTCACTCGGCTCAGGTGGAATGAGGAATTTCCTCTCTCAATAAGCATAATTGATTCGCAACCCGTTGACAAGCCCGATTCGCTCTGTTACACTGCGCCTTCCTTCTGGAGGAAGCATGTACGTCACGCGACAGGCCATGGAAGCGAGCGAGTTCGAACGGCTGGCCCCCTATTCCTGCCTGAGCGGCAAGTCCAAGGGCCGCGAGTACCCCGAGCATGAGCCGGCCTATCGCACGGCCTTCCAGCGGGACCGCGACCGGGTTTTGCACACCACGGCCTTTCGGCGCCTGGAGCAGAAGACCCAGGTTTTCATCACCTATGAGGGCGACTATTATCGCACACGGCTGACCCACACTCTCGAGGTGGCTCAGATCGGGCGGTCTCTCGCGCGAGCGCTGGGCGCCAATGAGGACCTGGTGGAAGCCATTTGCCTGGCGCATGACCTCGGCCATCCCCCCTTTGGACATTCGGGGGAAGTGGCTCTGGCACGGCTCATGAAGGGCCATGGCGGATTTGACCACAACAAACAGTCCTTGCGCATTGTCACCGAGCTCGAGCGCAGGTATCCCGATTTCCCCGGCCTCAATCTGACCTGGGAGACTCGAGAGGGGATCGTCAAGCACGAAACCGAGTATGACCTCGCCGACGCCGCGAGCTATGATCCGCGCTTGAGAGGTCATCTCGAGGCGCAAATCACCAATCTGGCCGACGAACTGGCCTACACAGCTCACGACCTGGATGACGGATTGCGATCGGAGATGATTCGTTCCGCAGATCTCGAGGGATTGGCGATCTGGCAATCCCTACGGGAGAGCATCGGATGGCATGCCGGGCCCCTCGATGAAGTCACCCGTCACCAATTGATCCGGCGGTTCATCGGCCGCTCGGTGACCGATGTGGTGGAATCAACCGAGAGGCGCATCGCCCGCAGCGGCGCGACCACGCGGGAGCAGCTGCAAGAACTCGAGTTCAATGTCATTGGCTTTGGAGAGGAATTGGATTCCTCTATGAAGCAGCTCAAGTCTTTCCTCTATGGCCACTTGTACAGACACTATCGAGTGGTGAGGATGGCGGTCAAGGCGGAGCGGTTCCTCAGCGACCTCTTCAGCGCCTACATTGAGGCGCCCGAAATGCTTCCCCCGAGCATACAGGCCCGTGCGACCGGGGCGGCCCTGCAGCGGGTCGTGTGCGACTATATTGCCGGGATGACCGATCGGTTCGCCTTGGAGGAACACCAGAAGCTGTTTGATCCCTACACCCGACCTTGAGGGTTGATGGCTGGCCAGGCTCCGGCCTCTCAGGGACAGGAGAGGGAAGAGGAACCATCGGTTAGGGCAACGCGATGAGCGAAGAGACATTGCTAACTCCGGATGGGGCGCGCCGCCTGAAGGAGGAATTGGAGAATCTCAAGGGTCCGGCCCGCTTGGCCTTGGCCCAGCGGCTACGCGCCGCGGTTCAACAGGGAGATCTGTCGGAAAACGCGGACTACACTTCCGCCAAGGAGGCGCAGTCTTTCCTCGAGGGGCGGATCCAGGAACTGGAGGGCATTCTCAGGCATGCGCGCATCATTCAGCCGAGCCCGGGACCCAAGGAGGTAATCGAGCTGGGATGTCGCGTGACCGTGGCTGAGATGGATGCCGGTCCGGAAACTTTCGTGCTGGTCGGATCCAAGGAGGCCGATCCCCGGGCCGGAAAGATCTCCCACGAATCTCCCATTGGCAGCGCCCTGCTCGGCCACCGGGTCGGCGATCTCGTCCAGGTGCAGACCCCGGCGGGAGTCCTGCAGTTGAAGATCCTGCGGATCGAATAGGGCCCCCGGCTCCGCCCCACCCTGAGGGGATCGGCCGCTTCCACGGGCCGCAGCCAAGAGGGAAGGCGACGCGGCGCTCAGCCCCTGGATGAAACTTCGAGTTGAAGGGTCAGCCGTTCAAAGAAGGAATTGGCTGGAAGGGGGCCTCGTCCATACTGCAGCTCGCGAATCTGGACTCGGGCCCGCAGGGTCTGCGTCTCCATGAGAAACTCGGAGCCTGAGCTGGCTTGGAGGGGAGTTCCCCGGGGAGCCAGGCGCAGACGAAGATCCTCTTTGGTGAAAGCATACTCGCTCATCAGCACGTAGGTGGAAGTCCGCGTGTCGCGCTTGTCAAAGAGCCAGACCTCAAAGGCCGTGACCTTCTTCGGCTCCCCAACCCCGATCGGCTCCGAGATTCCCACCCCGCACTCACCCAGGAATTCTCCTGCCGGTGAGTTGATGGTAAAGCTGTCCTCGTAGAGATCGTCTCCCTGGACGTAAGTGGTGACAAACCGTTCCAAGGGGGCGGCGCTTGCGGCCGGGGACGGCGCCGCGGCATGGATCGGCAGGGCGGCCGCGGTTGCTCCGCTGGCATTCGCGCTTTCGATCGGAGCAGCGGCCTCGTCCTGGTTCGGGCTCTCGAGGCCCGATGACTCCTTTCGAGATCGACGCAGCCTGAGGAAGAACAGGAGGGCACCCCCCAAGGCCAAAGTCACCAAGCAAACCACGAGCAGCAAGACCACGGCGGATCTCCCCGCTGGCCCCGGGGCCGGTGTGGGGGCTGCAGGAGGGGTCGCCTTTCCCCCGCCGGTGGGAATCAAGTCGGAGACCACGGGCAGGAAGGCGCTGAGGCGCTGGGGGTCCATAGTAGGATCTTGTTGCAGGAGGCCGAGTAATTCCGCGCTGCCCGACCCCAGTGCCGCGAACCTCTCTCGCGCGAGGTTGCCATCTCGGGTAAGGCTGTAGGAGATCACCGTCATGCGCAGGTAGTCCAGGCGGTAGTCCTCACGAAGCTGTGCGGGGGTGGCGTCGGTCCACTGGATCGGCCAAGCCCACCAGCCCAGAAGAGGCAGGCCGATGAGCAGGCCCACGAGGAAACCCAAGGCAGCAGTGACCCACGGATTCCGAATGCGTTTCGGTATTGATTCCATCAGAATCCTGCCTCCCTAGCGGACGAGGCCCTCGGCGCTGACTGGGATCTCAAGCCGTTCCCTGCCCGCACAAAACTGCTCATCCATCCCGGCTACCCCATCCATAGCTTTGATACCAAATCCCGTGGCCGTAGTTCTCGACGGCCTGCCGCACATACGGGATCAAATCCTCTGGCAGGTTCGCCAATTCGGCCCATTTCAGCTCACTACAACGCTGAGGTTCCCGATTGCGGGCCTCCCCCTTCCAGGTCTCGGCCGTGAGGAAGAAGTCAATTCTCTCGTCCCCCTCCCTGCGATGCATCACGCCCACGACCTGGAGCCGATCTGCCTCCACCTCGATCCCCACTTCTTCCCAGGCTTCGCGCACGGCGGCCGCCTTTACTTCCTCCCCTCCTTCAAGGTGTCCGGCCACAACGCTCAGCAGCCCGTCGCCCCAACCCGTGTTGAAGCGGCGCAGGAGAAGGATTCTCCCTTCTCGGATGAAGAAGAGGTGGACCGCCGAGATGAGCTTGAATCTTTCTGCCATGGAGCCTGCGGGCGACGACCCGACCGCGGGCATCGGCCTCCCCGGACGCCTCTGAGAAAACTCGTTCCCCCGGTCGGCCCCTCATCCGATTCTACATAGATGGGCCTGCCCTGGCAAATTTCTTTGCTCACTCCCCCAGGCCGACCTCAGCCAGGCACTCAGACGCCTCGATGCAGGAGCTGTGCCAATGGTGGCTCCCGGGCCGGGTCAGCAGTTCAGGCTGTTTCGTGCTCGAGGGCCAGTTCGTCTTGGGAGAATTGCTTGTGGCAGTTTGTGCACTCGGCGAGGTGCTGGTTGGCCTGGACCAGCAGCCCTCCGCACTCAGGGCATGGGGAGGGCAATGGTCTCTTCCACGAGGAAAAGTCGCAGGTGGGGTAATTGGCGCAGGCGTAGAATGTGCGCCCCTTGCGGGTTCTGCGTTCCACGAGATCGCCCCCATCCTTCGGACAGGGTACGCCGATTCTCTTGAGCCAGGGCTCAATGTGACGGCACTTGGGGAAATCGGAGCAACCAATGAACTGGCCATAGCGTCCATAGCGCATGACAAGTGGTTTGCCGCACAGCGGGCAATCCCGCCCAATGGGCTCAGGTCCGTTGTTGACCTTGGGGATCTCCTCCTGGGCAGCGGCCACGCGCTCAGCAAAAGGCCCATAGAACTCCCGCAGGGACTTGACCCAATCCTGATCCCCAGCCGCAATTGCATCGAGGGTCTCTTCCATTTGCGCCGTGAAGCCCACGTCCATGATCCCGGGGAAGTACTGCACCAACAGGTCATTCACGAGGTAGCCCGTTTCCGTGGGGACCAGACGCCGGTTCTCCAAGGTTACGTATCCCCGCTGTTGGATGGTAGAAAGGATCGGGGCGTAGGTCGAGGGCCGACCGATTCCGTTTTCCTCCAGGGCCCGTACCAGGGAAGCTTCGGTAAACTTGGGCGGCGGTTGGGTAAAGTGCTGCTCGGGCCACAGGCGCCGGAGGAGCAACGCATCGTCCTCAGCCAGGTTGGGCAGGCCGTTGCCCTCCTCTTCCTCCCCCTGGGAATCTTCATCCTTGGCCTCTTCATAGATTGCCAAGTAGCCTGAAAAGCGCAGGGTGGCGCCCGAGGCCCGCAAGAGATAGGAGTGGGAATGCCTGGCTCCGATTTCCACGGACATGGTGTCGTAGAGCGCGGGTGCCATCTGAGAGGCCAGGAAGCGCTGCCAAATCAGGGCATACAGCTTGCGCTGATCCTTGCTCAGATAGCCTTCCACTCCCGGGGGGATGCGTTGCACCGAGGTGGGGCGAATGGCTTCGTGGGCCTCCTGGGCGCTGCGGGTGCGGGTCTTGTATTGCGGGAGCTCCTCGGGAAGATACTCCTTTCCAAATCGTCCCTCAATGTATTCTCGCGCTTCAGACTGGGCTTGCGCGGAGACCTGAGTGGAATCCGTGCGCATGTAGGTGACCAGCCCGACCATCCCGGACTCGCCCAGATCCACGCCTTCATACAGCTGCTGCGCCAAGACCATGGTCTTCTTGGGCGAGAAGCCAAGCCGCTTAGAGGCTTCCTGCTGCAGGGCGGAGGTGGTGAAGGGCGCTGACGGATTGCGTCGACGCTCGCCGCGTTTGACACGCAGGACGGCGAAGGAGGCCCCCTGCAGATCATCCAAGTAGGGTTGGACCTCAGCCTGGCTGCCAAAACCGGGCTCCTCGTCATCGATGCGGTTCAAGCGCGCGCGGAAGCTGCGCTCATCCGAAGGGCGGGCGAGCTCGGCCTCGACGGTCCAGTATTCGTCCGGGACAAAGGATTGGATCACGCGCTCGCGTTCGACCACCAGCCGCAATGCGACCGACTGCACCCGACCCGCAGAAAGGCGACTGCGCACCTTCGCCCAAAGCAAGGGGCTGAGCGAGTAGCCGACCAGTCGATCGAGGATCCGGCGTGCTTGTTGCGCGTTCACCAAGTTAATGTCGATGCCCCGCGGATGCGCAAAGGCCTGCTCGACCGCCGGCCGGGTGATCTCGTGAAAGGCTACGCGCCGGGTCCTCTCGGGGTCGAGCTCGGCTGCTTCGAGCAGGTGCCAAGCGATCGCTTCCCCCTCCCGGTCGGGGTCGGTCGCCAAGTACACTTCCCGTGCCTTCCCGGCCGCCGCCTTAAGCTCGCGCACAACCTCGCGCTTCTCATTGGGCACGCGGTACTTCGGGGTGAATCCATTGTGGACATCTACGGAGAGCTGCGACCGCAGCAAGTCGCGAACATGCCCGACGGAAGCCCTCACGTTGTATCCGCGCCCGAGGAAGCGACCGATGGTCTTGGCCTTGGTTGGGGACTCCACGATCACCAGGCTGCCCGACCGCTTGGTCTTCTTAGGAGCGGGACGGGCCCCAGCTTGCGGCTGGGGAAGCCCGTCATGGTCGGGTGTCCTGCCCAGACGCTGGATCCTCGTCCCGCAGACGGCGCACGTCCCCCGGATGGCGGGACGGCCGTTGGCTAGGAACACCGCCTGAGCGTCTTTGATCTCACGTTTGGACTTGCACTTTACGCAATATGCTTCCATTGGGTCTTCCGCGGCTCCTCATTTCCTCACTTGCGCCGTTGGCGGCCTCACTGGTACTTCGATCCACCTGGCAGCTCGGCCAGTCTCTCGACGATTTGCCTGACCCCCTGGGATGCTCCTCGAGCGCAGACCAGGATCGCGTCCTTAGTTTCGACCAGGATCAAATCCTTCAGGCCGACCGTGGTGAGCAATCGGCCGTCGCTCGCCTGACCGAGCACCACCAGGCCATCCGAGTCCTGATCCAGATGAAAGGGTTTCC
The DNA here is from genome assembly GCA_050012135.1 of Anaerolineales bacterium. Taxonomy (GTDB): domain Bacteria; phylum Chloroflexota; class Anaerolineae; order Anaerolineales; family RBG-16-64-43; genus JBEKHT01. The sequence goes on along the minus strand of JBEKHT010000034.1, from coordinate 9,876 downwards.
CAGGGATTGTCAGTTCCGGATGACTCCGATAAAGATCGAGGAGGGCATCCCAGCTGCCCACGTCGGTCCAGCCCAACCCGTGGACAGAGATCACTGCCGTGCGCTTGGCCCCCTCCATAATACCGTAGTCAAGTGATTGCTTGGGCATCGATGCCCAGACCCGTTCGATCACCCGCTTGGCCTGGCCGGTCCCGAGCGCAGATCTCATCTCTTCCAGGGCCTTCCCGGCCGCAGGCAGTTGCCGACGGAACTCTGCTTCAATATCTTCTGTTTTCCAGATGAACATTCCTGAATTCCACGAGTGGCGGCCATCGGCCAGGTAGCTTCGGGCCGCCTCCATAGAGGGCTTCTCTCGGAAAGCCGCCACGGCGTGAGCCTCGAAATCGGCAAAGCGGCCGAGCAGATCCCCCCGTTCGATGTAGCCATAGCCGGTCTCCGGGCAAGTGGGATCGATTCCGAGCGTCACCAAATAGCCTTGCTGGGCCACATCGCGGGCAGCCAATAGCGCGGCACGAAAACGAGCTTCCTCGGCGATGTAATGATCAGCGGTCAGGCAGGCCATCACGGCGGATCCGGACCGATGCTCGATCTCGGCGGTGGCAAGGGCAATCGCGGGCGCGGTGCTGCGAGGCTCCGGCTCACAGAGGAAATTGGCACGCGGCAACTGGGGGGCCTCTTTCCGCAGGGCCGAGAGCAGGGCCGCATTCGTCACCACCAGGATGCGCTCCACAGAGAAAAGCGGGGCAAGCCTCTCCACCGCCTCTCGAAACAAGGAGCGCCCGTTGAACAGCGGCAGGAGTTGCTTGGGCCTCTTCTGCCGCGAAAGCGGCCAAAGACGCGTGCCGCCTCCCCCCGCCATGATGACCGCAAAGAATGGTGCCGCCATCGAGTTGTCCTCTTGTTCCCAGTGCCCTGGGAGTCCCGGATCATTCATTCCGCTGGAGTGGGCCAGGGGCTATGCCCGAGGCGATCTCGATCCCTTTCTCTGGCCAGACTTGCCGACCGGGGGCTCTCCCGATCAAGTGCGCCGTTGCCTCTCCTCGGGCCGCGTCCGAATTCCGACCTCCATGAGCCCGTATCCATGTCCGCCCTTGAGATGCGCCTTGGGAAGTCCCCGGGCGCGCCTCCTGAATCCAGTTGGAGGCGGTGGGCCGTTGTCTCTTCCGGGACGCGCGGGTCGGGAAGCTTTGTGACCGGGGCCGCCGAGGCCGGCAGCCCCCGCGTCGAGCGGAGATGGACAAATCCTCGGCTTGAGTTCGGCCCTTGTCCTGGGCGTGCCCAGGGCGGCGGCTCCAGGCTATGGTGGCGGTCGCGCGATCCCTTCGCCCTGGTGAACAGATCTTCCTCACTGAGAGCAGGAGGGAAAAACCAGTCGCCTGGTTGCCGATCGTTCGCGGGGCCGGTCGCCGCACCCCGTCTCGATCCATCGCGCGCTGGGAGTGATCTAGCCCGCTCGGTGGCCGCGCTCACGCAGGAAGCGAACGCGTCGGTGGGCGTGCGCCTGTGAGCCGGCCGATCCCCGCCGCGAGTTGAACCGCAGCCCTCTGCCTGCGATCCCCTTTGGCACCTCTCCTCCCCTGCAGGCAAGGCCGCCGGAGAATACCACGAGGGATATGGATAGGTCAAGCGTCCGTGAAAAGGCGCCCCTTCCCGCATTGGGTGGGGCCCAGAGGGGCTGTCAGGAATGATGCGGGCCGGCTGGATCTGGTCCGTGCCAGGGTGCAGGGTGGGAAGCCGACCGGTGGTGCTTGGGTGTGCGCCTGAGCCTAGCAGGACGCGTTGCGGAAAACTTGGAGGCTCTAATTCTGGTTGAGAAGGCTTGGAGGTTGGATTTGTGGGCGGGTGCCTGCCAAGAAAACTCCCCCTTGAAAGTAGAACATATGTTCTATATACTGAGGGAGGAAATCGGGCCTGGTTGCCCGCCTTGTTTCCAGAGATCTTCGGAGGAATGAGGTTGCAATGCAAGCAGAGGTGAGCGCAGCTCCTTCGGAAACCCAGTTCGTCAGTTCGCTCCAGTTCACGACAACGGGCTTAGTGGCGCTTCACGGGCCCGGGATTCTCGCTATTGCTCTCTCCGCAATTGCGCAGCTGGCCGTCCGCAGAGGACCGGTCTGGGTGGTGGATGGTGGTAATTGCTTCGATGCCCTGTGGATCGCGCGCCACATTGCCGCGAGTGGCCTCGCGCCCGGTCCCGCCCTTGGTCGTATTCACGTTTCGCGCGCCTTTACCTGCCACCAGCTGGTTGAGCGCCTGCTCTCGCTTTCGCCGTATATGAGCCCGCTGGTGGTATTGGGGTTACTGGACACCTTCTACGACGAGAACATACACCTCGAGGAGGTACGCCGCCTGCTCAATCGCACTTGGCCTACCTTGCATAGCTGCAGCCGGGCCTCGCTGGTGGTTGTCACCCTGCAGCTTCCGGAGGCAGCTGTGCAGGAGGGTCGAGCGCAGTTCTACCACACCTTCGTGCGGCTGGCCGATCGCGCGGTAAGTCTCACAACCGAGCCTGAGGCGGCGTCGCAACTCCCGCTCTGGAGGTGAATGCGATGGGACGTACGCTCGCTTCGGTCACCCAACAGGTCCAGCTAGAAGAGGAGCGATTGCAGCGCTTCCGGCGTGCGCTTCCGCGGGAGGATCAGATTCTGTTCGATCAGCTCTTCGCCTTCGCACGCAAGCGCATCGCCGCCACAGCCATGGCCGCCGACCCGTTGCCCATGCAGAGCATCTTGATGAGCATGTTGATTGGCGTGTTGGGAATTTGCCTGCGCCTGGCGGAGCGCGTCGATCGCGTGGAGGAGTTCCTTTCTCTCTTCGAGACGGAGGCGGTCGCCGAGGAAGAAAGCTCTCGGCCTTCGCCACCCCCTTCTTCGGGTTCGGAGAGGGCAGGCCTCTTGCTCGAAGCAGACCGTTTAAAGCCGACGCCAAGAGAAAAAGGATGAGCGGCCCTTTCTATCTTCGCGGTTGGATTCTCGACCTCTACCCGACGCGCGAGGGAATGGTTCTGTGGATCGAAGACGAAGAGGGCCAAGTCTATCGCCTGACCGATTCGTTCCCGATGTCCTTCCTTGCCGCTGGGGAGGAGAGGGAGCTGGCCGCCCTCCGGCGCGAGCTTTCCCGTCGCCCTGGGGTGAAGCTGTCCAAAACTCGCCGCCGGGACCTCTTCCTCGAAGGCGAGATCGACCTACTGGAGGCCGCAGCACCCAACCCGATCGCCCAGCGGGCGCTGTTTCAACAAGCTTACCGCCTTGCTCCCAATTTGACCTATTACAACGCGGATCTCAATCCGGCGGTGATGTACGGCCTGGAGCGTGGGATCTTCCCCCTGGCCCATTGCTTAGCTGAAATCGATCCGGGGTGTTCTTCTCCCAGGAGGCAGGGCCGCCTGCGCGCGATCACGGCGGAAGATTCTCCCTGGAACCTGGATTACACTCTGCCGCCGTTGCGCATTCTCACCTTGCGGTTGGGCGGTGAGCTCCGCGACCCTGCTCATGGCTACCGTGGCGTGCTCGAAATCGGCGTGCCCAGCGCCACGTATCGCTGCCGCTGGGAGAATCCGCGCGCCTTGCTGATCACCCTGCGTGCGGCGATGTATGCGCTTGACCCGGACCTGATCCTGACGGCCTGGGGGGATTCCTTTATCCTGCCCGAGCTCTTGCGCCTTTCGAAAACGCATAACCTCCCCCTGCCCTGGAACCGCGATGCCAGCCTGGGACCCGAGCGCAAGCGCGAACGTTCGTATTTTTCCTACGGGCAGATCGTCTATCGTGCGCCCTCCGTGAGCCTCTTCGGTCGCCTGCATGTCGACCGGCAGACCGCGTTCCTTTCCGAGGAATATGGGCTGGACGGCATCTACGAGCTGGCGCGCATTACCGGCCAGCCGCTGCAACAGGTGGCGCGCACCAGCACCGGCACCGGCATCAGCGCCATGCAGGTCGCCACGGCCTACCGGCATGGGTGGCTTATTCCCTATCGCAAGCGCGAACCCGAGGCGTTCAAAACCGCCTCTGAACTCGTCCGCTCAGACAAGGGCGGCCTCACGTTCCAACCCGATCCCGGCCTCTATGAGGAGGTGCTCGAGCTCGATTTCACATCGCTTTACCCCAGCTTGATGGTGAAGTTCAACCTCTCACCAGAAACGGTCAAGAAGGAGTGCCGCGCTTGCCGGCCGCAGATCGTGCCGGAGATTGGCTACCCGGTCTGTCACTGCAAAATCGGGATTGTCCCACTCACGCTGGAGCCGGTGGTGGCCAGACGCCTTGCGCTCAAGAAGCTCGCCAAGGGGCTGGCGGTTGCGCAAGGTTGCGAACTAGTCGACCCAGACGAAATCGCCACGCAGCCCGACGAGCACAAGCGCGAGGCCTATCGCCGCCGGGCAGTTGCCCTCAAGTGGTTGCTGGTCACCTGCTTCGGTTATCTTGGATACAAAAACGCCCGCTTTGGCCGCATCGAGGCCCACGAGGCCACCACGGCCTACGGCCGAGAAGTGCTCTTGCACGCCAAGCAAATCGCGGAGGATCGTGGCTACCGTTTCTTGCACGGCCTGACCGATTCGCTTTGGGTGCAGAAACCCGGTGCGACCTACGCCGAGCACGAAGCGCTGGCGGGCGCTATCTCGGAGGCCACCGGCCTGCACATCGGCATCGAGGGTGTCTACCGCTGGCTGGCTTTCCTACCCTCCCGCCAGCGCGCCGAGCTCCCCGTGGCCAACCGGTACTTCGGCCTCTTCGAAGCCGGGGAGCTCAAAATCCGCGGGATTGAGGTGCGCCGCCACGACACTCTGCCCTGGATTCGCCAAGCCGAGGAGGATATGCTGGCCATCCTGGCACAGGCGCGCAATGCCTGCGAATACCGGGCGCGCCTTGAAGAAGTCCTGGCTCAGGCACGCCTCTTGATGGCCAGGCTACGCACCGGACAGATCCCCATCTCACAGCTCCTGATCACCAACCGTCTTTCACGGGAACCCTCCGAGTACCGCGTCAACCTGCCGGTGGCTTTAGCGGCGCGCGATCTGGAGACACACGGTGTCCATCTTGCTGCTGGCGAGCAGATCGAGTACATCCTTACCACGCAGGGCGGCGCACGGCCGTACGAAAGCTGGTCGGAGACCGACCGCTATGATGCCGAGCGCTATGGGGAGCTTCTGATCCGGATGCTGGAAACCCTGGCCGTGCCAGCCGGCCTGGGACGCAAAGAAATCCTGGAGCACATCGGGGACCTTCGCCAACCCGAACTCATCGACTCGCGCGTTGGCAAAGTCCAGCTCACCCTCAGCCGAGCAGCGAGAGCAAATCGCGCGCTCCCTGGACCGCTTGCCCTCGAAAATGGTTGTTAAAGTAGACCAGGGTGACCTCGGTCTCTTCGTCCAGCCGCTTCAAGCGCGGAACCCACTCGCCCAGCTCTTCGCGGGAGTACGCGTAATCGTATCGTTGCCAAGCCTCCTCATGTTCAAACCACTTAGCGGCATTGCGGCCATGAAAACGCACGTAGCCCACCGGGCCTGTGGACACGCAAACCGGGGGCAGCAACCCCTTCAAGGCAGGCTCGTCGACACAGCAGAAACCCAGCCGAAGGTTGCGCAGAAGATCGAATGTGGCCTCTCGCACCCATCCCGCATTGCGCAATTCCACGACCAGGGGAAGGTCCCCAAGCCCCGCGCGCATGAGCTTGAGATACTCCCGATTCTCTGCGTTGTCGTGAAAGGAATAGGGAAATTGCGCCAGCACACATCCGAGCTTCCCGGACTCGGCCAGCGGTCTCAAGGACTCAAGGAAACCGGCGAAGTCGGGTCCCTGGCGGTCGTGCGTAAGACCCTGGAAGGCTTTAACCGAAAAGAGGAAGCCCTCGGGGGTCCTGTCGATCCAGCTGGTCACAGTGCGGACAGACGGGACCCGGTAAAAGGTGACGTTTAACTCGAGGGTCGGGAATAGTCGGGCCAGATGGCCCAGCCAATCCCGCTCCGGAAGCGAGGCGGGATACACGGGCCCGACCCAGTCTCGATATGAGAATCCTGAAGTCCCCACGAGGATCATGGCCGGGATACCCCCATGCAAACCATCTAACCCTGGGCCGACGAGGCCGCCCCTGGCCTTCTTGGAGAAGCGCCTACCTTGCCTTCTCCCAACCCCCGCCCCAGGATGGCGGATGCCTTCCGGCGCATCGATTCGCGCCTCCCCCGGTTCCCTTCTCGCAAGCGAGGATTTCGCTTGGAGGGCTCACTCGAGGGCCAGGCAGACTGTTCCTCCAGAAGCAAGGCTCCTGGAGCCTCCGTGAATTCCTTGACTTTCGCAAGGAACGGTACGGCCTCGCGCCCATCCACAACCCGATGATCGCAGGTGAGGGCGACATCCATCATGGGAAGGATCACCCCTCGGCCTCCCACGGCAACGGGCCGTTCTTCGATCTTGCGGGGCCAAAGTTGCCGGCCTGAGGCGGATTCAGGATCGAGGAACTGATCAGGGAACTGAACCCCCTTCCTTGGTGATTCTGAACGTGCCTCCCCGTAGCTCCTCAGCCCGATCCTAATCCATTTGACCCCTTGATTTGTAGACACAATCAATCTCGGCTTGGACGGGGAGCGCAGTGATTGTGGCCAAGCGCACGAGGCGCAATGACAGAACTGTTTCGGGAAACAGCTTGGCCGTGCGGTATCCGGGCCACGAGACCCAGAGAGACGGGGGTTGCCTTGCCATCCTCCACATTCCTCCCACGGCGAGGGAGCCAGCCTGCCAATCCAAGGAGCCCGAGGTTATCCTCAAGACCTTGCCCGGTTCTTGAAACCAGACCCGCGCTCTAAGCGCCGCCCTAGACGACGAATGGAAGGAACATCTTCGTTGCGCGCATGTAGTCGAGATACCGCTGACCGAACCGACCGAGCAGCTCTCTTTCCTCAAAATAGGCCGTCCAAAAAAGCAGAAGGGTCCCAGCACCCGCCAGGCCCAGGGCGAGCCAGGACGGATACTTCAGGGCGCTTCCCCAGCCGAGCAGGATCAGCGAGGCATAAAGCGGATGGCGGATGTAGCGATAGACGCCGCCCGTCACCAGTTCGGTTGTTTTCTCAATCGACCCGTTCGGCCTTCCCGTTCTGCGCAGCAGATAGACGGCATGGCCTGCCATCAGAATCGATCCAAGCAACATCGCCCAGGACAAGATCTGCGACCCAGACAGCGGTTTCACAAACCAGTACATGGAGTTCTCCACGACCAACCCCAGCAGACATTCAAACGCCCAGAACCTCCAGAAACCATGTGAGCCCATCTCAATTAAGCTGCGACCAGAGAGAGCCACGAAGCTCAAGCTAATCACTCCAAAGAAAAGCCATCGGATCATCCTGTCACCGCGGGAGGGAATCAGGTCTTGGCTCCACAGATCCAGCCGCCGCGCTCGTCATGGCTGCAGGCCCTCCACCTGATCGTGGATTGGCCACGCCACTCGATCATCTTTCTGGAAAGGAAACCTGGAGATCACCCGTCGCAGGATGCGCGCAGGCGTGAGAGAAAGGGCTGCGCGCAAGCTCGGGATCTGGAGCTGGGTGGCGCGCTGCCCGGCCAGGAGGATCTCCTCGGTGCGGTCAAAACCGGTGAAGGAGGTCACGCCGGGAGGAAGACTGGGGCGAATGAGAACCTCGGGGCGCGCTCGGCGAAGCCGTTCGGCTGTGATCGCTGAAACCATGATCCCCTCGGTCTGGATGAGGTCGATGGCGATTTGTGGGAGCAGCGCGGCGAGGCCAGCTAGGTTGGGCTTCTTGTCTGGCGAGGAGAGGCCTAAACCGGACCCAACGTCGACCGCCACGACCACCTCGGCACCCATCCGCCGAACTACGCCCGCAGGGACGTTGTTGAGCACTCCGCCATCGACAAGGATTCGATTCCCAAGGCGAACCGGTTCAAATAGGCTCGGCACCGCCATAGTAGCCATGACAGCCTCCAGCACCGAACCCTCCCCGAGCAGGATCTCTTCTGCCGCCTCCAGGTCGACCGCGGTCAGCACCGTGGGAATCCTCAGGCTTGCGAAGTCCAGACCCTTCCCCAGGAGCCCCTCCAAGTAGGCTCGAACTCCACCGGTCCGCAACAGGCCTCGGCGCGGAGGTCGCAACTCAATAAGACGCATTAGCCTTGTGGGCCGGGAGGCTCGCAGCGCTTCGGCCTCGAGCTGGCAGGCCGACATGCCCGAAGCGTACAAGGCAGCGATCAGGCCCCCCATGCTGGTCCCGCTGAGCAGGCTGGGACGCAGTCCCTCCTCTTCCAGCGCCTTGAGGACGCCGATATGTGCCAGGCCGCGAATCCCCCCTCCACCCAGTGCCAGTCCGAATCGGGGCGGGGCGAACAATGTCATGATCTCTCCTTCTGCGCGCTGCGACCCGAGAGCCTCTCAGATCGTGCCCTTCCCCCACCTTGCAAGACTACGTGCGTAGCCCTCGCAACCTTCCGCGGGGGACCCGCCTCGACCGATGCGCCTCAGCCAAGCTCCCACCTGCCAATCGATCCGCGAGTCTCTCGAAGGGCGGCTCCAGGATCCGACTCCTTGCGATGCGAATCCTGAAAATCTCCCAAGGAGCGTGGACTGATTTTCTTTCCGCAACCAACGGTTTTTGCGAGCCATGGCCGGTCCACAACCGCACTCGCTGGCAGTGGAGAGACATCCCGGCCTCGTCGGCCAGCCCCAAGCTGGCACCTGCCGCCCCGAGCTCGCCAACCTATCCGTCGCCCTCGGGTGCGGAAGGCAAGGCCAGCCCTGGCTCTCCAGGCTCCTGCGACGGCTCGGTGGCTTGGATCAATTTCTCCTCAAATCGGCTGAAAGCCCGCGAGGCGTCCTCATATTTCCTCCTTGCTCTTTCCAGATGGCCTCCCAGCGTATCGTATTCCTCTTTGAAGCGATCCAGGTCCCCCCGAAGGCGACCCAGAACCCGCATGATTTCCTGGGCCCCCTTCTCGATTTGCAGGCCCTTCAGTCCCAGGGCGATGGCCTGGAGATAGGCGAAGAAGCTGTTAGGTGAAACTGGAATCACGTGTCGCCCAAGAGCATAGGTGAGGATGCCGGTTTCTCTTCCGAAACCTTCCTCCTGGACGATGGTCTCATAATAAACGCTCTCGGCCGGGATGTACATCAGGGCGAAGTCGAAGGTGCCCTCATCAGGCAGGATGTATTTCGACGCGATGTCATCCACATGCTTCCTTACGGCGCGGGAAAAATCTCTCTTGAGGCGCACCCGCTCCTCCGCGGGCACGGACAGAAGCCGTTGAAAACTCTCCAGAGGGAACTTGGAGTCCACGGGCACCAGACCGGCGCGCAATCGGATGACGGCATCCACGCGCTCGCCGCTTCGGAAGGAGTACCCCAGGGCGTACTGTTCGGGGGAAAGCATCTGGCTGAGCAGGTCCCCCAGTAGGAACTCACCGATCCCTCCTCGAACCTTGGGTGCCCTCAAGAGGTCTGCCAAGCTTGCGATCTCCTCGCCGACCCGCTCCATGTGTCGACTGGCTTCAGTGAGTTGGCCCAGGTTTTTCTGAATGGAACCGAAGGATTCGGTGGCGCCGCGCTGCATTTCTCGGCCCTCCATCACCTTCTCATTGAGGTCGGTCAGGTGGCGGCTGGTCTGAACCCAGGCCCAGACTACCGCGGCTGCCACTCCTGCCAGGGCCAGGAGCACGAGCGCAAAGCCGAGGACCACAAACGTATCCATGCCATTCTCCTCTGCCCAAAGGGGAGATCCTCCTCACTGAAACGATCTCCGGCAATGGTTGCATACCTGTCCAATAATCTGAACTGATTCGGCTCCCAACCGCTGTCGGAGAGCTGCATTGGCCGGGTTTCCGATGCCCTTCGATTGAAAACCAATGCCCGGCTGGCCCGCGCGGCGCGGCCTTTCCTCCTCCGGCT